>NZ_WJIE01000004.1:0-600000 GCF_009649845.1 Polyangium spumosum
GGGCGGAGGTAGAATCGATGGATCGAAGATGGGAAGGTTTGGGCACGCGGGTCAGGTCCAGTCTCCGCCCTCTTCTCTACACTAATTTCGGGAGGAGCGCTGTCTCATCGGATGTTGGCACAGAGGGCTTCACCAGGTTTGCCAGCGTACGCTCCGACAAACCCATTCAGGAGGTACGGTCCCATCGAGCCCGGCGGCCAGCCGCGGCGGCGTTGGTAGCTCAGACCACGATGCCGACGACGTGGCCACGTCGTCGGAACGGGTGGCCACGTCGTCGGAACAGGTGGCTACGTGCTGCCGGAATCGGTGGCTACGTGCTGCCGGAACGGGTGGCTACGTGCTGCCGGAATCGGTGGCCACGTGGGTCCGGAATACGCAGGTTGCGGAAGAGTGGGGCCGCGGTGCGGGTGGCAGGAGCACGGAAGCGCTTCGTTTTGCTTGCATTTCGGTCACGCATGAAGGACGATTGAGACGTCGTGCCCCGTCCCTCCATTGGCCGCATCGTCACACGGGATTACCTGTCGTTCCTTCTTCTGTACATTGCGGGTGTTCCCTGGGGTTTGCTCATCATCGGATTGGTGTATGGGGTGGTGACTGGCCGTGATGTCCAGTTCCCCTGGGATCTACTGGCCGCAGCCGTTTTCGTGACGGCCATCGTGGCGCGGATGCTTCACCGTCGATGCCGGCGGATTTCTCGACTGTTCGAACAGGGCCTCGCCGTGGAGGGGCGCGTCGTGGACTCGACCTACCGCAGCGGACGCCGTCTGACGAGTCGCTATTCCGTGAACGTCTCGTTCGTGCTGAACGGGAGCGAGCACGTCGCGTGGATCATGTTGCCGTGGTACGTCGGGCAGCCGCAGAAGGGGCGCCCGGTGACGGTCCTCGTGCATCCCGAGAATCCGCAGGAGGTCATCGTGGCCGACGTGTTCGGCGGGTGAACTGCAGCTCCGCCATTACTGACAAACCCGCACGACCCGCGCCTGCATATCCCAGGTATGCTGCTGCTGGAAGTTATCGGTGTGGATCACCTGGGCCTCGATCCCGAAATCAACCACTCCGTTCGGCTGAATTTCGAAGGTATTCACCTGGAGGTTCTGGATCGTGATAACCTTGTTCGGCCCTGCGAGAGACTTCACCTCACCGCTCCCCAGCAACGCGAACCGGATCACCTCGAACCCCTGCTGCCACACGACGTCGGCCCAGGGGGCGCCGAACGTCGCGGTCTCGGCGTAACAGCCGTACACCGTCCAGCCGCCGCTGCATTTGCAGCCCTTGCAATCTTCGACGACCTGGCCGTCGACCACGCGATGAGCGAACCGCTGACCCATCGGGCCGCACGGGACACACACGGCCTCGGTCCCCATATCCGCCTCGCACACCTCAGCGTAATCGCACGTCTTGGTCGCGACGAAGTCCCACCCGGTACCCGGGTTGAAGCAGTTGTAGCCTGCAATCTGGCGGAACGACTGCTTGTCGATCTCGGTATCCGTCTTGTATTTGCAGGCTGCGACCTGATCCTCGCAGCCGCCCGAGCCACCACCGCCGCCGACACCACCACCGCCGCCGACACCACCACCGCCGCCGATACCACCATCACCGCCGATACCACCATTACCCCCGACACCGCTGGCCCCTTGGCCACCGCTGCCGCCGGTCCCTGGACCGCCGCCGCCCATCCCCGGGCCGCTGCTGCTCACGCTGCTCCCCGTCCCGCCTGCGCCACCGGGGTCCGCGCCACCCGATCCCCCGCCCGATCCCGAGCCGGATCCCTCGTCCGAACCGCATGCTGCCGCGGAGAGGGCGAAAAACGTCGTGAAGAAAATACGAGGAAACGAAGAACGAACGAAGGTCATCCTGGTGCTCACGATCGGATCCGAGCACAGAGGCCGCCGTGAGCGCAAGCGGAGTGCGTTGATTCTCTCGGCCGGGCCGAGGGCCGCGGCCTTCGCCGCGGGACGTCGATGCATGGCTGCTCGCGTTCGTTGATCACCTGACGGTTCGCCCGGGTTATACGAGCGACATGATCGACCTCGCGAAGCTCGCCGCCATCCCCGATCCTCCTTCCATCCGGACCGCCGCCGTCGAGCGCGCGATTGCCGATTCTGTCGCGTACCTCGGCTCCGATGCCGCGCAGCAGAGCCTCGAGCTCGATCCGTACTGGCCCAAGTGGCACTCGCCTTGGTGGCACATGCTGCTGCTCCACGAGCTTGGCGAGGCGCGCCAGATCCCCGAAAGCGCAGCGGCCTCGATGGTCGCAGGCCTCGACCGCCTGCTCCACATCTTCCCGATCCACCCCGACGACGCTCCGGGCGCCGATGTGCACCGCGACATCGCGTGCCACTGCGCGCTCGGCACGATGTCCTCCGTGCTCGCGGCCACTGGCATCGACGTCGATCGCGCGCTGCCCTGGATCAAGCCGTGGTTCGTGCGCTACCAGATAGCCGACGGCGGCCTCAACTGCGATGATGCCGCCTACCGCCAGACCGCCGAATGCCCGAGCTCGATGGTCGCCACCGTCGCGCCGCTCGAAGCGATGTTGCTCGGCGAGGCGTGGTCGAACGAGCAGCGCGCGTTCGTCGATCGTGCCGCGCGCTTCCTGATCGATCGCGCGCTCGTTCGCGGCTCGCAAACCGTGCACAACGCCGAGGAGCGCAGCGCCGAGGCCGGCTGGCGCGCGCTCGCGTTCCCGCGCTTTTACTTCTACGACGTGCTGCGTGGTCTCGCGGCGCTCGTGCGCTGGGCCGAGACGACCGAGCAGTCGCTCCCGCACGCCGCGATTGCGACCGTCGTCGAGGCCCTCGTCGAGCGCTGGCCCGATGGCGTCGTGCGCGTCGAACGGAAGGCCCATGCCGGGCGCTCGACGATCCTCCCGACCGTCGATCGTTCGCCCAGCCCGCGCGCGCCGGCGTCCACGTTCCCGCTGCTCGAGGCGGTCAGCATCATCGGCGAGCCGTCCGAGGCGCTGACGCGGCAATGGTCCGCGGCCCGCGCCGGGGTGCTCCGGCTGTCGCGCGCAGGACGGCTCATCGTCGCGTAGATCGACCCGGAACCGTCGGGGCATTGGCTGCGCGTCCCCCTGCGCGTGTTCGGATTCGCGCCTCGATTGGCGACGTTCATGAAACGCGCCCGGTTCGCGGCACGCGCAGGGCATCACCGCGCGCTTTTCCCAGCGGTACGGATGGGTTATCCTCGGCCACCGCCATGGTGAAACGAGACTTCGATGCCGCCGGCCCGGAAGCCATGCGGACAGGGGACGGCTCTCTGGAATCACGCCCCGACGTCGCCCTCGACGACATCGAGGCTCCGGTCGCTTCCGCCGCCGTGACGCTCCTCTCCGGCCGCCGCTACGAGCTCGAGGCCGGCGCCGAGCGCGACCAGCTCACCATCCGCAGCAGCGGCGGCGAGGTCGTGCTTCGCGTCGAGGTCACGGACCGCGGTCCCGTCCTGTCGTTCTCCGGGGCCGAGGTCGAGCTGTCCGCCGCGCGTTCCCTTCGCCTCGCGGCCCGGGACGTATCGATCGCGGCCGAGCGCGACGTCGAGCTCGTTGCAGGCGGGTCGCTGCGCGAAAGCGCCGCCGGGCACCATCACGTCCGAGCAGGTGGTGATGCTCGCGTGGAGGGTGCGAGCGTCGAATTGCAGGCAAATCGCGACCGCGTGGGTGTACGGGCCATGCGCGCGATCAAGCTCGATGGGGAGCATATCGGATTGAATGACGATCCACTTCCGCAACCGTTCGGTTGGTCGCAGATCGCCGGTGGGCCTGGCGAGGAGGGTGAGACGTGAGCGCGGAAGAGGCGATCCTCCCGTTCGAGCGCTGGGCGGATATTTCGGCGAGGCTGCTTCGCCGCAGTCCCGAGGAGCGACTCGATATCCTGGAAGAGCTCGAGATCGATCCGGCCGATTGGAGCAAGAACGAACTGCACTGGGCGATGGCGCTCTCCCGCGACGCGGACGTGGACCGGCAAGACCGGATGGAGCTCTACGCTGCGAAGTGCCTGGCCGAAATGAATCGGCGGCGCGAGCAGAAGGCGCAGGATGTCGCCGATGGCTCTGTAGCGCCAAGCCCGCAGATCGAGTCCACTGTGCCATCCCGGGAGCCCATTGCGGTGCCTCCCGTGGCATCCGTGCAGCCACCTCCGGCTCCCGAGTCGCCCCCGGAGGCGCCCGTCCTCGTGTTGCCGAAGCCCGCTTCAGCGCTGGGCACCACGATGCCCGCCGTGATGTCCCTTCCGGGAAAGCCGCTCCCGTTCGGTAAGCAGTCCTCCAGCGAGTTTCTGGACGCTTTGCAGGCGCCGCAATCGACCCCCGCAGCAGAGCCGATCGGCGACACGCAACCCTTGCCCATTGTCGAGGATGCCGTGCAGGACGCGCCGGTGGATCTGGGGACAACAGGACCGATCAAGCTGCCAGCGACACACGATCTTCCACTTCCTTTTAGCGATCGACCCGCGCCGGGGTTCGTCGAGGCCTTGCAAGCGCCGCGTGCCCCTGCGCCGAGGACTGGCATCACAGACGCCACACTGCCATTGCAGATGGACCTCATGGCACAGGCGAGGGCCGCCATGCCGTTCCTCGAGCCTTCCTCGATGGTCGATGGTCCCCGGCTCACCCTGGATGCCTACGCCTCGCTTTGTGCGGAGCTTGCGGTGGCTCCGGAGAATCGAGCGGAGATATTTCGCCGTTACAGCATCCGTGGCGATGCCGCGTGGCGAGCCGTGGACCAGGAGTGGCGTGTGCGTCTCACCGAGCGCCCGGAGATTCAGCGGGAGTGGCAGGGAAAGTACGACCGGTTCAGGGAGTGGTTGCTCCTGCAGAAAACTTGAGAAGCTCGCTCACCTCGTCAGGTATATCGGCGATAGCATGCTTTTACGGATGATCCTCAGCTTGGTGCGCTGATCGCCGCAGCCCCAGCCCCGACACCCTCCGGCCTCCCGCCAGCATTCGTCGTGATAGGGCGAGCCACAGCGGCCGCACTGGCTACCTGCATCCGACTCGCCACATGCCCGACATGCACCAGCGACGGCGGCGATGGGGAGCTGGTCGATCCAATGCATGAAACTGTCGATGAGGAGCAACGCCCGCACGAGGTGCTCCTCGTCGGTCTCGCGACACCTCGACACTTCGAATCGGACCATGTACCCACCGGCCCACAACCTGAGCGGATTGCCCATCCTGAACGACGCTTCGGCAATCTGGGCCTCGAACTGCTTCATCAGGGCCAGGATCTCCTCGCTCAGCAGCGCCACGACGTCAGGGGATCCTTCCGTGACCAAAGCGTCGACGCCCTGACTCCCGGCTGCTCGATGCACGAGATCGTGCATCCGTCGCGCCTCGACGCATACGCCCGGGATGGGGCGCATCGTGAGGCCCACGAAATGAATGTCCCTGATGTCCCCGAGCGGCCCCATGGTCAGACGAAGCATTCCCCCCCAGCCGGGCTTGTCGAACTCGAGGCAGTAGATCCGGGCGAAGGCGCTACGCCAGGCAACCCGAAATCCATAGGACTCTCCCAGTTTGGATAACATCCTGTCACGCTTCGCGTGGGCGCGGCCGATCGCGAAAGCCACCAACAGCATGACAGCAGTGACGAGGAGCGCAGTTTCGATCTTGTCGATGATCCGGTGCATACGGGTCCCTGCTCAGCGTGTCCAGAGCGTGGCGTGTCGCATCGTCTCGACCATCTCTCGTGGATAAGGCATCGCGACCTCCAGTGTCCCTGCCCAGGTGAGCGTGACGAGATCCATTTCGGGCTCGATGAGCACGGTTTGCAGGCTAGGCTCGAGCTCGCGGGGGTTCACGCCAGGCGGTTCGAGCACCATCTGCGGTCGGTCTGCCGGGAGCTCGAACGAGAGCGCCTCATGCCTTGGATGCAGCCGATGGAGCTCCACGCGTTCGTTACCTCTCAAGCGAACCGTGGCGAGTCCCGCCGGCGCACAGTTGAAGGCACGAGGGTCGACCGTGCCGTCCCACGTCACCATGCGCTGAAGAATTTCATCGAGCCCCAGAACCCCGAGCCTTGCTTCATGAAGCTCTCGCTTCGGGCGATCGAATGTCGCCGGGATGAAGAACACGGCGCGCGGGAACGTGAACTGATCAATGGGCTCGAAGCAGGCGGCGGCTGGGCAGTCCATCCATGCCCGCATCGTGGGGGCGCACAGCCGATCGGGGACAATCGGATCGAGGGGATCCTCGATGCTGGGCATGGCGCTGCCTTCCATTCGTTCCCGATCGACGTCGATGAAGAACCCTCGCCCCGCGGGGTTGCGCGGGTACGCGAGCATTCCCACGGTCGACGCGCCCGGGCTGTTCTTGGCGAGCGCCTCTGCGTGTTCGTCCCTACCGCCGTATGCATGATCCCAGATGAGCGGGAGCGCGTCGCGCGGCACCGGCGCTGACGCAAGGAGAGCGCCTCCCCTGCCGAGTTGAATGGTTCGATCGCCCCAGACGCGGAGCGTCCTCGCAATGGGGCCGACGCGAAGTGCCACCTGGAAGCTCGGGACACGACCCTGGTGGGAGTACGCGGTCCCTCGAAGGAGGACGTCCGTGGCAGGCTTGATGCCCGCGAAGAAATCGACGTCCTCGACGAGGCGATGGGCGTTCGTCACCGAGGAGCGAATGTACCGCGGCGCCTCGACCAGCGTTGCAGTCTGCGGAACTGGCTCGGCACACTTGCCATTGCGAATCGCGTAGCTCCGCTTGGCCGTGATGCAAAGGTAGCTCTTGCCATCGTACGCGCGGAACGTGCTGACGGTCGACATGGGCTCAGCCCTTTTGCTGGGCCTCGACCCAGTCATGAACTTCCTTGGCCACGGGCTCCATGAGCTTTTTCACGATTTGCTCCGTGATGAACTCGATGATCGAAATCGGAATGGATTCGAGCGGCCCTCCGATGCCTCCAAGCCGTGCGCCAACGATTTCGCCAAGCCGGGGAGCGAGAAACCCAAGCGAAACCCACTTCACCGCGCCCGACGCCAGATCGGCGAGTGTGGGAGACGTCTTCACGGAGGTGACAGAGAGGACGTATCCTGTGGGTTGATCACCTTTCTCCCAGCAATTGAAATTCAGCCCGAGCGCACCGAACATGCATGCCGCCAGTGGGTTGCCCTGGCCGGTGACGCTTCCGATCGCGAGCATGGGCTCACTGCCGGAGGGACCCAGGATCTTGGCGTATTGAGGAACCTGGAGCAGGCCCATCTCGGCAAACAAGTGCACGTGCGGCACGAGGAAGAGCGAAAATTCGTCGTGGATCATCTGCCACCCGTCCGCCGTTATTGTGCCGGTGCGGTGCCAGAAGTTCGCCGCCGGCCAGAAGAAGGGCGCGCCTACCGCGTAAGGCCAGGGGACCTTCTGGTCCTCGACCACGCCGGGGAAGGGGTAGAAATCGTGCACATCGATCCCCACCATGATCGCCGAGTTGTTGTAGAAATTGACCGACATCGTCGTTTCCCCGTGCTCAGGACTCGATGGTGATCCAGGAGGGAGCGGTGCTCTCGTTGTAGCGAAACTCGTATCCGTAGACGCAGGAGATGAACTGCCTTGCGGCATCGACGTGGACACTGCGGACGCGCGCGGACACCTCGGTTCGACTCTGGCCGCGGCGCAGCGTGACGCGTGCAGGGCACGCGGGAACCTCGAATCGGATCGCGTCCGTCCCAAGGCCCTGGAGGTGGATGGCTGTGCCAGGGGGAAGGGCATCGAAGACGAGATAACCAGGGGCATGGTGCTGGACCATGAAGAAGGCCCGACTCGCGAACCGTGCCTGGAAAGCGGACTTTGTAGCATCCACGGGATTCGCAAGTGGCAGGTCGACGTGGACATGACGGAGCCGAAGCCCCACGAGCTCCGGGCAGGGGACGAAGCAGCCCGGCACGGGCCGGTCGCCCCAGCGAGTGACGAGCTGGTCGGCGAGTTCGAAGTTTGGCAGGAGGCCCCCGATCGCCGCAGCTTCGTCGGCATAGAAGCCGATACCACGTTCATTGAGATAATACTGCACCTTCCCCCCGGGATGCGGGAGGTCGGTGCCCGGGAGGAGGCCGGGAGGAAGAACGAACGACCCCCCGAAGGCGCGCTCGAACGAGAGGGGGAGCGAGTCGAACGGGGCCGGGTCGGTTGCGGTGAGATCGCCGAGAACGCTCTGCTCCCAGCGCCGATTGCCAAACGCGACGATCCGCCGGATTTCACGACCTACGCTCAGCGTGACAGGGCGGAGGAACGGTGGGCGTGATGGGCCGAAGACCTCGCCGGCAGCCGTGACCGATGTGCCACGCCACATAGGAATCTTGGTGGTATCCGGCGGATCCGTGGCCACCCGCTCGACGGACCCCAGCATGGGCTCGAGCCGCTCGCCGACCACCCGAAGACGCAGCTCGACCACGATCGCGCCGACGTCGACCTCGTCGCTCAGGCTACCCCGCGAAAGCACGGGTGAAAACTGCGTCTTGTTCCGGACGAACACGAAAGCCTCCGCCTGGCGCTCACTCGTTCAGCTTGATCTTTCCGCCCTTGGCGTTGATGTTTGCTCCCATGAGGGTCATGTCGTCCCCCGCCACGATCTGGGTGATACCGTCTGAATTCAACATGACGGTGCCTCCGGCGATGTTGACCAGCCCGCCGCCAAGTTGGAACCAGGCCCCAGCGCCGTTGTCGATCAGAATCTTCCCGGCTTTCATGAGGATGAACGCCCCTCCGACCTCGAGCAAAATCTCACCGGGCTTCATCGTCAGCGTGCAGCCCGAGACGTTGACCGTGAAGCAATCCTTCTGAAAGAACCCCGCCGTGGTGCTGTTGGTCTGAAAATCGTTGGTCAGGTTGAAGTACGTGTTCATCGCCTTCCAGGCGAAATGCCCGTTGGCCTGGGACTCCTCGTTGGCTCCGATGAAGACCCCCCGCTTGCCCGAGATGGTCAGCGAGTCGTCGGCATGCACCTTCGCCGAACGGTTCCCGAAGATGACATGCGTATCATCCGCCCCGATCGTCGTGAGCCGCTGCACGTCCACCGTGTGCGCCTCGTTCGACGCGAAATGCGTCGTCCGATCCCCCTGGACCGTGACCTCCTCCGTTCCCTTCACCGAGTGCGTCCGGTTTCCCGTCACCGAGTTGGACTGGTCGCCTCCCACGCTCGTGGAATGGGAGGCGCGGACCACCTCATTGAAGTCACGCTGCGCGTGCAGGAAGATCTCCTCCAGCGTCGCCGCGTCCTCGAACCGGATCTCGTTGTAGCCGTCCCCCTCAGGCACGGCGGTGCGGCTGCGGATCGTGCTTCGCGTGGGATACTGCGACGGATCGTAGGGCGGTCGGTTCGGCTCATTGTAGACGCGGCCCACGATCACAGGACGCTCCGGATCACCTTGCAGATATGCGACGAGCACCTCGTGCCCCACGCGCGGCGTATACAGCGCCCCGAAGCCCGGCCCTGCCCAGTTCTGCGAGACCCGGATCCAGCAGGAGGATGCCGTTCGATCGTCGTCCGGCCTCTGATCCCAGGGGAAACGCACCCGGACGCAGCCCTGCGCATTGGCGTTGATCTCGGGGCGATCCGCCTTCGAGAACTCCTCGGCCGTCACGAGCGCGGTCTGAATGCCATGAATGCGTGGCCGCGGAGCACGTTGCGCCGGGCGGAACGGAATGGCTGACGGAAGCGCCTGAAAGCGGTTTTCGTATCCGGCCTCGAGCGTTCCCGTCGCGCCCGCGAACCCGAAGGGCTCGTCGTCGAGCACCGTCCCCTGCGGCGTGAGCTCCGTAGCAAACGTCTCCACACGTACCACGAGCAGATCCACGTCCTCACGCAGCCCATCACGATCGTGCAGCTTGAACTGGCGCCCCGGTTCGAGCGCGCGGACGGTGCTCACGCCTTCCCGTAACGCCTTCTCCACGACGAACCGCTCCATCCGAAGCTTCGCCGGGAACTTCGCCGGTGCCTCACCGTGTTGCTCGTCGTTGGCGGGGAACTCGTAGTGGCCCTCGGCGTCCGGATCGCCTCCGCGAAGCTCGGCGCTCGCCTCGAAGAGCTGCGTGCTACGATTCCAGTCGTAATCGCGCATGACCACGGCGCGCGACCGCATCCGGCGCGTGTCACGGCAAACCCGGACCACTTCCTGCCCCGCGGCCTGACCACCCCGGCTCGCGCCGCAGAGCTCGAAGCGTCGGGCTTCCTCGAAAAGCGGCGCCTGTCCGGGGGCGTCCGTGACGACCAGGACGAGGTCGGAGTCGGTGTGCTCGAAGTAGTAACTCAGCCCCTCGCGTTCGAGGAGTCGCGAGAGGAAATCATGGTCACTCTCGTTGTACTGCACGACATACGAGCTCGTGGCACGGTCCGTGAGGCGTCCTTCGTCCGTGACGGCCCAGCGGTAAAGCGCGCGAGGTTCACGGAACGAGCGGAAGTCCGGATCGACGGACGGGGGCTCCGCCTTGGCGCTTTGCGGCGCGAGTCCCTTGTGCCCGCGTGGATGCGCGGGGGATCGGTTCTCGAGGATCGCATGAACGATATCCTTGAGCGTCCATTCGACGAAGTTGCGACAGCGTCGCCGGAAGCGCGCCCGGAACAGGTGCGGTACCAGAAGGACCCGGTAAAGGATCACCTCCGACGTGCGATCGATCTCCTCGACTTCCGCGAGAATTCCGTGCACGTATCGCCATCGCCCGAGGGTGCGGATCCGGAAGGTCGCGCCCGTGTCGAAGAGCGCGTCGAGATCGACGGGGCCGCTCTTGGCCGGGCGCATGAGGACGATCTCGTAGCGGAAAGGCTGGGAGATCTCCTCGATCGCGTGCCAACGCACGACGCCGAAGGCGCCCCATCCCTCGTGCGTGCCGAGCAGGTAATCGGCTTGGTTGCCGCGGTCGAGGTTCTGCGGCGGGCGTGAGGTCATGACGGATCGCTCCCTGGACGAGCGAATTCCCTACCATGAATCGGCGTGGTTCCACATGGGAAGTGGGGCGGGAAGCTGCTCCGCGCTCCGAGACGCCAACCAAAATCACGGACGAGCCCAGCCGTTGCCCTGTTGGCCCCCACCGTATGCCGCTGAACATCGCCGACTGCTACGAGCGCACCAACCGCACGACGAGCGCCTTCGTCACGTTTGGGGACGCCGCAGTCCTCGCACGCCGCACAGGCGACACCGCCCGCGCCGAAGAGGCAGGAGGACGCCGGTCCCCGTGGATCCCGGCGAGCACGTGGTCGAGGCAAAGGCGCCGGCTTATCCGAGCATCTCCGCCATGCGCCGGGAGATGAGGCTGCAGTCCGGGTCCTCGCCACTGAAGAGGGACGCGCAATCTGCGCTCAGGGGGTGATAGTGGATCTGCTCCGGCGGTAAGCTGCGCAGGTGGACCGTGTACGAGGTGTTCATGTCGAGCTCCAGCTCGCCATGCGACTGCCGGCCTACCACCAGCACCTCCACGTGCCCGCGAAGCCGGCGCTTCGGCTGATAACCCAGCATGGCGGAGAGCCCCGCCTCGTACATCTTCATTCGATGTCGGAAGAGGTGCTCTTCGGCCGGGCCTTTGAGGTAACCCGCTTCCTTCACGAGCCCAGTGACGAAGTCATAACGCTCGCTTTCGGGCAACGCGCGGATCCGCTCCATCGGCAGGGGCACCTGAATGCCGATCAGGCGCTCGAAGATGAAGTGATGATCCTCGATGGCACGGAGCTGCAGCGCGTCGGTCCCCGGCAGGCACGCCCACGGGCGCAGGAACACCGGCATGACCTGGAGGAGCATGGCGACCTCCTCGCCCTCCTCCTGCAGCCGGCACGCGAGCTCATAGGAGGGCAGGCCCCCCATGCAGAACCCGCCGATGTAATAGGGCCCGTGCGGCTGCACCGCGCGGATGTGGCGCAGCGTGTACTCGACCACCTCCTCCACGGTGCGCAGCGGCTCGCGCTCCTCGTCGAAGCCAGGCGCCTGGCAACCATAAAAGGCCATGCGCTCGGGCAGGTGAGGCGCCATGTAGCGGAAGTAAGAAATGCCGCCGTCCGTGGCCGGGAAGAAAAAAAACGCCGGCGCGCCGGGCTGCCCTTTCTTGAATTGCACGAGGTTGGAGGGCACGTCCTGGAGGGAGGCCTCCCGATTCTGAATGAGAGCGCGCAGAAGCTCTTGCTTGGTTTGCGAAAGCTGGGTCATGGTCCTATCTCCTACGTTGGAATCAGCTCCGAGAGCATGGATTGGGCCTCGTCCTCGCTGAGCTCCGCCACCGCGGCCTCCAGCGCCTCCATGTCCCCACGCCTCACCGCCGCCTGGAGCCGCGCGCGCTTGAACACGAGCGAGAGGCCGCGCACGGTGGGGTGCAAGAACAGCTCGTTCATGGACACGGATACGCCCAGCCGCTCGGACGCGGCGTGCAGCAGGCGCGCCGCCATCAGGGAGTGCCCGCCCAGCGCGAAGAAATCATCGTTCCGACCGGGCCGCCGGCCCGGCAAGAGCTCGGCATAAAGCGCCGCGACGGCCTCCTCCATGGGCCCCACGGGAGGCTCGTGGACCACCTCGGCGGCGCGCCGCGAGAACGAGGCGGGCGGCAGCGCCTTGCGGTGGACCTTGCCATTGGGCGTACGCGGCAGCTCCTCCAGCACGGCGAAATGCGCCGGCACCATGTACGTCGGCAATCGGCCCGTGAGCCAGTCGCGCAGCTCCTGCGCGACGAGCGCCTCCTCGGCCTCGGGGCAGACGCAGGCGATGAGCTCCAGGGAGCCATCGGGCCCCGGGCGAGCGACCACCGCCGCTTCTCTCACCCCCGGGTGCTGGTTCAGCACGTGCTCGATCTCTCCGGTCTCGATGCGGTAGCCGCGGATCTTCACCTGTTCATCCAATCGCCCGAGGAACTCCACACGCCCGTCGCCGCGCTGGCGGACGAGGTCCCCCGTGCGATAACAGCGCACCGGCGCGGGCAATACGCCGCCCGGATTGATTTGCACGAAACGCTCGGCCGTGAGCTCCGGCCGGTTCCAGTATCCCGCCGCGACACCCTCGCCGCCGATGTACAGCTCGCCAGGCACGCCGGGCCCCACGGGCAGCCCCGCCTCGTCCAGCACGTAGATCTGCGTGTTCTCCAGGGGGCGACCCGCGAGGATCGGAGCGCCCGGCGAAAGGCGCTCGCGCAGCGACCAGATGGTGGTCTCCGTGGGGCCGTAGAGGTTCCAGAGCTCGGCGCAATGCGTGGCCAGGAAGTCCACGACCTCGCGTGAAGGGTGCTCGCCGCCGCAGAGCGCCTTGAGCCGTTTGTCGCCCTTCCATCCCGAGCCCATGAGGAGCGACCAGGTGGCCGGTGTGCCTTGCATGGCCGTGACGCTGTGTGCTTCGAGCAGGCGCGCGAGGCGCTTGCCGTCTCGCACGTCCTCCGTCTCGGCCAGCACCAGGCGGGCGCCCGTCACGAGCGGCAGGAAGAGCTCCAGCACGGAGATGTCGAAGGACCAGGTCGTCACCGCGAGGAACACGTCCCCCGCGCCGAGCCCCGGAGCACGCGCAAACGCCCACAAGCAGCTCACCACGTTGCGGTGGCGCACCACGACGCCCTTCGGCCGACCGGTGGACCCCGACGTATAGAGCAGATAGGCGGGATCCTCGGAGGTGACGGCTACCGGCGGCGGCGCGTCGGCGCGCAAGGGCTCGAGATCCCGCAGCAAAAGCACGGGCACATCCTCCGGCACGGCGCTGGGCGTCGGATCCTCGGACAGGACCAGGCGGGCCTGGCTATCGGCCAGCATGAAGCTCAGCCGCTCCGCGGGCATCTCCGGATCCAGTGGCAGGTATGCGGCTCCCGAAGCAAGCACGCCGAGGACCGCGCATAAAAGCTCCGGCGAGCGCTGACCGAGCACCGCGACGAAATGGCCCGTGCCGATCCCGCGCGCGGCGAGGGCGTGCGCGATCCCGTGCGCGCGTGAGAGGACCTCGGCGCCCGAGAGCGTGCGCCCCGCGCACGTGACGGCAGGCTCCTCGGGCGTCTGTTCGAGCCGCTCGCGCACCCAGGCGTGCAAGCAGCACGCGCGAGGATAGGGGTGCTCCGTCCGATTCCAATCGAGGAGCACCTCACGCGCGCGCGCCTCGCCGAGCAGGCAGGCCGCGTCCACGGGCGCGTCCGGCGCTACGCCGAGGCGCGTGGCCAGCGTCGTGAAGGACTCGGCGAAATGCGGGGTGAATTCGTCGGAGAAAAGCGACGCGCTCGAGAGCAACACGCCCCGGGTGCCCCCCGGGCTCGGTGTCAGGTGGAATTCCAGGTCGAACTGGCAGAGCTTCGGATCGAAGGGGAGCTCTTCCGCCGAGAGCCCCGCGAGCCGCGGGGCACGAGACACGTTCTGCAGGCCGAAGAAGACCTGGAAGAGCGGACTGCGCGAGGGATCTCGTGTCTGCCCGGAGAGCTGCACGAGCTCTTCGAAGGCCACGTCCTGGTGCTCGGCAGCCTCCAGACCGGCGCGGTGGACACGCCGCACGAGCTCACGGAAGTTGATCCCGCGCGGGATCTCGATGCGCAGGACGAGCGTGTTCACCATGCAGCCGATGAGGGGCTCGAAGCCGTGATCCCCGCGGTTGGCGTGCGGGGTGCCCACCACGAGGTCTCTCTGACGGCTCATGCGCTGCAGGGCGACGGCGAAGACGGCGAGCAGCGCGGCGAAGGGGGTCGCGCCCTCCTCCGAGGCGACACGCGCGAGCGCCGCGTCCACCTCCGGCGGGAGGAGGAAGCGATGCTGCCGCCCCTCGTAGCGGGTGAACGCAGGGCGTGGAAAGTCGCAGGGCAGCTCCAGCGAAGGCAAGCGCTCGAGCCGCGCGCGCCAGTAGGGGAGGCTCCGGGACGCGAGGTAGACCTGGCGCTCCCACTCCACGAAATCCGCATACCCCAGGCGAAGCTCGGGGAGCGCTGCGGGCTCTCCGGAGAGCTCCTCGCCATGAAGCGCCGAGAGCTCCTCGTTGAACAGGCCGAGCGACCATCCATCCACCACGAGGTGGTGAAAGCCGAGCGCAAATACGTGATGGTCGGGGCCGAGCGTGAGCAGGCAACTCCGCACGGGCGGCTCGCGCCCGAGGTCGAAGGGGCGCGCCAAGACGTCGCGCAGAGCCTCTTGCACCTGCTCCTGCGTGGGCGGCTCCGGGAAGCGCAGGCGCTGCAAGGGCAACGTGTGGTGGTCTTCGATGAACTGCACCAGGTGCCCTTCGAGCTCGACGAAGGTGGCGCGGAGCGCCTCGTGCCGAGCGACGATGCGCTGCTGGGCGCGCTCCAGGAGCTCCGGACGCAGGGGGCCGCGGAGTTCGTATGCCTGGGCGACCAGATAGGCGCACTCCCCGGACGCGAGCCGGGAGAGGAACCACAACCGGCGCTGCACGCTGGAGACCCCGATCGCCGTGCGCCCGGAGAGGAGCGAGAGCAGCTCGGCCTTGTGGGCTCGCATCGCCTCCTTGTCCTCGGCCTGGAGCGCGCCGGGCGGAGCCTTGAAGCGGAGCTGGCCCTCCGAGGCCCAGAGTCGCACGCCCTTGCTGGTGAGGAGACCTAGGAGCGCCTTGGCCGTCGTCACAGGCTGCCTTCTTCCAGTCGAGAGGCGAGGGCCTCGGCGTCGATGAGCGGCTTGCGCGCCTCTCGCACATGAGCGCAGAGCCCCTGGGCCAGCGCGCGGAGGCCCCGATCTTCGAGGAGGAGCGATACCGGCACCTCCACCTGCAGGAGCGCGCGAAGGCGATTGTTGAGCTGCATGGCCATGATGGAGTCGAGCCCGAGCCGCTTGAGCGAGGACTCCGGCAAGAGCATCGACGTCGGGAGCTGGAGGATCGCGGCAGCGCGAAGGCGCAGGATCTGCTCGACCAGGGCAGGATCCGGGGCGCCGTGGGTGTCACGCAGGGCCTGCTCCAGGCGCGAGAGCTCGGGCAACTCGGGGGCGGGGGCCGCGCTGACCTGGGGTTCGGGGAGCGTGGCGCCCCCGAGGCCCTCGGGCCAGTAGCGCTGGCGCTGCCAGGGGTAGACGGGGAGGGAAAGGATCCGCCCGCCGCGCCGCTGCACCACGTGCCAGTCCACCTCCACGCCGCACGTATAAAGCTGCGCGAGCGCCTCGTAGAGATGACGTCGCCCCTCGCCACGCCGCAGCGAATGCAGGACCACCGCGCTCGCGCCTTCCTCGGCGATCGTCTGCTCGCAGGCATGGCCGAGCAGCGGGTGCGGCCCCACTTCGAGGAGCAGGCGAATGCCATCCCGGAGCAGCGCGCATACTTGTTCGTGGAAACGCACCGGCTCGCGAACGTTTTGGACCCAGTGGCGCGTGTCGAGCTCCGGCCCCTCGGCGACGAGGCCCGTCGTGGTGGAATAGAGCGGCAGCGCGGCGCGTCGAGGCGTGATCCCTGCGACGTCGCTCGCGAGCGCCCCCTGCACGGGCTCCACCTGGGGGCAATGCGACATGGGGAACTCGGGGCCCATGACACGCGCAAAGGCGCCTTTCGCTTGCACCTCGGCGACGAGCGCCTCCACGGCCTCGCGCTCGCCGGCGAGCGCGAAGCTCCGTGGCCCATTTCGCGCAGCCACACTCGCGCGCCCGGACCAGCGCGCGAGGGCCGCCGCGAGCTCGTCCGGCGAGCTCTCCACGATGGCCATGGTCCCCTGGCCGTGTAGCGATCGCAGGTGCCGGCTGCGCGCGCAGATGACGCGGGCCGCGTCCTCCAGGCTCAATGCCCCCGCCACATGCGCCGCCGCCACCTCGCCCATGCTATGGCCCACGACCGCCGCCGCCCGAACGCCCAGCGACTCCCAGAGCCGGCAGAGCGCGACCTGGAAGGCGAACAGCGCCGGCTGCGCGACGTCGGCCCTGTCCTCGATCGCCCTGCCCTCGGAGAGCCACGCGGCGATCGACTCGCCGAGGTAGGGCGCGAGGGCCGCGTCACAGGCCAGGAGCGCATGGCGGAACGTGGGTTCTTGCTCCAGGAGCTCTCGGCCCATGCCCTCCCACTGGCCGCCCTGACCGGGGAAAACAAAGGCCAGACGTGGCGGCTCGGTCGGCGAGAGGTGGGCCCCGAGGGGGCGGGACAGGGCCGCGGCGAGTTGCTCGCGCAGGCCGGCGCGCGTGCTGCCGACCACGGCCACGCGGTGCCCGAGGTGGCTGCGGCCGCAAGCCGCCGTGTAGCAGAGGTCGTCCAGGTCCAGGTCTGGAGGGGCTTCCAGCCGGGAAAGGAGCCCCGCCACTCGCGCGCGCAGGGCCTCGGGCGTGTGCGCCGAGACCGGGAGCACGCGTGGCAGCTCGGGCGCCTCGGCACCCGGGACGTCCCGCAAATGCGGGCGCACGGGCACGCCTTGCTCCCGCAGGGTCGCGGCGGCTTCGAACAGCGCCTCCCACTCGGAGGCACGGCGGTGGAGGGAGGCGACGACGCGGCCAGGGCGGCCAGCGTGCGCGAGGCACTGCTCCACGAAGCGGGCGAGCGCGGGCTTTGGGCCGACTTCGAGGAAGAGGTCCTCGCCGCGCTGGGTGAGCAGGTCGACGGCCCCCGCGAAGTCCACGGGCTCGCGCAGGTTGCGGACCCAGTAACGCGCGTCGAGATCGCGCCCCTCCATGAAGCGCCCCGTCACGGTGGAGAGCAGCGGGGTGCGCGTGGGCTGCGGCGATATCCCCGAGAGTCCCTCCAGGAGCTCCGCCAGGATGGGCTCGACGAGCGGGCTGTGCGAGGGGAAGCCGATGTCGACGAAGGCGCAGCGCGCGCCTGCCGCTCGTTGCTCGGAGGCCACGCGCTCGAGCGCGGCGCGCTCGCCGGAGAGCGCGGTGGAGGTAGGCCCATTGAACACGGCGAGCGTGACGCCCGCCCTGTCGCCGATGGCCGCTGCGACCTCGTGCCGTGATCGCTCCACCAGCAGGAGCCCTCCCTGGCCTGCGAGCCGCCGGGTGAGCTGGCCACGCAGGCAGACGAGCCGCACGGCATCCCCGAGGGACAGCGCGCCTGCCACGTGCGCGGCGGCCACCTCGCCGAGGCTGTGCCCGAGCACGGCCCGAGGGACGACGCCCCAGGAGCGCCACAGCTCGGCCAGGGCCACCTGTACGGCAAAGATCGAGGGCTGCACCACGTCCGGCTCGTTCAGCCGCGATCGCTCGGGCGGGGCGAGCAGCTCGTCGAACAGCGACCACCCGACCTCCGCCTGGATCGCCCGATCACAAGCCGAAAGCCGCGCGCGGAACAGGGGTGAGGCCACGAGCAGCTCGCGTCCCATGCCGAGCCACTGGGAGCCGTGCCCGGCGAAGTAGAACACGGGCTGCCGAGGCGCCTGGGACAAGGGGTTCGGGGCCACGAAAGGCCGTGTTTGCGTGGCGCTCGCCTGCCACTCCTCGAGCACGACATGGGCGTTGGTGCCGCCGAACCCGAACGAGCTGACACCCGCGCGGGCCGGCCCCTCTCGTTCCGGCCAGGGGCTCGGCCGGGCCTGGACCTCGAGACCCAGGGAGGCGAAGTCGATTTGAGGGTTCGGCGTGCGGAAGTGCAGGCTCGCCGGGATCTCGTGGTGGCGCAGGCTGAGCGCGACCTTGAGGAGACCGGCTATGCCTGCGGCGGCCTCGGCGTGGCCGATGTTGCTCTTGACCGAGCCGATACGCAGGGGGCGCCCCGGAGGGCGGCCTTGCCCGTAGACGGCTCCGAGGGCGGATGCCTCGATGGGATCTCCGAGCTTCGTCCCGGTGCCGTGCGCCTCCACGTAGTCCACGGAGGCCGGGTCGACGCCGGCCCTTTGGCAGGCCATGACGAGCAGCGAGCGCTGGGCGCGAGGGCTCGGCGCGGTGAGCCCATTGCTGCGCCCGTCGTTGTTGGTCGCGCTGCCGCGGAGGACACAATGAATGGGGTTGCCGTCCGCGATCGCCCGCGACAGGGGCTTGAGCACCACGAGGCCGGCGCCCTCGGCGCGGGCGTAACCGTCGCCCCCCGCGTCGAAGGGGCGGCAGCGCCCGCCCGGGCTCGTGGCGCCGAACTTCGCCATCTGGACCAGGCTATCGGGCGCGAGGATGAGGTTGACCCCTCCAGCGAGCGCCAGCGTGGACTCGCCGCTGCGCAGGCTCTCGCACGCGAGGTGTACGGCCACCAGCGAGGCCGAGCAGGCCGTGTCGATGGCCATGCTGGGCCCCTCGAGCCCGAGCGTGTATGAGATGCGGTTGGCGATGAGGCTATGGTGCACGCCCGTCACGGTGTGCGGGGCGATGGCCTGAAGCCCCAGGCGGCCAAGGAGCAGGGCGAAGTCGCTCCAGATGGCGCCGAGGAAGACGCCCGTGGCCGAACCGGAGAGCGAAAGCGGAGGGATCCCAGCGTCCTCGAGCGCCTCCCAGGAGAGCTCCAGCATGATGCGCTGCTGCGGATCCATGTGGAGCGCCTCGCGCGGGGAGATGCCCCAAAAATGCGCATCGAAGCTCGAGACGTCGCGCAGGAAGCCGCCCTGGCGCATGGGAATGGTGCCGGGTATGGCGCGATCGGGCGCGTAGAGCGCGTCCACGTCGAAGCGATCGCGGGGGATGTCCGTTATCGCGTCCGTGCCCGAGCGCAGGAGCTCCCAGAAGGCTGCCGGCGAGTCTGCTCCGGGGAATCGACAGGCGATCCCGACGACGGCGATGGGCTCGTAGGCGACGACCCGAGGCGCCTCCAGGGCGGCGGGGCGCGCTGCGCCGGCGAGGTGGGCGGCGAGATCGGCGATGCTGGGGAACTCCCACAGCAGCGTGAGTGGCACCGGGCGTTCGAGCCACGTAGAGAGGCGGCTGGCGAGCGCTCCGGCTGTCAGAGAGTCCAGGCCCAGGCGGCGGAAGCTACTGTTTACATGGACCCGTTCGGATGGGATCTCCAGCAATTCGGCGACCGCTACGACCAGCCACCGAACAATGCTCTGCTGCGGAATGGCGCAAGCCACGCCCTCACTCTCCCGCTGGACGAAAGAAGCAACCGGCGCCAGGTTAGCATGGTCGAAATTTATGTGCTACCGGTAGTTTTGTTGCCCGAAACACGGTGTGAGCCGCCGCGGGCGACGAGGATGCTCTCGGCCTTCTCGGGGGCCCGTGCGGCTGAGAAAGCGCCACGTCCACCGCCCTGTTCCTGGGGCCTCCACGCGGCCGCTCGCAAGCCGGTGACATGGCCGCGCTCGTGCGCCAGCTATGCCGCTGGGAGGGCGCTCATGGCACGGACACCACTCTTGCGATTGCTGGAGAAGCTGGCCTCGGAGCACCATGCGGCGCGCCGGCGAGGGCTCAGCACCGCCGCGCTGCGCGAGGAGCGCGCGGCCACTCGCGAACGGGACGCCCGCCGCGGGATTTCCCTCGCTCGCCGCCGTTTCCTCGGCGCCGCGGGCGCGGGGGCCTTGACCCTCGTGTTCCCGCGCGTGCTCCGCGCCGCGGCCAACCCGACCATCGCCATCGTCGGCGCCGGTATCGCCGGCCTGACCTGCGCCCTCGCGCTGCGCGATCGTGGCCTCTCGGCCACGGTGTACGAGGCCTCCGGCCGCATGGGCGGGCGCATGTTCTCCAACACCACCTCCTGGGACGCGGGTCAAGTCAGCGAGTGGTGCGGTGAGCTCATCGATAGCAACAACCGCACCCTGTTCGCCCTCGCCCGTCGATTTGGCCTGACCATGGACAGCCTGGAAGGTGAAAAACCGTCCGGCCTGGTGAATACGTATTTCTTCGACGGCCGCTACTACCCCGTCGCCGAGGCCGAGCGCGATTTTGCGCGTGTTTACCCCGCCCTCCTTTCGGATCTGCTCGCCGCGGGCGAGACCACCACCCACGACCGCGCGACACCTGCGGGGCGCGCGCTCGATCGAATGAGCGTGTTCGACTGGATCGCCTCGCGGGTCCCGGGCGGGCACGCCTCGCCGCTCGGGCAGCTCCTCGACGTGGCCTACGTCATCGAGTGGGGCGCCGATTCGCGGGATCAGTCCGCCCTGAACCTCGTCTACCTGCTCGGCAATCAGCCCGACCCCGACCATTTCTCCGTGTTCGGCGCGTCCGACGAGGCGCATCACATCAAGGGCGGCAACCAGCAGATCCCCATCGCCATCGCCAGGGCGCTCGGACCGCACGCCGTCAAGCGCGGGCACCGGCTCGTCCGCCTGCGCGAGAGCCCGGCGGGGAGGCAAATCCTCACCTTTCAGCGAGGGCCGGGCGTGATCGACGTCGTGGCCGACTGGGTCGTGCTCGCCGTCCCGTTCGCCGTCTTGCGCACCATCGACCTGAGGGGCGCCGGCTTCGACGCGCGCAAGCGCCTCGCGATCGAGCAGCTCGGCCGGGGTCACAACGGCAAGCTTCACCTCCAGTTTTCGCGCCGATACTGGCGCGACGAGGGCCCCTGGCCCGGCAGGAGTGATGGATCCACGTATGCCGATACCGGCTACCAGAATACGTGGGAGGTCAGCCGCGCCCAGCCGGGCGAGCCCGGGCTCCTCGTCCTGTATACCGGCGGGGCCGTGACGGACGCGATGTCCACGCGGAGGCCTTTCGCCACCATCAAGGACGCGGGTGTCCTCGCGGACGCGCGCGCGGGGCTCGGCAGGCTGGAGAGGGTTTTGCCAGGAGGCACCAAGAACTGGAACGGGAGAGCGACGCAATCGATGCCGCACGCGAGCCCGCTCTACGAGGCGTCGTATTCTTTTTATCGTGTGGGCCAGCGGGTCCTGTTCGGCGGCCACGAGGCGGCTCGCCAGGGCAGGGTGCTCTTCTGCGGCGAGCATACGTCGCTCGATTTCCAGGGGCACATGGAGGGCGCCGCCTCCCAGGGCGCACGCGCGGCGGAGGAGCTCGCGCGGCTCATCGTGTAGCGGATGAATCCATACGCACGACGGCCGGCGCCACCTCACATGGCCAACATGCTCGCGAACGTCCGTTCGAGCGCCTTGGGATCACGCTGCCACGTCGCGAAGAGGTCGCGTGCGTTGGGATCGGGTAGAATCTCGTCGAGCCCCTGCTCGACGCCTTCGACGATGCCCCGCGCCACGACCTCCGGGCTCGTCTTCGGTATCTCGAACGAGCGGATCATATCCGTGTCGATCGCGCCTGGCAGGGCGGCGTGGACACGGATGTTCTTTTTCGCGACCTCCGCGCGGAGGGCCTGCGTCATCGACCAGGCCGCGGCCTTCGCGGCGGAATAGGCGCCGATCCCCGGCATGTTCGCGAGCGATACGATCGACAGCACGTTCACGACCGCCGCGCCGCCCGACGCGCCCGCCCGCTCCAGCGCTGGCAGGAAGGCCTTCGTCGCCGCGAGCGTGCCGAAGAAATTCGTCGCGAACTCCGCCGCGACCCCATCCGCGCTGCTCCCCGTGATGCTCGACGAGACGAGCACACCCGCATTGTTGATCAGCACCGTGACATCGGACGCGATGGCCGCCGCGGCGGCGACCGAGCTCGGGTCCGTGATGTCGAGCGGGAGCGGCACCACGCGGTCGCGCGCCTCCGCGACGAGCGGCTCGAGCTGCACGGGATTTCGCGCCGCGGCGTAGACACGACGCGCGCCCGCCTCGAGGACCACGCGCAAAAGCGCGCGCCCGAGCCCGCGGTTCGATCCGGTCACCAGCACGATTGCATCTTTCATCTTCATGGCGTCACCTCGAGCGCCACTCTGCGCTGGATACGCGCCTCGGAGTAGGCTTCGGGGGCGAAAGTCATTCTTGCGCGTGGCGCAAGAGTCGTGCAGCATGGCGCCGTGGACCTATTGGCTTGCATGACGACCTTCGTGCGCGTCATCGACGGCGGGAGCCTCTCTGCGGCTGCGCGCGCGCAGCGGCTCTCGTTGCCCGCCGTCAGCCGGCAGCTCCGCGCGCTCGAGGCGGAGCTCGGGGCCGCGCTCCTCGTCCGGTCGACGCGTCGCCTGCGCGTGACCGACGCCGGGCAGCGCTGGTACGAGCACTGCGTCCGCGTCCTCCGCGACATCGACGACGGACGCGAGGCGGTCCGGAGCACGCAGAGCGCTCGTGGCACGCTCGTCGTCAGCACGTCGCTCACGTACGGGGCGCTCGTCGTCATCCCGCGGCTCCGGAGGCTCGCGGAGGAGCACCCGCAGCTCGTCGTGGACCTGCGCCTCGAGGACCAGCTCGTCGACCTCGTCGGCGAGGGCGTCGACGTCGCCGTGCGCGCTGGATCGCCGCCGCCCGATAGCACCGCGTACATCGCGCAGCCGCTCGCCACCATGGCCCGCGTCCTCGTCGCCGCGCCGAAGTGGCTGCGCAAGAACGGGACGCCGCGCACGCCCCTCGAGCTCGCGCGCTTCGATCACCTCGTCCAGGTGACGCCGGCCGGCTCCGTCGTGCGCTGGAGGCTCTTGCGCGAGCGCGAGGAGGAGACCCCCGACGTGCGTGCTCGTATTCGTTCGAACGCGCCCCTCGCGCTGCGCGACCTCGCGCTCGACGGGGCGGGGATCGCGTACCTACCGGATTGGCTCGTCGAGACGGAGATCGCGCAAGGGCGGCTCCGGCGCGTGCTGCCGGAGTGGTCGTCGCCGCCGATCACCGCCTACGCGATCTACCGCGCCGAGCTCCGCGGTGCGCCACGGGTGCAGGCATTCGTGAACGCGCTGGCCCGGGATGGCGCGCCCCGCGCGACGAAAATCGAAAGCCGATCGTGAGCACGTTTTCGAGAATGCCTTTCGGCTGTCATGGCGGCGCGCTTCCCCTATACTGTCCCGCCACCTCTCCCTTCAGGAGCGATCGACCATGACCCAGCCCCAGAACCGCAGAGCTTTCCTTGCCGGCTTCACCGCCGCCTCCGTCATCCTCGCCTTCAGCCCCTCTGCGCGCGCCTGGCTGTCCGAGCCAGAGGCCGCTGCCGACGCCGTCCCCCTCCCGCCCCTCGACGGACAGCTCCTTTTTGCTCCCGACGATCTCGGCGCTGCCGCGGACGATTTCGGCCACATCCTCCACCACACCCCGTTCGCCGTCCTCCTCCCCGGCTCGATCGCCGACATCCGCCGGATCGTCCGCTTCGCCCACGCCCACCGGATCCCGATCGGCGGGATGAGCATGATCGGCAATACCCATAGCGTCTATGGCCAATCCCAGGTCGAGGCTGGCATCGTGATCAACATGGCCTCCCTCGCCGCCATTCACGAGATCGACGAAGATTGCGCCCTCGTGGATGCCGGCGTCCGCTGGGTCGACCTGCTCGCCGCCACGACGCCGCTCGGCAAGAGCCCTCCTGCGCTCACCGATCACATCGACCTCAGCATCGGCGGCACCCTCTCCGTCGGCGGCATCGGCGGCCAGGCCTTCCGCCACGGCATGCTCGTCGACAACGTCCTCGAGCTCGAGGTCGTCACGGCGCAGGGACGGCTCGTCGCATGCTCTCCCACCCGCCACCCCGCGCTCTTCCACGCTGCCCTCGGGGGGATTGGCCAGTTCGGCATCATCACCCGCGCCCGCGTCCGCCTCGTCGACGTCCCCGGCATGGTTCGCCGTTATACGGCCTTGTACTCCGCCCTCGTCGACATGATGGCCGACCAGGAGATGCTCATGGACGACGGCCGCTTCGACTACGTCGAAGGTTTTGCGCTCCCCGCCGAGGGTGGTGGGTGGATGTATCAAATCGAGGCCGCAAAATATTACGCCCCCGGACAGCCCCCGGACGACGCCGCGCTCACGGGCGACCTCGGCTTCGCGCCCTCCACCCTCACGGCGGAAGACCTCACCCATTTCGATTTCGCGAACCGCATTGCCCCCCTCGTCGCGTTCCTGAAGTCCATCGGCGCCTGGGAGCTACCTCACCCCTGGATCGACACGTTCGTCCCTGGCTCCCAGGCGGCCTCCTTCATTCAATCCGTCCTCGACCAGACGACGGCCGACGACATGGGCGGCGGGCCCATCCTCATTTACCCGTTCAAGCGCGCCGCCGTCACCGCTCCCTTCGTCGCCCTCCCCGACGAGCCCACGGTGTATCTCTTCTCCCTGCTCCGCACCGCGCCTCCTCCCGCCGTCCCCGATCTCCTCGCCAAGAACCGCGCCATCTATGAGACCCTCCGCGATCTCGGCGGCAAGCGTTATGTCGCGAGCGGCGTCCCCTTCACCTCCGCCGACTGGCAGGATCACTTCGGCGCCGCGTGGCCGGCGTTCGTCCACTTGAAGCACCGCTTCGACCCTCGCCGCGTCCTCACGCCCGGCCCTGCCATCTTCGACTGAGATCGCGCGAGCGAGGGCCGAGGCGTCTCACGGCCCGCCCCCGATGATGGCCTCCGGGGCCTCGTCCTCCGCGCCTCCGGGCGCGGCGGGCGCGCCGCTCCCGGGCCTCTGGGAGAAGAAAACGCCCGCGCCGATCAGGCACAACACCACCGCGATCACCGCGAATATCTCGAGGACCTTCTTCATTCTCCAGCACTGCGGCGTCGCACCGCGACGCCGCAGCCTCCTCACCGGGATGGGGGATGGATCGACGAGCGCGCGCACCGAGGCCTTCCACGGCGGAGCCATCCGCCTGCGGCTCGAATGCGCGGCTCATCGAACGAGCGCGGCGTAGATTGCCCGCCGAAGGCCCCCTCGTCCAGAAGAAAGGTCCCGCATTACGGACATTGTCTGTCCGATCCCCCGCGCGGCGGGTTCAGGGGCTCGACGCCGCGGCGACCCCGAACACGCGGCCGGGGTCCAGTATCCCTCCACGGCGCCGCACGGCGACCCCGCCGGCCAGGCTCCCAGCGCGCGTCGTGCTGGAGCGTCCGCGCTGCGCGCCGCTCCCTTTCGATGAGGAGGCCCTGGCGCGGCAACTCGCAGGGAGTTCACCGAGGACAGCGTCGCGGCTTCGCTCGCGGCCCCCCGCGTCCAGGTGATCTTGGGGCTCTGCCCGAAGCGAGACGCTCGCTTTTTGGCGCGTCGGTTGCACCCCGGCCTGACCGTGAGGCGCCCGGCGCGCCCGTGTCAATCATGCGCGTCATATTTCCCGAGGTGGGCGGTGCCGGTGGAGAACCAGCGCCGACGGGCGGCCGCAAGGGCCATCTGCCCCTTTGGCTCAACCGGCCATCCATTGACGTATCATGCCGGCCTCACCAAATAAACGCTAGTTCATTACAAACATTGTTCGCGCGTGAAATATACGATTCAATCAATCGAGGCAATGTGCCTCCGGCGCAGAAGGAGTCGATGACCATGGCAACAACGAAACACTGCCGCTCCGCGATGGCCACCACCTGTGCCTTGGCGGTACACTTCGTCGTTCCGACACCCGTCGCGTACGCCGATCTCAAGGCTTGCTATCTGGTGGCGTACGATTGTAGATCGGCGGTTGGCGCGGACATTCTACTGGGAAGAAGAAATGTGATCATGAGGAGGCGCGGTGAGGTGGTCCTGTCGCAGCCTACCGTGCTGCTGAACGCTGGGCAATACCTGGTCCCGAGCGGCCTAGCAGAACCAGGTGAAACCGACGGAGCGGCATGCGCCATCCGGGAATTCTTGGAGGAGACAGGGATCGACATGAGCTCGTATCATGGCGAATTGTCGCGGTCGACGCGTACTTTGATGGATGAGAATACCAAGGAGAAGCATGCGGTGCACTATGTCCGCGTGGATGACGTCGTTGCCCTTGGGAACGCCATCCAGGTGAACCTAGACGCCTCGAACACGCTGGCCGACGAGCTCCACGAGGTTGAAATTTCCCCGGAATCCATCGCGATCCACTTCTTCCAGCCCGCCCCGCCGCGACATCATGCCAGGCTCGGGTACGTCATGCCCAAGTGGATGAGGGATCAGTACGACGAGGCCAGCCGCTCCGCATGGAACGGCCACCGCCTCGACACCTACCTCCTCAGTCCTGCATCCGACTGGTTCAAAATGGCGATCGAGCAAATGCCGAGCTGCCCTTGACGCTGCTCCTTGGCCCGACAGAGTTCGCATGGACGTACGTCGGGTCCCGCCGTCAAGCGGTTTCCGGCTCCTCCACGGGGCTCAGCAACCCCGGTGGCTCCACGCAGAAGATGCCGAGGCCGTCGACCCAATCCGAGCGCTCGCCGAGGAAGTATCGGACTCCGCCCACCACCATGCCGGGCGGGCAGACACCCATCCCGCGTCCATGAGTGCCGTGCTCGGCCCCACGCGGCTCTCGACCCCTGTGCCAGTTCACGAACAAGGTCTCGCCATCACTCAGTCGCAGGCATGAGATCCCGATAGCGTCGACCCAGTCCGACTTCCCGCCTTCATAGTACTGGACGCCGTTGACGACGTGTCCTGCCGGGCACTTCCCACCACCCATTCCGTGCGTTCCCTGCCCGCGACTGGGCTCGCCGGAAGGATCCCAGTCGTGCTCAGTTACTTTGCCCGTCAACAAGTTGATACAGGAGACACCGATTCTGTTCACCCAATCAGGGTTCTCTCCTGTGAAGTGCTCGAAGTATCGAATACCGTTCACGACCGACAAGGGCGGACAATAGCCCATGTCGGCGTCGCGGGCGCCCTGCTCCGCGCCGCGCGCTCCCGCTTCGACGTCCCAGTTGTGACGGACGCCACTTTGCGCAGACGCGAGAGCCGCAAAAGCGCTCACGACCGCAACTGTCTGGACACCCAGACACAGCTTGAATGAGATTTTCATGGCCCATGCTCCCTTGATGGCGAATCGATGTCCCAAGTGCTCCGACGTCGCTCGTTGTGGGCCGATGGGAAGTTCATGCTCGGAGATCCGGCGCGGTGTTCATTCAATTACGCCTTCCCATCAATGACAACGACGCGAAAAATCTACGCCCCTTGGATCCTGTCGTCAAGGTCAGACCGCGGAGGGAACAGCGATCGCATCGGCGCTTGCGACGCGGAGTGGATCGCACAAGTGATATACAAGGCCAATCGATTGGCCCACGCATGAAAGGAGCCGAAAATGTCACTCAGTCACAAGTGGGCACGCTTGATTGGGCCGACTGCGTTTGCTGTCTTCGCCGCCGATGCCTGCACAAGCGACTCGGTCGCGCTCGCAGGTGTCCCCATGGTCGGATTCGAATGGGAGTTTCCAGGAGTAAAAGTAGCGATGGTTGCCAGGGACAAGGCCAACAACCCCGTCGATCCAGAGCTCGCTGGACCTGAAAGGGTGCTGTGTGCCAGCGACAAGATCAACAGTTATCCTCTTGTGAGCATCACGTACGACGATGGTAAAGGGCCTGAGGGAAAAAAGCCGGTCCGGACACTCGAGATCATGACGGCGCCGTTCGAGGTAGTCAAGATGAATGAAATAATGCCACAATCATTCGCTGCGATCAAGGGGTTCTTCGCGGCAGCGTTGAATGAAAAGAGTGAAAAGAGTGATGGTTGGTATAAGTCATGGTCTTCCATTGCGGAAGAGTCGGAATTGTTGTTGCTCAACACAAGTGCCAACAACTGGCCCTGCGGGCGCAAGCCTGAAGAATTGGTCGATACGTACGGTGACCACGTTGGTTACGTACGATTTAATGCGGATATAAGTTTTTATCCTATGCGCCAATGGCACCACCGTGATGTGGGGACCCAAACCAATGTCGGCATCAAACTCTCGGATTTGGTCACGAGAGATCTGAGTGGTAGACGCCTGTTTGGTGACGAGAAGGTGATCGGGCAAAAGGCCTACGAGCAGGCGAAGGACGCGTTGAGAAACGTGGACATGGACGACGAAGCCAAGAGTTTTCTGATACTCGTCGCGATGGGCGTAAATGTTCACACAGAAATGAACCAGATCGGTAGCGACAGCTTGTCTAACGCCGCGGTCAAGAACATGTTCGGGATGTATCCCAAAACGCGTCTGAACGATATATACAGGGGGCTGCAAGAGAATGATCGCGATAAGGTTGAGGGGTGGTTGGTCAACAGTAATGAGTTTAACACGAAATTTTGTGTCCAGCCGATGGATTGCACAAAGGAGATATCCAACTATTGGGAAGCGATCCGTGATGGCATGGACCCAATCGATGTTGCCAAACCTGCTGGTCCTATCACGTTGAATGATCCAGGTGGTATGGGTGTCGTCATGGAGGTCCGCCTGCAGGACGCATTGGTTAACAGGTACGCAACACTCCGATGGAGGGGACCCAAAAACAAAGGGAACGAGGGGCAATTTGAATTGGTGGACTGGGAAAGGTTCAAACACTCGATTGATAAACTGTTCTCCGTTGCGAATTGAGCGAATGGCTTGGGCCCACGTGTCTATACGAGGACCGCAGCATTTGGAGGCAATCTGGAGGGGTGCACCTGTCAATCATGGGCAGCCATGGCCGTAACCATCCGACTGTTGTCGTAGTGGCGGGGAGATCATGACGAAGCTGAGATTAATTACACTCCTGGCTCATGTGGGCCTGTTGGGCACCGCCTGCGTCGCGACCACCGATGAGGCAGATTCGAGCCGAACGGGCGAATATCGACAGGATGGTGAGATACACCGCGGCGAGGCGAGCCAGCCGTTGATGGCGATTGCCGCGATCGACATCGACGATTACATCCGCTCCCTGGACTACGATCAGCGACAGATCTTGAATGTCCAGCTGGAGGGCCGGACGCCGACGCCGCCGGCCAGGGAGCGGGAGAAGAAGGGGAGCGCGGTCATCATCACGACGAAAACGGAGCACTCCCTCAGCAAGAACCTGTCCGATGTGGCTCTCCTGCGCCCCACGACCGGAGTGATTTTTCCCGGCGCGCTGATCTTCGCGGACCACAACCTGATGGAGGGGCAGCCGGTACCCATCACGCTCCCCCGGAGCAACATGATCATCTCGATCGATCTCCCGGGATTGCGGCATGGCTGGCGAGTCGTCGAAGAGCCCTCCAACTCGTCCGTTCAAGATGCCGTCGTGGAAATGCTGGAGGAGTGGAACGCACGCCCTGCGTCTCAGGGTTACGCGAACGCGGCCCGCTCGTACTTCGAGGTAAAGACGGCGTATACCTCGAGGCAGGTCGCGCTGGAGCTCGGCATCAACGCCAAGTGGGCCGCCGGGGCGGCCTCGTCACAGCTCGACGTCAGCACCAACTCCGAAACCTCGGTTGCGATTGCATTTTTCAAGCAGGTCTTCTACACCGTCACCCTGGATGTCCCCAGCAGACCGTCAGCGTTCTTCGCGGATTCTGTCACTCTCGCTGATGTACAGCAGATGTTCAAAGCCGAACGCCCCCCCGCCTACGTGCGGAGCGTGGACTACGGCCGTATACTCATGGTGCGAATGGAAACGATGTCACGCGACACCCGAGCCAATCTGCAGGGCGCCCTGAAGCAGGTGACCTCCGGCGGCTTCGAGGTGGGAGGCAGCCTGCGTGCTCATTACGAGGACATCGCCAAGAACGCGACCTTCACGGTCGTGGCCATTGGTGGGGGCGCCCAGACGGTCACATCGTTCGCGGGCAGTGAAGACGACATGAAGAAGTTGCGAGAGTACATCACCAATGGTGCGACTTACCGGAGGGACAACCCGGGGGCCCCCATCTCCTACACGGTGGCATTCATGCGAGACAACGCGATCGCCACGATGGGTTTCACGGGCGACTACACCCAGACAGAAAGCGTCGAGTACCCGAACGGGTTCATCAAGATGGAGCACCGCGGGGCGTACGTGGCAAAGTTCGAGGTCTCCTGGGAGGAGCCCGACTTCAACGACGAATACACAGTACGCAAATCATGGAAGTCTGGCAATAAAACAGCGGGCTACTCGCACAAGCTCGACCTGCCGGGCGACGCGCGCAACGTGAAGATACTCGGCATGGCTGCCACCGGCCTCATTTGGGATCCGTGGGCAGAGGTGCTGAATCTTGCTTTGCCGGGCATCGACAACAAGTGCTACCGCATCAAAGGTACGACCCTGCACCGGAGCTGGGACACCCGGTGCTAAGCGGGTGCATGCGTCGGAACGGTGCGGGATGCCCCGCACGACGCGGGTGGGGGGTACGAGGAGGCTCGTGCCCATTTGCATGTTGTGGGTCGGGCTCAGGAGCCCGATCGAGATCCCGTCGCACGTCATCGTCGGGTCCTGCTTCCCGTCTTCATGAGATCCGACGCCTGTCGGATCTGGTTGAGATCGATTGCAGTGTCGACGAGCTTGTGTCTGTCCGACCCCCCGCGCGGCGGGTTCGGGGCTCGACGCCGCGGCGACCCCCGAACACGCGGCCGGGGTCCAGTATCCCTCCACGGCGCCGCACGCCCCCACGCCTTCGAACGCCGGCGGGCAACGCGCCCACGGCGAGCGTGCTCGCGAGGCATAACAAAAGGGAAGGGATGGAGCGCGTGGACGCGCGGCGGGGTCTTCGGGGTGAGCTCATGCGAGGTGGGATCCACCGCGCCTCGCGGGTGGCTCAAAAAAGACCACGAAGCGCCGCGCGAGACGAAGATGAGCCGATCCGGCCGCCTCGAGGATCCAACCCGAAGGACGCCTCTGCCGGAGCGCTCGATCGACATGGGCAACGTCGGCGGATCGCTCCGCGAGCGCGCCCTCGCCCTGGCGCTCGCGGAGCTCTTGCGCGCGCGCTGGGCGGATATCGCGGCGATGGCCGCCGAAAACACCTCCGACGACCCGGCCCGCGCCTCCGCGCGTGCATCGAGTCCACCCAGCGCGTCCCTGCCGGCGCGTCCCCCGAGCCAGCCTCCCGCGCCGTCGCGTGGCCCTCGGCCTTCCGAGCGCGCGCCCCCTCCGCCGCTCCTCTCGGCGGGCGGCTCTCGGCGGGCCCGCGTATCGAACTGGGCTCTTGCGACGCGCGCCTCCGCGCGCTCGCGACGGTGGCCCCCGTCGCCTCCGCGGGTGGCCTCGTCGTGATCGTGTCGGGGGTCGGGAGCGGCCGCGTGGCGCTCGTACCTAGGCTCTGGATATCGCTGGATCTCGAGGTCGGTTACGTGCTCCGCCGCCTCGAATCCCCGGCCGCCGCGCGCGCCTCGCTTGGCTTCGGCGGGATGCTCGGCGGCGGCCGGCTCGGGCTCGCGCTCGCCCTCTGACGTTCAGGGCGCGCAGGGATCGACCGGCGGCGGGTCCGGCGGGGCCACGGCGCCCAGGTGGGCCGCCTTCATCGTGAACCCGATTCCGATCGAGATCCCGTCGCACGTCTTCGTCGGGTCCTGCGTCCCGTCCTTCATGATATCGGACCCCTGTCGGATCTGGTTCATGATCGATTGCAACGTCGGCGAGCTCGGGTCACAGAACGAATCGTCGAACTTCGCGGCCGTCTTCGCGATCTCCGCCAGGAACGCCTCCGTGTCGATGATGCCGCCGAGCTGCCCCTCGATGGCCCCGTCGTGGCCTGGAGAGAGCTTCATTTCGAGGCGCGCGTGGCGGATGGGGATCGCCGAGAGGATCGCGTCGTTTCCATCACCGAGCACCAGATTGAAGTTCGCCTCGGGGCCGGATCGGTAGACGTCGTCCTCGATCACGCTCTGCAGGAACACGTTCTTCGCCGAGGCAGGATCCGCCGGGTCGAGCAGGAAGTCGGGCCCGAGGGGCCAGGCGTCGGTCCCGTCCCATTGCGGCGCCGCCAGGTTGTCGCCGCGGTAGAGCTTGCTCGTCGCGGCGCACGACGTCGACGCGCCGAGCCCCTCGATGGCCAGCAGGTAGGTGAATTTGCCGGCCTGCATTTCCTGGTTCACCTGGCTCGAGTAGTCGCTGGTGAGCGCCAGGATGATGGGCAGGATGTTCTTGCCGAAAGAGTTGTCCTTGCCCTCGTTGCCGTCGGGGTACACCGCGGCGGGGTGGCCGCCGCTCGCCGGCTGGCACAACCCGACGGAGTCCTTCGTCGAGATCACGCCATCGAGGTTCATTCCATAGTGCTTCCAGGCCATGTAGTTCGGCGTGCCGTCGGGATCCGTCTCGCCCAGCAGGAGCTTGTCGATGGCGAAGACCGTCGTCGTCCCGTCATTACACGCCGGCAAGCTTCCGCCGCCGCCAGCGCCGCCGAAGCCCCCCTCGCCGCCGCCGCCGCCGCCCGCGCCGCCGATGCCACCTTCGCCGCCGCCGCCGCCCGCGCCGCCGAAGCCACCTTCGCCGCCCACGCCGCCGCTGCCACCCTGGCTGACGCCGCCTTCGCCGCCCGCGCCGCCGCTGCCACCCTGGCTGACGCCGCCTTCGCCGCCTTCGCCGCCCGCGCCGCCGCTGCCTCCGGGGCCACCTGGGCCGGCGTTCACGGTGACATTGCAGCCGGCCGCGAATGCGATCGCCGCCGCCGTCAAGACGACCCCACCCGCTCGCAACAAGGAAGAATACCTCATACCTATCTCCTCTCGATTCACCCTGCCGGTAGCGGCAGCTTTTCGACCATCCAGCCTGGGACACGGCAACATGCGTGCCGTGGATGGTGGTTCTCTTTTACGGTCCGCGCCCTCGCGCGCTGGCAACCTGGTTGGCGCCCCCCCGGTCGTGCTGCCAACCCGGCAAGAGTCGGACGTGCCTGGAACGCCGCGCGTGGACGTGGTTGCGCGTGAGGAATCAGGGGTGGACTTCGGGGATCTCGGCCTCCGCCGCGGCGGCCTCTTCCGGCTCTTTGGCCGTGTCCCTCCGGGCGGCGTTTGCTCGGTATTCGTCGAGCGGTCGGAGCGCGTCGCGCGCGGCGGCGCGGGATTCGATCGAGGCCTCCTCGTCGAGGCATACCGCGACGAGCTGGAGGGCGTGGAGAGCGATCGCGGCGCCCACCTCGCGCAGCGGGACGGCGAGGCTCGGGGTGGCGACCTCGGCGCGGGCCTTGGTGACGCCGATGGCCTGCCCGTACAGCTTGTGGATCCGCCGCACCTCGGCGAGGAACTCGGGCCCCGCGACGGCATCGATATCGGCGGCGAGCTGCTCCTCGTCGATCCGCTCGAGCCGCTTCTGCGTCTCGGCCCACTGGCTCGCATAATCGGCCTTGAGGAACGAGAGCCCCGTGGGGAACAGGGTGGCGACCAGGAAGCCGGCGCGCGCGGCGAGGGGATGTGTCTCCTCGGGCAGGCCCGAATAATCCTCGATTCGCCCGAAGAGGCGGCTCATGGCATGATCGGCGAGCACGTCGAAAGGCCGCGCGTCGGGCCGCTTCGCCACGCGATCCCGCTCCTTCCACGTGGTCTGGAGCGAGACGGCCTTCTGGCGGAGCGCCTTCGCGGCCTTCTTGACGGCGAGCGGCGCATGCTTGGGCGTGGCGGCGAGGAGCTTGGTCGAGAGCGCGACGGCGCCGGGCACGTCGAGCTTGGGTGAACGAACATAAACGGACGGGTCGAATTCAGCGTCCATGGAAACCTCCATCAAAAGGGGGTGCGAGGCAGACGATGGAGGGCGCAGGAGTGTGCAGACGGAATCTTGCTCGATGTGCGCACATCGTTCCTGGAGGTTCCGGGACTTGGCGGATCGATGTGGAACATCGCGGCTGGAGGTTCCGGGACATGCCGGATCGATGTGGAAGATCGTTTCGGGAGGTTCCGGGACGTGGCGGGGCGATGTGGGAGATCGTTTCGGGAGGTTCCGGGACGTGGCGGGGCGATGTGGGAGATCGTTTCGGGAGGTTCCGGGACGTGGCGGGGCGATGTGAAGATGGTTTCTTCCCGAGCCGTCACGGGATCGCGCCGCTGACCTGCACGCCACCCCCATCCTTGGCGATCTGGGGCTGAATGATGACATTCGGCGGAGGCGGATCGGGGCGGTTGGCGAGCCCGATGATGAGGCCCGCCAGCGAGATCCCCGCGAGAACGCCGCCACCGGCAGCAACTCCCGTCCAAACGCCCGAGGATTGGCCGCCAGCCTCATCGCTCCGCAGGACGAGGCCCAAGGCGAGAGCACCGGCGCCGAGCCCCATCCCGATCCCGCTCGCGACCATGAGGTTCCGGGGCCACGTCGGCTGATCGCTCTTCGATCCCGTCGACAGGTTGGCGTTGATGTTGAAGTGGATCTGCGTCGGCGCTGGAAACGCGACGTATTGCGAGTGGACCTTCTGCTGCATCGCGATGTCGAGCGTCTTGTGCTCTCCCGCCTTGACCTCCACGTCCGTCTGGTTCTGCCAGTAGCCGGATGCATTCGCTTTGACGATGTGTTTGCCCGGCTCGACGAAGAGCTCCTCGTGGAACGGCCAATCCGTCACGTGATTGCCATCCACGGTGATGCGCACGCCGGGGATGTTGACGCGAGGGACGATCGTCCCGACGTGCTTCTTGCAGTACGCGTGGACGGACCGCACCTCATCCAGGGTATGCAGTGCGAAATCACGCGCGCTCCAGAACGCGAAGAGGTCCTGGATGTGACGCGCACAGGGCAAGTGGAGCCCGGCGCGAGCCTGCGCGAAGGCGAGCTCGATCTGCACGCTGGGCCCGTCGTTGAGCTCGTAGGCATCTCGATACTTGTCGAGTGCCTCCTGGATCTTGCCCTCCTTTTCGAGGGCCTGTGCCTCGACGAGCATCCTTCTCGCTTCGGGATCGAACGCCAGGAGGAACCGATGCGACCTGTACGACACATGCGGGATCTTCATCGTTTCGCCCGGAGGAGGCTCGGCCGTGGGCGCCGCCAGAGCTGCCGAGGCCGAGAGGGACACCACGAGGAGAACCGAGCTTGCGAGAGGCAGGTGCTCATGCGACCAGCGTATACACCAGATCATCGAGCGGTCAAGACGAACCGTTTGCCCGGGGGAACGCCGTCAAACCTTGGGTTCGTCCGAGGAGCAACGGCTCGAGGCGCTCGTCGACCCCGTGGAAGCCGCCTCCCGGCGTCCCCGCGTCATCGCAGATGGCGAACCCGCCCGCGACCATGGTACAGTCCTCGAATGTTGCTCCCGGTCTTGCGTTATCAGCTCGACATCTCGTGGTCGCTCCTGTCGCTGCACCTCTCGGCCCTGAACGACGAGATGTGCTTGTGGGAGCCTGCCCCCGGGGCGTGGACGGTGCGGCCCAAGGACGGGCGCTGGGTCGCCGATCTCGTCCTCCCCGAGCCGGATCCGCCGCCCACGACCACGATCGGCTGGGTGACCTGGCACATCGGCTGGTGGTGGACGGGCGCGTATGCCCACACGTTCGGCGCGGGCCGAGGCGAGAAGCTCGACATGATCGAGCTCGCGAAGACGGTGGATTGGCCGGGCAATACAAAGGCCGTCACGGCGTGGCTCACGGGCCTGCGGGACTCGTGGGCGCAGGCGATGGAAAAGCTCACCGAAGCCGATCTCGGGCAGCCGGTCGCGTGGTTCGACCAGCCGCTCGGCCACGTGCTCGCCTGGGCGAACGTCGAGCTCATGAAGAACGCGGCCGAGATCGGTCAACTGAGGCTCCTGTACGGGGCTCGCCGCTGATCCCCTCGGGCTGCTCCGGATGACGCCCCGGACGATGGAGCCCATAACGATCCCGGATCCATGGGCTCGTATCGTCCCCTGGCGGCGCTCGCCGCGCTCCTGCTCGTCCCGCTGTCCGGCGGCAGGGCCCGCGCCGCAGAGCCGTCGCCCCCCTATATCTCGCCCAAGGCGGGGACGGCCAGGGTCGAGGCCCGAAGACCCGCGAAACCCGCGGGCCCCACGCCCATGGTCCGGCGTGGGCTCATCCTGCCCTCGGGGCTGCTCGACCCCTACCTGAGCCCCTTCGCCGAGCGCCCCGTCGGCGGCGATGAGCTTCGCGCGGGGACGAGCTTCGGCGCCGTCTGGGGTTTCCTCCCCGAAATGCACCTCGACGTCCAGATCGGCCCGAACTACCTGACGCCGCGCGCTCCCCCCGGGATGGGCCGCTTCACCGTCACCGGCCGGTTCGTCCAATCGCGGCCCGTCGACCTCGGCGCCTCTTTCATGGTCGTGCTCGATCCGAACCCCGGGCACGCCCTCCTCAGCTACGTCCAGCCGGGCCTGCCCGCCATTTTACGCCCGAACGAGCACCTCCGTATCGATACGGGTATCCACGTCCCCATGTATCCCACAGGGGATCGCCGTATCGGGCTGCGCGTGCCGCTCAACGTCTATGTCCAGCCCGCCGATCGTTATCACCTCGGCGCGACGAGCGCCCTGTTCGTCCCCGATACCCGCGATCCGAAGGGGACGACCCTGCCCGTCGGTTTGACCGGCGGCTACACCGCGGGCCCCGAGCTCTCGTTCCTGGCGATCACCCCGTACGTCACCTGGACGAACTTCTACCAGCCCGCGACCGGCGCCCTGGACACGCGCTCCTTCGTCGCGGGCGTGATCGCGGATTTCATCATCGACCTCCGGTAATTTACCTCCTATCCTGGGGGGCCGGAGGTCACGCATGAGTTCCTTTTTTCGCTCGCTTCGATTCGTGGTTCCTTCGGTGCTCGTCTTTTCCGCCTGCACGGTCACGCAGAATGGGTCTCGCCCCACCGGAGGCGGCGGGGAGGGGAGCGAATCGAGCGGCGGACAAGGCGGCAGCGCCGGGGCCACCGGCGGGGGCGGGAGCGCCGGCTCCGGCGCGGGCGGCGAGGGCGGGGATCTCTTCGGCGACGGCGGAATGCTGGGCGCGGGAGGCGGATCCGGCGGCGACGGTTGCGCGGACGAGGCGAGGCTCGTCTACATCATCGGCCAGGACAACGAGCTCTACAGCTTCGACCCGCCCACGCTCGAGGTGAAGCTCATCGGCGTGATCAACTGCCCGACCGGGAACGGGTCGACGCCGTTCTCGATGGCGGTCGACCGCAAAGGGACGGCGTGGATCCTCTTCAGCGACGGCCGCATCTACCACGTCGACGTGAAGACCGCGGCCTGCGCGGCGACGGCGTACGCCCCGGGACAGCAGAATTTCACGACGTTCGGGATGGGGTTCGTCTCCGATACGAAGGGCAGCGAGTCCGAGACGCTCTACGTCGCCGATTACAATGGCAAGGGCCTCGCGAAGATCGACACCCAGTCGCTCGCGCTCTCCGTCGTCGGCCCCTGGGACCAGCTCTCCGGCGCGGCCGAGCTCACGGGCACGGGCGACGCGCGGCTCTTCGGCTTCTTCAACGACAGCCCGATCATCATCGCGGAGATCAACAAAGCTTCGGGCAACATCCTGAGCCAGGCGCCCCAGCCCTCGGTCTCGATCGGGAGCGGCTGGGCGTTCGCGTTCTGGGGCGGCGATTTCTGGCTGTTCACGAGCCCCGCGGGCGGCAACTCGCAAATCCAGCAGTACAGGCCCTCCACCGGGGCGACGACCGTGGTGAAGACGGGCCTCGGCACGAACATCGTGGGCGCGGGCGTCTCCACCTGCGCGCCGGTCGAGCCGCCGAAATGAGCTCTACTGGAAGTTCATCGCGATCCACCCGCCGGCGGAGCTGAAGCCGCAGGCGACACGCGAGAAGTACTTCGCGCTCATGTTCACGTAATGCCCGCAGACGTCGCCCGTCTGTTGCCCGTAAAAATCGCAGTTGGGGCAGTCGGGGTTGTACCCTTCATTGCAGGCGTCACACCCGGAGCAGCCGGCCTGGTCCTTCTCGCCCCACATCTGATCGAGGCAGCCCGAGACGCCGGCGGCCCCGTGGCCCAGGCATTCGTTCTGGCCGCTGCCATTGCAGGTCGGATAGAGCTTCATCCCCCAGGAGCCGTGAGGCTTGTTGTTCTCTTCGTCCCACGTCGCCTGCTGATCCACGCAGGGCTCGGCGTCCTTCCAGCGCTCGAGGGGCGGCAAGCCCTTCGTGGCGCGGAGCGTGTTGATCGTGTCGACGCACTCCTGACGCGCCGCCTCGAAGGGATCGGGCCCGCCGCCGCTGCTGCTGCTGCTGCTGGCGTTGCCGCCGCCGCCCTGGCCGCCGCCGCCCTGGCCTGCGCCGCCGCTGCCGTTCGACGCGCTGCTGCCATTCGACGACCCTCCTTGCCCCGCGACGCCGCCGCTCCCGTCGCCGCCCGCGCCGCCATCACCGCCGCTCCCCTGCGGCTCGCCGCCCGAACACGCGGCAGCGCCGAGCACGCCCAGACACGCAAGAACTCGAATGGTCATCTTCATCGACATGAGGAAGCTCCTTGGCCAGGGCGCCAGTATGGATTGCGGCGCCGACGCGACGTTAGCCCGGGGCACCCTCGATCACCACGGGATTCCCCTCCCGCGCGACCAGCACCTCCAGGCTTCCGTGCTCGCGATACCCCACGCCGGCCACCACCACGCGGTCCAGATGGCCCGCCACGCGCACTCGATCCCCCGCCTCGATGCGCCCCTCCCGCGCCGCGACTTCGCCCTGATCGAGCCCACGCGCGGCGAGGAACGTCTCGCCGCCCTCGCGGCACACGTCACCGCGCGCGGGCACGTTCACCACGACATTCGCGGCGTCCACCACGCAGCGGCGACCGTCCTCCGTCACCACCACGAACGGCACGGCGTCCGCGTCGTCGAGCGGCTGCGCCCCGCTCTCGCCCGTGACCCGGAACGCGAGGCACCACGTCCCGCTGAAGGGAGCCTCGAGCTCGGCGCGCTCCGCCTCCCCCTCGCGCTCGCCCCGCCCCGCGAGCGCCCCGCGCTCCGCCTCGGTGAGCGGCTCGGCGCGCCCCACGATCCATTCGCGAGCCTCGGTCCAGCGCGAGAGCAGCGCCTCGTTGATCGAGGGCGGGTGCGGATCGAAATGGAAGAGCGAGGGCGGGCGCAGGAAATAACCGAGGGCCCAGCCGAGGAAGCCGGCGCAGAGCGAGGCCGGGATGAGGCCCATCCCCAGGAAGACGGCGTTCATCAATAGCAGTATGCCGAGCGACCTGATGAACGTGACCGGGTCCTTGTAGTCGAGGGAGGGGTCCCTGCCGAAGAGGTCCACGACGATCTCGACGAGCAAGAGCGCCGCGGCGGCCCCGACCCACGTGGACCGCTTCCGCGCGAACACGCGGACGCGCTCGTAAAGCTCCACGATCCAGCCCGGGGTCGTCCTTCGACGTCGAGAGGGCCTCGGCGCCTGGTCGAGCGCGACCCGGAGCACGCTCTCTCGCCGATCGAGCCGTCGGCCGAGGAGGAGGCGCAAGAGCGCGACGACGCCGACCCAGAGGCCCACCGGGATCCCGAACAAGATACACGCGCCCGCGAACACGCCGCAGAGCCCGGCGAGGGGCAACACGACGTGGATGGCTCCCTTCGGAGGACCCATGTCCACGAGCATGTCGACCATCGCGTACAGCGTGAAGCCGATCGCGGGCACGACCATGATCACGATCGCCCACTTCGCGAGCCACGCCGCCCGCGCCGGGGGCTCGACGCGCTGGATCGCGTCGTTCACCGAGAGCGCCACGCGCCCGCACGTGGGGCAGCTCTTCAGCGCGGACGAGAAGCGCAGCCGGCAGGACGAACACCCACGCGTGAGATCACGACGCATCCGGGGCCCATCCTAACGGGTTTCGACCCTTCGCGGGCCCCTCCGCGGCATGCTACGCCGTCCGCGTGACCAAGGCCGCCCGTCCTCCCCTCCCGCTGCCGATCTCCGCGCCCCTCGCGCCTCCCGAAGGCTTCGAGGCGCGCCTCGCGGCGATCGGCGTCCGCCTCGAGCCGGCCGCGCTCGCGACGCTCGGCGACTACCTCGCGCGGCTGCTCGCGATGAACGAGCAGATGAACCTCACCGCGATCAAGGACCCGCACGAGGCCTGGGAGAGGCACGCGCTCGACGCGCTCACGCTCGTGCCCCTGCTCGCCGATCTCGGCGCGGGTTCCCGCCTCGTCGACGTCGGCTCGGGCGGAGGCCTGCCCGGGATCCCGATCGCCATCACGCGGCCCGATCTACGCGTCACGCTGGTCGAGGCGACACAAAAAAAGGCGGCGTTCCTCTCGGCCGTCGTCGCCGCGCTGGGCCTCGGCAACGTGGAGGTCCGCGCCGAGCGGGCCGAGAAGCTCGGCGCCGGGGAGCTCCGCGGGGCCTTCGACGCCGTGACCGCGCGCGCCGTCGCCCGATTGAACCTGCTCGTGCCGCTCACCGCGCCGTTCGTGAAGGCCGGCGGGCTCGTGCTCCTGGTGAAGGGCCAGCGCGCCGACGAGGAGCTCGCCGAGGCCAAACGCGCGCTCGCCGAGCAGCGGACGACCCACGAAAAGACGGTCGTGACGCCGACGGGGCGGATCGTCGTGCTCCGGCGCGGGCCACGCGCGGGCTGAGACGGGGGCGCGCCGGCCTTCAGGTTCGATAGGCGTCGGCGTCGATCCCGTACCGCTTCAGCCACCGCTGCACCTGCATGCGCGCCTTGCCCAGCGCGCGCGCCACGGCGGCGACGTTGCCCTCGTGCGCCCGGAGCAGGGAGACGAGCTCTTCGCGCCGCGCGACCTCCTCTCGCATCGAGGTCGTCGTCGTCTCCAGCGCGGCCCGCACCGTCTCGGGGAGGTGCTCGAACGCGAGCGTCTCGGCGCCGTCCCGGAGGACGAGCGCGGCGCACAACGTCTGCTCGAGCTCGCGCACGTTGGAGGGGTGATCGTGGAGCAGGAGGGCCCGCGCCGCGCGCGGGTGAATGCGCAGGCTCGAGGCTTGCGCCGGCGCGGAGCGCCGCAGGAGGGCGGCGACGAGCAGCCCGAGGTCCTCCTTTCGAGCACGCAGCGGCGGTATCTCGATGCGATGGCCCGAGAGGCGGGCCAGCAGATCACGGCGGAACGCGCCCGACGCCACCATGGGCTCGAGGGGGCGGTTCGTCGCGGCCACGACACGAAAATCCACGGCCACGGCCGCGGTCGCGCCGAGGGGTCGGACCTCGCGCTCCTGCAGGACACGAAGGAGCGCGGCCTGGGCGGCGAGCGACATGTCGCCGATCTCGTCGAGGAAAAACGTGCCCCCGTCGGCCGCCCGCACGAGCCCGAGGTGATTCGTGGCGGCGCCGGAGAACGCGCCGCGCACGTGCCCGAAGAGCTCCCCCTCGACGAGATCCCGCGGCAGGGCGGCGCAGTTGACGCCGACGAACGCGCCGGCGCGCCCGGAGGCGGCATGAATGGCGCGCGCCAGGACCTCCTTGCCCGTGCCGGTCTCGCCCTCGATGAGGACGGGAATACGCGACGCGGCGACGAGCGAGAGCCGCGCGTAATCGCGGGCGAGCGCCGGGCAGAGGGTGGCGAGGCCGAGGGCGGGGGCAGGTGGGGGCGCGTGGAGGATCGCGGGCTCGTCGGGGCCGACGTCGGCGGAGAGGCGGAAGAGGAAAAAAGAATGACCGAGCTCGACGAGGTCTCCATCCTCGAGCGCGCCGCTCTTTCGAGGCTCGCCCTGCACGAAGCAGCCATTCTTGGAGCCCAGGTCCTCGAGGAGCCAGCGGCGGCCGACGCGCAAGATCCGCGCGTGGCGGGAGGAGAGCCAAGGGTCGGGCAGGCGCAGCTCGCACCGGCGCACCCCGCCTTCTCGTGTCGCGACGGCGCCGTGGTCCTTTCCGCGGCCCATCGTGACCTCGTCGAAGGCGCCGAGGTCGACGCGGAGCGGCGGCGTGAGCGGCGCGTGGCCCTGGAGGACGAGGTAAAGAAGAGGGCGGCGCGGCGAGCCGGATTCGCAGGGCTCCCCGGTGGAGGAGAGCGTGGATTCGTCGAAGCCGCCGTTCACGCGGGAACGGTAGCGGCCTCGGGACGTCGCGTCAATGCGCCGCGCGCGGCCGGGCGGGTGGGGGCTGTGTCATTGGGGGGTGCCGGTCTGCGAGGCGCCGAGCGCGTTCTCCAGCCAATTCCGCATGCTGCCGACGTTGCGCCCCAGGGGATCGGGGCCGCCCGTGCCGAAGGTCGCAGTGTAACGCGAGTAGTCGCCGTTGTAGCCCTGCACCACCCCGACGACCCACCGCTGGCCGCTCGAATCCGTCACGAACAGGGGGCCGCCCGAGTCGCCTCCGCGCACGACGTCGTCGGTCACGCCCTGGACGAGGAATTTGTTCGGGCTATCGAGGTAGCAGCCAGGTCCCATGCCCATACACGTGAACAACGACCTGCCCACCTGGCGGGTCGTCGCGAGCTCGCCGCCGCTCCACGCGGATCCGTCCCACCACTGGGCGCGCATGACGTTGCCCTGGCCGTGCGCCATGCAATCGATGCGGTTCGTGCCCCACGACACGCAGGAAGGATCGTTGAGAATGCCGTGGCCGATGTGGAGCCACGGGGTCCAGCTCCCGCTGATCACCGCGGCGTGGAGCAGCTCGCCGTTCTGGTAGCCGAAGCAATCGAGGCGGTTCACGCCCCACGACGAGCAGGTCGGCGCGCCCGTGAAGAGGCCGCCGCGGTTCGCCCAGGGCTGCCACGCGCCGTTGTAGCGCAGGTGCTTGAGCGCGGAGTCGCTGCCGCGGGCCACGCAATCGATGTTGTTCGACGCGTGGCTGACGCAGCGGGGATCCGAGTACACGACCTGCGCGCCCATCGACTCCCACGGCGACCACGCCGAGCCGTTCCAGTAGATGTGATCGACGGTGTTCGATGTATCCCGGACGAAGCAATCGAGGCGGTTCGAGCCCCACGCGACGCAGCTCGGCTTGCCCGAGAACGTGAGCGTGCCCAGCGTCGCCCACGCGCCCCAGCCGACGTTGCTCTGATACCAGATGTGCTTCAGCCTGTTATCCCCGCCGCGGGCGAAGCAATCGAGCCGCCCCGAGCCCCAGGAGACGCATTCGGGATCCGATGCGATCGCGCCGCCGAGATCTTCGGGCGTGGGGATCGTGGCGCCGTTGTCGTTGCTCCACAGGTGCCCGAGGCGGCTATCGGTGCGCCGGTAGAAGCAATCGATGCGGTTCGTCCCCCACGAGACGCAGGACGGCGTCCCCTCCAGCGAGACGCTCCCGTTGGTCACCCAGGGTTGCCAGGTGCCGTCGTATCGACGGTGCGTGAGCTTGTTGAGGTCATCCCGCGCGAAGCAGTTCAGCCGGTTCGACGCGGCCGAGACGCAGCCCGGCGTCCTCGCGACGGAGCCGCCGAGCGAGACGAGGCGCCCGGTGCCGCCGAAGCCCACCATCTCGAGATCGGTCGTCCCGAAAAACGACGCCGCGGACACGTTCGCGGGCAAGCGCGTCATGACCTTGGACGGCGCGGCGATGCTCGACGACACCGGGGAGGACAGGCGCAGGAGGAAGGCGTCATTCCCGCTCGGGAGGCTGTACTGGGTCGACGTGCGGGTGATGGTGCTGCTCGTCGTGAGGCCGATCCGGATGGTGATCGGCTGCTGAAACGTATACCACGCGCCGGGCGTCTCCCATTCGTTCCAGTCGCCGGTGGGCGTGCCCGGCGTGCGGAGCATGTCCACGCAATGGCCCGCCGTGAGCACCAGGTCCGACGCGACGAGGGTGCCCGTGCAGAGCCCGCCGCCGGTCTCGATGCGGACGACGGCGTTCCGCGCGGGGGAGCTCGTGTCGTTGCCGTCGCCGAGCATGATCGCGCTCTCGGCGCCATCGACGCCCTCGTCCTCGCCGGCCGCGCCGCAACCCAGGGCGAAAAGGAAGGGGAGGATCGCGGCGGGCGCGATCGCCGCGCGCTTCGAAAGCAGAAGGTCGTACATCGGGTCTCTCCGTGGTGTCACGGCGGTGTCCTTCCCTCGATGAGGGCGCCGTGCAGAATGCGGCGGCACCTGGCAATACGCGTACCACGCGTCCGGAGGCGGCTTCCCCGCGGAGCGCCGCGCGCGCGCCTGCGCGCGGGCGCGCGGGGCTGTTGCGCTGTTGCGCTCGTGTTACGCATCGCCGCCGACGCTGATTTCAGGCGGCCCCGGCGCGCCGGATCCGCCTGGATGCATCGAGAACGCGGTCGTTGCGCCGTTGCATTGGAATCGATGGTCGAGCGATCGAAATGGCTTGCCATCGCCGAGCATTGCGTGCCAGGGTGGGCACGTTCTCATGAATACCCGTTCCTCCTCTCGCCCTCGGTGGTCCCCTCCGCTCCTCGTGCTGGCCGCTTTCACGGGCTGCGCGGTCGCGCCGCAGCCGACGTCGGGCGTCGCGGTGGACGCCCTCGAGTCCACCTGCGCCGGGGGCGGGTCGACCCACAACGACATGCCGCACAACGACATGCCGCACAACGACATGCCGCACAACGGGTTGACCACCGAGGCATTGCAGGAGAACGCCGCCCTCCTCGCGTTCCTGAGCCAGAACCCGCTCAGCACGGATGCGTTCGTGCAAGCCGGGCTCGAGGTGAGGCAGGTCCTCGCGACCGAGTCCGCGCGTACACTCCTCTCGTACGTCGTCTCGTGCGCGCTCGATCCGTGCACGGCCGTGAAGGTCAAAGACGCCCTCGGGCAAACCCATTCGTTCCGCGGCGAGCTCGGGTATTGCGGGCCGGAGGCGCCCACGATGCTGCGCGGCTGGTCCGGGGCCGCGCCCACCGAGGCGTGCCAGGAAATGGTCTCGTCCTGTATCCTCGCCCGGACCAATGCCCTCGGAAAGCGGGTCGTCCTCTCGCTGCGGGATTCGGTCTACGCGCGGCCGCTCGTCGAGCGCGTGCCCGTCGAGACCATGTACCGCGAGAGCCGCGGCACGGACATCGCGAGCTTCTCCCCGTGCCCGCCCGACGCCGCGAGCGTGCCCCCGGCCGAGCGGAACTGCGGGTATTCTCCTCGTTACATGGGGCGTTGCCTCGCGGGCGAGAGCGTCCAGCTCACCGCGCCGCCCGGGCTCGTCGTCCGCGTCTGCGAAGGCATCCACGGCTGCGATCACCCCGAAGGGCCGAACCCGACCGCTGGCGATCCGCGCTGGTATTCGCGCCATCTCCCGGTCACGGGGCAGTCGAGCACGGGCAAATGGAAGTTCTCCTGCCCCGGCACCCACCCCGAGGACGGCACCGTCCGGGCCCCGATCGGCCCCTGGCGCACCTATGGCGTGATGCTCGCGCCGCTGGATCCCGCCGCGCCCGTGCCGCCCGAGGCCGACGTGCAAGCAGCCAACAAAGGATACCCGGCGCCCGAGACCCAGGTGTTCACCCATCGCGAGGGCGCCTTTTATGGAAACCTCTTCCAGTCCGCCTGCACCAAGCTCCCGTGCCCGGCCGCCTCCGCGATGCTCTCGGGGAAACAGTATGCGTGTTACAGCGACATCTGGAGCGACGGCCTGGCCGTGCTCGCGGATCGGCTGTGCGCGAGCTCGAACGCGGATTGTTTCCAGAACGAGCCCGGCCCCTGCCTACCTGCGCCCGAGGGGCAATGCGACCGTGAGTCGAACGAGACGCAGCGGCGTTACACGAGCTGCGGCTGGACGGACCTGCCCAATTTCCTGACCAAACACACGGTCACCGTGTACCTGAATCACCCCTGCGATCTGAACGATTTGAAGAATTGCGCCCTCGCGCACCTGCCGTGAGCAGCGCCCGCATGTCCCGCACCAGCGGGACGTCCGCGTCCGCCATCGCCCACGCGTCGATCACCCGCCGCGCGAATCGCTCGGCCCGCGCTCGATCGCCGCGCCGCGCGGCCCGCGTCGCCGCCTGCGCCATCCACGCCCGCGCCCCTGCGGCCTTCGCCTCGCTCGCCTCGAGCGCCTCCAGGAGCCGCCCGACGATCTCGTCCTCGCCCGCGTGTTCGAATGCCTCCAGCATGGCCTCGCCCATCACCGCGACGAAGGGCCCGGGCGCGCGCACGAGGGGACGAAATGCCTGCGCCGCGCCCGCGAGATCCCCCTCCGCGTACCGCTCCGCGCCCGCCACGAATGCATCGGTCTCCGGCAGGAGGCCGCCCGAGAGCCGCTCCTTCAGGGAACGAAATCGATCGAAGCACCGCCGCGACACGCCGCGCGAAGCCCGCGCGCAGATCGCCGGTAGCCGCAGGGGCACGTCGAGGTGCGCGCCGTCGAGCGGCGGCGGCTCCGGCTCCAGGAACACGCGGACGATGTCGTCGGCGACCTCGGGCCCGCGGCCCAGCAGCAGCCCGATTTCGAGCGCCCGCCACGCGATCTGCAATCGCTCCACCCGCACCCACCCCGCGTCCTCCGCCTCGGTCCCCATCACCCGCCGCGCGCGCTCGAGCGCCCTCGACAACCGCGCCTCGCTCGCGTCCACCTGCACGAGCCATTTGTCGCGCGCCACGCGGTGCACCGGATATCCCCCGGTCGAGACCTGCAAGGCGAGCCCCCGGACCTCCTCGCGCAGCCCCGAGGAAAAGAGCCGATCCGCGAGGACCGTGGCCACGTACGTATCGAAGGGCGAGAGGACGTGCGCCCGCCGCGCGAATACGAGCGACGTCTCCGCGTCCTCGGTGGCCAGCGCCCCGAGCAGCCAGCCATAACCCTCCCACGGCGCCCACGCCTGCATTCCTCGCACGGCCGCGGGCGCCCTCTCCGTCCCCTGCGTCACCGCCGCGAGCTGCAGCCACGGCGCGCAGAACTCGCCCACCGGGTTCTTCGGCGAGGCCTGCACGGAGAGCAGCGCCGCCTCCGCCGCCCGCCCTGGATCCGTCGATTGCAGGAGGCATGACGCCGTCGCCCAGAGCGTGCTCCGCGCCTGCGGGGAAGGCGCCTCGTTCGCCTGCTTCAAAATGGCCTCCACGACCTCGGGCGGATCGCGCCGAAAGACCATGTGTTCGAGCCGCGCCCGCGCCGCGAGCGCGCCGGGCGACGCCTCGTCGAGCGCCGGCAACGTGATCTCCGGCGTGCGCAGCCCCAGCGTGTACGCGCATCGGTATCGCTCGATCAGGCCGATCTCCGCGAGATCGGACGCCTTCTCCTCCACGGCCGCGCAGGCGCCCGGCAAGCCGCCCGCGTTGTGCGCCATCGCGAGCGTCAGATCGAGCAAGCGGAGCGCGCCGTCCACGTCCTTGGCGCGCGACACGTCGGCCTCCTCCGGCGCGAGGCGCGCCGCCCGCGGCAGGCTCCCGCGCGTGACGAGCGCGTCCATCACCTCCCGCACGGCCTCGTAGAGCCCGCGCCCTCGCCCCTCGGCGTGATCACGCTCCACCCCCGCGTCGTTTTTCAAGACGATCCGCACCTCGAACCCCGACGCGCCCCGGAGCACCTCGCCGTCGATGTGCATCTCCGCGCGCCGCGCCGCGTCGAGCGAGCGCGTCCGGGCCTCGGGCCCCGCGTAAGGATCCTCGGGGGATCGATCCGAGGGTTGTCCAGGAAAACCCAAAAGCTCCGCGGGCAGGAGCGTGCTGCCGGGATCGCCGCCGAACAGGACGCGCGCCCGCTCGCAGAACGTCGCCGCCGCCGCCGCGCCCAGCCACCCCGCCGGCGCATCCACGCCGGAGGCCACGAGCACCGGGCAGGCGAGCAGGGCGCGCGCAGGCCGGGAAGCGGAGGGGACCGGGCGTGTCGCATCCGGGCGGACGTCCTCGTGAAACATCGCGACGAACGACCCTGCTCCCAGCGCGGCGATGCCGGCCGAAAGGAGCACGACCGCCCTCCGGCGCCGCGGCGGGCGCGTATCGACCCCGAGGGGCATCGTGGCGCTCGCGTCGGACGTCCGCGTGGCCGTCGCGTCGGACGTCCCCGTCCTCGTCGCGCTGGACGTCCGCGTCTGCTCATCGGCGCGCGGCTCGTCCGCATCACGCGCATCGTCCGCTTGGAGCTCCTCCCCCTCGAGCATTGCCGCCGGCACGCCGAGCGCGACGCCGAGCGCGCGTATCGCGATCGTGGCCCGCGAGAAGCGCCGCTCCGGATCGGGATGGGTTGCCCGGACGAACCAGGCGTCGAACGCCGCCGCCAGCTCCCTCCCGCGCCGCGCCGCGCGGGCGCGCGCCGGCTCGACGGGGCCCTTCACCGCCGTGAGCGCGAACGTGATGGGATCCTGGCCCCGCTCGTCCTCCCAGTAAGGGCTTCCCACGAGGAGCGTGAATGCGACCATTCCGAGCGCGTGGATGTCCGCGGCCGGTCCCACCGGGAGGCCACGAATCTGCTCCGGGGCCATGTACGTCGGTGTCCCCACCGCGCCCGTCGTCTCCGGATCGCCGAGCTCGGTGAGCACCTTGGCCACCCCGAAATCGACGATCTTGATACGAGCGTCCTCGCGCGGGCGCTCCTCGACGAAGAGGTTGCTCGGCTTGAGATCGCGGTGGACGATGCCGCGCGCGTGTGTCGCGTCGAGCGCGAGCGCCACCTGGGAGAGCAGTCGGATCACCTCGGCGGCCGGGAGCGCCCCCGCGCGGCGCAGCCGCTGCCCGAGGTCCTCGCCGTGCAAGAGCTCCATCACGAGATACGGAGCTCCCGTCGCGTCGTCCGTCCCTGCGTCGAGCACGTCCACGAGGAACGGGCTCTCGACCTCGCCCGCGACGCGCGCCTCGAGGCGAAAACGCTCGCGCAGATCGCCCCGCGTGGCGGCGTGCGCGTGCATCACCTTCAGCGCGCGTGGTCGCCCCGTGGCGATGTCCAGCACCTCGTACACCGCGCCCATCGCGCCTGCGCCGAGGCGGCGCACGACGCGATAGCGCCCTGCGAAGAGGGACGCGCGCATGACGGCGGCGAGCCTATCACGCCCGCGGCCGCCTCGTCGCTCAGGCCGACTCGACGCGCAGGCTCGACGACAGTTGCTCCTCGATCTGCCCGATCAGCCAACCGATGAAATCCTCTTTCCGCATCACGCGCGAGACGTGCAGCCCCGACCAGACCGGCGAGCGGACCGACGAGGTGTCGCAGCTCTGCACGACGACGGGCAGGTCGCGGATCGCGGGATCACTCCGGATCGCCCGGACGAGCTCCACCCCGTTCATCACCGGCATGTGGATGTCCGTGATCACCAGCGCGACCTTCTGCGCCGCCAGGGTCAACAGCGCCTCGTGGCCGTTCTCGGCCTCGAGCACCTCGAAGCGCGGCGACAGCACCGAGCGGTACATGTGACGCAAGAACGCGTCGTCCTCCACGAGCAGGATGGCTCCACCCGTGGCGCCGCCGAGCACACGCTCCACCACCGCCCGCAGCTCCGAGGCCGTCACCGGCTTCTCCACGTACCCCGAGACGCCGTGCAGGATGGCCTCGGCCTCGCGCTTCACCACCGTGACGAAGACCGTGGGGATGCCGCGGCTCCGCAGGATGCGGTTCAGCGCGAAGCCATCCATCTCCGGCATCAGGACGTCGACCAGCACGAGATCCGGCGTCCACGCCGAGAGCCCCCGCAGCGCGTCACGACCACTCGGGCTCGTGTGCACCTCGTGGCCGACGTCCGAAAGCGCCGAGGCCATCCAGACCCTCGTCTCGTCGTCGTCGTCCACGATCAGGAGCTTCGCCATGGTGCTCTCCTTGCCATCGCTCCTCCCTCATGCCGCGAGGGACGCCACGGAAGCGGGGGCCTTGCGAAGACGGAACCAGAATCGAGCCCCTCCCTCGGGCGGCGCGTCGTAGCCGATCGAGCCACCCCAGCGCTCGACCGTGATCCGGCAGAAATAAAGCCCGAGCCCCGTCCCTGCCTCGGGCCCGTTCCCTCGGCTGAAGCGCTGGAACAGGCGCGGCGCCAGCGCGGCCGGCACGCCCGGCCCCTCGTCCTCCACGCGCACCTCGACGTTCGGGCCGTCCTCGCGCGCCGCCACCCGGACCCGGCCCCCGACCGGGCTGTGCCGGATCGCGTTGTCGAGCAGGTTCGACAGCACCCGCACGAGCCTCGGCTCGTCTGCGATGACGAGCAGATGCGGGGCCGCGACGTCCTCCTCGATCCGCACCTTCCGCCCGCGCGCCGTCAGCTCTTGCGCCGCGACCACGCGGCCGATCCCGGCCCGCAGATCCGAGACCGCCGTCTCCTCGTGCGTGGCGTCGAGGTCGCCGTGCTCGGACGCGAAGACGCTCAGGATCTCGCGGATCATCGCGCGTTGCCGCAGCGCCGCCTCGAGCGCCAGCTCGACGAGCACGCCCTCCTCCCCGGGCGCGTGTCGCTCGTCGAGCGACGAGAGCACGCCGAGGATCGTCTGCAGCGGGCTCGCGAGGTCGTGGACGATGCAATGCATGAGGATGTCCTTCTGCTCGATCTCGCGGGAGAGCGCGTCGTAGGTGAAGCGCAGCTCGCGGGCGCGCTGCAGGAGCAGCCGTCGCTCGCGGAAGAGCTCGTCGCAGCGCGTGATCACGAGCAGGCAGCGCGGCCCGAGCTTCAGCGCGGACGCCACGAGGGGCAGCTCCTCGCCGCCCGCGGCCGTCTCGCACCAGATGTCCGAGTCGAGCCGCGTCGGCCCTTCGCCGCGAAAGACGCCCTCCGCCTCGGGCAGGAACACCTCGAGGAACGGAAACAACGTCTCCGCGCGGATGGGCGTGTGCGCCGCCGGCACGCCCTGCGTCAGCCGCGCATACCAGTCCGGCGGGCTGCCGCGCAAGACGAACGCCCCGTCGCGCTGGCGCTCGAGGACCACCTTCCCGAGGGAGGCGAGGACCGAGCTCGAGATCAAGGTCTCCATGGCACATCCGCCCTCCCGCTCCGGAGCAGCGCGTAGCCGAGCGCGCGGAACGCCTCCTCCACGCCCGCGCCCGTCTTCGCGCTCGTCTCGAAGATGGGGAAACACGACGCGAGCTCACGCTCGTGGGCGTCGTCGAGCTCCCAGAACGGCCGCAGATCGGCCTTGTTCAGCACGAGGACCCGCGGCACGTCCCCCACGATCTCCGCCGCCGCCTGGTGCAGGGCCAGCGCCGTCTCCACCGTCGCGCGGCGTGTTCCATCGGCGACGAGCAGATAACCCGCCGCGCCCCGCAGGTACGAGAGCCGCACGCGCTGGAACTCGTCCTCGCCGCTCAGATCCCAGAGGACCAGCACGACCCTGTGATCGTCCACGACCACCTGCTTCGACTCGATCTTCGTGCCGATCGTCGTCTGGTACTGGTCCGAGAAGATGCTGCGCACGAAGCGCATCAAGAGGCTCGTCTTCCCCACGCCCGTGGCGCCGAGCAAGCAGACCTTCCGCTTCTCCAGCGTGCTCATGGCTCTTTCCCTGCCTTCACGAGGTGCACGGCGAAGGTGACCCTCCGCGCGGCCACCTCCGCGGCCCCCACGCCACGCGCCTCGAGCTCGGTGGCCGCGATGCCACGCTTCACGAGCTCGGCCGCCACGTTCGCCGCGCGCTGCTCGCTCAGCCGCAGGTTCGCCTCGGGCGTGCCCGCCGCGTCGGTGTGGCCCACGAGCTCGATCCGCGCGGACAACCCTGCGCGTGGCGCCGCCGCGAGCAGCTCCCGCGCGGCGCGCGCCGCGGCGTCGAGGTCCTCGAGCTCCGCTCGCTTCAGCCGGGCCGAGCGGGGCGCGAACGATATCTCGAGACCCTCGAGCGTGGCCGCCGCTGCCTGCGTCCGGTGGAGCGCCTCTCCATCGAAGAGCCGCGTATCGTCGAGCGCATCCACGCCTGGCAACGTCGTGGCGACCAGCCGCGCGCGGTCGATCCACGCGCGCTCGGCGACCCCTGCGACCACGACCGTCCCCCCTTCGAGGTGCAGCGACACGCCCGGCGGCGGCCTGAGCACCTGCCACGCGCGCCGCTCGACGATCGGCGGATCCAGCGAGATCATCGGCTCGAAGTGCAGCTCCACCTCGGCGAGGTCGAGCCCGTGGCTCGGCAGCAGCGTGGCCGGGTCCCTCGCGAGCGGATCACCGAGCCCTTCGACGAAGCGGCGCCCTCCCGCGCGCCCCGATCGCGTCACCGTCACGCCCGGCTCCGCGCCGAGGGCCTCCACGTACCCGTCGAATCGCTGATGCCGCTCGTAGAGGACCCCTCCTGCGATCACCACGCCCGTCAGGGCGAACGCCGACAGGCCTGCGATCGCGATGAGCCCCCGGCGCTGGCTCTTTTGCTTCCGGATGCGCTCCTCCCGCATGCACCCGAGCAGCGCCTCGCGGGTCGGCTCGAATGCGGCCACCTCGCCCTTGAAGTTCTCGAGCGGCTCCCGGTATTCGCCGTGAATGTATTCGAGCGTCTCGACGAGGGACGCCTCCACGTCCTTCGTGGCCACGCCCCGGACGATCGCCACCAGCACGGCGCGTGGCCCGTGCTCGACGACGCCCGTCAGCCCTCCGACGGAGAAACGCGACAGGCCGCTCTCCTTTTCGACGCGGAAGGCGTCGCGCGCGAAATCGTCGATCGCCGCCAGCATCGCCGACACCTGATCGGGATCCTTCGCCTCCGCGCCGTCCGTCGCGACGTGCTGCAGCACGAGCCCGCTCTCCCGGTGCAGCAGGAACACGTGCTCCACGCGGTAGACCAGGCTGTGGCGCATCACGACCTCGGCGAACGGGCGGCCCGTGCGCCTCGCCTCGACCCGCCATTTCAGGCTATCGAGCGTCATCGTGCGCTCGACGATGTCGTCCACACGCTGCAGCATCGCCTCGAGCGCGGCCTTGGCTGCCTTCCGGACGGCCGGGCCGATCGACGGGAAGATCGCGTCGGCGAAGAGCTCCGGGTTCTTCCGGACGGCCTCGCGGATGTTCGCGAGCATGATCGGCTGCATCGCGGACGAGAGCTCCTCGCCGCGCCTCTGGCTCGCGACGGCGGCCTGGGGCAGGACCTCGCCGACGGCCTCGGCCAATGCGTCGGGGGACTCGAGCTTCTGTTCGAGGCTCTTCAGCCGCTCCTGCTCGGGTCGTACGAGCAGCGGGCGCAGGTCGTCGAGCGTGTAATCGTGTTCCCGAGGCCGCGCCCGCGCTCGCAGGCGGGGGCTCATGGCTTCTCGATGCGAGGCTCCGGGGTGCGTGGGGCCTCGACGACGCCGCTCGGGGGGCCGACGGACTCCGAGGCCTCGCCGCTGAACAGGGCGAGCTCGCGCTGCAGCGTCCCCATGAGCTCCTCCCGGAGCGAGTGTGTCTGCTCCACGAAGCCCTTGGCCTCGTCGAGGATCTGCTGCCGGAAATCGCGCTGGGCGCGGATCAGCCCGTCTTCGAGCTTCTTGATGCGCTGGTCGAGCTCGGCGATGGCGTCCCGCGCCTCGCGCGCCACGTTGTTCAGCGCGGTCATCTGCGCGGCGCGATCCGCTTGTTGCTGCGTGCTGTGCGCGTCCGTCTCCCGCTTCACGTGCGCCTCGAGCACGCCGACCATACGCTTCGTATCGGCGCGTAGCTCCTCGCCTTGTGCGGCGACCAGGCCCTCGATACGCGCGAGCTTTCGCTCGAAATCGCGCACGAACGCGCCGAAGAGGATCTCCCGCACTTGATCGAGGCTGTTCGCCGGGGACGTCGCCGCGTGCGACGTCCCCCTGCTGTCGAGCTCCGCTCGTGCGCCTGCGCTCATGGATCCCCTCGTCGCCATACTCGAAGGCTCCTTCGGCTCGGTGGATCCATAAAGCGGCGCGGAGGGCTCGCCAGCCCCTGCGCCGCGGGCGAGGCCGCTGGCCTGCGGCTCCCGTTCAGAGCTGCTGCTCGATATCGATGAGCCGCTCCTCGAAATCCATCTTCTGGCGCGGGGCCGCGGGGCTCGGCGAGGGCGGGCGCATCTGCTGCTTGCGCCGCACGTCGAAGACCAAAGACGGCGGGTATTCGACCAGATACGACACGCGGAACTCGCGCTCCTCGCGGGGCTTCAGCGTCACGGTGAAGCGCACGATCCCCTTCGCGTCCGGCTTCTCGTTCGGGGAGATCTTCACGTTGCTCACGCGGATCTCGGTGTTCTCCGAGACCGGGATCCGCTCGGCGAGGACCAGCGTCACGGGCCGATCCGACAGGTTCTTGGCCCGGCTCACGAAGGCGAGCTGCATGCGGTTGCGCGCGTTGCGCTGCAGCGAGCTCTGGCGCTTGTCGAGCTCCCTCGTGAGCTTGACCTGATCGGCCACGCTGAAGAACATGGAAAAATCCTCGTCCTTGGCCACGAACTCGACGTCCGTCATCCCGAGGAACGCGCCGTCCTGATAACGCGCCACGCTGCCGGGCAGGAGCGGCTGGTTCGTCTTGTTGGCCATCTCCAGCGTCACGGCTGCATTGAGGGACTCCTCCGGGGCGGCGATGATGCGGCGCTGCGCCTTGATGCGGCTCGACCCGATGCGCAGCCGGATCGATCGGCCGTCCGAGCGCACGATCGCCGGGTCCTTGGCGATGAAATGCGCCGTCGTGCCCCGCGTCTGCAGGCCCTGGAAGATCTGCACCGTCTTGCTCTGCACGCGCTCGAGCAGCGCCAGGTTCGTCGAATAGGATTGCTCGAACCGCTCCACCTCGGAGATGTGCTGCGACGAGGCCTGGTTCATCCGGTTCCAGTGCCGGTTCTGCTCCTCGAACTTCTTCTGCGCGGCGCTGAACGACGTCACCTGCCGCGTCACCGTCCGGGAGACCTCCTGCGTCTTTCCGAGCGCCAGCATCTCGAGCTCCGGGATCCGCTCGCTGTCCGAGGACGATTGCGTCGAGAACGACAGCTCCGCGTGGCTCCAGTCCTCCCCCGTCGTCTGCGTGACCACCGCGAACGACGTGAGCTCCACCCAATCGGGATCCGCCGCGCTCGCGCGCACCTCGTGCATCGGCTCCCACGTGGCCCCGGGCGTCGCGTACGTCAGCGTCAACGTCGCATTCGCGGCCGCGTTGCCTTGCGCCGTCACGAGCACGGTCGTCTCCTCGAGCTTCGTCAGCCGGCGCAGCTCCTCGAGGTTCTTCGCGCTCGCCTCCACGTCGGGCGCGAGCGCCTCGCGCGCGGCCCTCGTATCACGCCGCGCGGCGGCCGTCCTGCGCAGCGTCCCCGACACGAAATCGACGACCTGCCCGAACTCGCCGACCTTGATGTCGCGCGTGACGGCGTCGGTCTTCAGCTTCTCGACCGAAAACACCTGGAGCGAAGCGACCTGTTCCTCTTGTGTCTCGAGGATCGCGAGCTCGTCGTCGAGCGCCTGGAGCTTCTGGAGCATCGCCTTGTGTGCTTGCTCCACCTTGCGGAACCCCTCGTCGCTGGATCGCGCCAGGAATCGCCGCTCGACGACCACGTCGATGATCTTCCCGGCGCTCACCGCGGCCCGCACCGAGCCCTCGTCGACCCAGCCCGGCAGCTTCGTGAAACGAAAAACCACAGGCTCGGCCGCGAGCGCCACCGTCGCCTCGCGGCTGACGAGCGCGCGATCCGAATACACGGTCACCTTGGTGATACGCGAGGCCACGCCCTTGTCGGCGGGATCCTCGGGGCCGGAGACGGCGGCGGCCAGGGCGAACACGGGAGGAGGCGTGTTCGCAGGCGGATTCGGCGCGGCGGGCGAGGCGGCGGGCGGCGTGGCCGTGCACCCGAGGGCCGCGGAGAGAAGGAGCAAGGCGGCGATCGACGTCGGAAGGGGCGTTCTCATGGAAGACCCCTATTGTACGGACGAAAGGCCCCGAGGATCTATCCCGCAGATTTGTGTTCTGGCAAGCCTGAAGGCCTCCCCGAACAGGACGACGACCCGTCCGGAGAGGCCGATCGGCCTCTCGAAGACGGCTTTTACGTCGTCCGAAGAGGCCTCCCGGCCTCCGAAAACGCCTCGCCGCCTCGTTCGAAGAAGCCTCCCGGCCTTCGAAAACGCCCCGTCGCCTCGTTTTCGCAGACCTCCCGGCCTTCGAAAACGCCTCGCCGCCTCGTTCGAAGAGACCCCCCGGCCTTCAAAAACGCCCCGCGCACCCTTTTCGGGAGGCCTCGGGGCCTCTTCGGGCGCCGTTACGCCCCTTCCGGCGAACCCTCGGGGGCTCCGGCGGGCGGGTTCCCTGGGCGTGGACGCTTCTGGGTGGCCTCGCGGAACGCGTCGAGCGGCCGCAGGGCGGCCCGGGCGGTCATGATCGTCGCCGGCTTGTCCCGATCGACGGTCGCGAGCACCTTCGTCGCGTAATCGACGATCTCCTGGCCCATCGCCCGCACGTGCTCGCCGAGGTCCTCGGAGAGCGCCGCCTCGCGCTGCAGCACCCCCGCCACCATCTTCCCGTACGCCACGTGTTGCACGCGGACGTTGTCGAGGAACTCCTTGCCCGCGATCCGCTCGATATCGACGGCGAACTTCTCCTCGTCGATGCGCCGGAGCACGGAGTCCGCAATGGCGTATTGCTCGGGGTACGACTCCGTCAGGAACGAGAGACCGGCGTCACCGAACAGGCTCGCGAGGATCTCGCCCGCGCGTTTCGCGTCCGGATACGTCTCCACCGGGAGCAACGTATAGGCCTGGAGCCTGCCGCGCAGCGCGCCCCACGAATTGTCCCCGGCCCGATCGATGGGCCGCGAGTCCTCCTCGCCCGCGCGCCCGAGCGCCTTCTTGCGCAACGTATACGCGATCTGCGCCGCCTCGGCGACGTCGATGAGCCGCTTCTGCGCCTTCTTGACGGACGCCGGCATGATCTTCGGGCAGCTCTCGGCGAGGACGCGGGAGAGCGTGATGCCACCTTCGAGCGTCATCACCGGAGGGCGAATGTATGCGGCGGGATCCGGCGGGGTAGGGGACATGCGCGCGACCCTACCAGCAAAGTCGCGCGTGGGGAAGAGGCTATCTCGCGAACCAATCACTCGGCCGCTGGCGCTGGGTCACGACGAGCCGCGCCTTCGTCCACTGGCCCTGGCTCGGCTTCAGCGTGCCCGAGCATTCGATCGTCCGCGACGAGGTGCGCTCGTACGTGTCGGTGAGGTAGAACCAGCCTGAAAACCCGTCTCCGCCCTTCTTGTCGAACACGTGCGCCCCGCGCCTGAGCCCCGTCTTCACGGGCCGCAGCCTGCTCCCGCGGGAGCAGGAGACGTCGCCCTGGACCTCGAAGCCCCCGCCGCTCGTCGTCCCCTCGTCGACCACGAGCCAGATGTTGTTGAAGGCATACCCCGTCCCCTCCCATTTGAACGGGATCCGGAACGGCTTCTCCGGCTCGACGGGCGTGCTCGCGACCTCGTCGTCGGGGACGTGCAGATCGCGGCCCTCTTCCTGATAGAGGAGATACCCGCCGACAGCCGCCACGAGGAGGAACAGGGTGAAGCAGCCGCCGCCGAGGAGGAGGCCGACCTTGTTGATCTTGTTCGGCCTCGGGGCGGCCGTGCGATAGGGACCCTGGGGGCCCGGGGGGCCGGGCCACGGGCCGGCCGGCGGAGGGGGAGGGGCGGCGTGCATCGCGGCGAAGGTCTCACGAGACGAATGCAGGGTCAACGGCGCACGTCGAACGCGTCGGAGGTGAGAGCTGCGCCCAGCGCAGCATGAATCACGCGCCGGCCGCGGCGAAGGTGACGAGCTCGGAGAGGCCCGCTCCGATGCCGTCGGGGAGCACGTCCAGCATTTCGGCGGGCTGCTTCATTCGATTGACCCAGAACGTCGGATAGCCGAACCACTTCGCCCCCGCGGCGTCCCAGCCGGCGAACGCCGCGAATACGATCGCCTCCCGCGGGAGCTCGAGCGCGTCGACCGCGAGCCGATACGCGCGCGGATCGGGCTTGTAGGTCCTCGCCTCGTCGGTGCTGATCGCCCGTTCGAAGAGGCCCCCGAGGCCGGCGCTCGTGATCGCAGCGTCGAGCATCCGCGGCGTGAAATTGGACAGGAAGACGAGCCGTACGCCCGCGCCTCGCAAGGAGCGGAGCGCGGGGAGCACGTCGGGCCACGCGCGGAGCTCGAGGTGAGCCTCGAGGAGCCGCGTCCGTGTTCGCGCGTCGAGGTCGAGCCCGAGCCGCGTCGCGGCAAACGAGAGCGCGTCGGCCGTGACCTGCCAGAAATCCGCATACCGCTGCGAGGCAACCCGGAGCCACGTGTATTCGAATTGCCGGGTGCGCCAGGCGTCCATCAACGAGGCGCCCTGGCCCGGGAAGAGCTCCTCGGCGAGCGCGCCGATGGGCCGCGGGTCGAAGATCGGAAAGGCATCGAAGGCGATCGCCCGGACGCGCGCGCGCGCGGGCGGCCGCGCGGGGGCCTCGGGGGCCGCCGCGACGCACGAGGCGGCCACTCCGAGCGGGGCCGAGGTGAGGAGCTGGAGGAATCGACGACGGTTCGACGGGAGGGTCGGCATGAAGACCTCGCAGGTGATGGGGGGCAAGACGTCCCAGCGCAGGGACACGAGGAGCTTGCGAGCTCCGCCATGGTCCAGGCACCAACATCGGCGTATGCTCCCCATGCGTTCTTGCATGGCGCCGCGAGCGCCGAGCGGGCAGGAGATATGCTCGACTGGGATGATCTGCGGTTCTTCCTCGCCGTCGCGCGGCACAAAAGCCTCACGTCGGCCGCGCGCGCGCTCGGGGTCGCGCAGCCGACGGTGGGGCGGCGCATCGACGCGTTCGAGCAGCGTCTCGGGGCGAAGCTCTTCCGGCGCACGCCGTCGGGGTTCGCGCTCTCGGCCGTGGGGGAGGGGATGCTCGCGCACGCCGAGCGGATGGAGCTCGATGCGCTCGCCGCCGAGCGCGCCGCCGCGGGGCGCGACGCCGGGCTCGCGGGCCACCTGCGCGTCACCGCGTCGGAGTGGCTCGCCGTCCGCGTGCTCGGCCCGCTGCTCGTCCCTTTCCTCGCACGTCACCCTGCCATTTCCGTCGATCTGGTCGCCGACGCGCGCTGGCTCAGCCTGCCGCGGCGCGAGGCGGACATCGCGCTGCGCCCCGCCGCATTCGAGCACCAGGACGTCTTCCAGCGAAAGGTCGCGCGTATCGGCTTCGGCCTGTACGCATCGGAGGTCTACCTCGCCGAGCGTGGCGTCCCCGATTTCGAGAAACAATGCGAGGGCCACGCCCTCGTGACGATGGACGATGAGCCGCCGATCGCCGACGTCGCCTGGCTCCGCTCCGTCGCCGCCCGCGCCCACGTCGCCGCTCGGACGAATGGCCGCGAAGCGCAGGCAGCCATGGCCGCCGCGGGCGTGGGGCTCGTGTGCCTGCCGCGGGTCCTGGGGGACGCGACCGCGGGCCTGTACCTCCTCGCGCCGCCGTCACCGCCGCCCGAGCGCACGTTGTGGCTCGGCGTGCATCGAGATACGCGCGCCGTGCCGCGCGTGAAGGCGCTCGTCACCCACCTCGCGGGCGCCCTCTCGCCGCTCGCGCAGGCCCTGCGGCCGGGCGCGCGGCCCCGGGCGAGCCGATCGTCGTTGTAACCCATGCCCGCGTGGACTCAGTCGAACCCGCCGAAATCCCCGAAGTCGCCGCCGCCGGAGTCGCCGCCGCCGAAGTCGTCCCCGCCGCCGAAGTCGTCCCCGCCGAGGTCGCCGCCGTCCCCCGTCTCTGCGGTGGTCTCGGCGCCGGGCTCCGCGAGCCCGGGGTTTTCCGCGACGTCCGCGGCCGAGCCGACCGAGGCGCCGGACGGGCTGACCACGTGGATCATGGGCGCGTGCATCATGTGCATGAACGACGAGATGAGCATCACGTCGAGCATCATCCCCATCGGGCTCGGGTAATAACGCGTATACGGGTCGTAGGCGGGGTTCGAGGGTTCGAGCTTCGCCTCCGGCGCGCCTTCGCGGGGGGGCCGGACGACGAGCGCCTCCGCGCGCTTCTGCGTGATGATCGCCTCGGGCATCGCAGCCCGCAAGGCGTGCTCGAGGCGCGAGACGAACGATTCGAACTGCAGCCGCGCGCCCTCGAGGCGCGTCGTGTCCGCGACGAGGGGCGTGACGCGATTGCGGTATTCCTCCGCGGACTCGCCGCGCCTCGGCTCGAGGTCCTGGATCCGGCCGCCGATCGAGACGTACGCCGAAGGCTCTCCCGCGGGGTGCTCCGTGAACGCGCGTGTCTCGACGAGCAGGTGCAGCCCCGCCTCCTCGTGCTCGAGCGCCAGCCGCAGCTCCGAGAACCCGCTGCCGAAGAGCGACGTGTGCTCCGACATCGCGATCATGAGATCGGGCAGGTCGCCCGCCTTGCCGTCCGTGTCCTGAAAAACGACGGTATCATCGACGACGAGCGAGACGGCATTGTCGAAGCCCAGCCCCACGAGCGCCCGCTTGATCACGTCGACGAGCGCGCTCGCCTCGAACGCCACGCGGACGCGGTCGGTGGAGAGGTCCGGCGAGCCGCCGAGCCGTTGCTTGATTTTCTCCCAGAAGCTCGGCTCCCGATGGATGACTTCGCCCCGGAGCGTCGCGTGGATCTGTCCGACGAGCCTCATGATGCGGGAGAGTCTAGGCGAAGATCCGGGCCTGTCACCCGGAAGGCCACGCGCGGCGTCCGGGGGGGCTCGGGCGGGAGCGCGGCGGCGCGGCCGTGCTAGGGTGGCGCCCCATGTCGACCGCCACGTTCGAGCCGCCGATGACCGCACCAGCCGACCTCGCGGAGGTGGTGCGCAGACAGGGGTTCGCCGTGGCAGATTCGAGCTGGGCTCGCAGCAAGGCCGGCGCGGAGGATCTGGCGTCGTTCGCGTCGGAATGGGACGACATGCCGCTCGATCCGCACCTCAAAGACGGCGGGCACTACCGGCGGCGCAGGCATGCTTCGTTCATCGTCGACGAGGGCTCCTGCCAGCTCGTCCCGCGCCGCGCGCACTTCCAGCCCCTGGAATACAACGCGCTCCACGGCGGGATGGAGCGCTGGTTCGAGCCGATGCGGGAGAGCCTGATCACGCGGCCGTTCTGGTCCGCGCTGCTCACGGGTCTCTCGGGGATATGTTCCGAGATCGGACGTGCTTCACCCTGGTACGTCGAGGCGCACCAGTTCCGGATCGACACGAGCGAGGGAATCGGGCGACCCACGCCGGAGGGCGCCCATCGGGACGGCGTCGACTTCGTCGCCTTGTTCCTGATCACGCGCCACGCGATTCGTGGCGGCGAGACGCGTGTCTTCGACGCCCGCGGCCCGCAGGGGATCCGCTTCACGCTCACGGAGCCCTGGTCGCTGCTCCTGCTCGACGACGAGCGGGTCATCCACGAGTCCACGCCGATCCAGCCGCTCCGCGCCGGAGAATCGGGCGCGGCGCCGCTCGGACACCGGGACACGTTGGTCCTCACGTACCGCAGAAATGGGTTTCAGGACCCGTGAAGGCGCGCGCCTCTTGACAGGGGCGGCCGCATTCGATTTCCTGCGGACATGGGCGTGGGCATGGCCAGGGCGAGTGGTGACCTGCCGGCTGCTTATGCGCTGCACCTGGTGGATCTCGTGGCGCGGTGGGGCGTCAGCCCTCCCGAGGTGCTCGATGGCCTCGGGCTCACGCGTGAATCGCTGACGAACCCGGCGGCGCGGATTTCGCTCGAGACCACGGGCACGCTCGTGAAGCGGGCGATCGCGCTCACCGGAGAGCCGGGGCTCTCGCTCTTCATGGGGCTGCAGATGCGCCTCTCGTCGCACGGGTATCTCGGCTTCGCCGCCATGACGGCCGGGACGATCCGCCAGGCCATCGAGCTCGCCATTCGTTTCGTCCCGACCCGGACGACGGCGCTCGCCTTCCACCTGCACGTCGAGGGCGAGACGGCGTCCCTGGTCCTCGAGGAGCGCGCGCCGCTCGGCGAGGCGCGGGAGTTCATCCTCGTCACGCTGATGATGGGCATTGCCCAGATCGCCCGCGACGTCACGAAAAAGGAGCTCGTGGGGGACGCGGACTTCGCCTTCGAGGAGCCCGGCCATTTCTCTCGGTTCGCGCACCTCGCGCCCGGCCGGGTCCGCTTTGGAAAGGCCAAGAACCGCATCGTTTTCGCGTCCTCGGTGCTCGACCTGCCCCTCGACATGGCCGATCCGGTGGCGATGCAGCTCGCGCGCGAGCAATGCGAGCGGGAAATGCAAGCCCTCGGGAGGGACGACCGGACGGCGGCGCGGGTCCGGGAGCTCTTGCCGCTGCCGGAGGGGTACCGCTCGCTGGAGGAGATCGCGCAGCAAATCGGGGTCTCGCCGCGCACGCTGAAGCGTCGCCTCGCGGACGCGGGGACGTCCTATTCGGATCTGCTCGACGATCTGCGGCGCGAGCGCGCGATGCTCCTGCTCCGGGACGAGAGCCTTTCGCGCGAGCAAATCGCCGAGCGGCTCGGCTACTCCGACGCGGCGAACTTCGCCCGCGCCTTCCGGCGGTGGACGGGGAAGACCCCCGGGATGCTGCGCAAGCCGTGACTCAGGCCGAAGGCGCGGCCCGAGGGTCCGCCTTCCATCGCTCGAGCTCGTCGCGGTTATCCATGTCCCACGGATGGAAGCCGGGCCTGTAATAGTCGAGGTAATGCAGGAACAGCTTGAACATGCCGCCCGGGCGGAAGAACAGGAAATCGACGAGCGACACCCATTCCCGGGCCGAGAAGAGGATCCCGTTCTCGTGCATGAGCCGCGCCTGGTGCTCGATCACCTTCCCCCAGAAGATCAGGGTGGTCGGGATCATCAGGGCGCACCGCTCGAAGGTTTTGCCGCCGGACGCGAGGTAGACGTCGAAGGCGACGGCCTTGTGTTCGTTCTCCTCGGCGGCGTGCCAGCGCCAGAGCGCGGCCATCTCGGGATCCGCGCCTTCGAGCAGCCGCGGATCCCCGAGGATGAAATGACCCATGAGCGCGGTGAAATGCTCGAGGTTGCAGGTCACGGCGAGCTGCCAGCGCGGCGGCAGGAGCCGCGACGCGCGGCGAAGGATTCGCACGACGCGCTTCTCCATCTCGTCGATGGGGTAACCCTGCGCCTTCAGCATCTCGTTGTACCGGATGTGCTCGCGGCCATGGATGCCCTCCTGCGCGATGAAGGCCTTCACCTCCGCGAGGAGCGCGGGATCACGCACGCGATCTCGATGCGCCTTCACGGCCGCGATGAAGAATCGCTCCCCCGCGGGAAAAAAAACGGAGAGGTTGTCGAAGAAGAGCGTGACGGCCCGCCGCCCTCCGTGCCAGAAGCGCGGGATCCGCTCGCCGGTCTCGAACCGGAGGTTGCGAACCTCGATCGTCGGGGAAACGGACATCACTCACCTCCTGCGCGAACATGCGGATGTTGACACGCCGCGCCAAGCCTCGGCAGGTTCGCGCGTGCCAGATCCGTGTCATCTCGGGCCAGGGGGGTCGGGAGGGGAGCGCGGAGCGCGCGTCGTGGAGCGCAGCGCGGGCGTCTCGTGTTAGGGTCGCTCGCACGGAGGTCTTGCATGAAATCGATCGCGTTCGCCATTCCCTTCGCCGCCTTCCTCGCCTTCGCCCCGAGCGCCGCGCGCGCGGGTTGCCCGCAGGTGGAGCCCGGCTGCGACGCCGTCGTCGAGCTCGAAGCCCGCCTCGAGGGCGCGCCCGCCTGCGCCCGCCTCGACAAGGTCGAGCCCGAGAACGGATGCGTTTGTCACGGTAGCGTCGCCCTGGCGAACGATTGTGCCTTCGAGATCGTCGCCGGGGATTTTGCCTTCGTCAACGACAAGACCACCGTGCTCCCCGGCGAGACGCTGTCGCTTTACATCGATGGCAGCCCCACGGGTGACGCCGTGGGGGGGCCGCCCGGCCAGCACCACGAGGAGCTGAACCTCCAGGCCGACGGGCAGAGCTTCAAGTTGATCCTCGATTTCACGGTCGAGCACCGGGTCATCGAGACAGGCTGCAATGTATCCGGCGGAAGCAGGCCGGGCCTCGCGGCCGCTGGTCTTGGGCTCGCCGCGTTGCTCTTCGCCCGCCGCCGCCGGGCTCGCTGAGGGGCCGACTCACCGGCCAGGATCGGAGGTCCTGCCGCACCGGCGCGCCTCGCCTTCGCGCCTCTCGAGCTCGCGGCAGCGGCGCAAGGCCTGAAGGAAATATCGATCGCCGAAGGAGAGGGATTGCTGCGGCCATCCGTAGGACGCGGAGCCACGCGCCAGGATGCCTTCGTGGGGAGAATCCACGGCGAGATAAGCGAGCTCGCCGTCGGGGGCGCGGAACGTGAGCAAGGAATGCAGAATGTCCTCGGCGGCGCCGAGATACCGCTCTCGCAGGTCGGCCTCGTCGACGAGCGTGCCGAGCTCGAGCAGGCCCGAGGCCGCCACCGCGGCGGCGGACGAGTCCCGCGCGGTGAAGGTCTTCGTGCCCGGCCGCCGGTCGCCGCGGACGCCGTCCCGGTTCGCGTCGTTCCAGGGGCCCTCGGGCTCGCCGAGGGCCGCGTCGAAATCGGTCGGGGGCACGAAGTCGCCGGGGACGTGGTTGTAGGGGTCGCGCGTGAAATGCGGCAGGTGCGTGATGAAATGGTCGGCCAAACGTTTGGCCGTTTCGAGGAACAGGCGCGGCTCGGTCGAGGGATCGTCTCGGGTGTAGCGATAGGTCGTGGTGAATCCGTGGATGGCCCACGCCTGGCCGCGGGACCACGTGGATTCGGGCGCGAACCCTTGATCGCTGATCTTCGCGTGGATGCGGCCCGCGCCGGGCCCCGGGCCGTCGTGGTGCTGCACGACGTGGTAGGTGCTGCCGTCGGGCCGCACGTTTTCGGCCATCACCGTCCTCGCGTGGGTCACGGCGCGCTCGTAGAGGTCGCGGAGCGGCCCGGACGCGGGCCTCCCGGCGAGATCCCAGGCGAAGAAGGGGAGCTCGACGTTCATCATGCTGTCGATGTACACGGGATACGGCGCGAGATAACCGTTCGAGAGCGGGAAGGCTCGGTATGCGCCGACCGGCGCGCCTCCGGCGTTGAAGAGTCGATCCAGGGAGAACGCGCTCCGCTCGATCGCCGTTCGCGCGCGGCCCCGCCAAACCCCGCCCGGGTCGTCCTCCTCGCCGAGCGCGTGGAGCGCCTCGCCGAAGGTCGAGAGGAAACGGAAGCCGAGGTCGTGATCGATCGGGGTATTCTCGAGCGTCGCCATGACGGACGTCCATGCGAGCGCGGCTTCGAGCATGCGTGGATCACGTTCGTGGCGATAGAGCTCCCAGGCGACGCCGGGGAAAAAGCCGCTGCGCCAGTCCTCGACGGGTCTCTGCTCCCAGCTCCCGAGGTCGGGGGGCGAATGCCTGGTCACCACCGGGAAACGCCTGGCGAAATGGGCGGGGTCGATGCGCACGAGCTCGTCGATCGTGGCGCGCGTCCGCCGCTCGGCAAAGGCGAGCGCGTCGTCGATCGGCAGGCGTAGCGGCGAAGCGGAGGCTCGGCTCGGCGCCTCCTCGTGCGTGCAAGCGGGTATCGCGAGGCTCAGGGCGGCGATGAGGGGGAGCGCCCGACGAGGGCGGGAGGCGGGCTCGTGCATGCCCGGTCTCTCGCGCCGCGCGCAGCGGTCGTAAAGCCGGGGGCGGCTCGGTGAAGAGAAGAGGACTTCTCCCCGATCTCGGCCAGGGAGACGAAGCGAAGGAAACCGTAAAGACGGGAAGGGCTGTCGGACGCGTTCAGGACGTATACCCTTGGCGGGTCGCTCGTCACGAGACCCGCTGCTGTCCGTGCCGCGAATCGTCAGGCGGATGCGCCGCGCGCCGCGATGGCCGAGAGCCGCCTCGACCAGTACATCCACAATCCCGAGAAGCTCATGAAGATCCCGAGGAAGATCCACGTGCCCCAGGGCGCGCCCTGCACGAGGGAGAGGGCGAATCCGAGGACCGCGGCGCCGGACCAGAGGATCTTGAGCCGGAGCATGGTCCGGAAGCTCGCGAGGTCCGCATTGCGGCCGAGGAGAGACTCGCCGCCGATCCCGACGAGCGCCGCGCCCACCACGCGGCTCGTGACGGGGTCGACCGTCGTCCACCCGAAGAGCGCGAGGAAGAAGCCCGGGAACAACAAGAGTGGCACGGCGAAGAGGAGGTCGGCCGCGAAATGGATGACGAACCAGGTGCGGAGGGAGCGCGGGACCATGTCGCCATGGTCGCACGCATGGCCGCGCGGTGACAATGGGTTTACACCCCGCACTCCGCGCAGAGCTTCCCGAGCGTACGAATCGCATGATCGAAGAGCTCCGACCACGGGTGCCCGCACGAGAGCCGGATGTAGCCCGAGAACCTCTGCTTCGCCGAGAAGATCGGCCCCGGCGCGATCGCGATCCCGCGCGCGAGCGCTCGGTCGAAGAGGTCGAGCGCGCTCGTGCCCGGGGGGAGCTCGACCCACAACATGAACCCTCCTGCGGGCCTCGAAATGCGCGTCCCCGGGGGGAAGTGTTCGGCCACGGCCTCGCTCACCCGCTCGACCTGCGCCGCGAGCTTGCGCCGCAGCGCGCGCAGGTGGTGGTCGTAGCCGCCATTGTCGAGGAAATCGGCCACGGCCATCTGCGGGAGCGTCGCCGTGGCCACGCTCTGGGCGAATTTGAGCTGCTCGACCTCCTCGCGGAAGACGCCGGGCGCGGCCCAGCCCACGCGATAACCCGGCGCCACCGTCTTCGAGAAGGACGAGCAGAGCATCACGAGCCCCCGTTTGTCGAACGCCTTCGCCGGCCGCGGGCGCTCGTCACCGAAATGGAGGTCGCCGTAAATGTCGTCCTCGATGAGCGGGATCTCCCGGCGGCCGAGCATCTCCACGAGCTCCTCCTTGGCCTCGTCCGGCATCAAGGAGCCGAGGGGGTTGGCGAAGTTCGGGATCGCCATCACCGCGCGGATGCGGTGGCGCCCCATCGCCTCCGCGAGCGCGGCGAGGTCCATGCCCGTGCGCGGGTGCGAGGGGATCTCGATGACCCGCATCTGCAGGCCCGCGAGCAGCCGCAGGAGCCCGTAATACGCGGGGGATTCGACGGCCACCGTGTCGCCCGGCCGCGTGGCCGCGCGCAAGCAAAGGTGGAGCGCCTCGGACGCGCCCACGGTGGTCACGATGTCGTCGACGGAGAGCGCGCAGCCCCATTCGATCGAGCGGCGCGCGACCTGTCGGCGCAAAGCGACGAGGCCCGGCGGCGGGTCGTAGGCCACGCCCGCGCCGCCCGCGCCCCGCGCGATGAGGCTCAGGGAGCGATTGATTCGTTCGGTCGGCAGGAGCGCGGGGTCGAGGGAAGCCGCGCCGAGCGGCACGATGCTCGGATCCCGGGCGGCGCCGTAGAGCTTCGCGACGAGGTTGCCGATGCTCGGCCGGCTCGTGGTCGTGCACGCGCGCGCCGCGCGGGGCTCGGGCGGGAGGGGCGCCCGGCGCGCCCGCACGTAATGCCCGGACTGCGGCCGCGCCTCGATGAGCGCGCGATTCTCGAGCTCGAGGTACGCCTGCAGCACCGTCGCGATGCTGACCCCCTGCTGGCGGGCGAGGCGACGCACCGAGGGGATCCTGTCGCCGGGCCGGAGCGTGCCCCGCTCGATCAGCTCCTCGATGTGCGCGGCGACGCGCTCGTAAAGAAGCCCCTGCTCGGCGGCGACGGTTTCTTGCTGCACGACCGCGAAGGATACCGCGCGCCGCGCCCGCGCGCACCGGTACAGTTGCCTCGGGCGACGACCAGCACAGTGAACGCAGGGCCAAACTGTACCGGTCGCACATGCAGGTCAACTGCATCTGTGCCGTTGGCCGCGCCGGCGTCACAGTCCGGGCATGACGACGACCGTGCCGAGGTTCCGCGCGGGCGTGGCGCCGTTCGCGCCGCGTCGTGTCGAGCTCGATCTCGCCAAGGGGGCGCTCTGGGCGCAGCGGCTCCGGGGGCCGTTCGCCCTCGCTTGTACGAGCGGATCCGTCTGGCTGACGCGCGAGGGGGATCCTGACGACGTGGTGCTCTCGGCGGGCGGCTGCTACCGTGGCGCCGATCAAGGGCTCGTGGTGGTCGAGGCCCTCGCGACGGCGCACATCACGGTGTCCAGGGACGGCTTTTCAGGGAAAATGCGGCAGCTCCTCGCGGCCCTGCGGCAGCACTGGCTCGTGGTCGTCTCGCTCCTCTCCCTCTACCTGATCTGGGGCTCGACGTACCTCGGGATGCACATCGCGCTGGAGACGCTCCCGCCGTTTTTCATGGGCGGGACGCGGTTCTTGCTCGCGGGCGGCATCCTGTTCGCCGCGCTCAGGCTGCGCGGCGAGGCCTCGCCTTCGCGCAAGCAATGGGCCGGGGCCGCGCTCATCGGCGCGCTCATGCTCGCGTGCGGCAATGGGTTTCTCGCGATCGGCCAGCGACGCGGCTGGGTGAGCTCCGGCGTGGCCGCGGTCGTGGTGACGACGATGCCGCTCTGGATGGCGGTGCTCGCGAGCGCCTCGGCGTTCCGAGCGCGCCGCGCGGGCCGCGAAGGGGCCACGGCCGCGCCGACGCGGGGCGAATGGATGGGCCTGCTCGTCGGGTTCACGGGCGCTGCGCTCCTGCACCTCGGCGGCGCAATGGGCGGCTCCGGCGGCGGGATGCTCCTCATGATGCTCTCGCCCTTCGCCTGGGCGCTCGGCTCGCTCCTCAGCCGATCCATGGATCTGCCGAGAGGCCTCATGGCCTCCGCCGCGCAGATGGTCGCGGGCGGCGCGGTCATGCTCTCTCTTTCGCCGATCCTCGGCGAGGCGATCCCGCTCGAGCCCTCGTACCGCTCGCTCGCCGCCCTCGCGTATCTGACGGTGTTCGGCTCGATCGTGGGGTTCTCCGCGTACGGCTACCTCATCCGGAACACGCGTCCGGCCATTGCGACGAGTTATGCGTACGTCAACCCGCTCGTCGCCATCGTGCTCGGCATCTGGCTCGGCGGCGAAGAAGCGTCGGCGACGACGTGGCTCGCGGCGCTGATCGTGATCTCCGGCGTCGTGATCCTCTCGGTCGCGCGGGCGCGGCCGTCGAGCTCCTGATCTCGAAGCGCCCCCGAGCCCCCTTTGAAAGCAGGGCCGCTCGGTGTACACATGGACCATGGCGCGACGGGAGGGCATGGTCCGGCTGCCGGTTTGTCTCGGCCTGTTCCTCTTCGGAGGCTGCGGGGGCTCGGCCGCGGCGCCCGCGAGTGTCGTGACGGGGGAGGCCCCGGCGGTGCATTACTCGATCGCCGTGGATGCGGAGCTCCGCACGCTTTCGGCCACCGTCTGTCCCCGTGATCTCCGGCTCGCGCGGCTCCGCGTGACGAGGCCCGAGGACGCCTCGCGCGTGCAGAGGCCACGCGTCGTCCGGGCCGCGGGCGAGGTGCCGCTGGAAATCGAGCAGGACGCCGTGCCCATTTCATCGGACACGGACGGCGCTTGTATCGGCTACGACGTCGATCTCGGGCCGCCCCGGGAGGGTTTTTGGCTCGCGCACGGCGGCGGCCACGTGCTCGCGTCGCCCGACGTCTGGCTGCTCGCGCCCGAGCCCCGGCCCGCGGGGACGCGGGTGACGGCGAGCTTCACGCTCCCGGCGGGCGTGCGCGTCGCGGTGCCCTGGCCGGAGGATTCACGCGGACATCGTATTCCGGAGACGGCGTTCACGATGCGCGGCGCGGGGGCCTTCGGCGCGCTCGGGCGGGAGGCGCTCTCCGTGGGAGGCGCCGCGCTCGACGTGGTCTCGCTCGGCGATGGGTTCGGCGAGCGAGCGCCGCTCGTCACGAGATGGCTGGAGCGGAGCGCTGCGGCGTTGACCCAGCTCCATGATGATTTTCCCGTGCCGCGCGTGATGGTGTTGCTCCTCCCGCAGCCTGGGGATGACGTCGGGTTTGGCATGGCGCTGCGCGGAGGCGGACCGACGGTGATGCTCATGGTGGGGTCGAGCGTCTCGACCGAGGCGCTCGACAAGGATTGGACGGCCGTGCACGAGCTCTTCCATCTCTCGGCGCCGCGGTTTCATCCGCGGGACGCATGGCTCTCCGAGGGGCTCGCCACGTATTACACGGACATCTTGATGGGGCGCGCGAGGATGCTCGATGAAAAGAGCGCATGGGACGATCTCCGGGACGGCTTTCAGCGAGGGAATCGCCGCGGGACGGGGCGCACGCTCCGGCAGGAGAGCCTCGACATGCACGAGACGTACGCCTACTGGCGCGTGTACTGGGCCGGCGCGGCGATTGCGTTGCTCGCGGACGTGGAGCTCCGGAAGCGGGGCGTGGACGGCGGGCTCGACGCGCCGCTCCGCGAGCTCGCGCGTTGCTGCGCCCAATCCAAGGAGGCCTGGTCCGCCGAGCGGTTCGCGGAGTTCGTCGATGAAAGGACGGGGCAGGCCGTGATGAAGCCGCTCGTCGCGCGTTACGCAGGCAGCGCCGATTTCCCCGACACCGCGGAGGTCCTCGCGGCGCTCGGCGTGCGGGGCGCCGGGCGGGATATGACGCTCGTCGAGGACGCCCCGCGAGCCGGCGTGCGCAAGGCGATGATGGCGCCCCGCAAGCGTTAGGCGATCTCGGGCGCCGGCGCGGCCTCCTCGGGGCGGCGCTCGATGCGCTTGCGGAAGACGAGCATGCAGATCGGCGCCGCGACCGTCATGAGCCCGATGATGAGTCACATCTGCCCCGAGTCACGCGGACCCGTCGGCGGACAGTAGACGGTGAGCGTAATTCGCTTCGCGCCCGGGCGGCGCGATCGTCGCCGTGTACTCGTAGAGCCGCGGCGACCAGAGCGCCTCGCCGATCGAGAGCAGCACGATGAACACGACGCTCGCGGCCACGGTCGTCGAGAACGCCAGCGCGAACACCGAGACCGCCGAGATCGTCGCGCCAATCGCGATGACCGGATAGGGCGGAACCTTCCGCGTCAGCGCCGTCGCCACCGGGGTGAGGAAGATGATCATCGCCAAGTTGATCGACCAGTAATACGCGAACGGGAAATCCTCGCCGAGGGGCGGCCATGGGCGAACGATACACGCGGCGTGGCCCGGATCCAGTGGGATTCGCAGGCTCTGGCGGGAGGGGTACGTCACGGCACCGGCGGGCAATCGCGTGTGTCTCTATCGAGCGGGAGAAGCAAGGCGCTCCCCGCCCTGGCGATTGAACGAGGCCAGATCAGCGGGGCACGGCCGTCACCCGCTCTCCTGGGCAATCGTCTCGAGCATCGTCCGGGCGAACGCGATGACGCCTTCGTTCCCGTTCGAGAGGCCCCACTTCGCCCCGAGCGCGGGGAACGCGGCCCAGCGCTCGGCGGCGTGATCCGCGAGGCCGGGCCAGGTCGTGCCTCCTCGCGCTTCGAATCGCGTGATACACGCGTCGAGCGCCGCCTCGCCGAATGCGCCGACGAAGAGCGCGAGATCGATCGAGGGATCCCCGAGGTGGGCCTCGGTCCAGTCGAGGATCCCCGTCACCCGGCCGTCCTCGTCGAGGAGCAGATGACCGGGGTGGAGATCGCCGTGCACCAGGGCGAGGTGATGTGGCCAGATCGCGTCGTTCGCGAGCCATCGTTGCCAGCGGGCCCAGACCACGTCGGGCGGCGCGAGGAGGGCACGCGTGTCCTCCATGGCCCGGGCGATCTCGGCGCGGCTGTCGTCGATCGATTTTCGAGGGATACCGGCCTCCGCGATCTCGCTCGCGCTCACCTTCTGCAATGCCGCGAGCGCGTCGGCGAACGAATCGATGAACGTGGCCCTGGGCGCCGCCGGATCGATACGATTCCAGACGACGCCGGCCGTGGGATCCATCGAAACGGCGGGGACGTTGCCGAGGCGCGGATAGGCGATCACCTGGTCGGTGAACACGCGCCAATCGGGCACGGCGACGGGAAGGTGCGCGCGCACCAGGCGGAGCACACGCGCCTCGACGCGCGCAGATTCCACCACGGAAGGGCGCCGCGGCGTGCGGACGACCCACGGCGTGCCCTCCTCGTCGTGGGCGTGCACCACGAGGAAATCGAGGCCACTTCGATCGAAATCGTCCGCGGCGGTGACGAGCCGGAGCCCCTCGCGGCGCGCGGCGGCGACGAGCGCGGCTGCGGATTCGAGCGGCTCGAAGGACGAAGAATGGGTGGACGAGACATCACTACGTTCGGTCATGAAAAACTCCTCTTCGCGCGCCGACGAGGCGCGTGCGGAAGGGGAAGACCGCGGCGCGTGGTCTCACTGCCGTACGTGGCAAAATGGTCTCGGGCTGCCAGGCTGCCGGCGTGAGTCACCGCGCCCGGTCTTCCACGTGGGGAAGCAGGCACGGGAGAGCACCCACGCGCTCGATGCACCGACCCGGCCGTGCCGGGGATGCAAGGAGGACGAGGATGCCGAGCTCAGCGCAGCCGAATGAATGCCACGGCGCGACTCTGCCACGTGAAGCGCGTAGACGCAAGCCCCTCGTCGTGGACGGCTCAACGCGGGGCCCGGAGCACCGGCGGGAGCCGGATCACCGTCGTGCGTTTCCCGGAGAGCTCGGCCCCGCAACGATCCCCTCCGAAGTTCTCGTCGCCGTATACAACAAAGACGCCGAGCTCCCGGGACCCGAACCCGTCAAAACCTTCGGACCACCCGCAGGAGCCTTGTTGCTCGGCCATCCAGGTGGTTTTTCCGGGGAGGGGGAGGTCGATCGGGAGCGTCACCTCGCGGATCGTCCCGTCCGCCGTCAGCGCTCGCAGGATGACCTTTTCTTCGAAGCGATCCTCCTTCTCCTCGCGCACGTACTCGAAATCGAGGCCCTCCCGATCGAACCGCGTGACACGTTTCCACGACCATTCCTCACGATCGTCGCGCTCGAGATCGAGCTTCGTCCAGGGAGTCCCGGGGCACGGCCCTTCGGGCTTGCGCCCCGACGAGACGCCCCTCCACGTGCTTTTGTCGAGGATCCGGTTGGCCGCCGCGAGATCGCGCTTCAATCGCGACAGCGCGGCGGGGCTCGTGTCGTCCGGGTCCGACGAGAGGACGTAGAACCCGAGCGCCTTCCCCGTGGCCACCGAGTAAAATCCCAAGGAATCGTAATCATGCCCGGTGAAGCTCTGCGTGTCCCCGAACCACGCGACCATGATCGTCCCGTCGCGGTTCACGGCCGGAAACACGTCCCGCTCTCCACCGGCCACGCGCACCTCCCAGGGGATCGGGGACGTACCTTCTTCGTCCTCGCTCTGGCGTGGCACGAGCTCCAGGCGAATCGGCGCGAAGTGGGGCTCGGGCGCGGCGGCCGCTGCGGCGCAATCGTCCGCCCAGCGGGGCTCGGCCTGTTTGTCGCCGGCAATGGCTCCGGAATCGAGGGGCGCCGAAACGTGAGAATGACTCTGGCCCTGGCCACAAGCGACCAGGGCAAACGAGGCGAGGAGGGCGATGGACGGCGCGCGCATGGCGCCCGAGAACGCCTTCGAAGGAGGACACATTCCGCTCTTGGCAGAGCCCCGAGAATCGTCGAAACCCTGTGTTCCACGATTCAATTCTGGGCTACACTGAGGCTCGCTGACGGACGAGCCGTACGGGCATGCGCCACGCGCGCCGTCCCGTCCTCGGCGATCTGGGGGTCATGTCGATGCTCATTGCCTCGTGCATCTTGCTCGCGTTTGCCCTCTGCGGGCTCGTGTTCATGGGGGCGCGATACCGGCGGACGACAGAGGCCGCGAGCGACGCTCGGAAGCGCGCCGAGGCCCTGGAAAACGAGAATCGGGCGCTCGTGGCGAAGCTCCACGTCGCCGTCGAAGAGGACAAGAAAAAGGTCGGCTGGCTCGACCACCAGGAGCAGGAGATCCTCTGGCTCCGGGCGGAGCTCGAGAAGCGGCCGAAGATCACGCGCAAGACGTACAAGATCCTCACGCTCGGCGTCAAGGCCACGGGCAAGACGTCGCTCACCCTCAAATGGGCGAACCCCTTGATCGATCTGGGCGTCCTCGCCGGGACCAAGATCGACCGTTACGAGCGGACGGTGAGCCACGTGCTGCAAAAGGACGTGGTCATGGAGCACGTCTTCGAAGTGGGGGACTGGGGCGGCGAGCACATCGTCGACGCGCAGCAGGAGCTCATCGGAGACGAAATTCACGGGCTCCTCATCGTCGTCGACCTCGGCGGTAAAGACGCGAAGAAGGTCGAGCCCGCGCGTATCCAGGAGCAGATCCAGGAGTTCCAGCCGCAGGCGCTCAAGTTCTTCTTCGGCCCGAAGACAGTCGCGTCGTGCAAGACCGTAGTGCTCTTCATCAACAAGAGCGACCTGCTCTCCGGCACGCCCCTCGAGGTGGAGGAGCAGGCGAAGAAGCTCTACACCCCGCTCATCGAGAACCTCCTGAAGTACTCGATGCAGCTCGATATCCGCGTCTTCGTCGGCTCCGCGAACTACGGGCACTCGACCCACCTCCTGTTCTCGCATTTCGTGGAGCGGATCCTCCCGAAGCACGCCTACGATTCGCAGCTCTTGCAGCGCATGGTGAAGGACTTCTCGGAGGCGCCGAAGGCGGAGAAGACGGTCCCGCTCCCCGCCTTGAACACCACCTCCGAGCCTCCCAAGCTTTCGCGGGTGAACTGAATGAGCGCGCGCGGCGAGGGCCGAAGGGGAGGCTACGTGGCGCCGACGTACGAGGCGCCCGCCGACGTGGCCTGGTACCATTTCCTGCACGGGAACGTCCCAGGGCATCAGATCGACTTCATCTATCACCCGGAGGTGCCGCAGGGATCGCTCTCCCGGCAGCACTTCGGCCATCTGGCGAGGCTGCTCAAATACATCGAGCCGCGGACGACGAGTGATTGCGCGTTCGCCATCGGGAACCTCTCCCGTGACGATACCCAGCACGAGCCGGGGCGCGGCGGCGTGGCGCTCATCTTCGGGCTCCGCATCCGCGGCGCCCGCGATCACGCCGGCCGGCAGGATCCGCCATTCTCGCACGCGATCGTGGCCATCGAGCGGGACCTCGATGAGGCCTTCTTGCTCCGGGCCGCCCTCGATTTCCGCGCGCGCCTCTTCGAGCGCACGGCGGCGACAGCGCAGGGCAATGGCTGGTATCACACCTATGCCCGCCGCGGAGAGGATCCCGCCGCGGCGCTGCCCCTGCTGCAAGCGTACAAAGCGAGCTTCGAGGGGCTGCCCTCGGCGGGCCCCGGGGCACGCTCGCTCCGCTGGGCCGTGGCCGAGGAGGTGAAGCTCCCGGGGCGTATCGTGATCACGCACGACGGCGATACGCCGTTCGAGGCGATCGCGGCGTGCGCGGCCAGGATCGCGGCCGTCCTGTATCGATCGAACATCAAATGGACGGCCCTCTCGAATGGGCGAGAGTCCGACCTGTCGAACGGCGTCACGATTCGATTCTTGCCCGCGAGCGAGGTCGGGCCGCAGCCGGCGGGGACGCCGATCGTCCGGCTGGAATGCGTGCCGCAGGACGAGGACGAGCTCGCGCGGGAGCTCTTCGGCGCGACACCCGTGCGGGGGCACGAAGGGCCGGAGCGCGGGCTCGGATGGCGGGATCAATATCGTGGGCCCGCCACGGCGCTCGTGGAGGAGCCCGCGCCGGTGGACATGGCCTCGGCCTCGCCGGACGTGCCAGCCCATTCCACGCCAAAACGCTGGCCCCTCGCAGGGCTCGTCGCGGTCGTCGCCATGGGAGGTTTTGGCTTGTACCTGACGCGCGGCGCGGGCCCGGTCGCCGATCCGGCGCCTCGGTCGCCCGAGCCGAGCTTCGCGCCCGGGCCGGTCGCTCCGGAGGCCGCGCCTCCCAGCGTCGCGAAGGAGGCCGGGCCTCTGCCGAGCACGCCTTCGGCGAGTTCTACCGGGCCGACCACGAATGACAATCCAGCCGCGAGCGTCGCCGCGCAGGAGGGCGCCTCGTCGAACAAGCAAGCGAAGGCGCGGTCGCCGAAGCCTCCCCGCAAGCCGCCGCCGGTCGTCGGAGGCCCTCCGCGGTTCTGATCGAACCGGCGGCGAGCTCCCGCCCGTGGAGCTTTCGTGGGTTTTTTTTGACAAATTCTAAAATGGTTTTGGCAAGAGCATCGCCGTGCTCCGGGGAGCACGGCGACGCTTCATCTCGAAGGTCGTCAATCGAAGGACTGCGCCTCTGCGCGGACCCCCGCGGGCGCCGGAGCCTGGGGATCGCCGCCCAGTCCACCGGGCCCCTCGAGCCCGAGCTCGAACGTGACACCCGGCGCCACCGGTGGTGCATTGCCGACCCATGCAATCCCGATCGAATGGCCGCCGCGACCGCCGCCGCCGTGCCCGCCGTCGCCACCGTTGCCCCCCTTGCCGCCATTGCAGCCGGGCTTCAAGGGGGAGATCAGGGGCGGGGCGCCGCCCTGTCCACCGGCGCCGCCATTTCCTCCCGCCTGGCCCGAGGCGCCGTCGCCGCCCTTTCCGCCCCTCGCCGTGACGATCGAGACGTCCTCGAAGGCGAGCCTGGCGTCGAGGCTCAAGAGGCCGAAGCTCCCGCCGCCCGCGCCGCCCCCGACGCCGCCTTTTCCGCCGCAGCCGCCCGTGCCTCCGCTGCCGCCGCCGGCGCCGTGGATCGTCTGGCTGCCCACGGGGCATTTGCCTCCCCCGGACCCGCCCAATGCGGCGCCGCCGCCGCCGCCGGCCAACCCCACGGAGCCTTCGCCGCCGCTCGCGCCGGCGGCCCCTTCATACCCGCTCGCCGAGATCGACCCGAGCAGATCGCCGTGAGCGCCCGGGGCGCCGACGCTCCCGTCCGCGCCGGGCCCGCCATCCGTGCATTCGGTGAGCGTGAATTCCTCGGGCTCGCCGCCATGGCCGCCGCTCACGTCTTTCCCGTGCGAGCTGTTTCGACCGGCCTTCCCCCAGGGCGAGGTGCCAAAACCCCCGGATCCGCCGATCGATTCGACCGGTCCACACATCGTGACGACCTCCTGCACATTGGAGTACGTACACGCGGCATATCCCATTTTCCCGGGCGCCCCGTCGGTCGCCGCCTGGGCTTCGCTCGGCGGGGTTTTTCCGTCGGCGCCATTGCCGGCCTCCAGATGACACCGGACGAGCTTCAGATCGGAGCCCTCGGCGATCACCGCGATGGATGACGAACCCGGGAGGACGGCGTCCGCGGCGATGACCTCGACATTCGTAAGGACCGTCGGTCCCCCCGCGCGGACCCGCAAGGGCACCTCGTTCGCGCTCGCGGAGAGCGTCGTGACGCCGACCTGCGCGCTCCACTTCGTGCCGGTCGTGCAGTTGTACCCGCCGTGAATCACCTCGCCGCCGCGCAAGGTGAGCGGCTCGACGAACGTCTCGGCGCAAGCGTAAATGGGTCGCGCGCCCTCCGCCTGCGCCATTCCCACGGCCTTGCCGAGCGTCCGCAGCGGGCGCTCGGGTGTCCCCGGGTTTTCATCGTCGCCGGAGGCCGACACGTAGATCCCGCAAGGCGAGGGCTGACTCGGATCCCCGTCGAGCGAGCATGCCACCTTCGTGCTCGCCTGGCCCCCGGCGCAGGTCTTCGTGACGCTGCAATCGGCGAACACGTCGAGGCCGCAGCCCCCGAACGCGGCGGCCCCAGCGGCGCACGCGAGCGTCGCCAGGAGGGAAGCCAATGAATGACGACGCATGAGCCTCGAACCTCCCCCATCCTCGTGACGACCCATCTTCAATGCCATCAGAACGTCCCCACGACCACGAGCGAGCCCCCCGCGGGCGACACCGCGGGCAGCGCGCGAATGGCCCCCGTCTTCGCGCGCTTCGGCTCCGAGAGGCCGAACGCGAGCGTCCCGACCGCCGCCAGGCCGCCTCCGACGAGGCTCCAGAGCGCGATTTCGCCGAACTGGTTCTGCTCGTTCTTCAGGTGGACGAGCTCGGGGCAGGGGCTCGTGCCAGCGTTATACGTACAGTAATCGTCGCTCTCCGAGGACAGCGGCTCCGCCAGTGTCCGCGCCGTGGCGGCGCGATTCACCGAGAGGGCCGCGAAGACGACGCCCCCCAGGATCCCGACCCCCGCAGCCACGCCTCCCGCAATGAGGATCGGCCTGCGATTCGAGCTCGGCGGCCCGGGCGGCGGCGCGCCTGTGTCCTCGCGGCGCGCGAGCACGCCGCTCGGCTGATCAGCGCTGCCCAGATCCAGCCGCAGGAGCTGCGACGCGCCCGGCCTGGCCTCGATCACGACCGGGCCCGAGGACCGCTCGCCGAGGCGCGCCTCGATCGTCCGCCGCCCCGGCTCGACGAACACACCTGCGTTCGCCTCGGGCCATTGAAACTTTTCGCCGTCCACGATCAAATGAACGCCGTCCACGTTCGTGTGCACGGAGAGCTGCGTGACCTTGGACCGCGCCTCGGAGAACATCGCGGAGGTGGCCTGGAGCTCGTCCGCCGCCACGTCCTCGGCGTGTCGCAGGAAATACGAGAGGTGCTCGGCCGCGTCGCGATGGTGGCCGAGCTCGAGCTCGACCCACCCGAGCGTGCCCGCGATCTGGAAATGCTGCATGATGCGCCACGCGGCCCGCAGCTCGTCGAGGGCGGCCCTCCATTGCTTCGCCTTCGCCGCGTCCTTGCCACGCACGTAATGGGCCCGGGCCATGTCCGCAGCCGAGGACGAGGTCTCCGAAGGCGCCGGAGGATCGGCCGCCGCCGCGGGGAGCGAGGCGCCCTGCGCGACGAGTCCCAGGACGAGCGGCAAGAGGCGCCGCGCTCGCGAGGTCCTTTCGATTCTCCCACCCATGCGGCAGGATAACATGAATTGCCGAGGAATCGAGGGCCCGCGAGGAAAACTCGAGACCTTCAGCGCTTGCAATTCGGGAAGAATCGAGGGCACGCCTTCCCGGTCTGCGCCGGCTTCGTGCTCGGGGCGCGCCATTTCGCTTTCGCTGTCGTCGCCGGCTTCGGCTGCGGCGGATCGACGGGCGAGGCGAGCGGTTTGCCGCCTCGAACGGGCATCGCGCTCCGTTTGTCCGGGCTGTTCGTGGGCGCCGCGGCTCCCGTGCCCGCGGAGGGCGATTGCGGCGGCCCGGCGCTCGGCGTGGCCATCGGCGTCGCCCGCGCGACCGTGGGCGCGGGCGGCGGCGAGGGGAGCGGCGCGGGGGTCGATATCGCCCCGCCCGGCGCGTCCGGCTTCTCGGGCCTGTTCGCCGTCGCCCGCGACGCCACGATGAAGATCAGCACGGGCGCGGCGAGGAGCGCGCAGAGGAGGGCGCCTCTGCGCATCACCTGACGTCTTCTCCGCTGTTTCTGCATTTCGGCGTCTGCCGGCTCGGTCCCGGCCGACATCGTGATGGCCCCGACGGTCATCGTGGCGCTCGGCGTGGTGCGGACCTCCGCGGCGCCGCAGAGCTGCGGCGTGGTCGCCGTGAGAATCGCGCTCAGCGACGTATCGCGCCATGGCGCTCTCGGCCCGCCCGCGGCGGGCGGCGGGGGTCGCACCTCGTCTCCCTCGGCCTTTTCGCCTTTGCCGGCAGGGAGGACCATCGTGCCAGGCAGCCGCATGCCCCCGTCCGGGGCGATTCCGACGGCGGGCCTTTGCTCGCAGACTTGCGTCTTTGCTTCGGCCTCGTCGGGCGTCGTGCCGTCGATGGCCAGCGTGAATTTCACGGTCTCCGGCCCCTCGGGCTGCGGCAGCGTCTTCGCGAGCGGCGCCGCCATGGTCGGCAACGACGCGGAGACCTGGGTCGCCTCGCGATCGCGCGAGAGCGCGTCGAGCAGGACGGCGACCTCCTGCGCTGATTGAAGGCGTTTGTCCCTTTCGCGCTGCAAACAATGGTCGACGAGGTCGGCGAGCCGGGGGTCGACGTGTCGGACGCGGCTCGAGACCGGGGGGATGTCCGCGACCAGGATCTGCTGGAAGAGGACGTCCACGTTTCCCTTGAACGGGCGCACGCCGGTGAGCATTTCGTACAGGACGACGCCCAGCGACCATACATCGGTCCGGAAATCGAGGTCCGCGGCGCAAAGCACCTGCTCCGGGCTCATGTACCCCGGTGTGCCGACCATGACGCCCGTGACGGTTCGCACGCAATCCTTCGTGTCGAGCTGCTTGGCCACGCCGAAATCGAGGACCTTCACCACGAATCCGTCGGCGGCTGATTCCCGGTGGAGGAACACGTTCTCAGGCTTCAGATCGCGGTGAATGATGCGCGCCTCGTGCGCCGCCGAGAGGGCGAGCGCGACGTCGCGGCCGATTCGCGCGGCCTGCTCTCCGGGGAGCCTGCGCTCGCGTTCGAGCAGATCGGCGAGCGTCTCCCCCGAGAGGAGCTGCATCACGAGGAATGGATCCCCCGCGGACGTCTCGCCGGCGTCGTAGACGTCGACAATATTCGGATGGGACAAACTCTTGAGCGCGCGCGCCTCGCGGCTGAGGCGAAGGCGGAGGTCCGCGCTCGGCCGCAGGATCAGCTTGATGGCGACGCTTCGGGCCGTCCGCTCGCTCTGGGCCTCCCACACCGACCCCATCGCGCCCTCGCCGAGTGGACGGACGAGGCGATATTCTCCCCCGATGCAGTCTCCGGCTTTCATGACCCCCCCGGCGCGCGATGTTACCACCGAGGGTGCGCAACAACACGGAAAAGCCGAGCCAGCGCCCGTTTTCTGGGGATTCGTCCGAGGCGACCGCGCACGTCCCGCGCGGAGGATACGTGGATCGCTTCAATGCCCCCGGCGCGCCCGCGGCCTCGACCTGCGCGCGTCCCAGAAGCTCCACAATGCGACCAGGGCCACGAGCCCCGCGAGGACGGCCGCCGAGATGGCCAGGTTCCGGAGCACGTCCTGCTCCGGCGTGCTCTCGAAAGGGATCACCGGCGCCGTCGGGCCGAGCTTCTCGAGCATGTCCTTCACGACCTCGATCGGAATGCCGAAATTCAAGCTCTGCGCTCGGTTCAGCGTGCCCACCGCGACGGCGACGACCTCGCCGCGCCTCGTCATGATCGGCGAGCCGCTCGAGCCCGGGGATATCGCGGCCGTGATCTGGATGCCCCACGATTGCAGCTCCGCCTCCCGAGCGATCTCCTTTCCCACGCCGCGCTGCCGGATCGCCGAGACGATCCCCACCGTCAGCGTGCCCGAGAGCCCGAGCGGGCTGCCGATGACCACGACCTCGTCGCCCGGAGAGACGCCGCTCGAATCGCCGAGCGTGAGCGCCGGCAGCCCGGCTCCGTCCGCCTTCACAATGGCGATGTCCCGCTCCTCGTCGGCGCCCAGGCGCCCGAGGATCACGAGCTTCGAGCCGTCCGCGAGCGTCGCCGTGACCTTCGCCGCGTTCGCGACGACGTGGTGATTCGTGACGATCCGTCCATCCGAGGAGATGAAAAACCCCGTCCCCGTCCCGAGCTTGTTGCCCGCCGTGTCCTCCACCGTGAGAAGCACGACCGAGGGCTTCGTGCGCTCCGCGAGCTCGGCGAGCTCACCCCCGGCCGCAGATGCCACGGCCGACGAAAACGAAATGGAGAGGGTCAGGGTCATCGCTGCCGCGAGCCGGTGGACCATGCCGCGACGGGAAGCGAACGAGCCGCGTTTGTCAAGAGAAATGCTACGTCCGCCTCCGTTCAGGCCGAACGACGCACCGGCCTTCGAGGGGCGGCGCGGGGGCGGCCTTTTCGCATCTCCGCCACGGAGGAGAGGGCCCGCTCGAGCTCCGCGGGATCGATCGGCTTCGTCATGTGGGCATCGAAGCCCGCGTCCCGGGCGCGGCGGCGGTCCTCCGCGCTGCCGTATCCGGTCTGCGCGATGAGGTAACTCCCGGCGGTCGCGGGGCTCTTCCGCAGCGCCTTCGCCACGGCATATCCATCCATGTCCGGCAGGCCGAGGTCGCAGAGCACCACGTCGGGAGCCAATCTCTCGGCAGCCGCGATCCCCTCCGGGCCGGTGTAGGCCACGTCGACGCGATATCCGAGCAGGCGCAGGAGGTTTTGCATGATGTCGGCGGTGTCGCGGCTGTCCTCGATGACGAGGATTCGCAAGGGGCCGTCGGTTCGTCGCGGCGAGGGGACCGGGGGCGGGGCCACGGCGAGCGCGCCTTCTGCGGAGAGCGGGAGCCGTACGCAGAGCGTCGCTCCTCGCCCCGGACCCTCGCTATGGGCCGCGACGGCGCCGCCGTGCAGCTCGACGAGTCCCTTGACCACGGCGAGCCCGAGGCCGAGGCCGCCTCGCGAGCGCTCGAGGCTCCGGTCGGCCTGGCTGAAGGTCTCGAAGAGCCGCCCGAGCATGGCCGCATCCATGCCGATCCCGGTATCGCTGACCGAGATCACGACCTCGTTCTTCGCGAGGTCCCCGTCGACCTTGACGTGAATGGTGCCCCCCGGGTCGGTGAATTTGATGGCGTTGTGGAGCAAGTTGCCGACGATCTGCGAGAGACGGGTGGGATCCCCCTGCACCCACCGGGGCGTATCCGGCAGGGAGAGCGATAGCGAGAGGCCGCTGTTCGTGACGATGGGCTCGTAGTCGTGGGTGACGTCGCGGACGAGCTGCACGATGTCACGAGGCTCCTTGCGCAGCTCGAGTTTGCCCCGGGAGATCCGCGAGACGTCGAGGAGGTCGTCGATCATCCGGGCCATGTGGGCGATCTGTCGTTCGATCATGGCCAGCGTCCGCGCGGCCTCCGGCGGGCCGGCCGCCTGCATGTCGAGGACCTTCACGGCCGTTCGAATGGGGGCCAGCGGATTTCGGAGCTCGTGCCCGAGCATGGCCAGAAATTCGTCCTTGCGGCGGTCGGCTTCCTTGAGCGCGAGCCCCGCCTCGCGCAGCGCGCGCTCCGTCTCCTTCAAACGGGTGACCTCGTGCACCGTGATATTGATGGCCTGCACCACACCGGCCTCGTCCTTGATGGGCACGAAGCTCGTGACCCAGTCGCGCAACAACCCGGGGTTCTGGGGGGTCTCCATGCGGTACTCGATGTCGGTCACGGGCTCGCCCGATTCGAGCACGCGGCGAAGCTTGGACTCGATGGATTGCGCGATGTTGGGCACCATCTCCCGCAACGGGCGGCCGATGTGCGCGGCGGCGGGGGCGCCATTGATCTGGGCCAGCGTCTCGTTGATGTTCACGTATCGGAGCTCGGTGTCGAGGAGGCACATGCCCGCGGGCGACGTCTCGTAAATGCTCTGGAGCTCCGCGAGGTGGCGCTGCGCGGCTCGTTCGCTCTCCTTGAGCTTGCGGACGAGCTCGCCGCGCTCGATCACGGCGGCCACCTGATCGCTGAGCGTCTGCATGAGCCGGAGCTCGTCGTCCGTGTACCGGGTTCGCTTTCGCGTCGCGAAGGCGAGCGTGCCGAGCACGCGGCCGTGCGCGACGAGGGGATAACCTGCATAGGCCTGCGCGCCGGTCGATTTGAGCGGGTCCGCCCCGGGAAACGTGGAGTGCTGGAGGTCGTCGAGGATGAGGGCCTTGCCCGTCTGGGCGACCGTGCCGCACAGGAACTCGCCGTACTTGAGCTCGTGGTATTGTTTGCGCTGCTCGGGCGTGAGCCCCGCGCTCGACTCGAGCTCGAGCACCTGGGGCACGGCCCCCGTCATGTAATTGAAGTAGAGCTCGACGTCGAGGTCGCTCGCGAGCTCCGCGAAGATCGCCTCGAGCAGCTCCGCGGGCTCGTCGGCGAGGGCGAGGCGCCCTGCGGCCTTGGCGAGCAGGCGGAGGTGCCCGTGCTGGGCCTCCTGGGCTTCCTGCGCGCGCCTTCGTTCCGCTACCTCGTCTGCGCGGCGCGCGGCGGTCTCGGCCAGCCGCTCGGCGGTGCGCCGCCATTGCACGCCGAACGCGGTCGTCAGCCAGAGGACCACCAGGCACGACGCGCGGCCCGTGGCGTCGATCCACGGGGGGACGATGGGCGGATGCGGGGACAAAAAGAACCCGACCGCCGTGAGGCCCGTGCATACCCCGACGACGGAGAACGCCGCTGCGCGAGAGGGGAGCCACAAGGCGAGCGAGACGGGCACGACGTACACGAAGGGGACGGCGAATCCCAGCGGTATCGAGAGGTCCAGCACGAATGTCGCGAGCGCGAGCGCCGCGATGACGAGCGGGCGCAAGGCGGCGAACCCCACGCGCCAGCGCGGTCGGGCTGGCTCGTCGGCAGAGCCTGCGAAACGCGTTCGGTCCCCCGATATGCTCTTCACAGCGTGCTGGCGGCGCCTCCACCACCCGGCGCATGCCGCCCCCTTTGGGACGAAAACATGCGTGGTGCGCCGTAGCTCGTCGAGCCGTGAGGCGGGCCGGCGCGAGCCATCGCTCGTGCGGGCTCGCCCGGAGGGCCTTGGGGGATTTCCCCGAGGGGGCCCGGGATACCGCATTCCAGCGTGGATGCTATGGACAGGACTCCATGCCCGCACGTTTCTGGCCCGGTCGCGAGTACCCCCTCGGATCCTTCTACGACGGATTCGGCGTGAACTTCGCCTTGTTCTCGGAGAACGCCGAGCGGGTCGAGCTCTGCCTCTTCGACAACCCCGACGACCGATCCGAGCGGGAAAGGGTTCTCCTCCCCGAACGGACCGCGCACGTATTCCACGGGTACGTCCCGGCCCTCCGCCCGGGGCAACTTTATGGATATCGTGTCCACGGCCCCTACGACCCCCCGCGGGGCCTCCGGTTCAACCCGCACAAGCTCCTTTGCGATCCTTATGCCCAGGCCGTCGCCAACGAGGTCGACTGGCGGGCGCCGATGTTCCCCTACAAACTCGGTCACCCCGACCAGGACCTCGCCATGTGCGAAGAGGACAACGCCTGGGGCGCGCCGAAGGCCGTCGTCGTGGACAACGTCTTCGACTGGGAGAACGACAAACACCCGCGGACGCCCTGGCGGGACACGGTCATTTACGAGCTACACGTCAAGGGTTTCACCATTCGCCACCCGGACGTCCCGCCCGAGCTCCGGGGCACGTACGCGGCCCTCGCCTCCGAGCCGGTGATCACCTACCTGAAGAAGCTCGGCGTCACCGCGGTCGAGCTCCTGCCGGTCCACGAGATGGTCGACGATCAGGTGCTCGTCGATCGGGGCCTCCGGAACTACTGGGGTTACAACACGCTCTCGTATTTCGCGCCCGCGGGCCGGTATGCCTCGATGGGCCGGAGGGGCGAGCAGGTCGCCGAGTTCAAGCGGATGGTGAAGACCCTCCACGCAGCCGGGATCGAGGTCATCCTCGACGTCGTCTACAACCACACCGCCGAGGGCAATCACCTCGGGCCGATGCTCTGCTACGAGGGCATCGACAACCCCACGTATTACCGCCTCGTCGCCGGCAATCCGCGGTATTACATGGATTATACCGGCACCGGGAACTCGCTCAACATGCGCCACCCCCAGACGCTCAAGCTCGTCATGGATAGCTTGCGTTACTGGGTCACGGAGATGCACGTCGACGGTTTTCGCTTCGATCTCGCCTCGACCCTGGCCCGCGAGCTCCACGACGTCGATCGGCTGAGCGCGTTCTTCGACATCATCCACCAGGATCCGACCCTCTCTCGCGTGAAGCTCATCGCCGAGCCCTGGGACGTCGGCGAGGGCGGTTATCAGGTGGGCAATTTCCCGGTGCTGTGGACCGAATGGAATGGCCGTTATCGCGACGCCGTGCGCCGGTACTGGAAGGGCGACGCGGCCCTCACGGCGGAGCTCGGGTACCGGCTCACCGGATCGAGCGACCTCTACGAGGGCGGCGGGCGGCGGCCCACGGCCAGCATCAATTTCGTCACGGCGCACGACGGCTTCACGCTGCGCGACCTCGTCAGCTACGACCACAAGCACAACGCGGCGAACGGCGAGGAGAACCGCGACGGCGCCGACAACAACGATAGCTGGAACCACGGCGTCGAGGGCGAGACCGACGATCCGGCCGTGAGAGAGCTCCGGGATCGGCAGATGCGGAACTTCTTCACGACCCTCATGATCTCGCAGGGCGTGCCGATGATCTGCGGCGGCGACGAGCTCGCCCGGACCCAGGGCGGGAACAACAACGCCTATTGTCAGGACAACGAGGTCTCGTGGCACGACTGGGACGTCGACGAACGACAGCGCTCGATGCTCGAGTTCGTCCGGCGCCTCTCGGCGTTCCGGCACGAGCAGCCCGTGCTCCGCAGGAAGAAGTTCTTCTCGGGCGGGTACATCCGCGGCAGCGAGATGAAGGACATCGTCTGGTTCCGGCCGGACGGCCAGGAGATGAGCGCCGAGGATTGGCAAAACCCGCACGGGCGGGCGCTGCAGATGTTCCTCAACGGCGACGCCATCCCCTCGACCGACACGCACGGCGAGCCCATCGTGGGAGACACGCTCCTCGTCCTCTGCAATGCGCACCACGAGCCATTGCCGTTCGTCCTGCCGGCCATCGAATGGGGGGAGCGCTGGGAGGTCGTCATCGATACCCGCGCGGCCGCGTCGCCCGAGATCGGCGTGCCGGCGAGGGCGGGCGAGCCCTACGTCCTCGAGCCCCGCTCGATGGCGGTGCTGCGCCTCTGCCGCAAGCAAGAGCCCGGCGCGAAGAGCGCGATCTGAGGGGTGACCATGATGCAGATGGATTCGACCGACGAGGCGACCCCGGAGAGCCCGAAGACGGCCGAGCCGGATCCCGCCGAGGGGCTCTACGAGACGATCCTCGCGGGCGCGCGCGTGCCAGGGGCGACGTATCGGGTCCAGCTCAACCATGCGTTCACGTTCGAGGACGCCGCGGACATCGTCGACTACCTCGACATGCTCGGGGTGACCGATCTTTATGCGTCTCCCTTCTTCAAGGCGCGGCCGGGCAGCATGCACGGCTACGACCTCGTCGACCACAACAGCTTGAACCCCGAGATCGGGACGAACGCGCAATTCGACGCCTTGCACGCCCGGCTCTCGGCCCGCGGGATGGGCCTGCTCCTCGATTTCGTGCCGAACCACATGGGGGTACACACGCCGGAGAACGCCTGGTGGATGGACGTGCTCGAGAATGGGCCGAGCTCGCTCCATGCGCCCTACTTCGACATCGACTGGCACCCGCTGAAGAGCGAGCTCGAGCGGAGGGTGCTCTTGCCGGTGCTCGGCGAGCATTACGGCACGGTGCTCGAGAATGGCGACCTCGAGCTCGCCTTCGATCACGGCGCGTTCTTCGTGCGTTGTTATGGCAACCCCTTGCCGCTCTCCCCGCGCACGTACCCGCTCATCCTCCAGCCGATCGTGCCAGCGCTCGCCCACGCGCTCGGCGAGGAGGACGACGCCGTGCTCGAGCTCATGAGCATCATCACGGGCCTCGGGCACCTGCCGTCGCAGGGCGAGACGCATCGAACCAAGGTGATCGAGCGCCGCCGCGAGAAGGAGATCTTGAAGCGGAGGCTCTCGGCCCTCGTCGCGGAGTCGCCCGCGGTGGCGCAGGCGATCGCGGAGCGGGTCCGCGTCATGAATGGGCAAAAAGGCGATCCACGGAGCTTCGACGCGCTCGACGATCTCCTGGAGAACCAGGCCTATCGGCTGAGCTACTGGCGCGTGGCTGCCGAGGAGGTCAATTACCGGCGCTTCTTCGACATCAACGATCTCGGTGCGATCCGGATGGAAAACCCCGCGGTCTTCGAGGAGGCGCACCGGCTGCTCTTCCAGCTCATGGACGAGGGGAAGGTGACGGGGCTCCGGATCGATCATCCGGACGGCCTCTGGGCACCCTCGACGTATTTTTGCCGGCTCCAGCGCACGTTTTTCCTCCACCGCGTGCGCCGCGAGCTCGCGGGGGCGGAGGACGGCCACGGCGCCGCGGCCGCGCTGCAATCCCTCCTCCTGAGCCGCTTCGATCGGGACGCCGAGAGGCGCTCGGAGGATCCGCCGCGGCCCCTGTACATCGCCGTGGAGAAGATCCTCTCGCGCAGCGAGGAGTTGCCGCGCGACTGGGCCGTGCAGGGGACGAGCGGCTACGATTTCGTGGCCCTGGCCTCCGCGCTTTTCGTGGATCGCAGCGCGGAGCGGACGATCACCTCCATTTACGAGGGTTTCACGGGGCTGCACCTCGATTTCGGGACGCTCGCCTACCAGAAGAAGAAGGTCATCCTGGAGAGCTCGCTCGCGAGCGAGCTCAACGTCCTCGCCAGCGCCCTCAATCGTATCTCCGAGCGGGATCGGCATACGCGTGATTTCACCCTCGGCGCGCTCACGGACGCGCTCCGCGAGGTCATCGCGTGTTTCCCGGTGTACCGGACGTACCTGCACGAAGGCACGACGACCGTGGCCCCGCGCGACGCCGCGGCCATTCGCGCGGCATTACGCGCGGCGCGGAGGCGCAACCCCACGACGGACGCCTCGGTGTACACGTTCCTCGGCGCGATCCTCCTCCTCGAGCGCCCGCCGCAGCCATCTGCCCCGAGTGATGAAGAAGAGGAGGTGGCGCGCCGCCGCGATTTCGTGATGCGATTCCAGCAGCTCACCGGGCCCGTGACCGCCAAGGGGCTCGAGGACACGGCGTTTTATGTGTACAATCGCCTGGTCTCGCTCAACGAGGTCGGCGGCGAGCCGGAGCGGTTCGGCATCACCGCCCTGGAGCTCCACCGGGCGAACGAGGCCCGGCAGAGGCTCTGGCCCTCGTCGATGCTGACGACCACCACGCACGACACGAAGCGCAGCGAGGACGTCCGCGCCCGCATCAACGTGCTCTCCGAGCTGCCCTCGGATTGGGCGGGGACCTTGTATCGCCTGGCCGAGGCGACGGCGCCTTTTCGCCAGGAGCTCGAAGGGATCTCGGCGCCCGATCGCAACGAGGAGTATCTCTATTACCAGACGGTGCTCGGGACCTGGCCCTTCGGCGCCGAGTCCGCAGAGCCCGCGTATGTCGAGCGGCTCGTCGAGTACATGCGCAAGGCCACCAAGGAGGCGAAGGTCAACACCTCGTGGATCAACGCGGATCCCACGTACGACGCCGCCGTCGAGACGTTCGTCCGCGAGACGCTCGCGGACGCGCCGGAGACACGCGCCTTCCGCGAGGCGCTGCTCCCGCTCGCGCGCGTCGTGGCGTACCACGGCATGTGGGGCTCGCTCGCGCAGGTCTTGCTCAAATGCACCTCGCCCGGCGTGCCGGACATCTATCAAGGCAATGAGCTCTGGGATCTCAGCCTGGTCGACCCGGACAACCGGAGGCCCGTCGATTTCGTATTACGCAAGCGGCTCCTCGTGGAGCTCGACGAGGCGCGGCGCTCGCCCGGATCGAGGGGAGAGCTCTCGCGCGTTCTCGTCGAGAATGCGACGGACGGGCGCATCAAGCTCTACGTCACCCGGGTCGCCCTCGAAGCGCGGCGCCGCGCGCGGGCGCTCTTCGGCCCGCACGGCGCATACGTTCCTCTCGCGGCCTCCGGGGCCCACGACGGCCACGTGGTGGCCTTCGCGCGGCGGACCCCGGAGCACGAGCTCGTCGTCGTCACCCCTCGGCTCACCGCGCGGCTCGTGAATGGCAGGAGCGAGCCCCCGCTCGGCGCCGTCTGGGCCGACACCACGGTCCCGATCGATCCGCCGTCCTCCTCCGCGTCCACGGCGTGGGTGTACGAGAACCTCTTCACCGGCGAGACGCTCGAGCCGACGCCCACGGACGCTGGGCTCTGCTTGCCTGTTTCACGTGTGCTCGGAGGTTTCCCGGTGGCATTACTCGCGCGGCGAATGGCGCGAGGCGAGGGCCTCTCATGAAGAACCCGTCCAGCGTCCCCCCGCTCGGCGCGTTTTTCCAGGGGGACGAGCTCGTCTTCCGTATCTGGGCACCGGATCACGATCGCGCCGAGGTCGTCCTGTACGGCGCGGACGCCGCGGCCGAGCGGGCGCGTATCCCCATGGAGGCCGAGCCGGGCGGGTTTTTCCGGGCGCAGGTGGGCGCTCCGGGGGCCGAGGCGAGCGTGTTTTACAAGTTCGGCGTGGGCGGCGCGGGCCCGTTCCCCGATCCCTTCTCGCGATCACAGCCCTTCGGGGTGCACGGGCCCTCGGAGGCGAGGATCGTCTCGTTTTCATGGACCGACCAGGCCTTCGCCGGGGTGAGCGTCGAGGATCTCGTCATTCAGGAGATCCACATGGGCGCGGCGACGGCCGAGGGCACGTTCGAGGCGCTGATCCCGCACCTCGTCGAGCTGCGATCGCTCGGGATCACGGCGATCGAGCTGATGCCCCTCGCCAGCTTTCCCGGGCGCTGGAACTGGGGGTACGACGGCGTTTGTCTTCATGCACCACAGGCCTCTTATGGCGGGCCGCTCGGGCTCATGCGCCTCGTCGACGCGGCCCACGCGTGTGGGCTCGTGGTGCTCGTCGACGCCGTGTACAACCACCTCGGGCCCGCCGGTAATTACCTCCGGGCTTATACGAAGCGTTATTTCACGGACCGACACCAGACGCCCTGGGGCGAGGGGCTCAACGTCGACGGCGAGGACGCCCGCGTCGTCCGCGAGCTGCTCGCGCGGAGCGCCGAGATGTGGATTCGCGATTATCACGCCGACGGCCTCCGGCTCGACGCGACCCACGAGATCCGCGACGACGGCGAGCCACACATCCTCCGCGAGATCGCCGAGCGCGCCCGGCGCGCGGGCGGGGGCAAGCAGATCGTCGTGATCGCCGAGGACGAGCGCAACGAGGCGCGCCTCGTCCGGCCCGTGGACCGGGGCGGGCTCGGGCTCGACGGGGTCTGGGCCGACGATTTCCACCATCAGATGCGCCGCGCGTTCGCCGGCGACGAGGACGGGTATTTTCAAGATTTCACCGGGAGCGCCGCGGACATCGCCCGCACGCTCATGGACGGCTGGTTTTATCAGGGGCAAACCTCGAAGCGGACGGGCGAGCCGCGGGGGACGTCGCCGCGCGACATCGAGCCCACGCGCCTCGTCCATTGCATCCAGAACCACGATCAGATCGGCAACCGCGCCTTCGGCGATCGCCTGAGCGAGAGCGTGAGCCCCGCGGCCTTCCGGGCGATGAGCGCGCTTCTCCTGCTCTCGCCGTACGTGCCGCTGCTCTTCATGGGGCAGGAGTGGAACGCGCGGACGCGTTTTCAATACTTCACCGATCACGAGCCGGAGCTCGGTCGATGGGTGACGGAGGGCCGGCGCAAGGAGTTCTCGGCCTTCGCCTCGTTCCAGGGCGCCGAGATCCCCGATCCGCAGGCGGAGTCGACGTTCCTCGCCTCGAAGCTCTCGTACGCCGAGCGCGAGGCGCCCGAGCACGCGGGCGTGCGCGAGCTTTACCACGAGCTCCTGCGATTGCGCGCCGAGCACCCGGCCTCGCGCGCGCGGCAACGTGGCACGTTCGAGGCCCGCGCCGTGGGCGAGGACGCGCTCGTGCTCGTGCGCCGGGGCGGCGGGAAGGAGCTCTCCGTCTGGGTGAACGTACGCGGCAGGCTCCGGCAGAAATGGGAGAATGCGTCGCCCTCGAAGCTCGTCCTCGCGACCGAGGAGGAGCGCTTCGGCGGGGGAGGGGCCTCGGGCGTGCGCGAGGGCCTCGCGGCGGGGGAGGTGCGGCTCGACGGGCCGGCCGCGGTGGTGATCGAAACGTGAGGGCCCGAGGGCGCGGCGATCGAGCCGAGCCACGCCTCGGCGCTTGTATCGGGATGGCCTCGGCACCACGTCCGCTTTTGCCGCGAGAGCAACGCGGGGGAGGAGAGGGAGACGTGAAGCAACAGAAAGCACCTCAGGCGACGACGGCGGACAAGCACCCCGAGGAGTACCTGCACGACCTCAACCCGACTGCGCTCGCCGGGCAGAACATCGGAAAGGACGCGTCCCACCCGGAAAAGGAGGAGGGGACGAGCGCCTACGACATCAAAGAGGCCCACGAGGCCCTGCCGGATCTGACCGCCGACGAGCTGCGTGACCTGCGCGTCCTGCCGCCGGGCGCGCCGCTGCTCGAGAATGCGACGTACATGGATATCCGCCACCGCGAGCGCGGCGAGATCGTGGGCCGCGCGGGCATGTTCGCCGACGACGTGCACTGGTACGTGCCCAAGAAGGACGTCGACTACGAGCTCTGGAACAAGCTGCTCGGGATCCACCACGTCAAGCGGACCGGCACCGGGGGGTAGCGTCGAAGAGGTGCGCGGAGCCGGCACGACGTGGTTCGTCGCCGGGGGACGACCTCTTGTAGCGCGCGCCGGGGGTGTGGTAGGGTAAAACCCGTGACGCCGCACGGAGGCTCGATGAACGCGAAGAAGATTGGTTACTGGGTGTCGACGGGCATCATCGCATTCATGATCGGGGTCGGGGGCGCGATGGACATCGCGCGGCCCCCCGAGGCGGTCGAGGGGATGGCGAAGCTCGGGTACCCCTCCTATTTCATGCTCATCCTCGGCGTGTGGAAGGTGCTCGGCGCGGTGGCCATCCTCGCGCCGAAGTTCCCGCGCCTCAAGGAGTGGGCCTACGCCGGCATCATCTTCGATCTCACGGGCGCGGCCGCCTCGCACGCGGCGGCCTCCGATCCGCCGCAGTACGTGGCCATCCCGCTCGTCCTGTGCCTCGTCACCGCGGCCTCGTGGGCGCTCCGGCCCGAGAGCCGCGTGATCCGCGCCGAGGCGAAGCGCCCCGCCTCCCCGCAGGCGTCCGCCGCCGCGGAGGACGTGCCCGCGGCGGCGGCCTGATTCACGGACAAACCGTGCTGCGCTCGGCCAGGCCGTGCGTGATGAACTGGATCGGGTGGCTGCCCGTGAACGAGCCCGCCGGGAGCTCGTCCCAGGTGATACCGTCCGCGCTCCGGTAGAACCGCTGCTTTTCGTAGTACTGTTGCCAGCCGCCGTTGACGGCGACGTACGTGCCCGCGTCGCTCCGCGCCACGGCGCCGACGAGCGGCCCGGGGCTCGTTTGCGTGGTGCCGTCCGCGTTTTTCCGGCGCACCTCGGTCGGCGTCAGCGTCCACGTGGCGCCGTCGGCGCTCGTGTAGCGCTGGGAGACGTAATTCGCGTCGCGGCCCCACGTGACGAACTCCGCGCCGGTCCAGAGCAGCCGCGCGTCGACCTCGCCGCCGATGTTCGACTCGGTCCAGGTATCACCGCCGTCGGTCGATCGGCAGGCGACGCCGGTCCCGCCGAGGACGACGATCACGCCATTGCCGTAGGCGAAGCCGCCCGACCATTGGATGTCGCCTGCGCACGCGCTCGGCAGCGTGGTCGGGCGTGACCACGAGGCGCCGTTATCCTTGCTCACGTTGAGATCGTTCCCGTTGTTCGAGCCGAACGCGAGCAGGAAGCGCCCTCCGTCGTGCGGCGCGAAGCCCGTCCGGCGCACGTTCCACACGTCGGAGCTCGGGTCGCCGCCCGGGGCCCACGTCGCGCCGGAGGCGTCCGCGACCTGCGGCGGGCGCTCGCCCGCGAGGAAGACGCCGCTGCCGAAGACGACGCCCGCGAACGTCTCTCCTTCGAGCACGTTCTCCCAGTCGACCCCGTTCTTGCTGCGCCGGATGGAGCCCGGCTTGCCCCACCCGAACGTCGCCACGAAATAGCCATTGCCGTAGGTGATCCCGCGCCCCGCGCCCGGGTGGTGATCACAATCGAACTCCTCCGGCGGGTCGAAGCAGGGATACGCTTCGTCGTCGGAGCGGTCTCCGACCCAGGTCATACCGTCGTCGCAGGAAATGACCGTCCGCCCCACCATGCCCTGCGCCACGAAGATGGGCACGAGACCGGGGTTCACGACGCCGCCGCCCTCTCCTCCCTGTCCGCCGCCGCCGCCCTGTCCCCCGCCGCCGCCGCCTTGACCGCCGCCGCCCTGTCCCCCCGGGCCGCCGCCGCCGCCGCCCGCGCCTCCCGCGCCGCCGCCACCACAAGCGACGAGCACGAGCGCCGCCGCGGCGAGCGTGGTCGTTTTGTATTTGTTCACGAAAGCAAGCCAGTCGAGCATCGAACTTCCTCCGCGCCCCAGGAGATCCGCGCAAAGGCTCCCTGTCAAGGGCCCTGTCCGATCCAGTGGTGGAATACAATGCCGCCATTGCGCGATGCGGCGCGGTTTTCTTTCGTTCGACGCTCTGGCGCGCGCGCGCGGATGCAGATACGTTGGGGCCCTCGTGCGCGGGGGGAACGCCTCGCGTCCGCTTCTTGCCAGGAGGTCCTTGGAAATGATGCGAAGACGGTGGCCATGGCTTCTGGGACTCGGCGCCCTCACCGGCGCTTGTACGGGGATCATCGGCGATCCCCTGGGTGGGAAGGAGGGCTCGACGCCGACGGCCTTCGTATGCGACGAAGGCGCGGTGCCCGCGGCTTTGCCGCTCCGGCGCCTCTCCCACCTGCAATACCGCAATACGGTGTCGGATCTGGTGCGCTTCGCCGTGCCCAGCGCGGCCGCGGAGATCCTGGGCGGGGCCGATCCGCTCTTCGCCACGTTGCCCGACGATCAGCGCGTCGGGCCCGACAAACACTACGCGGGCTTCACGCGCCTCGACCAAGCCCTCCAGCAGCAACACGTGGACGGCGCATACCGCGTGGCCGATCAGATCGGCAAGGCCGTCACGGCCTCGCCCTCGCGCCTCGCCGAGCTCGCGGGCGCCTGCGCGACCGACGCCGACGCGGCGAACGACGACGCCTGCCTCGACGACATGATCCGCCGCTTCGGCGAGCGCGCCCTGCGCAGGCCCGTGACGGACGAGGACGTCGCCTTTTATCGAGGCCCGGCCGGCGCGGCCCCCTTCGACGCCGCCGACTACGCCGACGTGGTCGCGCTGCTCCTCAATGCGCCGCACTTGATGTATTTCGTCGAGCACGGGCAGGACGGCTCCGATCCCACGGCGCCGCTCGACGCCTACGAGCTCGCCTCGCGGCTCTCCTACCATTTCTGGCAGACCCTCCCCGACGAGCAGCTCTTCGCGGCGGCGCGCAGCGGCGACCTGCTCTCGGAGGCCGGCTACGAGGCCGAGGTCGAGCGCATCTGGAGCGACCCGCGCACCCGCGCGGCCATGGGCGAGCTCTTCGGGCAATGGCTCGACAACACCACGCTCGAGGAGCTCGACGCGCGCGTCGGCACGCCCCTCTTCGACGCGTTCACCGCCGGCTACACCCCGGGCCCCGATCTACGCGAGCACATGCTCGCCGAGGTGACGGACGCGGCCCTTCATTACACCTTCGAAGAGCCCGGCACGTTCCGCGACCTTTTGACGAGCCGCAAATCGTTCGCCCGCACCGAGGACCTCGCGAGCCTTTATGGCGTCCCCGTGTGGTCGGGCGGCGAGCCGCCGGAGTTCTCCGAGCCGGAGCGCGTCGGCCTCCTGACCCGCGCCGCCTTCCTCGCCACGGGCTCGGCGAACACGCGGCCCATCATGAAGGGCGTGTTCATCCGCAAGGCCCTGCTCTGCGACGAGATCCCGCCCCCGCCGCCGAACGCCGCGGCGAACCCGCCGCAGCTCAGCGATACCCTCTCCACGCGCGAGGTCGTCGAGGAGCTCACGGGGCAAGGCACGTGCGCCGGTTGCCACAAGGTCGTCATCAACCCGCTCGGCTTCGCCACCGAGAACTTCGACTCCCTCGGCCGCGTCCGCGCCGAGCAGACGCTTTTTGATCCCGACACGGGCGAGGTCGTGGGCACGGCCAGCGTGAACACCGAGGCCGTGCCGCGGATCGAGAGCGGCGACGAGCGCGTCGCCATGAACGCGGAGGACCTCACGAACCTCGTCGCCGAGAGCCCCAAGCCGTATGCTTGTTTCGCTCGGCAATACTTCCGGTTCACCTTCGGGCGGCTGGAGGACCTGAATCGCGACGCTTGCGCGCTCTCCGACGTGAAGCTCGCCCTCGACGAGGGCAAGCCCATGGCGGACGTCCTCAGGGCCATCGCGCGGAGCCAGGCGTTCCGCGTGCGCTCGTTCGAAGATTGATGGTGCGTGGACACCGGAACCTGGAGAATCGACATGTCCCTCAAGACCAATCGACGCATGTTTCTCCGAGGCGCGGCGGGGTTCACGCTGGCGCTTCCTTTCCTCCCCTCGCTGTTCGGCCATGAAAAGGCGGCGCACGCCGCCGGCGGCCCGAAGCGCTTCGTCGCGCTGGCGACGCCCCACGGCGGCGTCTGGGCGCCGCGCATGTACCCGAACGAGGCGACCCTCACGCAATCGGCCTCGTACGCCGGCCACGACGTCCGGCGCGGCGCGCTCTCGCTCGAGGTCGAAAGTGGCGTGGCCTCCTTGTCCCCGGTCCTCTCGGGCGACGCCACGCGGCTCACGAGCACGCTCGTGCAGAAGATGAACGTGCTCCGCGGCCTCGACGTCACGTTTTACCTGGCGCACCACCGCGGCGGGCACCTCGGCAACTACGCGGACAACGACGGCAACGGCACGGACGGCCAGTCCGTGCAATCGAAGCCCCGGCAGACGATCGACCAGATCCTCGCCTGGTCGAGCAAGTTCTACCCCTCGCTCAGCTCGATCCGCGAGCGCTCGATCGTGATCGGCGGCAATGGCATGTCGCACGGCTGGTCGAACCCGGGCAACCAGACGGGCGAGATCCAGCGCATCACGCCCGAGAACGACTCGCTCGCCCTCTTCAACAAGATCTTCGTGCCGCCGGCCGATCCCGGGCAGACGCGCCCGGCGATCGTCGACCGCGTGCTCGAGGATTACAAGCGCCTGCGCGACGGCAGCCGCCGCCTCTCCGCGAAGGACAAGCAGCGCCTCGACGATCACATGGACCGCGTGAGCGAGCTCGAGCGCAAGCTCAACGTGAGCGCGTCCTGCGGCGACATCCAGGTCCCCGGGAGCTCGTCGATCGACGAGTGGGACTCCTCGTTCTCCGTCGACCCGGAGGCGCAGAAGCGGTTCTGGCAGCTCATGAACGACGTCATCGTCGCGGCCTTCGCCTGCGACACCTCCCGGATCGTCACGATGAACGTCGGCGACCACTTCTCCAATTTCGTCGGTGACTGGCACCAGGACGTCGCGCACCAGGCGAACGTGAGCGCCGCGCAGCACGAGTACATCTTCGAGGGCAACCGGCGCTTCTTCGAGGACGTCTACCTCGACCTCGTCTCCAAGCTCGACGCCCTGGAGGACCCGAGCGGCGGCTCCGTGCTCGACCATTCCCTCGTGCAATGGACCCAGGAGTCGGGCTGCGTCACGCACGATCCCCTCGAGATGGCCGTGGTCACGGCGGGCAGCGCCGACGGCTGGTTCACGACGGGCAACTATTGCGATTACCGGAACCTGCAGAAGTCGGCGGCCAAGGCGGACGGGAACAACCTCGTCGATTCCCACTGCGGCCTCATCTACAACCAGTGGCTCGGCAACGTGCTACAGGCGATGGGCCTCGACCCCGCCGAGTACGAGACCGACGGCTACGGCGGGTACGGCCTCGTGCAGCTCTCGACCGAGGGCTGGTACGGCGGGTACAACAAGTACGGCGCCGCCGAGCTCGGCGTGATGAGCGAGATCCTCCCCTTCCTGAAGGCCTGATGGAAAAGACCCACCTCCCGCTCGATCCGGAGCTCGCGCGCGAGCGGGAGGTGCCCGTCGATCCCGAGACGGGCGAGCCCCTCGATTGCACCCGTTGCGGCGCCTGCTGCGAAGCCGGCAAGGGGAACATCCCCCTCACGGCGGAGGACCTCGTCCTCTGGCGCAGGGAGGGCCGGCACGACCTCGCCGATCGTGTCGACGAGGGGCATTTCGGCATGATGGCCTTCCCCACGACGGACGAGGGCGCCTGCGTCTACCTCACGCGCCCCGAGGGCCGGAGCATCTGCTCGATTTACGACGGCCGCGCGAGCACCTGCCGCGAGTTCCAGGCCGGCTCGTGGCAATGCCTCGAGTTCCGGCGGGACGCGCGGAAGAAGGGGCGGCTCGGGCGGTAGACGGCGAGAGCGGGCCCGTGTGATCCGCCGTCACCGCTTCGGTCTCGGCATGGGTGTGCCCGTGAAGGGGTTGAGGAGCGGATCCGGCAGCGGCGGCTCGGGGGGAAGCTCGGGCGAGCCGGGCCAGGTGATGCCCACCTGTTGCAGGAGCCGTTGAACGCCGAGCAGTTGCTTCGGCTCGGGCGGCTTGGCGAGGAGCGTCGCGAGCTCGTCGGGCGTGAATTCCGTGGGGCCCTGCAATCGCCGATCGACCACCGCGTCGATGATCGCGTGGATGGGAGCCTCGGTCGTTCGGGCGCGCTCTGCTGCGAGCGGGGCAAGCTCCCCGATGACCCAGAAGGGTAGGCGACCGTTCTGGAGCATGCCCCAGGGGACGAGTCGCTCAGCGCCCGGGCATTTCGGGTCGTCGAAGAGCGTGCCCGCGACACGATCGCCGTGGAGCCAGAAGCCGACCCCGGCCAACCTCTCCGTATACATTTTCTTGTTCGGTAACTTCCCCGTGTACAAATCGCTCGTCGTGTCGTGCATGCCGGCGGCCAACTGAAAGGCTGGTTCGAGCTCTGGGGGGAGCCCCGGCACAGCCGGGCGCACATCCTCTGGGCCACCCGTCACCGTGTCAGGCGTCAGGCCGAGGTTAGCAATCGGGCCAAACCCCTTCTCGTACGCAAGACCAACGACGCCCGCCTCGGTCCAGGCCACGACATCGCGGTCGCCACAACCGCTGTCAGTCCGCAAGGCGCCTCGATGCACGTCGCCCGTCCAGGTCGAGTAGTCGCAGACGGGATACCACAGACCGCTCCCCAGTCTTTCCACGCGGGCTTCCACGTAGGCGCGCAGCGCGGCGCGCACGATGGCGTCACGGTTGAAGGCGAGGCGTCCGCGGGGATGGTTGCGTAGGACCATGTGCCTCGCCTAGACCTCGTTTGTCCGGGCGTCAACATGGGCGCGTCACGGCGCGTAGGATTTCGCGGCGTTGACCCGTTTTACTTCCTCGACCGGCGGGTTTCTGTTGCGAAGCCAGTTGTTGAGCTTGTTCGAAATAACGGCGGCGTTCTTGTTCGAGTTCGTGCCCCAGTCGCAACTGCGCTTGTCCACCCTGGGCACGACGTGGTTCACCTCCGCGAGCTGACCAGGGTCGAAGGGCGGGGGGTCGATCTCCTGCTCGTAGAGCACGAGCGGCTCCTCGCACTCTGCGGACACTTTCTCGCAGTTCGCGTCGTACACGTCGCAAGGCCACTTGAAGCCCGCGAGATCGGAGTGGATCTCGCCGCCATGCGCTCTGCGGTTGACCTGGAGGATATACTTGTGCTGCAGGAGCGACTTGCCATCGGCGCCGAGCACGCCGCTGTCACAGTTGTTGAACTTGTGCCCCGGCCCGACCGTGGGCGGCTCGGGCAAGTCGCGATACGGCCCGCTCACCTCCGTCGGCACGCCGTCGACCTCGACGAGCGGCGTTTGCCTCGGCGCGGGCTCATAATAGATGACGATGTGGATCGCGGGGTCCGGCCCGACCTGGCGAAAGTAGTTCTCCGTGCCGGGGATACGCTCGCATGCCGGGTAGTTCTTGTCGTAGGGCTCCGCTCCGAAGACCTCTGCGACCAGCACGCCAGCGTCGCACGCTTCCTGCGGAGTTTTGTAGAAGCAGTTGAACGCACCGCCGTCGGACATGTAACAAGCGTCGCCGAACGCGGCGATGTACTCCGCGCGAAGCGCGAGGTCCATGCTCGGATTGCCGAGGAGAGGGATGCGGTAACGCATGCACGGATCGGGCATCCCCGCCGCACATTCGGTCGGCGTGTCGGTCGGCGTGTCGGGTGGAGCCGGGCACGACTTGAGAGAACCCGGATCGAGAGGCGACTCGCACGCACCCGTCATCCCTGCCCCGACGAATCCCAACAACAGCACGCCGAGCATGACCGAGCCGCGTCTCGTCATTGCTTGCATGAAAGTCAGAATCGCGGACGAATCGGCTCGTCGGCAACGCAAAATGAGCCAAAGGCTCGCGACGCGCCCGGGAACCGAGCGTCCCAGGACGGTGACCGGGGCGGCGGGGAGGGGAGGGGGTGAGGTGCACGCGAGCCGGACAAGCCTCTTGCCTTGCGCTCCCTCGGGGGGCTACCGTCGTTCCCACGCGGCGAGAGCCCCTTTACAGGAACGCGGGTAGTGCCCTCCACGTCACCTTTCCCGATCCCCGTTTCTGCCCTCAAGCCCGTCGCTTGTGGCTCGGCGCTGTGGCGCAGCGGCGGCGTCCTGCGCGTCACGGTTTTCGTCAAGATCACCTTCACGCTCACCCACGAGCGCACGGCCTGGCCGACGACGACGGCCCTCGACCTCGTCCGCGAGGAGCGCACGCGCGACAAGAGCCCCGCTTCGAGCCTGCTCGAGGCCGTCGAGACCGCGCCGTACCTGCCCTCGGCGGGCGTGATCCTCTCGGGCCACGCCTGCGCGCCCGGCGGCCGGCCCGTCCCCGCGCTCTCGGCGCGCCTCGCGATCTTCCGCGACCGCGGCCTGCTCGACAAAACCCTGCACGTCTTCGGCGATCGCCCCGCGAACGCGCCCCAGTCGCCCCGCCCCTTCGATCGGATGCCGCTCATCTACGAGCGCGCCGCGCAGACCGAGGACAACCCGGTCGGCGTGGCCCCGGGCGCGCCCTCGCTGCCGAACCTCGTGGATGCCCACGGCCCCACGCGGACGGCGGGCTTCGGGCCCTACGGGCGGTACTGGCCCCATCGCAGGCGCCTGCTCGGCAACGTCGATCGCAAGCGGCTCGACGGCGTCGTCGCCGAGATCCCCGACAGCTTCGACTTCCGCTGGTTCAACCCGGCGCCGCCCGACCAGCAGATCGAGTTCCTCCGCGGCGACGAGTGGATCGTGCTCGACGGCATGCACCCGAGCCTGCCGCGTGTGCAGTCGCGGCTGCCGCAGGTGCGGGCGAAGGCGTGTACGTACCTCGTCGGGCCAGGCGGGCCGACGCCGGGGCGCGAGCTCGATCTCATCGCGGATCTGCTGGTGATCGACGCCGATCGCCTGCTCGCGTCGCTCGTCTTCCGGGGCAATTTCGCGCTCGATCGGCTGGAGACCGTGCCGCACCTGCGCGCCTTCGCCGACGTGGAGCTGCCGGGCAACCCGATCCGCTGGCCGGACGCGGCCGAGGTGATGCGCGCCCCGGCGCCCGCGCCCGTCATGCCCGCGGCCGCGAAGAAGTTGCCCCAGACGACGGCGCTGCCGGCGGCCGAGGCCTTCTCGACGATGCCGCTGCGGGACGAGAAGTCGTCCGCGAAGGCGGTGCTGCCGTTCCAGCCGCGGCCCCCGGGCGCGCCGACGGTGCTGCCGCCGAACACGCCGCCGCCGCCGCCGCGCCCGCGTGTCGATCTGGACGACGATCCGCTGATGCAGACGCGCGCCATCGACCCGGACGAGCCGCCGTCGCGCCCGGCGATCCCGTTCCTGAACGCGCCGTCGGGCGCCGCCGCGCAGGCCCGCGCCGCGCTCGGCGCGCCGCCGCCGCCCCCGCCCCCGCCGAGGCCGCTGCGCCTCGAGGACGATGATGGCGCGACACGCGCGATCGACCTCGCGGAGCTCGAAGCGAAACGGGCGGCGGCGACGCCGTTCGAGCGGGATCGAGGGCCGGGGAGCGTGAGGCCGCCGCCGCCTCCGGTCGTGCAAACGCCTCCCGCGATGGTGCACGCGCCTCCTCCCGTCGTCCCTACGGCTCCTGTAACGGTGCAGGCGACGCCTCCCGCCGTCCCAGCGCCGCCGCTGCGGGTGCAAGCGCCGCCGGCCGCCGTACCTGCGCCATCGCTGCCGGTGCAGCCAACGCAGGCCGCGGTACCTGCGCCATCGCTGCCGGTACAGCCAACGCCTCCCGCCGTCCCTGCGCCTCCTGCGATGGTGCAGCCGCCGCCTCCCGTCGTCCCTGACCGGCGCGCCATGGAGCAGGAGCCGTTGGCCCCGATTTCGGCCCGGGGAGCCGCTCCCGCGCCCGCCGTCGAGGAGACCGGCATCCGCGCCACCATCGTCGCCCGCCTCCGCGCCGGCGAGCGCAACCCGCTGCACGGCCTCTCCGTCACCGGCGCCGACCTCTCGAAGCTCGATCTCGCGGGCGCGAACCTCTCCGGCCACGACCTCGGCGGCGCGAACTTCACCGGCGCGAACCTCGAAGGCGCCCGCCTCTCCGACGCCCGTCTCGTCGACGCCGACCTCGACGGCGCGAACCTCAAGGGCGCCGACCTCAAGGGCGCCGACCTCTCCCGCGCGAGCCTCGCGAACACCCGCCTCGACGGCGCCACCGTCGAGGGGGCGAACTTCTCGTCCGCCCGCGGCGGCGGCGCCTGCTTCGACGGCTGCCGCGGACGCGCGCCCATCTTCGCCCGCGGCACCTGGGACGGCGCGAGCTTCCGCGCCCTCGACGCGCTCGCCGCCGACTTCTCCGGCGCCTCGCTCGCCGGCGCCGTCTTCGAAAAGGCCGTGCTGCCCGAGGTCAAGCTCGTCGACGCCCACGGCAAAGGCGCGAGCTTCTCGGGCGCGCGCCTCGATCAGGCCCACGCCGAGGGCGTGTCCCTCACGGAGTCGAACTTCCAGGAGATCGACGCCAAGGGCTCGACCTGGGAGAACGCGACGCTCGCCGGCTCCTCGTTCGAGGCCGCCCGCCTCGACAACGCCGTCCTGACGCGCGCCACCTGCGAGGGCGCCAGGTTCAAGCGGGCTTTCCTCAAAGGCGCGAACCTCGGCCGCGTCCAGGCCGACCGCGCCTGCTTCGACGGCGCGACCCTCGACGGCGCCGACCTCCGCCAGGCCCGCATGCACGAGGCCCGGTTCGAGGGCGCGAGCCTGCAGAGCGTGATCGGGGGCCGCGTCGATCTTTCGCGTGGGCACTTCGTCTCGGCCGACCTGACGAACGGCAACTTCCGCGCCGCCCTGCTCGCCGGCTCGAACCTCGCGAAGGCCAAGCTCGACGGCGCCGACCTGCGCGACGCGGACCTCAAGCGCTGCACGTTGAGCGGCGCCTCGCGGAGCGGGACCAAGCTGATGGGCGCCAACATCCGCGACGCCGTGGACGATTAGGCCTCACCCCCCAACCCCCTCTCCACTCCGTGGAGAGGGGGACGAAGAGGGCCTCTGGCTCCCCTCTCCACGGAGTGGAGAGGGGGTGGGGGTGAGGCTACCGAGGATTCGCCCACGGAGCGCAAATCCAGGTAGAGTGCTCCGCCATGACGGGAGGCCGTGGTGAAGCCCTGAGCGCGAGCGCGTGCCGCGACGAGGCCACGCTGCGCTCCTTCATCGAGACGCGGATCAGCCCGAACGCATGGCCGATCCAGTCGCCCGCGCTCCGCCGCCGTATCCTCGAGGAGGGCATCGACCTCGAGGCCGCGCGGCGCTTCCGCATGGACCTCGACGCCATGGAGCGCCTGATCCGCGCCATGGAGAGCCGCGCCTGTCGCGTCGAGCGCCTCCTCGGGATCCACAACGCGTTTCACACGACCCTGCACAACGACGAGGTGCTCCTGCGCCTCCTCCTGCTCGAGTGGCCCGAGGCCGCGGCCGTGCCCGAGGAGGTGAAGGCCGCGGCGATGCGCGTCTATCCGAACCTCGACGCGATCGCGGCCGTGCTCTGCGACGCGCTCGGGCGGATGCTCGAGGGCGGCGTGCCCGCGTCGGTGCTCGCGCGGGACCTGCTCGCGGCGCTCGGCCACGACTACGGCCACTCCGGCGGCACCGATCGCCTCGGCCCGGACGGCGCGCCCGCGCCGCTGACGCACGAGGAGACGGCGGAGAAGTACGTGGCGCCGATCGGGCTCGACTTCGGCATGCCGACGGCGCTCGTGCTGGAGAGCATGGCCGGCATCCGCGCGACGACGTTCCACGCGCGTCCGGGCCGCCCGCGGATCCAGGCGGCGACCGAGTTCGAGCGTCGGCTGACGGTGGCCGACGTGATGGGCTGCATCCTGCCGCCGCCGCTCTGGCTCACGCACGTGGGGGCGCCGGTGCTCGTGGAGAAGCTGCCCATCTGGCGGCGGCGCCTCGTGCAGATCCCGGGCGAGCTCGGGGCGATCGAGGCGCGCCTCGCGGTCCTCGCGGACGACGATCCGGCCCGGGAGGGGATCCTCGCCGAGCGCGAGGCGCTGATGCTGGAGGACTCCCGCATCGTCAAGCACGTCGAGGAGTGGTTCCGCAGCGAGCGTGGCTTCTTCGTGTTCATCGAGTCGAGCCGCCTCGGCGTCGTGCCACGCGCGCGGGAGCTCTGGGGCGGCGTCTTGCGCACGAAGATCGAGCTGATGGAGCACGTGCTCGCCCGGAAGGAGTTACTCGCGCCGCTCGCCGCGCAGGGGTTCCCCTTGCTCGGTCACTGCGCGGAGGAGCTCGCGAACGCGCCGACGCTGGAGAGCGTGATCGAGCGGGGGACGCTGGATCGGCGGCTGTGCGAGGTTCTCGGGATGTTTTTGCTGTAGCCTCCCGCCTCACCCCCCGGCCCCCTCTCCGCGCGGCGGAGAGGGGGAGTCAGAGGACGGTGATTTTCCAGGGGGAGGAGGCCGATGGGCCCGGCTCGTAGCCGAGCGCGAAGGTGCGGAGCTTGTACGCGTCGTAGCGGGTCTTCTCCTCGGCGAGGGCCGTCGTCACGATGCCCGCGCTCGGCGGCTGGCCGAGGGCGTGATCGATGGCGGCCACGCGGTCGCCGGTCGTGACGAGGTCGTCGACGTACACGACGGCCTCGTTCGGCATCGGGCGGCCGATGATCACGAGGTTCTGCGCGAGATCGTGCGCGGGGTCCTCTTCGTAGCTGAAGCGCGGGCGCATCGCGTCCTTGTGCACCACGCAGGGACGGACCTTGCCGAAGCCGAGGCGCTCGAGCTCGAGCGCGAGGTCGCGGCTCGGCCATCGATCGGTCGCGCGGTTGCCGCGGACCACGTTCGCCGCGGGGATCGGCACGAGCGCGATGTTTGGCTTCGTGATGGCGAGGGCCGTGCGGACGTCGCGCTCGTGGACGGCCACGATGTCGGCGACGTAGGCGTAGGCGGCGCTGGGCGTCTCCAGGCGCATCATGCTGCGGCCCGGGTGGAGGGGGTGCTGGATGGAGCTCGGGATGGGCTCCTTGCGCTGGTTCGTCACGAGGTAGACGAGCCCGCGCATCGGGTTCGCGTTCAGCCCGGCCAGGGGAGTCCCCAGCTTGTAGTACGAGCCGACGGCGTACCCGGGGATCCGCCTCAAGTCGCCGTCCCTCGGTTCATGTTCACGCGCGACCTTAGCGCGCTCCGTCGCACCTCTGCTACCCCCATGGCGCTCCCGGGCGCAGCCGAAGTGCCTCCGCGCTCGACGGCGAGGACGCGCTCGGAGAGCATGATATAGCGTTCCCAACGAAACGAGGCGCGATCCCGTGAGCCGGACTGCATCCAGAAAGCGTCGCAAGGTGGGGACTTGGGGCGCGCTCTTCGTGGCGCTCGTGGGCGGGCTGGGGGCGCTCTTGCATGCGTGCCGGGCCGACCGATGGCTCGACGAGCTCGCCACGCAGGGGTCCGCGGGGCAGGGCCGTCCGCGGCCGACGGCGACGGCGACGGCGCCCGCGCCTCGCCCGAAGGGCCGGCCGGCGCGCGGGGCGGGCGCGACGGCCGGGGGCGAGAGTGTCCATCTCGCGCTCGGGGTGCCGGCGGACGACGATGCCTCGGACGATCACCTGATGCGCAAGCCGCAGTACGCGCTCTCGTACAACACCAAAGAGAACGTGGCGAACTGGGTGAGCTGGCAGATCGAGGCGGGCTGGTTCGGCGACGTGCAACGGCACAAGGGCAAGTTCCTCACGGACCCGGAGCTGCCCGCGGGGTTCTACCGGGTCACGCACGACGACTACACGAACTCGGGCTTCGACCGGGGCCACATGGTGCGGTCGGAGGAGCGGACGCGTTCGGTCGAGGACAACCGCGCGACCTTCCTGATGACGAACATCCTGCCGCAGTACCACGACCTCAACGCAGGCCCGTGGTTGCGGCTCGAGGAGCGCTGCGAGGAGCTCGGCCGCCGGCAAGGCAAGCAGCTCTTCGTGATGGCGGGCGGGGTGCTCGGGCGCGGCGAGAAGCGCATGCGGTCGATCGGCAAGGGCGTCGTGGTGCCGAGCACGTACTTCAAGATCGTGGTGGTGCTCGAGCCGGGCGAGGGCCCCGAGGACGTGACGGCGTCGACGGAGGTGATGGCGGTCCTGATGCCGAACAAGGAGGGCATCCAGGGCGAGGGCTGGGAGAAGTACCGCACGACCGTGGACGAGATCGAGCGGCGCACCGGCTACGACTTCCTCACGGACGTGGACGAGGACGTGCAGGCGCAGATCGAGGCGAGGAAGGACTAGGTCTCGACGAGCTTCGTCGTCACGCCGAGCCAGACGCCCGACGGGTGCCGGCCGAGGACGAACGCCTCGATGTCGACCTTGCCCACGCGGTAGACGCGCAGGTCCGAGAGCTCGCGCTCGAGCAGGTCGACGAGCGCCCGGAACCGGCCGGCCGTGTCGTCGTCGCCCTCGACGACGCCTTCGAAGAACGAGGCCACCGTCGTCTGCTCGACGGGCGTGTCGAGCGGCAGGCCCCGCGCGTGGACCAACACCTCCGGCGACGGCTCCTCGGGGCCGAAGCGGTAGGCCTCGATCGGGAAGTCCGACTCGCTCGGGAACAGAAGGCCGGCCGCGGCCTCCTCGATCGACTGCATCAGCGGCTCGAGTTTCTGACCCAGCATCCGGCGCATTCGAGGCACGCAGGCTCGACGCGTCAAGGAGAGCGAAGTTCGAGCCCGCAAATCTTTCGGCAGACACGCGCGTCTACGAGGCACCATGCGCCCGCCCCGCCGCACCCTGGCCGCCTTCGGCCTGCTCTCCGCCCTCGTCTGCGCCGCGCCCTCCGCCGACGCCGCGACCGCGCGTAGCTCCGCCGTCGCCCTCGATCGAGCGTCCCTCGTCGCGTACGTCGCCGACGCCGACAACGAGGCGCTCCACCGCGTCGATCTCGTGAGCGGCTCGGTCGCGACGACGCCGCTCGGCTGCGCGCCCGCCGAGGTCCTCGTGCTCGCCGAGGATCGTGTCGCCGTGAGCCTGCGGGGCTGCAACGAGGTGCGTGTCCTCGACCTCGACGCGGCCGGAGAAGGGATCGTCGCCGCGAGCGCGACCGTCGCGGCCGAGCCCTGGAGCCTCGCGCCAGGGCCACGCGGCGCGTTGCTCGTCACGTCCGCCTACGGCCGCGCGCTCACCGCGCTCGACGCCGAGTCCCTCGCCGTGCGCTTCACCTTGCCGCTCCCGCGCGAGCCTCGTGGCCTCACCGTCACGCCCGATGGCCGCCGCGTGTTCGTCACGCACGCCGCCGGAGACGCCCTCTCCGTCGTGGACCTCGACGGCGGCGAAGGCGGCGAAGCGCCCGTCGTCCGCGCCGTGCGCGCGCTCGGCGGCAGCTACAGGAACCGCGTCGACGCCATGGTCGGAGCGAACACCCAGCACCCGACCTCGTCGCTCGCGTACACGGCCGTGCTCAACGAGGCCGGCACGCGCCTGTTCGTCCCGCACCTCGTCGTGCAGAACGGCGAGGGCACGACGCGTGTCATCGCAGGCGGTTACGGCGGCGTCGCCATCGAGGAGGACACGTCGGTCCCGACCGTGGCGGTCCTCGACGTCGCGCACGAACGTACACTCGGCGCGGACAGCGGCGCGGCGGCGAAGAACTTCGTCAACATCGCGGCGAACGCGTTCGTGGCGAGCGCGGTCGCGCCCGCGGGCTCTCCTGCGCGGCAAGCGCGCGGCGCGGCGGTGCTCGGCGACGCGCTCTTCGTCGTCTCGCACGGCACGGGCGAGCTCGTGGAGCTCGACGCGCGCTCGCTCGATCCCGCGCTCGCCCCGCGGCGCGTCTTCTCCGTCGGCGAGGGCCCTTCCGGCGTCGACGTCGATCCCCGCACGGCCATCGCGGTCGTGTGGAACCAGCGCTCGCACGACCTCTCCGTCGTGAGCCTCGTCTCGGGCGACGTGGACACGCTGCCCGTCGCGACCGACCCGCTGCGCGCCGATCTCGCGCGTGGGTACCGCCTCTTCCACGCGGAGAACGATCGCCGCGTCTCGCGTGATGGTCGCGCCTGCGCGAGTTGTCACCCGGAGGGGCGCGAGGACGGGCTCGTGTGGCGGCTCGGGGAGGGGCCGCGGCAAACCATGGCGCTCGCGGGCCGCGTGGAGCGCGGGCCGTACGGCTGGCACGGCGTACACGCGCGGCTCGAGGACAACATCGCGGAGACGCTCACGCGCCTCGGCGGATCGGGCTTGCCGGCCGAGGACCTCGCCGCGCTCGCGAACTACCTGCGCGAGGGCCTGTTCGTGCCGCGCCGCCCGGAGGAGGGCCCCGGCGAGGAGGCGCTCGTCACGCGCGGGCGCGACCTCTACACCTCGGAGAAGCTCGGCTGCAACGGCTGCCACGCGCTCGAGCAGGGCACGAGTGATCGCGTGGCGCACGACGTCGGCTCGCGCGCGAAGGACGAGTCCCGCGCGTCGTTCCGCACGCCGCCGCTCGCCATGCTCGAGGCCTCCGCGCCTTACTTCCACGACGGCCGTTACCCGACGCTCGAGGCCCTGCTCGACGACAACCTCGATCGCATGGGCCAGACGAGCCACCTGACGACCGAAGACCGCGCCGCCCTGCTCGCCTTCCTGAGGACCCTGTGAAGACGTACTTCCTGCCCCTGCTCGCCGCGTTCCTCCTGTCCGGCTCCGCGCAGACCTCGTCCGAGGCCGTCGCCGCGCCCGCGCCCGAGGTTGCTGCCGCTGCCGAACCCGCTGCCGCCGCCGCGCCCGCTGCCGCCGCCGCGCCCGCGCCCGCCGCCGCGCCCGCGCCGCCCGAGCTTCCCGCGGAGATGCGCGTGATCCTCGGCAAACGTGTCGGGCAGAAGTTCACCGTCACCGTGGTTCGTCCGCGCCACGTCGTCACGATGGTGCAAGGGGACAAACGTGTGCTCGGCTCGAACGAGGTCTCCCTCGCCGTCGACCCAGCGCAGGCGATCACCTGGGAGACGACCGATCGAACGACGCTCGAGACGCTCCGCGGCGAGGCCTTCGTCGACCTCCGGGAAGACGGGCGCCTCGACGCGGCCTCGCTCCGGCCGACCACGCTCCTCGCGCCCGTCGCGGAGGAGGCCGAGGGGCGACACGTCTGCAAGGCGTTCGAGGCGATGGACGCGGGCTTCTCGGTCGTCTGCCGCGTCGCGTCCTCGTCCGCCTCGGCCGCGCGTACCTTCGGCGAGAGCCCGCAGGGCGGCATCCTGAACGTCGCGGCCGGCGAGTACACGTTCTTCCGCATGGAGCTCGATCCCGGCGCGGACGGCGTCGACGCCACGGTCCTCGGTTACTCCGCCGGCGCGCGTGGCCACGTCGTTCGCGCCGAGGCGAGCAAGCTCGCCGGCGAGGCGCGCCCCTCGCTCGCCTTGCTCTCCGCGTCGCGGGTGCAGCCCGTCCCCCTCCCGCGCATCCGCCCGCATCACCACCGCTTTCCGCTCATCGATCCCTTCTTCTGATCCCCCACGGGCGAGCCTCGTTGACGCGGCCCGCGTGCTTCCCGCAAGCTCTCCTCGATGCGCCACGCTCTGCTCCTCGCGCCTCTCTTCGCCGCCGCGTGTAGCGCCGCGCCCGCGTCCTCGGGCCCCACGAACGTCGCCGATCCCGGCTCCGTGCTCGTCGTCCTCGACGCCCCGCCCGCCGCCACGACGCCCGTCGAGGTCGCGGTCCCGCTCTCCGCCGCGCGCGTGGACCTCGAGTGGGCCATCTTCGGCGACACGCCCACCGTCGCGTGGGCGCCCGACGGTGTCCGCCTCGCGATCGCCAACCAGTTGAACTACCTCAACGTGCCCGCGCCGCCCGGCGAGGCCGGCATCGACGTCGTGGACGTGGAGACGGGCAAACGCACGCGTGTCCACGAGGGCCCTGGTTACCACCCGGCGTGGATCTCCAACAGCCAGATGGCCTTCGGCTGCTCGACCTACGAGTGCGACGACGCGGGGCAGGGGGTGTACCTGCTCGACCTCGCGAAGAAACGCGCGCGGCTCGCGCTTTCGCATGGCGTTTACCACACGCGCGCGAGCAAGGACGGCGGCGTGATCTTCTTCTCCGGCTTCCCCAACTACGAGGGCTGGATGAGCTGGAATCTGCGCAGCGCGATGCCCGAACGTATCGCCGGCCCGAAGGACTCGTGGCAGGCGCCCGCGGCGCAGCTCGCCGATCAGTGCCCGTCGAAGGTCGGCGACCTTCGCGTCGAGCAACGTGGTGAGCAGGTGATCGTGGTGAACACCTCGACCGGCGATCGCCGCGCCCTCACCGCCGGGCATCCCTGGCTGCTCGGCTGGCCCGAGAGCCGCGGCGCCATCCAGCCGTGTTTGTCACCGGATGGGAGGTTCGTCGTGTACTTCTCGTGGCGCGGCGGCGCGGGCATCGTCGGCGTTCGCTCGATCGACGCTCCTTGAGCCGAGCTTCTGCAAGACGAGCGGCCGCGTTCGTCCTCCTCGTCCTCCTGCCGCTCGCGACCTCGCCCTTCACGGTCGACCTCCGGCCGCAGAAGACGCTCGTCTTCGCGCTCGCGCTCCCTCTCTGCGCGTGGGGCGCGCCTTCCCTCGTGGCGACGCTCGCGCTCGCGCTTGGCCTCCTCGCGCTCCTGGTTTGGCCCGCCGCGCCCTGGGAGATCCTCGCCGTCGCCGCGGCTCCGGCCGTGTTCCGCGTGCTCTCGGGCCTGCTCGTCGAGGATCGCGCCTTCGTCCTTCGCCTCGCGCGCCGCGCCGTCCTCGCCGCGAGCGCCCTCGCCCTCGCGGGCGCGGTGGGCCTCGTGCCGTTCGAGACCTCTGCCTTCCGCCTCCCGTACCCGGTCCTCGTCGGCACGTTCGGCAATCCGAACCATCTCGCCGCCTTCCTCTTGCTGCTGCTCCCGCTCTGCGCCGCCGATCGCGCCTCGGCCGAGCGCCGCGCCGATCGTGTCGAGGCGACGGTCGCGCTGATCCTCGGCGCAGCGACGATCCTCCTCTGCCGCTCGCACCTCGCCGCCCTCGCGCTCGCCGCCGCGCTGCTCGTGCTCGTCCCACGCGCCGCGATCGCCGCGCCTCTCGCGGGCCTCGCGCTCGTCCCGATCGCGCTCGCCTCCGAGGCGTTCGTCCGCGCCTTCGAGGGCCGGCTCTACCTGCTCGTCGTGCACGCGCGTGGCCTGTCCCTGAAGACCTCGCTCCTCGGCGTCGGCCCTGACGCGATCACCACGCGTTTCCTCGACTGGCAAGCCGAGCACCTCGCGCTGCACCCCGAGACCGCGCGCTTCTGGACGTTCCCCGAGCACCCGCACGACGACGTCGCCGCGCTGCTGCTCGCGTTTGGCCTCGTCCCCGCGGCGCTCGCGCTCGTCCTCGCGCGAAAGAGCCTGCGCCTCGCGCCCGCCTTGCCTCGCGCCGAGCTACGCGCCGCGTGGATCACCTTCGCCTTGCTCGCGCTCGGGGCCGGCCTCTCGGCTTCGCCCGCGACCTGGATCGGCGCGCTCCTCGTGATCGCTTGCACCTTCCGCCCGCGGATCGCGCCGCCGGCCTCGTGGAACCTCGCCCGCGCAGGCCTCGCGTGTGCGCTCGCCTGGGCGCTCGTGGCCTTCGCCTGGGCCCTCTCGGGCTACCATCACCGCGAGGCGTTTCGCGTGGCGGAGGCCTCGTCCGCGCTCCAGCACACGCGCGCCGCGCTCGCTTTGCCGTTCGATCGAGCCCGCCTGCTCCACCTCGAAGGCCGCATCCTGCTCGAGCTGGGCCGGCCTCGCGAGGCCGCGGACAAACTCCGCGAGGCCACGCGCCACCTGCCGCACCCGATCGTGTGGAAGGCCCTCGCCGTTTCCGAGCGCGCCGCGGGCAGGCCGGAGGAGGCCCTCGCCGCGGCGCGCGCGTGGATCCACTACCGCCCGGGTGATCCCGAGGCGAAGGTGTTCCTCGAAGGTCGATGAGCGCGTGGGAGGGTCTTACTTCGTGGAACCGAACGACGTGTCGACGAGCAGCGCCTCGGGGATCGGATCACCCGTCAGCGTCTCCATGAACGCGACGAGGTCGTCGATCTCCTCGGGCGACAGGTTGAGCGGCACCATCAGCGGATCCTTCGTGCCCGCATAATCCGCGTCGCCCCCGCCCGCGTTGTAGAACTCGACCACCTCGCGCAGCGTCGCGAGGTGCCCCGTGTGCATGAACGGCCCCGTCTTCGCCACCGAGCGCAGGCCCTTCGTGCGGAACGCGCCCGTGAGCTTCTCGTCCTTCGTGACGCCCTTGCTGCGATCGATGTTCGGGTCGTCGTTGTAGATGCCCTTCGTGCTGAAGTCCCAGCCGAGGTAGACGTCGAGCGCGCCGAACCGGCCCGGATCGCCGCCCATCGAGGGAGGCAGCACGTGCTCGCCGATCTGCGGCACGCCCGTCACGTGGAAGGTGTTGTCGCTGAACGTCGGGCCCGCGTGGCACTCGACGCACGCCGCCTTGCCCACGAAGAGCCCGAGCCCGCGCTTGGCGCTCTCGCTGATCGCCGTCGTGTCTCCCGCCACGTACCGATCGAACGGCGCGTTGCCGCTCTGCAGCAGCCTGAGGTACGCCGCGAGCGCCTTGCCGAAGTTCGCGTAGCCGCGGTTGATCACGGCGCGATCCGCCTCGGGCATGCCGTTCCACACTTCGGGCGCCACCGTCGGCGACGCGATCGCCGGGAAACGCATGTCGTCCGTGAGCGCCGGATCGAGGTCCGGATCAAAGAGCTCGTCGTACGCCGCGCGGTAGTCCGCGTCGTTGTAGAGGAACTTCACGATCCCCGAGCGATCCGTGCCCATGACGAACTCGGCCGGGATGAGGCACTTGCCCCAGAGGTTGTCGTTGAAGCCGACCCACCCGAACCAGTCCGTGTACGTCGCCACGTTCACCAGCGTGGGCGCGTTGCGGAAGAACCAGTCGATCGCGATCGACGTGTTCGCCGGGCTCGAGCGCGTGTCGACGAACCAGTCGGTCTTGATATGGCAGCTCTCGCAGGAGACCTTGCCCGCCTCGCCCACCTGTCCGAGATCGTTCGCCACCTTGATCGGCCCGGAGTAGCCCTTCTCGTAGAAGAGGCGTTGCCCGAGCGCGGCCGCCTTCGGGTCGTCGGCGAACGCGTTCGTCGTGTCCGCCTCGAGCGGCGGGAGCGGCGAGAGCTCCTGGATCGCCGCCCATTCCTCCGGCGTGAAACGACCGTCGACGAGCTCCGCGGCCTCGTCACCGCAGCCCGCCGCCGCGACGCACGCCGCCCCCACCACGCACAACCAGAGCGATCTTCGTGTCTGCATGGCCTAACGATACCCCTCCGCCTGCAGCGCGAACATCCGCGCGTAACGCCCGTCCTTCGCGACGAGCTCGGCGTGTGTGCCCTCCTCGATCACGCGGCCCCCGTCGATCACGAGGATCCGGTCGGCCATGCGCACTGTCGGGAACCGGTGCGAGACGACGAACGTCGTCCGGCCCTCGGCGAGCTTGCGGAACCGCTCGAAGACCGCGTGCTCCGCCTCCGCGTCGAGCGCCGCCGTGGGCTCGTCGAGCACCAGGACGTCGGCCTCCTCCCGCATGAACGCCCGCGAGAGCGCCACCTTCTGCCACTGGCCGCCGCTGAGCTCCGTCCCGTCCTTGAACCAGCGGCCGAGCTGCGTATCGAGCCCGCTCGGCAGCGCCGTGAGCACCTCGTCCGCGCCGCCACGCGTGAGCGCCCTCGACAGGCGATCCGCATCGTCCATGTGCGGCGTGCTCCCGAAGCCCACGTTCTCCCGCGCCGTGAGCTGATAGCGGTTGTAGTCCTGGAACACGACGCCGATGCGCCTCCGCAGCTCGTCGAGATCCCAGTCCACGAGGTCCTTGCCGTCGAGCAGGATGCGCCCCTCGGTCGGCGCGTAGAGCCTCGTGAGCAGCTTGATCAGCGTCGTCTTGCCCGCCCCGTTGTGCCCCACGAGCGCCACGCTCTGCCCGCGCGGCACGAACAGATCGAGCCGCTCGAGCGCGAGCTTGTCCTGGCCCGGATAACGGAAGCTCACGCCCTCGAAGCGGATGCCCCGCTCCCGCCCTTCGTCCTCCCCCGCCGCGGCCGCGAGCGCGGGCTTTTGCGGGCTCACCCCGTCGTTCGTCGGGATCGCGAGGTACGAGAACAGGTTCGACATGTACAGGTTGTGCTCGTACATGCCGCCGAGCGACGACAGGATCGACTGGAACGCCTGCTGCCCTTGCCGGAACGAGACGCCGTAGAGCACGAGGTCGCCGAGCGTGAGCTCCCCGCTCGCCGCGCCGAGGGCCATCGACGCGTAGCAGGCGTAAAACGCGCCCGTGCCGAGCAAGGACAGGGCCCAGCCGAGGCTCGCGCGTTTCACCGCGAGCGACCTGTCCTCGCGGTAGAACTTCTCGCCGAGCGCGCGGAATCGATCGAGCAGGAGCGGCCCGATCCCGAAGAGCTTGACCTCCTTGGCGTGGGCGTCGTTCGCGAGGACGTATTCCAGGTAGTTGAGCTTCCGCGCCTCGGGCGAGCGCCAGTTGCGGATCCGGAACGCGAGGTTGCCGAGCTTCACCTCCGCGATCGCCCCCGGCAGCGACGCGAGCGCCAGCGCCAGCACCGCGTACGGGCTCCAGCGGAAGAGCAGCGCCCCGTAGCCGGCCAGCGTCACCAGGCTCTGCACGATCCCGAAGGTCTCGGTCACCATCGCGAGTGGCCTCGACGACGCCTCGCGTCGCGCCCGCGTGAGCTGATCGTAGACGGCCGGCTCCTCGAAGTGCCGCAGCTCCAGCGTGAGCGCCTTCTCCAGGATCGCCCCGTTGATGTCGAGCCCGAGCCGCGCCCCGATGAGCGAACGCAAGAGCCCCATCCCGCGCTGCACGAGCGCGAGCGACGCGACGAGCGCGAGCTCCACGAGCACCCAGCGCAGCGTCGCCTCGCGCGAACGAGCGGCCACCGCGTCCACGATGGCCTTGCCCGCGTACGCCACCCCGAGCGGCAGCACCGCGGCGGCGAGCGTGAGCCCGAAGAGCGCGATCGTCGCGAGCTTGGCCGACCGGAACAGGAGCAGGAGCGTCCGCGGCGTGTGCTCGAAGCTGCCGCGCAGGCGGTCGAGCAGGGTCGGCTTGGGGGGCGGCTCGGCCATTGCGGCCCCATTGTTGCGCGCTCCCCGTGAAACCGCCCGTGGCGTTCCTGCGGCGCCGCCCCGATGGTAGGGCCGCGTGAACGTCGTCCTTCATGAGACGCGGCGCACATTCCTGCTGTTGACGTCCGGTTCGGGCCATGGTCATGCTGAGGCCCAGCGCTGGATCGTTCGCTCGAGCCTGCGCCCTTGCTTGTTCCTTTCGACGCCGAGGCGGGATGATGGGTGGACGGTGGCACTGGTTGGGGGTCGCCCTCGTGGCGGGGGTGTGCACGACGACGGCGTGCGCGACGGCCGTGATCGACGAGTCCTCGGGCGGCACCGAGAGCGGCGGCGAGGGCGGCGCGGCTGGTGAGGCCGGCGCGGGCGGCGTCCTGAGCTCGAGCGGCGGCGCGGGTGGCGTCGGCGGCGAGGCTGGGATGGGCGGCGAGGGCGGCGAGGGCGGGATGGGCGGAGCGAGCGCGTCGAGCTCGTCGGCCTCGTCGAGCGCGTCGAGCTCGTCGAGCTCGGGCGGCGGCGGCAATCCGAACTGCGGCAATGGCGTGCTCGATCCGGGCGAGCAATGCGACGGCGTGGATTTCGGCGGCAAGACCTGCGCGAGCATCGGCCTCGGATCGGGCAACCTCCTGTGCAATGGGTTCTGCGGCATCGTCGCGAGCGGCTGCGTGCCCAAGGAGCTCTGCGGCGATTTCAAGGACAACGATCAGGACGGCCTGACCGACTGCGCCGACGACGTCTGCTTCATGGAGGCGGCGTGCCTCGACTCGTGTCACGCGCCGAAAGCGCTCTCCGTCCCGGGCTGGTTCAGCGGCGACACCTCGGGCCGGCCCGACACCCTGGCGGCCTCCTGCTCGCCCGTGACCGGCCGCGAGGCCATCTTCGAGGTCGTGATCCCGCAGGACGGCATGTTGACGGCCACCGTGAGTAGCTGGTCCGGCGTCGATTTCAGCGTCTCGCTCCGCGCGACCTGCGGCGATCCCGAGAGCGAGATCGCCTGCAACAACGAAGGCGACCCGTTCGGCGGCAAGGGCGACAAGGTCTCGCTCGAGGTCGTCCAGGGCCAGAAGCTCTACGTCATCGTCGACGGCGCGGCGGGCGGCTCGGGGTATTTCGACCTCAATGTCGACATGCCCCAGCCCGAGAGCTTCTGCTTTGATTTCTGGGACGACGATCAGGACGGCTACGTCGATTGCGACGACCCGACGATGTGCCAGGGGACGTTCGCGTGCCAGCCCGGCCCGACGCCGCTCGGCGGGCCATGCTTCTCGAACTACGACTGCCAGGCGAACGCGAACGATCCCGTCTGCCTCCAGTCGTACCAGGGCTTCCCCGAGGGGCTCTGCAGCGAGTGGTGCGACCTCGCCGCGCAGGACTGCCCCGGCGACGGGTATTGCGTGGATCTCGGCTTCGGCAGCGTGCACGGCGTCTGCCTCGACGGCTGCGTCGCCGACGCCGATTGCCGCCTCGGTTATGCCTGCGTCGACGAGGGCCACCCGACGAAGGTCTGCCGGCAGGGGCCCGAGGCGAACTGCGACAATTACGCGGACGACGACGACGACCAGCTCACCGACTGCGAGGACCCGAGCTGCCAGGGCACGCCGGCCTGCCAGCCCGGCTCGAAGGCTGCCGGCCAGCCCTGCGCCACCTCGAACGAGTGTTACGCCGGGCAAAACGACCCGCTCTGCCTCGCGCAAGATTGGTACGGTTATCCGGGCGGCTACTGCTCGGAGTACTGCAACTTCCAGGATGATTGCGGCCCGGGCTCGATCTGCGTGAGCTGGTTCTTCTTCCCGAGCGGCGCCGGCACCTGCATGCGCACCTGCCAGTCCGACGCCCAGTGCCGCCCCGGGTATTCCTGTTACGACAATGGCTTCAGCGAGAAGTTCTGCATCTGGTGACGGAGGATCTCGACATGCGTGATCGAATTCGTCTTCTCGACGCGGCCCCTCGGCGCGCCAGGATCGCGGCGCTCTCCCTCGTGCTCCTCGCGCCCCTCGTGCCCGCCGCGTGCGCGGCGACCGGGGGCAAGACGGACTTCGAAAGCGTCGGCGGCGGGAGCCCCGGCTCCACGGGCCCGGGCGGGATGGGCGGCGCGGGCCAGGGCGGCACGGGCATGGGGGGCGACGATCTCGGCTTCGACGCCGGCAACCAGGGCGGAGCGGGCGGCGAGGGCGGCGGCATCATCAACTGCGACCCGAAGGGCCAGGACGACGACGTCGACGGCGACAGCTTCACGGAGGCCGAGGGCGACTGCAACGATTGCGACAAGAACCGCAACCCGAACGCCGTCGAGGTCCCCACCGAGCCCGGCAAGGAGGCGTTCGACGAGAACTGCGACGGCACCATCGACGAGCCCGTGCTCGCCGCCTGCGACGACGCGCTCGTGATCGACAGCATGGAGCCCATCGACGGCGCCCGCGCCGCCGATCTCTGCAAGATCTCCGCGGGCATCGGCGACTGGGGCGTGGTCTCGGCGAAATGGACCATGGCCGACGGCTCGCCGCCGCCTACGGGCAACGAGGTGAACTTCCACCTCGGCCACGGCCTGCTCACCGGGTTTGGCCCGAACATCCCGACCCGCATGGGCGCCCGCATGCTCGCGCTCTCCAGCGGCACCGCCCGGCAGCCCACGGATCCCGGTTATCAATCGGTCGGAGGTTTCACGAAGGGCTACCAGGGCGTCCACCCGCAAGGCTTCCCCAAGGAGTCGCCCGCGTGCCCCGGCACGACCACCGGCACCCCGAACGACCCCACCGGGCTCGAGATCGTCGTCCGCACGCCCTCGAACGCGTACGGCTTCTCGTTCGACTTCAACTTCTACACCTACGAGTGGCCGGGCTTCATCTGCAGCCAGTACAACGATTTCTTCGTCGCGCTGCTCACGCCCTTCCCGCCCGGGCAGACCGACGGGAACGTCTCCTTCGATAGCCAGGGCAACCCCGTCAGCGTCAACAACTCCCTGCTCGAGGTCTGTGGTTGTCCGGAAAACCCGCCCTCGCCCTGCTTCGCTGGCAACAAGTCCTTCAACTGCAGCCTCGGCAACATCGATCTCATCGGGACGGGCTTCGGCTTCGACGCCGAAGGCCAGGACCACGCCGCCACCGGCTGGCTGAAGACCCAGGCCCCCGTCAAGCCCAATGAGGAGGTCACGATCCGGTTCGCCGTCTACGACTCCGGCGACGGCTCCCTCGACTCCACGACCCTCATCGACAACTGGCAGTGGATCGCCAAGCCCGGCACGACCGTCGGGACGGCGCCCATCCCCAAGTAAAACGGACGAACCGGGGGGAGGCGCACGTTGGGCCTCCCACGCGCCGGGCATTCGCGCTACCATCCCAAGCTCATGCCCATGTCTCCGGCTGAGAGCTTCGACCGATACGTCATCGAGGAGCGCCTCGGAGAGGGCGCGGCCGGCGAGGTGTACCGCGCCGTGGACACGCGCCTCCGCCGCAAGGTCGCGCTCAAGGTCCTGCGGCGCGATCCCGAGATGGAGTCCGAAGCCTGGGAGCGCAACGTCGCGCGGATGTTACGCGAGGCGCGCGCCGCTGCGGGCCTCACGCACCCGAACATCGTCGCCGTCTACGACGTCGGCGAGCACGACGGCGTCCCGTTCATCGCGATGGAGCTCGTCGACGGCAAGACGCTGCGATCCTCCATCGGCCGTGATTTGCCGCAAAGCGAGCGCCTCGAGATCCTCCTCCAGGTCGCGTTCGCGCTCGCCGCCGCGCACGCCTCCGGCGTCGTGCATCGCGACGTCAAGCCCGAGAACGTCATGGTCCGCGAGGACGGCGTGGCGAAGGTGCTCGATTTCGGCATCGCGCGGCGGCTGCCCGGCGCCCTCACGAACACGCAGGACAGCGGCGTCTCGCGCCTCTCGCGGCTCACCGGCGACGGCAGCATCGTCGGCACGCCCGCGTACATGTCCCCCGAGCAGCTCCTCGGCCACGAGATCGACGCCCGGGCCGACCAGTTCTCCTGGGGCGTGATGGCCTTCGAATTGATGGCGGGCCGGCTGCCTTTCCGCACGGACGGCGGGGGCCTCGGGCTCGTGACCTCGATCCTGAACGACGAGCCGCGCGAGCTCTCGGACGCGCCGGAGGAGCTCGCCGCGATCGTGCGCCGCGCGCTCTCGAAATCGCCGGACGAGCGGTTCCCCTCGATGGAGGATCTCGCCGAGGCGGTCGCGGGCGTCGTGGCCTCGCAGCTCCCGCCGGCGCCGCCGATGCGCAAGAAGATGCTCTCGTCGGGGATCCGGCTCGTCTACGCGCAGGCCCCGGAGGCCGCCGCGCCCGCGCCCGCGCCTCCGCCGCCGGCCCGGACGAACCCGATCCTGATCGTCGGCGCCGCCGCGCTCGCCGTGGGCCTCTTCATCGGCGGCGTGCTCTTCCTGCTCCAGCGCAGCCAGGACGGCGCGGCCCCCCCCGCCTCGGCGGCCCCCGCCGCGACGAGCGCGCCGCGCTGATTCAGGGTTTTTTCGCCTCGCTGCCCTTGGCCTTCTCGGCCGCCGGCGCCTTGGCCTTGTCGTCCGCCGGCTTGCTCGCCTTGTCGACGAGGTCCTTCGCCCGGCGCTTCACGAAGACGTCCGTATCCTCTTGTTGCAGCTTCTCGAGCAGCTTCTTCGCGTCCGGATCCTTCTCCGCGACGAGCTCGAGGGCCCGGCCGCGCGCCATTCCCACGTTCGCCTTGTTCTCGACGATCGCGCGCGCCACCACGAGGGCCCGCTTCTTCTGCGCGTCCGACGACCCTGCGTGCCGGTGGAGGTAAAACAGCGCCGACGACATCTGCGTCGACTTGACCGTCCCCTCCTTCGCGCGTTTCTCGATCTTGTCGAGGAGCGGATCCCACTCCGCCTTGCACCCGCCGCCTTGCGGGTAGAACGCGGTCAGGTAGGCCGCTTCGCCCGACACGTCGTCGGCCGGATCGTCCACGAACGCGAGCCACATCTTGCACGAGTCGGCGGCGCGGTTCGGCGGCGTCCCCGTCCAGAAGGCGGACATCGCCGCCTTGCGTACGATCGTGTCCTTGTCGTTCGTCGCGATGTCCTTCACGAAGTCGTAGAGCGTCTCGCCGTTCGAGAAGAGCATCCGCGCGAGCAGGCTCGTGCGCATCTGCTGCACCGCGTGCTCCTTGGCCATCTTCTTGATCCGATCACCGAGCCCGGTGTCGGCGTGCTTGATCCCGCCGACGACGCCGCCGAGCTCCTGCGCGACGGTCTTGCTCTTTTCGCCCTCGGCGACCACGACGATACGCTCGGCGAGCGCCTTGTCGGTGCGGAAGGCCTTTCCGCGCTGCGAGAGGATGCGGCTGCCGAGCCAGCGCACGTGCTCGTTCGGGTCCTCGAGGAAATTCACGAGCGTCGCGTCGGCCTTGCCGTCGCGGACGAGCTCGCTCTCCGTGAGGGCCTTCATCTCGGGGCACCTCGAGTCGAAGCCGTAGGCGCCCCAGTTGCAGCCGAGCGCCTTCTTCGCGAGCTCGACCACGGCGGCGTCGTTCCCGGCCGCCTCGATCCCCTTCGCGTCCGGCTTTGCTTCGGGCGTCGCCGCGGATCCGGCGGGCTCCGGCCCTGACGAGCCTTTGCTGCACCCGAGCCCGAGCCCTGCGAGGAGCGTGATCGTGGCGAGAGTGATGGGTCGAACCATGTTCATGACCCCTCCTTACCGCATTTTTGGCGCGTCGGGGGCGAACGTGTTCAGGCCACCTTCTGCGCGACCTGCTTCGGCCGTCGGATCGGGGGCAGCTCCTTCGCGAGCAGCGTCGAGCCGATCGCGAATCCCGCGAGCGACAGCCGCAGCCGGAGCGCGTCCACGAGCCCCTCGTGGTGGAGGGCGGTCACGGTCTTGCGCACGTCGCCGCGCCGCACCTTGATGGCGAGCGAGAGCGCCTCGAGATCCATGGTGCGGCCCTCGACCTGGGCCTCGGCGAGGGCACGGAGGATGTAGGGCGCGATGTCCTTGGGCGTCATCATGATGATCGGACCCTACATCCTGTGCTGAACGTGTGCACAGTTTGTGGACATGATTTTTTGTTCAGCTCTTTTCGGTGGTCCGGATCACGCTCGGTTGTGTCTCCGCCATTTTGCGTGACGCGAGGGGACGGCATTCCGTGATATCCTCGGCGTTCCCTTTTGCGAGCGTCCTTGTTTTGGGGCTCTCGCTCACCGGAGGACTTCTCATGAAATCGAATCGCTTGTGGGGCGCGAGGCTCGTCGCATTCTCGTTCATGGCGCTCACGGGGCTCGTGGCCTGCGGAGGCGGGGAGGGCGGGTCCGGAGGGTCGGGCGCGAGCGGCGGATCCGGGGGCCAGGCGGGCGCGGGTGGAGAAGGCGGGGCCGGCGGCGGGATGGGCGGCGCGGGTGGGATGGGCGGCGCGGGCGGCGGCGGCATGAGCGGCTTCGCCGCGGTCGTCCTGCCTTCGAGCCGCGCCGTGCTCGAGGCCGACAATGGCGGCGCGCTCTCCGCGAGCTGCGGCGTGCAAAAGGACGGGATGGCGTACGGCGGATCGTTCACGTCGAAGGTCACCGTCTCGCCCCAGGACGGCGTCGTCGAGAGCGGGGGCAAGTACACCTTCGCCGAGGCGGGCATCTTCACGGTCGGCTGCGAGGTCGTGGTCGACGGACAAACCGTCACGGCCGAGGCCCGGGTCTCCGTGCTGAACGAGGCCATCGCGCCCCGGCTCGCGAAGGCGGGCGCGGGCCTCGCGGGCGTCCACAATGGCGTACACGCGGTGATCGCGGCGCATGGCGGCTCCGATCAAGCGCTGAAAGACGCGGTCGTCGCGCTCGACGCGAGCCTCGTGGACCTCGACCCGCTCCATTACGCGGATCTGAACGACGTCCTGCGCAAGATCCCCGGCGATTACCCCACGACGGCCGAGCTCACGGCGGCCGGCGTCGCGAAGAGCCCGGACGACGATTCCCTCGCCGCCGACATGGAGATCCTCGGGGCCGCGCTCGCCGATCTCCGGGCCACGATCGCCGCGATCGATCCCGGCGCGCCGAAGGCCGGGGACGAGGCCGCGCTCGTGATGAAGACGGCCGCGGTCGAGGCGGCCGTGGAGAAACTCTCCGCGCTCGAGCCCACGGCGCACGGCGTGATCGAGAATCGTACGAAGTTCGCCGCGCTCGTCCGTGACGAGATCGCGCCCACCGGCCGGAGCGTGGGTCAGCTCGTCAGCGCGCTCGCCAAGGCCGAGGCCGCGCCCGTCTTCATGGCCAAGGCGCCGGAGAGCGCCGAGAAGGGCGGCGGCGCCACGAGCCATTTTGGCTTCTTGAGCCTCACGCTCGGCATGTTCAACCAGAACCTGCTCCACATGCAGATGATCGACAAGATGTACGGCAAGTACATCGAGGCGATCGACAAGAGCATCAACAACCTCATCCTGATCCAGGCGATCGATTACCTCCTGCCGCCGAACCCGGAGGGGCCGGTCATCGAGATGATGTACGCGAGCTCGAGCCTGGGCTTCTCGAAGGTCGGATACGACACCTGGGTCCACGGTCACGGCTTCAACTCGGACCCGAACTTCAACATCTTCATCATCATCGGCGAGGGGTGGCAGACCATCGTCGAGAGCGTCTTCACCGCCTGCGGCGTCGGCGAGGCGAATACGCTGCCCGAGATGGTGGATACGGTGGAGCAATGCATCAACGACGTGACGGAGGCCGCGCAGAACAGCCTGCCGACGAACTCGATGCAGGTGATCGAGCCGGGCCTGCTCGCCGAGCAGGACATTCACATGGGCCCCTTCCCGGAGGCGTGCTCGAGCGCGATTCCCCTGGCGATCGGCGTCATCCCCGTGAACCTCGCCACGGGGCGCGGCCCGGTCTACAAGTCGAACTGCATCAAGTGACGTGAATGCCCGCGGCCAGAGCGCCCGCGCCTCCCGGCGACGCGGCGCTCTGGCGTCGCAGGAAGGAAAGTTGGATCATGAGGTGGGTATGGTTGGGGGTGGGGCCGCTGCTCGTGTTCACGGGATGCGTGCAGATCCTCGGGGGCGACAACGATTACCGTGCAGGTGAGGGAGGCGGAGCGGGCAGCGCGGGTATGGGTGGAAGCGGGGGCGGGAGCGGGAGCGGGAGCGCAAGCGGAAGCGGGGGCGGAGGCGGGACCGGCGGCGGAAGTAGCAGCGCGAGCGGAAGCGGCGGCGCGGGCGGGGGTGGAACGACGTGCCTCACGGGAAGTACGCCGATGGTGCTCGTCCAGGGGCCTCAGGGGCCCTATTGCATCGACGCGACCGAGGTGACGAGCCTGCAGTATTCGTTGTGGCTCGAGACGCTGCCGGTGCCGAACTCGCAGGATCCCGTATGCGGATGGAAAACCACTTACGTGCCGCGTTCGAACGGCGGCAACTGCAACGCGACACATTACGATCCGATCTTGAAGTCCGATTATCCTGTGGTCTGCATCGATTGGTGTGACGCGCGCGCTTTTTGCGAAGGCGTGGGCAAACGCCTGTGCGGGGGCTTCGGGGGGCAAGCGGTCGATTACGATAGCTTCAACGATTACCAGAAGAGCGAGTGGACCTTCGCCTGCTCCGCGGGAGGGCAGCGAACGTTCCCTTACGGGGACACGTTCGAGGCGGCGAGGTGCGTCGACGATCACTTCGATGGCACCCTCAACGCTGGAAATGGCAATTGCGTCGCCGTGGGTACTGCCTCGACGTGCGAGGGCGGCGTCCCAGGGCTCTTCGACATGTCCGGTAATGCGTGGGAGTGGGAGGACGCCTGCAAGACCGATGGGGACGCGGCGGATCCCAGGGACGATCGATGTCGAGATCGGGGGGGCTCGATGTGGGATCTGGAAAACTACCAGTCCTGCACTTCACCGTCGGTGGATCGCAGACGCGACAACTATAACAAACACATCGGCTTTCGTTGCTGCGCCGATCCGATCCCCTGATTCGAAAGGAGCAAGGGAAACCTCGGAGGAGCGATTGGGGGGCGCTCCACCGAGGTTTCCCTTGTTCCGCGCTTCAGGCGGCGGCCGTGAGCTTCGAGCGCAGGTAGCGGGAGACCTCGTCGAGCTCGTAGGGCTTGGGGACGAACCCGCTCGCGCCGCACTCCGTTCGCTCGAGCTGGCGCTGCGAGAGCGGATACGCGCTCGTCAGGATGATGCGGGCACGCGGAGCGGCCCGGCGAATCTCGCGGGCCAGATCCAGGCCGTTCAGCTCCGGGATCATGAGATCGACCATCACCACGTCGTAACCTTGCGCATCCGCGAGATGTCGCTTGACCTCGTCGGAGGAGGTGGCGAGCGTCACCTGGAACCCCTCGAGGCGCAAGGCGAGCGCGAGAGAGCGGCGTTGTGTGCTTTCGTTGTCCACGATGAGCACGCTGGGCATGTCTCACCTCCCTCCCGTCGGTCTCGAAAAAGAACGGTGGACGTACTAGCAAGGGTCGGGCCAAGCCATCCTCTCCGTGGGAGGAGGCAGATCCTGCGCGTTTCAAGGGCGGTCGAAGGATTGACCGGGGCTGGATGACGGCGGGGGGTTTCACCCATGAAATCCCCGACCGGCGTCGGGTTTTCGTCTTCGCGATCCCGGGCCGCTCGGGCCTCGGGATCTCAAGGTCGGGCAGCGGGCGCCGCTGCGGGGAGGGTGCGGATCCGGGCGAAGTTGCGTGTGGGGTCCACGACCTTCACCTCGCCGAACCTTTGCAAGCGTGGGCCCACGTGGGCTGCGTCACCCGCGACCACGATGACGGCGTGGCCGGGGCGCACGTGCTCGGCGAAGGCCTTCGCCGCAGCCTCGGGGGACGCCTGTCGGATCGCCCCGATGCGCTCGTCGAGGGCCTCGTCGGGCAGGTCGCGGGAACCCAGGTCACAAAGTTCGTCGGCGCGCCCTCCGGGCTTGCTCGTGCTCACGGCGCGGGATCCGCCGAGGAAACGCGCGGCCGTCTCCACTTCGGCGGGGCTCGGCGCCTCCTTCGTGAGGGCGCGCAGGTGGTCGAGCAGGGCCGCGAGCGCCTCCCCGGTGCTCTCGTCATTCGTCTTCGCGTAGACGTAAAACGCCGAGGGGCCACCGGCGAACGGCACGATCTCCGCGAACGAGCGCGACACGAGGCCACGTTTGTCGCGTAGATCGGCGCTGAGCCTGCCCGTGACCGGGCCGCCGAGGACCTCGGCCGCGAGCACGAAACCCGGGTAGGTCGGCTCCGACTCTTTCGGGCCGAGCGACCCCACGACGAGCTCGCTTTGCGTGCTGCCGGGCCTGTCGACGAGCGTGATCTTCGTCGACTCCACGGGCATCGGGTCCGTGAAGGAGAGGGGCGGCGGGGTTTTTCCAGACAGCCTTCCGAGGTGCTTCTCCGCGACCTTGCGGGCCTCGTCCGCGGGCACGTCGCCGGTGATCGCCGCGATCATGTTCTTCGGGACGAAATGGCGTCGGTGGTACTCTCTGCAATCGGCCGGCTTGATCCGCGTGATCTCCTCGGCCGTCGCGTCGAACGAGGCGTACGGGTGGTGCTCGCTCGGCAGCGCGAAGAGGTCCCGGTGGAGCATCATCAAGGCGCCCCAGGCGCCGTCGGTCCGGGCCTTCTCCGCGGCCGCCTCGGCGAGCGAGCCCCGGACGCGCTCGATTTCCCTGGGATCGAGGCGCGGACGACCCACCACGGAGGCGAGCACCTCGGCCGCCTCGGCGAGGCGCGGCGCGGCCACCGAGAGGCCGTACACCACCCGATCCGGGGCCACGTCCACCAGCAAACGCGCGCCGAGTTTGTCGAGGCCGCTGTCCTGCGACGAGGCCACGGCACGCGCGCAGACCGCCGCGAGGCCCGTGCGTTCGCCGTCGATCGCCGTGCCCGCGAGCACGGCGACGCGGAGGTGCACGACGGGCACGGCGCGGTCGAGCAGGCTCACGACCCGCAGGCCATTCTTCAGCTCGACCCAGCTCGTCTTCGGCGCGGAGAACGGCTTCGGCGGGAGCGACGTGGGCGGAGGCTCCTTCGGCTCGGGGGCCGCCGGCGCCGGCGCCTTCGAATCGGCGACCTTCCCCGGCGCAGGCATACGCGGCGGCGAGGGCGCGACGGTTTGGCCGGAACAACCGGCGCCGAGGAGGACGGCGAGCGCGAGGACGGACGCGTGTTTCCTCACGAGCCCTCCGTCGCCGTCGCGCGCGCGAGGTTGCCCTGGGGTGCGGGCTTCGGCCGCGTCTCGATGACGGTCCTCCGGCTCGGCGCGAGATAACGCGCCGCCGCTTTTTGCACGTCCGCCGGGGTCACGGCGGCGAGCCGCTCGAGCTCGCGCCCGATCGCCCGCGCGTCCCCGGTCGCGAGCTCGAACATGCCGAGCGCGGAGGCGCGATCTCGGCTCCACGCGAGGCCGAGGACAAACGCCGCCTCGATTCGCTTTCGCGCCCGGTCCATTTCAGCCTCCGTGGGGGGCGCGCCCGCGAGCTCCGCGAGCGCCGCGTCGATTCGTTTCTCCACCTCCGGCACGGGCGCGTCCTTTGCGAGTCGCACCTCGATATGGAAGGACCCGGGACCACGGCCGAAAGGCGGGTCGATCGTGGCGCGCGCCTCGGTCGCGAGGGACTCCCCCCGCACGAGCCGCGTGACGAGCCGCGAGCCCTCGCCGTCGCCGAGGATGCCCTGCGCCAATCGAAGCGCGTCGTGCTCGCGTGTCCCGCTCTTGGGCATGGCAAACGTATACGAGAGCCCCGGCGCGCGGGCGAGCGTGTCCTCGACGACCTCGCGCCGCTCCGCCGTCTGCTCCTCGGCGGCAGGCGCGGCGAAGGGTTTGGCCTGGATACGCGGGACATCGTCGAAATACCGGTGCACGAGGGACATGGCCGCGTCGGGATCAAAATCCCCAGCGAGCACGAGGACGGCGGTGTTCGGGCCGAAATGGGCGGCGTGGAAGGCGCGGACCGCTGCGGCATCCTTCCGAGCGGCGTCGATCGCGCCCTGGCTCAGGTCGAGGCTCCGCATGCGCTCGGCTTCGAGCCAGAGGCCGAGGGCGATCTCGTTTTCGGGGACGAGCATCGAGAACGTCATGTGATCGACCGCGCTCTCTGCCGCGACGAACCCGCCGCGGCTCGCGACGAGGGATTCGAATTCGCCCGCGGCGAGGTTCTTGGTTGCGCCGAACAGGAGGTGCTCGAAGAGGCGGACGAACCCGGCCTGGCCCGGCTGCTCGTCGCGCGCGCCGACGTCGTAAGTGACCACGAGGGCCACCGTGGGCGAGGCGTGATCCACGTTCATCACGACGCGGAGGCCGTTGTCGAGCGTGGCGCGCTGGATCGCGAGGCGGAGCGTCGGAGGCGGGTGGTCCTTCGGGGGAGCGGCGAGCGCTCCCGCGGGAGCGGCGAGCAGCGTGAGCGTGACGAGGAGCGAGCGCGGGGAGGGGAGGCGCATGGGCGGGTTCGTTCTTACCACGCCCGGGCCTCCGCGGGGAGTCAGGCCGTTTCTTGCGGCTCGCCGGCGCGCACGCTCGCGAGCCTGTCGTAATGGCGGTAGCCGAGCTTCGAGAGGGCCTCGGGCGGCGCGAGGCCGATATCGACGAGCGTCTTGATGTCGTACGTGCCCGCGAGGACCGGCGGCCGATAGGCCATCATCGCCTCTCGCGTCTGGAACGGGGGCAGCGGGAAGAGGCGCGTATCGGTGTGCACGTGGACGAAATGGGCCATCGAGGTGCGGGCATACCCCGGGGTCTTCGGCGCGGTGATGACGTGGGGCGTGGCGAGCAGGCGTCCGCCGGTCAGGATCTCGAGCTGCTGGCCGACCTGGGCCACGATGCAGCCTGGCGGCGCGGTCCCGGGCACGAGCGCGCCTCCGGGGTGGCCCTCGGCGCCGCGGGTCCGCAAGAAGAGCCCGCTGCGATCATCGGGCCGCGCGCATCGATGGCCATCCCGATCGAGGAACCAGCCGCCGGGCAGGAGCGTGAGCAGGTTGAAATCGGTATGCTCCTCGCCCCAGAGGACGCCCTGCTCGCATTGTTGTGCGTCGAGGGGCAGGTATTTGAGGGCGCGCGTGATGTGGGGGGCGCCGCGGGTCACGGAGGCGAACGTCTCGCGCGGCAAGGCGAGCGCGTCGGCACAGGCGCGGAGGAGCGCGAGGCCGGCCTCGTGCAGGGCGAGCCCGATCGCCTCGTACAACGTGCGGAAGCGTGGTCGATCGTCGGGCCAGACGTTGGGGGGGTGGATCTCGGGGTAGAGCTCGGCGGCGACGGGATCGACCTCGATGGGTGCGGCGAACCAGCACTCCTTGAAGTCCGGCTGACCGCCGGCGACGACGGCCTTCTCGGTGTTCGGCGGGGTATACCCGCGCTGGAACCAGAGGTCGGCGCGTGCCCAGCGGCGCTTCTCGGCGTCGGGGAGGGTGGTGAGGGCGAGGAACTCTTCGTAAAACGCGTCGAGCGCGGCCGGGTCGATGCCGTGGTTATTCACGTACACGAGCCCGTACCGGCCGAGCCCGCGCTCGATCGCGAGGGCGGCGCGTCGTTCGCGTTCGGGGTCGCCGGAGGCGACGTCCTGGAGGTCGAGGATGGGGATCGCGTCGTGGAGAGCGCCGGACATGGGGGCGGGGACCTACCACGGGTGGGGGAGGGGAGGCAACGGGGTGTTCGGCGCGGGCGAACGGTAGGGAGGAGGCGGCTCACATGGCGCAGAGGCCGTTCGTGCAGAGGTTGGTGTAGCAGTCGGCGGGTAAGGTGCAGGGTTCACCGACGTTTTTCACGCAGGTTTTGGTGCCGTTCATGTCGGGATCGGCGCAGCGTGTGGTCGCGCATTCAGTGTTGAGCGTGCAGAGTTGCTCGAAAGCCTTGAGGCAATTTCCGAAGTTGCACGCCTCCCCCTCGGCAGCGAGACATGCCTCCCCCATGCCATAGCTCGGATCCTCGCCGTATTTATCAATAAAGGTGCAGTCTCCGACGAGCTCCGCGTACACACACGTGACGCAAGGACCATCACACGCTGTGCCGCAGCACACGCCGTCCGTGCAGAACGTCGTCGCGCAATCGGTATTCGTTAGGCAAGCCTTCCCCTGCGCGCATGGCTGGCAATGCGTTCCGCCGCAATCTGCGTCCGTCTCGTCGCCGTTCTTTATACCATCATCGCAGCTATTGCATTTGTTCTCGAAGCAATAACCATCTACGCCGCAATGTTGATTGACCAGGCACTCGACACATTGCCCCGCGCCGTCGCAGAGACCCGCCGCACATAGCTCGCCTGCTGTCTTCGCCGTGCAGATGCTCGGCGCGCCGACATTGTTTGTGCAGGTGTAGCAGACCTCCACCACGCACGACGTGCAGCCATCGCCGTCGACGTCGTTCCCATCGTCACAACCCTCACCCGGGTCGACGACGCCATCGCCGCATGTTTGAGCGGCGCCACCCGAACCACCAGCGCCCGCGGAGTCCGCAAGCTCGTAATCATCAAGTCCGAGAATCTCGCCACAGCCGACCGCGAGCAGCGCGACCGCTGCCACGGAGCCGCAGATTCGTAGATAAGCGCCCTTCACCAGAACGTCAAAGCCTCCGGGCGGAGGCTACCCGAGGTTCAGGTGGACGTGAAGGGCTTCGAGGGGCTCGCAGGACAGGAAGGGAACGCGGGGGCCCGCAGGAGCCCCCGCGATCGGTTCACATGGCGGCGCAAGCGCCATCCATGCAATTGTTGCTCGCGCACTCACTGCTCGCGGAGCAGGGCTCGCCGTCATCCTTCACGCAGGTCTTTGTCCCGTCCATGTCGGGATCTTTGCAGTTGATGGTCGCGCACTCGGGGTTGTTCACGCAGGTCTGGCCCACGGCTTTTCCGCAGACCCCGCCGCCCGAGCACTCTTCGCCCTCGGCGGCGAGGCACGCCTCACCCACTCCGTAGCTCGGGTCTTCGGCATACTCGGGGATGGCGCTGCACTCCCCGACGGCATTGGCCAGGTTGCAAGCGAAACATGCGCCGTCGCATACGTCGTCACAGCAAACCCCATCCGTGCAGAACGTCGTCGCACAATCCGCCCCCGCGACGCACGTCTTCCCCTGCTCGCACGCCCCGCAAGTCGCACCACCACAATCGACGTCCGATTCGTCGCCGTTCTTGATGGTATCGTTACACGCCGCGCACGCGCCCTCGAAGCAGTACCCGTCCCCGCACTGCGTATTGTCCAGGCACTCGACGCACTGCCCCGCAGAGGTGCAGACCTTCGTCTCTTCACACGTCTCGCCCTCGGCCTTCGCCGTACACGCGCTCGGCGAGCTCGCGTCACACGTGAAGCACGCATCCACCGCGCACGCCGAGCACCCATCCCCGTCCGTGTTGTTCCCGTCGTCGCACGTCTCCCCCATGTCGACGACGCCATCGCCGCAGCTCGACGCCATGCCACCCGAGCCGCCGCTGCCCGCGCCGCCCGTCACGTCCGGCGGCAACGGCGCGTCGTCGGGACAACCCCCGAGCGCCGCCATCAGCGCGCCGAGGGTCAAAGCCAAGGTCATCGATGATCCGTACCGATTCATTGGAGATTCCAACCTCTCGTTCGTCGGGGCGTCCGCCCTCGATCAGAAGCTACCCTTCACCAGGACACCACCCGGCGTCACGTGGAAGGACGCAGAAGGCTGCGATTTCTTGCCCGTGAACGCGTAGACCGCCGTGCCCGCGCCGACGACCCCCGCGCCGATCAAGGTCACGAGCGCCGTGGTCCCGAGCGCCGCGCTCGTGCTCTGCGCGTCCCGGAAATCCGTCACGCATTGCGGGTTCGTTTTGACACACCGGTTCGCCTCCCAGGTGTCATAACTGCCCGAGTCGACGACCGAATATCCAATGAACGTCCCGAGGCTCACGAGCGCGAGGGCGCCCGCGACGCCCGCGCCCGCCAGGATGATCACCTTGTTCCGCGCCGGCGCCGGGGGCGGCGGGGGCGGCGGCGGCGGCTTCACCGCGACGGGCTCCGGCGGGGGCGTGAGCACCAGCGAGACCGTGCTCTCCGCGCCGGGGGCCGCCGCGAGGTCCTGCTTCGCCTCGGGCGCCCCCTCCTTGCGCGCCGTGATCGTGTGCGCGCCGGGCTCCACGAAGACCGCGCCCGCGAGCGGCGACGTCCCGACCGGCTTGCCGTCGACCTGCACCTCGGCGCCCTCGACGTCGATGTTCACGATCACCGTGCCGACCTTGGCCTTCGCCTCGGCGAACATCTTTTCGGCCGCCTGACGGTCCTCGGGCTTCGCCGCCTGGCCCTCCCGGAGGAAATACGCGAGGTGCTCGGCCGCGTCGCGTGGCTTCCCGAGCTGCATCTCCGAGCGAGCCAGGGCCAGCGCGATCTCCGGGCTCGGCTTGATCCGGTAGGCCGCATCCAGCGCCTCGCGGGCCTTGTCGTGCTGCCCGGCCTTCTGCGCCCGCGTGCCCTCCTCGAACTTCTTGGCCGCTTCCTTCTGCGGATCGGCGGCCTCCGCCCCGGCCGGCGCCTTCGCGTCCGTCGGCGCAGCGGGCGGCGCTGCCGGTGCCTTCGTGTCCGCCGGGGGCGCAGCCGGAGCCGCGGCGGGCGGCGCGGTCGGCGCCGCGGCCGGCGCCGCCGGGGCCTTTGCGGCCGGCGGAGCCGCGGCCGGCGCCGCTGGCTTCGCAGGCAATGCCCCGCCCGCCTTTTGCGCGTCCGCAGCCGCGGGAGACGTCACGCTCGCAAGTGCTGCCGCGAGCCCGAGCGCGGCCCACGCCGCGCGACCCTGTTTCCAAGTGCGCCGAACCTCACCGTTCGGCCGAACCAACCATCGTCGTTCCATGCGCCAGCATTGAAACGCACCCCCAGGCCGTTCACAAGAAAAAAGGTGCGCCCCTTCCGTGCCGCAGGCTTCCGTCCCCGTTGGGCTCTTCCGCCGCCTCGTTTCATGACAGAAGAATATTTTGGTGCTGGTTTGTCAGCCCGTATCGTTCTCGTCATTCAGCGCGCCCGCCGCTCCTCGCGCCGCGCCGCCCGGAGGGCCGCCTCTTCCTCGGCGATCGCCGCGAGCTCCGCGCTCTCCTCGGCCTCCCGCGCGCTCGCCTCGGCCTCCCGCGTGGCCTCCTTGATCCGCTTCCCCGGAGCCGCGAAGCGCATCCGGTCTCCGCCGCGCTTCTTCGCGAGCTTCTCCAGCCGGATCGCCTCCCGCAGGCGCGCCTCCGCTTCCTCCTCGGGCGTCGGATCCACCGGGAAGAGGTACTTCACCACGTGCGCGGCGAGCCCGACGCCCCAGCCGAGCACCGGGAAAAACCAGAATTCGCCCCCCACCGTCACCATGTCGAGCAGGAAAAAGAACACGCTGAAGACGCCCCACATCGCCGCGTGTCGCTCGAGCTTCTGCTTCTGCCGCGCCCGCCTCGGCGTCATCCCCGCCTCCGGGGCCGGAGCCGCCGCCAAAGGCGCCGCATCCAGCGCGGGCCGGAGCGCCACGAGCGCCGCGCGTAGCTCCCCCTCCTCGATCCCGACCTCACGCGCCGCCGCCGCGAGATCCGTGTACGCGTACTTGCGACCCTCCGCCTCCGCCTGCGCCTTGCGCTCCAGCGCGAGCGCGATCGCCTGCCCGAGCTCCTGCGTGGAGTAACGCCCCGCCGTGATCGCGCCCGGCGAAGGCCGCGAAAGGGCGGCCGGCTCGGCCTTCGGCCCCTTCGTGTCGCCCTCCTCCGCGAGCGGCTCGAGCAGCTCGACGACGTCGTCCATCGACCCGTACCGCTCCGCCGGGCTACGCGAGAGCGCGCGGCCGAAGACCTCCCGGAGCGCCGCGGGCACGCCCTCGGCCTGCATCTTCCGCGGCGGCTCCGACATCATCGCCGCCACCGTCGAGAGCGCGTCGTGCGCGTCCCACGGCCTCGTCCCCTCGCAGAGCTCGTAGCCGAGCACCGCCCAGGAGAACTGGTCCGTCCGCCCGTCCGCCGCCTTCCCGCGCACCTGCTCGGGCGCCATGTACATCGGCGTCCCGCTCACGCCGCCCTTCGTGGCGAGCGACGGCGCGTTTGGCTTCGCCGTCGGCCCTGCGGGATCCACGGGCGCCGCGCTCCGCCGCGCGATGCCGAAGTCGAGCACCTTCACCCGCCCGTCCCGCCGCACCATGACGTTCTCCGGCTTGATGTCCCGGTGCACGATCCCCGCCCGATGCGCGGCCGCGAGCGCGCGGGCCACGTCGACGAGCCAGCGGATCTTGCGCCCCACGGGCACGCTCGGGTCGCCGACGTAGGCGCGCAGCGTCTCGCCTTCCACGAGCTCCATCGCGATGAAGGGCTCTCCCTCCCACGCGCCCACGTCGTAGATGGCGATCGCGTTCGGGTGATCGAGCGCCGCGACGGCCCGCGCCTCGCGCAGCGCCCGCGCCGACGCCTCCTCGTCGCCGGCCGCGATCGTCTTCAAGGCGACCTTCCGGTCGAGCTTCTGGTCGTGGGCTCGATACACGACGCCCATGCCGCCCTCGCCGAGCACGGCCTCGATCACGAAGCGATCCGCCACCAGGTCGGAAGCTCTCAACATACGGCGCGCGAGGGTAGCGCTCGACGACGCCGCGCGCGAGCTTTCGAAGCGACGTGAGCGTGCGCAAGATCGTCGCGTCTTCCTGTCTTCCTTTGCCGCGAAGACAGCCGTACGATCGGGCCCTCTGCTCCACCGAGGAGGAACTCTCATGCATGATCGACTTGCCTTTCTTTCGTTGCGCCTCTCCCTCTTTGCGGCCCTCGGCCTCTCGGCCGTCGCCTGCGGATCGACCGTGGAAAACGGCGGCCAGGGAGGGCAAGGTGGCGCGGGCACGGGCGCGAGCACGAGCGCGACCTCGAGCCAGGGTGGCTTCGGCGGGTGGTCCGGCTGCGCGGGCGCGACGCCCGTCCTGCTCGCGGACGGCTCGGACAGCGGCTACGTGAAGTGCGACGACGGCACCATCCACCGCGAGGTGGCCGTCGCCTGCGATACCACGATCGACGCGCCCGCCTGCGAGGGCACCGAGCCGTCGAAGTCGTGCACGACCGACGCCGATTGCACGGCCAAGCCCCACGGCAAATGCATCCACCAGGACCCGGCCTTCGAGAACCCCGAGCCCTCCTGCGGCTGCGTGTACGCCTGCGCGAACGACGCCGAGTGCGGCGAGGACGCCGTCTGCGTCTGCCCCGGCGTCGTGAACAATGGCGTCGCCTGGTCCCGCTGCTCGGCCGTGGCGAAATGCGCGACCGACGCGGATTGCCCGAGCGGCGAGTGTGGCATCACCTCCTTCAACGACGGCTGCTTCCAGCAGATCGGCCTCGCTTGCCGCACGGCGGACGACGCCTGCCGCGTCGACGCCGATTGCATGGACGGGGCCGCCTGCGCCGCGCTCCCGTACAGCACGACCGGCGAGCCCGGCACCTTCAACTGCGAGACGCAAAACTGCGCGATCGGCCGCCCCTTGCTCGTCGCCGGCGCGGCCCGCACCGCGCCCGCCGCGGCTCGCGTCGACTGGATCCTCGCCGAGATCACGCCCGACGTGGCGTCGCTCGATCCGGCCGTCCGGCGCGCCCTCGCCGACGCGTGGACCGAGATCGCCGCGCTCGAGCACGCGTCCGTCGCGAGCTTCGCCCGCTTCACGCTCCAGCTCATGGCCCTCGGCGCGCCGCCCGAGCTGCTCTTCGCCGCGCAGACCGCCGCTGCCGACGAGGTCGAGCACGCCCGCGTCGGGTATGCCCTGGCGAGCCGTTATGCCGATCGCCCGATCGGCCCTGCGAAGCTCGATCTTTCGGGCGTCCCCCTCGAGACCGACCTGCGCGCCGTCCTCGGCTCCCTCATCGAAGAGGCCTGCGTGGGCGAGACGATCGGCGCCGCCGAGGCGCTCGCGCTCGCGGGGCTCGTGCAAGATCCGGCGCTCCGCGAGGTCCACGCGCGTATCGCCGAGGACGAGCAGCGCCACGCCGAGCTCGCCTGGAAGACCTTGCGATTCCTGCTCGAAGGCGCCGACGAGGACACGCGAAGCTTCGCTCGCGCCACGTTCGACCGGGCGATCGAGGCCTCGAGCGTGGACCCGTCTTTCCGGCGCGCCGTCGTGGCCGAGGAGGTCGGGCTCCTCTCTGCCAAGCAAATCGGCGCCCTTCGCCGCCAGGTTTTGCGTGACGTCGTGCGTCCTTGCGCCGACGCGCTCCTCGCGCCTGCCGCGGCGAAGGCGGTCTCGGCGCGCCTCCAGGCCTGCTGAGCACTTCGCTTCCCACCCTTTGCGTCTCCGCAATTGTCCTTGACATGGGCGAGCGGAATCCGGTCTCTTGGGTTCTGCTCGCATGTCTCGCCGTGTCCGCGCACCGGTGGTCCTCGGCGGCCTCGCGCTCGTCGCGACGGCGGTCGGGTACATGTCGCTGGGCGCGCGTTCTGCGCCCACGGCCTCGGCCGCCGCGCCCGTCGAGCCCGCGCCCGCGCCCGCGCCTGCGCCGCTCGACGTGGCCGAGCCCGCGCCCGCGCCCACGCCCGCGCCTCTCGCGCCTGCGCCTGCGAAGCCGGCCGAGCGCGCCGACGCCCATTTTGATCGTTCCTGGCGCGCCCCGCTCGCCGGCGGGCTCTTGATGTTCCCGCCCTCCTGGTCGTCGGAGGACGGCGCGTACGACCTCGTCCTGCACCTCAACGGCAACACGGACCTCGTCGAGGAGAACTACGGATTCGCGGGCGTGAACGCGGTCGTGGCGATCCTGAACCTCGGCGTCGGCTCGGGCGTCTACGAGGATCGGTTCGCCGACCCGGCGGGCCTGCGGCTCATTTTATCCCGCGCGCAAAGCGTGATGGTGGCGCGTGGATTGAAGAACGCCCGCCTTCGCCGCATCGGGCTCTCGGCCTGGAGCTCGGGGTATGGCGGGATCATCAAGATCCTCCTGCACGAGGAGTTCTTCGATCGAATCAGCGCGATCGTGCTCGTCGACTCCATTCACTGTGGATACGATCCCCACACGAAGGAGCTGAAGCGCGACCAGATCGAGCCGACGAAGCGCTTCGCGAAGAAGGCCGTGGAGGGCAAGGCGCTGCTCACCATCGTGCACTCGGAGATCGAGACGTACGGCTACCACAACGCGCACCGCACGACCGATTTCGTGTTGCAATCGGTGGGCGCCTCGCGGACGCCGACCACGGTCTGGCAGCCCTTGCCGAACGTGCCCGCGATGAAACACGTCGTCCCGAACGCGTACATGAAGCCACTCGAGCCGCTCACCGAGGCGCACGAGGGGGAGCTCCACGTGCGAGGGTACGGCGGCACGGGGCCTTATACGCACATGCTGCACCTGATTCAGTTCTCGACGACGGCGCTGCCGGATCTCGTGAAGTTCTGGGGGCGGCACCATTAAAAGACGATCCTCGTGAGCCCTCCGGCTCGTTTCTTCTTGTCGCCCAGCCGATCGACCCGCGACTCTGTACTCCATGCAAACCATGACGAAACGCCGCTCGGCCATGCTGGGCGTGCTGGTGCTGGGCTTTGGTGGGGCCACGATGATGGGTGCGTGCGGGCCGCCCCTCGATCCGGGGCCTCTCGATGCGTGCGCGACTCTCCCCGAAGCCCCGACCGAGACGTCGACCGAATGCGCGGAGCCCACGCTCGAGCCGTGCATGCTGTACCGCATCCCGCTCCTGGGAAACCCGACGGAGAACGGCGCGCTGCGGAGCAAGTACATCGCCGCGTTCGGCAGCGCTTGTTACATGTCCGTGGGCCCCATCCCCACGTTCAACTGCTTCTACGAGACGTGGGAGGCCGCGTGCGCCGATGCCGTGAAGATCGGCAAGGTGTCGGGCAATGCGGAGTACGACGAGGGCTACGAGTGTCAGCCCGTCGGCAACGGTGACTACACGCTGCAAGTTGGTCCGGATCCCGCGATCAAGATTCCGATCACCTACGAGGACGCGCCGCTCCAGTCGTCGCTCATCGAGATCAAGACCGTCCCGACGGAGGTGAACGGTCCGTATCGGAACCTGGTCGAGGTGACGCCCGTCGAGCCTGGCAAACGCTTCGACTGCACGAGCGGCCAGGTCGGCGCCGACGGCAAGACCATGAGCCAGAAGAAGTGGGCCCTCGAGGTCAACCGCAAGGCGCACGGCGGGAAGATTCACTCCGATCTCGCGGGCTACACGTGGCCTTGCGAGGATGAGAACTGCAAGCCGACGACGTGCACCGAGCCGGAGCTCCTCAATGAGCCACCAAAGGACCCCAAGGTCTATGACCCCTACGCAGCGCAGGTGCACCACGTGGTGCCCAGGAAGGACCCGCGCGGTTGCCGGTGGGGCACGAATGCATACAAGAACGCGGCCGTCATCTCGTGGAAACTCAACCTGCATCTCACGAACAAGCCTCCGCCGATCAAAGAGGTGACGCTGATCAACAAGGTCCCGCCGTACACGCCCTGACGCGGCCGGCGGACGCAGGCGACGCGACCGTTGACGCCGCGACAAACGAGGTCTAGGCGAAGCCGATGCTCGAACGGGTCACCCGCCGCCTCGGACGCCTCGTCTTCGACCGAGACGCCATCGTGCGCGCCGCGTTGCGCGCATACGTCGAAACCCACCTCGAGGAGATCTCGCGCTTTTGGTATCCAGCCTCCGACTGCATGGCCTGGACAGGCGACCTCCAGCGGGGCGCCGTCTATAACGCCGACGGAGAAGGAAACTACGAGGTTGTGGCCTGGAACGAGGCAGGCGTCGTGGGCCTCGCGTACGAACTCGGGTGCGGGCCCATCGAGCAGCTCGGCCTCTCGCTCGACGCGGTGACCCGCGGCCCGGACGACGTGCGCGGGGCCGTGCCGGGGCTGCCCGCCGAGCTCGAGTCCGCGTTCGTGATGGCCGTCGGTTGGCTCGCCACGGGAGAGGCGAGAGACGATGATGTGGTGTATGGGGAGAAGCTGGCCGGCGTGGGCTTCTGGCTTCACGGCGATCACGGGGGAGGCACGCTCTTCGACGATCTGGCGCCCCACGGCGCCGTCCGCCTCGCCGCGTGGGGCTTGCTCCACAATGGGCGCCTTTTGCCGCTGTCTTGTGAGTCGTATCGTCCACGCCCCGGGTGGATCGTGACGTACCACAACCGCCCCGAAGACGCCCCCGCCCACGCGGTCATCGACGCGGTGGTCGATCGGAGGCTGAAGGGCCCCACGGAGTTCACGCCCGCCGAGCTCGAGACCCTCCTTCGCCCCACGCCCAAGCCGGATCAGGTGCTCGCCATCCAGCGCAGGCTTCAAAAGGTCGGCATCACCTGGCCCGGCTCGCCCGAGATCCCCGAGAAGCCGACCTGACGGGCCCACCTCGGAACGAGGGCGGGGCCCGCGTGGACGTGGTCCTCGACCACGCGAGCGTCGCCCGCGGCCAGTCCGACGATCCTTGAAACGTCGTCGACGTCGCCTGCGACGGGTCCCGCGTCAGCCGCGACGACGCCAGAGTCACCTCCAACCACGTCGGAGTCACCTCCACCCACGCCGGAGTCACCTCCAACCACGTCGGAGTCAGCCACGACGACTCCGTAGTCAACTCCACCCACGCTGGAGCCACCCGCAACGACGCCGGAGTCGTCTCGACCCACGCCGGAGCCACCCGCAACGACGCCGCCGTCGTCTCGACCCACGTCGGCGTCACCTCCACCCACGCTGGAGTCACCTGCGACGACTCCGCCGTCGTCTCGACCCACGCCGGAGTCAGCCGACGCGTCGAAACCCTGCTTACCGTGGAGCCCCGCAACTTCCCGTCGTTGACAGAATTTTCCAGGGACTTAAAGGTGTGTGCTCATTCGCATCACCCGCGCGTCAATGGGGCGCGCGAGGTGCCGCAAAGAGGGACGGATCCATGAACAACGGACCCAAGGCGCTTTATAACGGCCCGACCACCTGCGACATCACGGACATCAAGGACCACGTCGTCGATCTGCCCGAGGGCGAGATGCAGCATCGCCGATTCGAAAAAGAGGGCATCGCCGACGTCCTCGTCGAGCTCGCGAAGGCCAAGACCGGCGCGCTCACGCAGGCCGGCGTCGCCTTCGAGGTCGTCGAGCGTATCGAGATGCGCTCCGCGAGGCTCGCGGTCATCCGGAAAAAGAAGGCCGAAGCAAAGAAGCTCTACGAGGTCCTCGACGAGACCGAGGCCAACGAGGAGGACGCCCGCGAGGGTGATATCGCCCTCGTCGCCAGGACCGCGCAGACGGCCTCCAAACACGTGGATCCGTCACTCGCGGCCCTCTTCGAGAAGACGATGAAGTATTACTCCCAGATCGGCGACAAGGCCGCCGCGACGCGCCGCAGGAACCTGAAGGCCGCCGCCGAAGCCGCCGCGCGCACCGCCGACAAGGCGAACGCCGACCCGAGCTGAGCTCCCCCCCCCGAATCAGCCCCGCCCCATCATTCCCCAGAAACGCGAGCCAGCACGAGCGGCAGCAGGTCCTCGGGTTTCGATAACCAGTGCGACGGCTCCGACGGGGCGAGGTCTGCCCGCGTCATCGGGCCCCAGAGCGCGGCGCCCGTCGCGACCCCGGCGCTCCTGCCGGCGTGCATGTCGTGCAGGCTGTCGCCCACGAAGAGCGCCTCGCCCGGCCGCGATCCGAGCCGCGCGAGGGCAAGATCCACCGGCTCCTTGTGGGGCTTCGGGTTCGTCACGTCGTCCGAGCAGACGAGCACCTCGAAGGCGTCGGCGAGCCCCGCGACCTCGAGCCCGCGCTTCGTGCTGTGCCGGTTCTTGCTGGTCACGATGGCGACCTTCACGCCCGCCCCGGCGAGCGCGCGGACACTCTCGACAGCCCCAGGGTAGGGCCGCACGCAAGCGTCGTGGTGCATGAGGTTGTACGCCCGGTACGTCTCGATCATCGCGAGCACCACCTCGGGATCGTCCGAATAACCGGCGAGCTGCGTCCGCAGGGGCGTGCCGACGCCGCGGAGGAGCACGTCGTCCGCGCACGGAGGCAAGCCGTGCGCGGCGAAGGTGTGGTGGTAGCTGTCGAGGATCAAGCGGATCGAGTCGATCAGCGTGCCGTCGAGATCAAACAAAACCGTCGTGTATCGCCGCATGGGAGCCGCGTCATTACCACGTCCCCGCCCAGGCGCACGCGGCGCCGCGCACCGGAGAGGAGTCCCCGAGATTTCGGGGAACTCGGCCGGCCCAGCCGTGTCCTTGCCGCACCGCCCAGAAAACCGAGGCAAATTCGATGCTTTCGACTTCCCGCCAATTTTCCGCCATTGTCGCGACGGCGCTGCTCCTGACGAGCGGGCACGCCGTGGCGCAGCCCGTCGCGCCCAAGCCGCCCCTGCCCCTCAAGACCGTGCGCCTCTACGAGTCGGGGGTCGGGTACTTCGAGCGATCGGGCCGCGTCGGCCGGGACGCCGGGCTCGCGTTGCCCGTGCCGGTCTCGCACCTCGACGACGCGCTGAAGACACTCGTGGTGCTGGGGACCGACGGGAAGACGAGCGTGGCGGGTATCGAGTTCGCGAGCAGCATCAGCGTGGAGAAGGGAAGGGCGCTCGCAGGTTTGCCCGAGGGATCGGGCGCGATCACGCACGCGAGCCTGCTGCGAAGCCTGAAGGGCGGCGGCATCGAGCTGCGCACGGCGCGCGAGGCGGTGAAGGGAAAACTCGTCGACGTGCTCGACCCGGACGACGGCGAGCCGGGCCCGTGTATGCCCGTGGCCGCGAGCGGAGCCGGGAAAAACCAGGGGGACGGCGCGCCGGCCCCGTGTGTGCCGCGAAAAGAGACGACGTTGCTCGTGTTGACCACGGAGGCCGAGATCCGGACGTTTTTCCTGTCCGACGTGGTCGGCGTCAAACCCACGGATCCCTCCCTCGCGGCGCGGCTCGGCGCGAGCGCGTCGGTGTCGTCGCCACAAGGCGCGTCGGCGCGCAGGGATCTGCGGGTGCTCGCGGAGAGCGCGTCCGACGTGACGATCGGCTACGTGGCGGAGGCGCCGGTGTGGCGCTCGACGTACCGGATGGTGCTGCGCGACAAGGAGCAACGCGGCACGCTGCAAGGCTGGGCGCTCGTGCACAACGACACCGACGAGGCGTGGCAGAAGGTCAAGATCGAGCTCGTCAACGGCCGCCCCGACTCGTTCCTCTATCCCCTCGCGGCCCCGCGTTACACGCGCCGCGAGCTCGTCCAGCCGAGCGAGCCACTCTCCACGATCCCGCAGCTCGTCCTGCAGACCGCGGACGCGATGTGGAGCGAGATGATCGGCGACACGTTCGGCGTCGGCGGGCTCGGCCTCTCGGGGGTAGGTTATGGCGGCGGCGGGCGCGGGGAAGGGATCGGGCTCGGATCGATCGGCACGATCGGGCACGGGAGCGGCACGGGAGCAGGCCGCGGCGGCCCGGATTCGAGCACGGTGCTCTCCGTGGGGGACCTCGCGCAGATCGCCGAGGCCGAGGGCGTGGAGGCGGGCGCGCTCTTCCGATACTCGATGCCCGCGCCGATCGATCTGCGGGCGCACGGCTCGGCGCTCGTTCCTTTCCTCCAGCAATCGATCTCGGCGCGGCGGATCGTGTGGTTCTCCCGCGCGGGCGAGGTGGGCAGGAGCGCGGCGCGAATCAAGAACGACACGAAGCAGACCTTGCCCGCGGGCCCCATCTCGTTCTTCGCAGACGGCGGCTTCGCAGGCGAGGCGCAGATCGATCGACTGAAGCCCACCGAGAGCCGGTTCATCGCGTTCGGCGAGGACATCGACGTCGAGATCACGGAGAACGGCCGGATGACCACGGACGAGGTGCAGCTCGTCGAGGTCCACGGCGATCACCTCGTCGAGCATTTCATCCGGCACCACCGCAACGATTACACGATCGAGAACCGGAGCGGCGGAGCGCGGACGCTCTTCCTGAACCTCGACCTCGTACGCAACGCGACAGTGAGCGGCGCCGACGAGCTCGATTTTGATGTCACCTCGAACAAGCCACTCGTGGTCTTCGCGAGCGAGCCACGCTCGAAGAAGGTCCGACGTATCGAGGCCGACGAGGGGCTGTCGCGCCGAACGGCGATCGAGAAGCTCACGCCCGTATCCATCCGGGCAATCGCGGCAGCGCCAAAGCTGCCCGCAGCGCAACGAGCGGCACTCGAGGAGGCAGCCGCGCACCTCATGGACGCCGAGGCGCGCGAGAGCCTCTTGCCGAAGCGAAGGGCGGACCTCGACGAGCTCGTCCAGGATCTCTATCGGCTGCGAGGTTACCTCGCCGCGACACGAGGGAAAAACGACGCGGAGAAATTCACGGCGCAGATCCTGGAGAAGGAGGCCCGGGTGAAGGAGCTGCGCACGCGGATCGCGGGCCTCGGGACCGAGGTGGAGGGGTATCGCGCGCGGTCGCGGGCGGCGCTCGGGAAGCTGCGGAAATGAATCACGCGCCGAGGGGCTCGTCCCGGCTCGACGCCCACGTGTGCTCGAGCCGCGCGAGGAGCAGGGGCCCTCGGATCCGCTCGAACCCCGCGCAGAGCAGGTCGTTCGCCGTGGCCGGCTCGGTGAGCCCGTCCGTGGCGACGGTCACGTGCGGAATGGCATTCTCGGTAAAACCCCTCTCGACGAGCGTGCCGTCCGCGAGGAGGAGGCCCACGACGACGGCCTCGACGCCGCCGTCCTGCCGACGCGCGTAGCCCGTGACCTCGAGGGTGAAGGCGCGGCCGAGGTCGCTCTCGGTGAAGGGAGGCGGGAGGTCGGCCGGGTCCTTCGTGCCATACCGGACGGTGCAATGGTGGGCGATCGGGCGGGGCAAGGTGCAGAAGCGCCGCCGGAGGATCTCGGCAGAGGACGGATCGAGGATGAGCGCGAAATACCCGTCGGGGTGCATGGTCCGAGGAGAGTAGGGGAAAAAAACTAACGCCCGCTGCGGAGCCTGTCCAGAAGGACGCAGGCGAGGCGGCGGAGCTTTTGCCACAAGGAGGGAGGGACGGGGGCGGAGGCGTCGAGCGGCGCGGGTGGCCGCGGCTCGGCCGTGTCCGCGGCCCAGGCGACGAGGTTGTCCCGCAACGCCGCGGGCGCGGTCGTTTCCTCGGGCGCGAGCGCTTCGAGGACGGCGTCGATCTCTGGGGCGTGTGCATCGGCCGTGTCGTCTGCCCAGGCGACGAGCCTCTCGCGTAGCGCATCCGGCGCGCGCCCGTCGGGTTCGGGCGCGAGGGCCGAGAGCACCGAACGCAGGATGGGATCGGAGGTCGATTCCGGCGCGCTCGGGGCGCTCGGGGCGCGCGTGGGCAGCACGAACGGCACGGGCATCGGGCGCGGCGGACGTGCCTTCGGGCCCGCCTTGGCTGCGGCCTCGGGGACGTCGTTGCGCGGGCGGACGAAGAGCGTGATGAGCTTCGCGAACCCCTTCTTGGGCGCGGGCGCCGTGGCCTCCCGCTTCCTCGCTTGCGAGCGCTTCATACCTCGCTCCCGGACAGGTCGCCTTCGCCCTGCTCGGGCCTCGGCGCGAGGGCGGCGAACGCGAAGCCGAGCTTGAGCTGCATCTTCTCGATCAGGCGGGAGATCCGCGATTTCACGGTGCCGAGCGGGATGGAGAGCGTGTGCGCGATGTCCTGGTAGCTGAGCCCCTCGCGGAAACGGAGCAGGAGGAGCGCGCGGTCGGTCTCGTTCAGGTCCTTCACCACGCCGTTCACGCGCTCGGCGCGTTGTTTTTGCTCGATACGGGAGATGGGATCGGCGCTCGCGGGCTCCGTGGCGTCGTCGCCGGAGGCCTGCTCTTCGAATACCTGGCGGTCGCGCTCGCGCCTGCGCCTTGCGTCGATCGCCTTGCGCACCGCGATCTTGACGACCCAGGCTTGCTTGTCCTCGAGCGACGCGTCGTACCGGCGCTTGCGTACCGCCACGAGGATCGACACGAACGCCTCCTGGGTCGCGTCGTCGATGTCCGGGCCTGCGCGGAGGACGCCATGGACCCACCCGTAGATGAAATCCACGAGCGTGCCCGCCGCCACCCTCTCGCCGCGCGCCGCCGCCTCCAGCAGCTCGACGGTGATGCGGTTCGTCGTTTGTCGCTTCATCATGAAACGTCTCGGCGTACCACGGACGAGGGTGGCGGATGGTTCCCTCGTTCGTGCGGTGAGACGTGCGAGCCGATTCGAAAGCGGCGTGACACGCGGTCGCGTTGACAGGCGCTTGGTGTTTCTGCTCCCATCCAGAAATGAGACGTCCGCCTTGGCGCCCCCTCCTCTCCCTGGGCCTCCTCGGTTGCCTGACGCTCTCGCTCCTGCCCCTTGGCTGCTCGTCGGCCACGATCTACCGCCCTACCGCGCCCGACGACCGCCCGCGCGTGCCTGAATCCACCGCGGAGCGGCTGAGGGAATGCGTGGATGAGCTCCGCGGCACGATCAAACCCGGACACTACACGCTGGACGCTTCGGTGAAGGTCGACCAGGAAGGGCGCGTGGTGGAGGTGGAGACGACGGGCCAGCCCAATCCGGACGTGGGCATTTGCATGCGGATTGCCCTGCGAGGGATGACGCTGCCCGCGGATGTCCTCGAACGGCGCATGCTGCGAACGTCCGCGTCGGCGGACGGGCGGGCATTGCCGGATCGGGGGGCGATCGGGGAGGTGGTGACCGTCGTCGTGGTCGTCACGGTCGTGTTCACCGAGGTCATCATCGAAGCCTTCGCGATCACGGTCGGCGTGGCGGTCACGGCGACGGTCGCGGCGGGGGCGGCGGAGGCGATTCGGAAGAGGAAGGACCCGGGCGTCGCGAACTGTCGAAAGCGGCTAAATGACTGCCTGGACAGCAATAAGGGCAGCGAACCGGGGAACAACTACAATACAACGCTATGCCCGACGTGTTTCGATCGGTGTATGGGCAGCGTCGACAAGAAGTGGCCTGAGCGGCTCGACACAGGGCAATCCTGCATCTATCCGGGATTTTGAGTGTGAATATGAAGGACGAAAGAAATTGGGACGCAAAGGCGTTCGCCAAGGCGTGCGGCGCTCTCTTGGTCAAGTCGCTGGAACCAAGCCGGAGCTTCGCCGAGGGCGCCCGTGACTTCCGCAAGCTCGAGGCGGAGTTCCTGGCGCGCGTGGGCGACGACGAGATCGCGGTGCGTGAGATCCCGCGACGCATCGCTGAGTACATCTTGTCGCTCGTCCAAGACAAGCGTCCTCCCTTCGAGGTTTGCCGCGAGGCGTGGAACGATATGGTTCGGCTCGGCTTCTCGCACATCGACGTCGAGTGCATGAAGTCCTGGCAGTACGCGGAGTGCTGCGCGTACGACGAGCGGCCCGACGAGGGGCTCGTGGTGCTCGTGCCGCTCATGGCCAAGCTCGAACAGCGGCTCGAGGAAGCGAGGGGAACGGAGACGAAGGCGGAATATCCCGCGGACTATTACGAATCCTGGATCGAGCGTCTGGGAATCCGCCGGGACGCACTCGAGGCCCAAAAACGCGGCGAGGTCGTCTCATGGCTGGAGACCCGCCGCGAGGACGAGGCAGCCCCCCCGATCACCCCCGAAGAAGAGCAGGCCGACGCGCTGCTCGACGAGTTCTTGAAAGCGCGCCGTGCCGTCTTCAAGACCTATGGCAAAACGCGCGATCGGAGCTTCGCCGACGTCGCGGCCGATTACCGACGGGTCGAGGCGGAGTTCGTGGCGCGCGCGGGCGAAGGCGAGGCGTTCGAGGCGTGTGTGCTCGAGATGAGGGCATGGACCGCGGAGGCGATCCTCATGGCAGCCTGTTCGCTCCGCGCGCCCTTCCAGGCCTGCCGAGACGCCTGGGACGAGTTCGTCCGCGTGGGCCAGGACAAGAGCTGGATGTATCCAGATATGTACGTGAAGACCTGCCTCGTGAACAACGAGCCCGACGCGGGGCTCGCCGTGGTCGAGCCGTGGATCGCCGAGATCGAAGCCAAGCTCCAAGCGAGCAAGGAGCCCTTGCGGCCCCCGGGGGAGACCAGCGTGGAGCTCGAGCGCCAGCTCGAAGAGCTCCTCGAGCTCCGGGACAAGCTCGTGGCCAATCGAAGGGGCGGAGAGCCGGCGACTTGAGGGGCGCGACAAGGCCCGGCGGATCTCGGTCGGTGTGTAACCATCATCACGGCCGACGCGCCTGAAGGTCACCTGCACACGACCCGAAGGTCTCGTGCGCACGACCCGAAGGTCTCGCGCGACCGTCTCGAAGCCTCGCCCACACGCCTCGAAGGTGAGTGAACGAACCTCAAGGTCTCGCGCGCACGACCCGAAGGTCTCGTGCGCACGACCCGAAGGTCTCGTGCGACCGTCTCGAAGTCTCGCCCACACGTCTCGAAGGTGAGTGAGCGAACCCCGAAGGTCTCGCGCGATCGACCCGAAGGTCTCGCGCGATCGACCCGAAGTCTCGCCCGATCGCCCCGAAGTCTCGCCCGCCCGCCTCGCAGTCGCGCGCAGGCGCCTCCCACCCTGGCGGCCGCCAGGCGGTTTTCCGCGCCGCCACCCCCGCGTTCCCACAAAACGCCGCGTTTCCCCCTTCCTCGGCCCCGGCACGGCGCTCGCAAAACGGGCGGGCCATGCAGGCGACCGCGCTGACCTTCATCCTCGTCGGCCTCGACGCGTTCCCCGTGCGCGTCGAGGTCGACTCCGGCCGCGGCCCCGCGGCCTTTCAGCTCGTCGGGCTCGCCGAGGCGAGCGTGCGCGAGAGCCGGGTGCGCGTGCGATCGGCGCTCCTGCAGATCGGCGTCGCCCTCGACGAGCACGTGATCACCGTGAACCTCGCGCCCGCCGATCTACGCAAGAGCGGCGGCGCCTTCGATCTGGCGATCGCCATGGCGGTGCTCGGCGCGCTCGGCAAGGTGCCCGCGGCGTCGCTGCGTGGGCTCGCGTTCCTCGGCGAGCTCTCGCTCACGGGCGCGATCCGGCCCGTACGTGGCGTCTTGCCGGCGCTCCGGGGCGCGGCGACGCGGGGGCTCGGTCGCGCCGTCGTCCCGCGGCACAACGGCGCCGAGGCGGCGAGCGTGCCAGGCATCGAGGTCCGCACGGCCGAGCACCTCGGCGACGTGGTGTCGGCGCTCGCGGGTGAGGGCGAGCTCTCCGCGGCAGGCCCGCGCCCGACGCTCTCGAATGTCCTCGCGGACGACGTCGTGGACCTCGCGGAGGTGCGGGGGCAACACGCGGCCCGGCGCGCGCTGGAGATCGCCGCGGCCGGCGGGCACAACCTCCTGATGATGGGCCCGCCGGGCGCGGGCAAGACCATGCTGGCGCGGCGATTGCCGACGATCTTGCCGCCGCTCTCGTACGAGGAGGCGCTCGAGGTGACGGCGCTCCATTCGGTCGCCGGCCTCTTGCAGTCGGATCGTGGCCTCACGCAGGCGCGGCCGTTTCGCGCGCCGCACCACACGGTGAGCCCCGCGGGCCTCGTGGGCGGGGGCGAGCCGATCCGGCCGGGCGAGGTCTCGCTCGCGCACCACGGCTGCCTCTTCCTCGACGAATTGCTGGAGTTCAAGCGCAGCGCGCTCGAGGTGCTGCGGCAGCCGCTCGAGGACGGGATCGTCACGATCTGCCGCGCGCAGAGCCGGGTGACGTTCCCGGCGAGGCCACTCGTCGTCGCCGCGGTGAACCCTTGCCCGTGCGGGTATCACGGGGACGACAAGCGCCCGTGCGCCTGCTCGGCCGAGCGCGTGCGCGTGTACCGGGCGCGTCTCTCCGGGCCGCTGCTCGATCGGCTCGACCTGCAGGTGCCGCTGCCGCCCGTGGACGTCTCGCACCTCGGGAGCAAGGAGCGCGGGGAGGCGAGCGCGGAGGTGCGGCGGCGCGTGATGGCGGCGCGCGAGGTGCAGGTCGCGCGGCGGGCGGCGGGCGAGGTGAGTGTCGCGACGAACGCCGAGCTCGGGCCGCGGGACGTCGATCGGGTGGCGACGCCGGACGAGGCGGGCCTCTTGATCCTCGGGCGAGCGGTGGAGCGGCTGGGCCTCTCGGCGCGGGCGTACGGCAAGGTGCTGCGCGTGGCGCGGACGATCGCGGACCTCGACGGCGGCGGGGCCGTGCGGGCGAGCCACGTGGCGGAGGCGATCCAGGCGCGGCTCCTGGATCGTGGCGCCCTCTGGCGCGCGCGCTGAACAGGAAAAACGTTTTTCTTAGCAACTCTTTTTTGGTGCGGTCGAAGTAACGAGCAAGAAAGGCGGATACGCAGATGATGACGGAGCTCCTGGAGAAGATGCGGACGGTGAAGACGGTGGTGGGCTCGATCGAGAAGCAATTCGGCAAGGGCGCGATCATGTCGCTCGGGGACGAGGCGGAGACGGACGTGCGGATCATCGGGACGGGCTCGATGGCCCTCGACGCCGCGCTCGGCATCGGCGGGTATCCACGCGGCCGGATCGTGGAGATTTACGGGCCGGAGAGCGGCGGCAAGACGACGCTGACGTTGCACGCGATGCGGGAGGCGCAGCTCGCGGGCGGCGTGGCGGCCTTCATCGACGCCGAGCACGCGTTCGACGTGAACTATGCGCGGGCCGTCGGGGTCGACACGGAGCGGCTGCTCGTCTCGCAGCCGGATTGCGGCGAGCAGGCCCTCGAGATCGCCGAGACGCTCACGCGCAGCGGCGCCGTCGACATCGTGGTGGTCGACTCCGTGGCGGCGCTCGTGCCCAAGGCGGAGATCGAGGGCGACATGGGCGACGCGCACATGGGGCTGCAGGCGCGGCTCATGAGCCAGGCGCTGCGCAAGCTCACGGCGATCGCGCACCGGACGGGCACGACGCTCGTGTTCATCAACCAGCTCCGGCAGAAGATCGGGGTCACGTTCGGCAACCCCGAGACGACGACGGGCGGCAATGCGCTGAAGTTCTACGCGAGCGTCCGGCTCGACGTGCGCCGCATCGGGCCGGTGAAGGTCGGCGACGAGGCGGTGGGCTCGCGGACGCGGGTCAAGGTGGTGAAGAACAAGCTCGCGCCGCCGTTCCGCGAGGCAGAGTTCGACATTCGCTGGGGGACGGGGGTCGACGCGGCCTCGGACCTCATCGATTACGGCTGCCAGAGGGGGATCGTCGAGAAGAGCGGGGCGCACCTCTCGTTCGCCGGCGAGCACCTCGGGCAGGGGCGCGAGCGCGCGCGGGAGTGCTTGCTCTCGAACGAGCGCCTCTTCTCGGCCCTGCGCGCCGCGGTGGTCGCGGGCGCCGAGGCCCGCGTGGGCGCGCGGCCGGCGGAGAAGGCGGCCTGACGCGGGCATTGCGGGAACAACCCATCGGACGACGACGAACGTGACTGGGAAGGAATGGAGGACGACATGAGCGACGGCATGAACAGGGTGGTGCTCCTCGGCAACCTCGGCGCGGATCCGGAGCTGCGGTATGCGGGCAGCGGGACGGCGGTCCTGAATTTCCGCATGGCGACGAACGAATCGTTCCTCGACCGGAACCGCGAGCTCACGGAGCGGACCGAGTGGCACAGCGTGGTCGTCTTCGGCCCGCGGGCCGAGGGCCTCGCGCGGGTGCTGGTGAAGGGCTCGTGTGTGCTCGTGGAGGGGACGCTGCGCACGTCGAGCTACGAGAAAGACGGGCAGAAGCGGTACAAGACCGAGGTGCACGCGCGCGACATCTGCCTGGCGGGCCCCTCGCCGGCGGCGCTGCGGCGCGACGCGGACGACGAGGTCGGGCCGATGGAGATGCCGCTCCCGTCGGAGGAGCCGGCGTCGCCGCCGGAGCCCGCGCCGCCGGCGCGACCTGCGCGCAAGCGGAACGGCGCGCCGCCGCGCAAGGCGGAGATGCTCGACGAGATCCCGTTCTGAGGCGGGAGTCGGCGGCGAAGAGCGGTCCGGGACGCACGGGGGGCGTCCCGGACCCCGCACGGCCCTTGTGGCGCAGGGGCCCCCGTGGCAAATGTGGTTCTATCATGGCACCTCGACTTACCGCCGCGCCGATCCTTGCTTTCCTCCTCGTCAACCTGCTCGCGGCCAGCGGCTGCGGCCGATCGTTCCCCGGCACCGGCCAAGGCGGCGCGGGGGGCGATGGAGGGTTCGCCGGCAATGGCGGGGTCGGCGGGGTCGGCGGGGTCGGCGGGGTCGGCGGGGTCGGCGGGGTCGGCGGTGTGGGCGGCGTCGGGGGTGTGGGCGGCGTCGGGGGTGTGGGTGGCGTCGGCGGCGTCGGCGGCGTGGGCGGTGTGGGCGGCGTCGGCGGCGGAATGGGCGGCGCCGGCGGAGCCGTGGCCATTTGTGGCGACGGGATGGTCGACGACGGCGAGGCGTGTGACGACGGCAATCCCGTCAATGGCGACGGCTGCAACGACGATTGTATCGTCTCGGGCACGGTGCTCTTCACGCAGAGCCATGGCGTCCCGGGGACGACCGGCGTGGAGCTCACGAGCGTCCGGATGGACAACCAGGGCAACCTCGTCGTCGGCGGCGTCGTCGGCATGGAGGGCAACCCCGACCATTACGATGGGTTCGTCGCCAAGCTCGATCCGCAAGGCAACGTGATGTGGTACCGGCATGTCGCGGGCGACGCCGGCCTCGACGACCGCATCTACGGCGTCGCCGTGGGGGCCGGCGGCAACGTCTTCGCGGTCGGCTACGAGACCCTCGGGGACGGGTCGACGAACATCATCGCCCGCAAGTACAGCGGAAGCGGCCAGCCGATCTGGTCGCAGAGTTATGACGACGGTGTCGTCGGAAACGACTACGGCTGGGGCATCACGCTCCAGGGCGGCAACGTCTTCATCGCCGGGACCCAGACCCACACGAATGGGGGCAACGACTTCCTGGTCATGAAGGTCACGAACCAGGGCGGGCAGTGGGCGTGGAGTTACCTCCTGGACGGGCCGGCCCAGGGCGGCTGGGACTCGGCCCAGGGAATCGCGGCGAATGGCAATGACATTTACGTCGTCGGTTACGTCACGAACGAGGCGGGCACGACCGACGTCGAGGTCGGCCGCTTTCAGGACGTCGGAAACAATCCGAGCTTCTTTTGGTCGCGCAGGTTCAATGGAGCCGCGAACGGCGACGATTACGCGATGTCGGTCGCGGTCGCGGTCGACGGCAACATCTACGTCGGCGGCGCCGAGGGCACGAACCCGGGCACGAAGGCCTGGCTGCGCAAGTACGACATGAATGGCCAGGAGCTCTGGACCCAGACCCATTCGAGCAACGTCCCCGCGGGCTTCGACATCATCTATGGCGTGGCCGCGGACGCGGATGGCAACGTGATCGCGACGGGCGCCGAGATGACCCCGACCCTCTCGACGGACGTCTGGACCCGGAAGTACGACGCCGCCGGCAAGGAGCTCTGGACCAACGTGCACAACGGCACGGGGGACGGCGCCGATTATGGCGAGGGGATCACCACGAATGACGCCTCCGAGGTGTTCGTCGTGGGCACCGAGCTCACCGCGGAGCAGGGCTACACCGCCTGGATCCGCAAGTTCGCCCCCTGAAAGAAGAGCACGAGAGACACGATGAAAGCCGTTCTTTGCAAGGCCTTCGGGCCGCCCGAGTCCCTGGTCGTCGAAGATCTCCCGAGCCCCACGCCCGACGCGGGGCAGGTGGTCGTCGCGGTCCACGCGGCCTCGGTCAATTTTCCGGACCTGCTCGTCATCCAGGACAAGTACCAGTTCAAGCCGAGCCTGCCCTTCTCGCCGGGCGGCGAGGTCGCCGGGGTCGTCTCGGCGGTCGGGCCCGGCGTGACGTCGCTCGCGGTCGGTGATCGGGTGGTCGCGTGGGCGCCGTACGGTTGCTTCGCCGAGGAGGTCGCGCTGGGCGAGGGGCAGGTGATCCAGGTGCCGGGCGGGATCGACCTCGTCACGGCCTCGACGCTGCTCGTGGCCTACGGGACCACGCATCACGCGCTCGTCGACCGCGCGGCGCTCCGGGAGGGCGAGACGCTCGTCGTGCTCGGCGCGGCGGGTGGCGTCGGCGTCGCCGCGATCGAGATCGGAAAGCTCGTCGGCGCGCGGGTCATCGCCTGCGCCTCGAGCGACGACAAGCTCGAGGTCTGTCGCGCCCGCGGGGCCGACGAGGTCGTCAACTACAGCCGCGAGGATCTGAAGGCGCGGCTCAAGGCGCTCGCGCCGAATGGCGTCGATGTCGTCTACGATCCGGTCGGAGGCCCCTTCGCCGAGCCGGCGCTGCGCGCCATGGCCTGGCGAGGCCGCTACCTCGTGGTGGGCTTCGCCGCGGGCGAGATCCCCAAGATTCCGCTGAACCTCACCCTGCTGAAGGGGTGCTCGGTCGTCGGCGTCTTCTGGGGCTCGTTCACGATGCGCGAGCCCGAGCGGTATCGCGAGGGGCTCGCCGAGCTCTTCGGCTGGGTGCGCGAGGGCCGGATCAAGCCACACGTCGAGCAGACGTTCCCGCTGGAACAGGCGGGCGCGGCGCTCTCGGCGATGGCCGAGCGGCGCGTGAAGGGCAAGGTCGTGCTCGTCACCGAGCGCGGAGCCGCCGCCGCGCGCTGAGCCCCGGTGCACACGAGGCCCTTCTGGCCTACGCTAGCCCTGCCATGACGCCGATCGAAGAGCTCGCCGTGCTCCTCCGGCCCGCGGGAGGCGGGCTTTACCTGGTCTCCACGGGGCGCGCCGAGCAGCTCGCCATGCAACGCGCGCTTTATCGGGTCGAGAGGGACGCCGAGGTCCACGACAAGCACCTCGAGGCGCTCACGCGGATTGCCTCGGCGCGTGTCGTCGTGCTCGGCGTGCCCTCGGACGTCGGCGCGGGCTTCCGGCGCGGGGCGAACCTCGGCCCGCAGGCGATCCGGGCGCGCCTGCTCGAGGAGCAGCCCGATTTCCCCGAGCGCGCCGCCGAGCTCGGCGTGGTCGACATCGGCGACGTCTTCGTCGTCCCGCAGCTCCTCTCGGACGACATGCTGAACGAGGCGCAAAAAGCCGCGTCGCGGCGGGCGCTTTACCCGAACGTCCCTCAAGGCCTGGCCGCGCGCCTGCCCGTCTCGCCGCTCTCCATCGCCGAGCGCGCGCTCGACCTCGTGTTCCAGTTGAACCCCGCCGCCAAACCCTTCGTCATCGGCGGCGATCATTCGACCGCCTGGCCCGTCGCCGCCTCGCTCGCGCGCGCCCGTCCGCCAGCGAAGGAGCGCTGGGGCATCGTGCAGCCCGACGCGCACACCGATCTCTTGCCCGAGCGCCTCGGGATCCGGATGTGCTTCGCGACCTGGTCGTACCACGCCAACGAGCTCTTCGGGCGCGACGGGCGGATGGTGCAGGTCGGCACGCGGGCCTCGCGCCACGATCGCGGCCACTGGGAGGAGGGCCTCGGCGTGCGGCAGTTCTGGGCGGAGGAGTGCCTCGCCAAACCCGAGGCGACGCTCGACGCGCTCGTCGCGCACCTGCGTGACCGGGGCGTGACGGGGGTTTATTTCTCCAATGACATCGACGGCACCGACGCGCGCTTCGCCGACGCGACGGGCACGCCGGAGCCGGGGGGGCTCGAGCCGGATTTCGTGGTCGAGCTGATCCGGCGCCTGGGGCGCGAGGTGGGGCTCGTCGCGGGCGACATCATGGAGGTGGCCCCGGTGCTCGGGCCGAGCCCCGAGAGCGAGCGGCAGACGGTGGGGCTCGCGGTGCGGTACCTCGACGAGACGATCCGCGCGATGCTCGTGACCCGTTGACAGCCCTCCTCCGGTGCGGTCTTCTCCCCGATCGCCGGAGGGGCCATGAGTCTTCGCAATACAGGGTTTCGCCCGTTTCCTCTCGTGATGATGCTCGCCGCGGGGTCGTGGGGGTGCGCGACCCTGCCCAAGACGGGGGTCGAGTCCACGGGCGAGCCGCTGAACGTCGAGGTCCGCACCGAGACGCACACGTACGTCACGCAGGCGAAGGTCGGCGAGGTGCAGCATCGCGACGCGCGAGGCCGCTACGTCGGCTCGTCGTCGATTTACGAGAACCGGATGGGTGCGTACGACATCACGCGCTGGCAGGTTTTTCAGGGCGAGACGCCGATCGACGATCAGGACTTCTTCAACATCGCGGGTGACACGGAGGCGGCGACCCAGATCGCCACGTACCGCGCCAAGGGCGTGATGATGAACCGCGTCGGGCTCGGGATGGCCATCGGGGGCGGCGCGCTCGCGCTCGCCAGTATCATCCTCGGGTCCGCGCTCGTCGCGAAGAACGAGTACGGCCTCGAGTCCCGGCCGACGTGGACCACGTGGTCGATGACGGGCGGGCTCATCGTGGGGGCCGTCGGCGGCAGCCTCGCCCTGGTCGGGAACGCGCGCACGAAACGGAAGCACCCGATCGACGACCCGCAGCGGGCGGCCAACGCCGCGAAGCGGTACAACCAAGCGATCGGCGAGCAGCCCGAGCCGATCGAGGAAGAGCCACGCCCGCGTCGCAAGCGTCGGCGCTGACGCCGGCGCGTCGCTCAGCCGCAGCCGCCGTCGACGGGTAGGTCATCGACGTCGAAGGGCTCGCTCATCGGGACCCACGGGGCCTGGGCGTCGAACGTGAGCGAGCCGTGGAGCGAGACGGTGCAGGGGAAGGTGCCTTCGACGACGAGGGTGCCGGCGCCGGAGATCGCCTCGGCGGAGCTCATCGGGGGCGGGGGAAAACCTCCCGGCGGGGCGCAGTCGCTCGCCTGGTTCGTCACGTCCGCGTGTGCGACGACCCAGGGGTCCGTGGTGTCGATGGCGATCGACGAGGAAGAGCCGGGCTCGATCCAGAGGCGGAAGCAGACGTTCCGCGTCGGATCGGCCTTGAAGATGATGAACCGCGGGACGGCGGTGACCAGGTTCGCCGCGGAGTATTCGCCGCCGCCGCTGCCGCCGTCGCCGCCCGCGCCGCCGCCGCCCGCGCCGCCGCTCCCGCCCGCGCCGCCGCTTCCGCCGCCGCCGCCGCTCCCGCTCGCGCTTCCGCTTCCGAGGTCCGGGATCGTGACTTCGCCGCCGCATGCGAGCAGGGCGAGGGCGAGGAGGGTGTTCGTTGTGACGAGACGCGTGGATCGAAAGGAAGGTAGGCGCATGGAAAGGTCCTCCGGTTGGTCCATGGACAAAGGGACGCCGCTTCTTTAGATTGTTCTGCTGGTATGTCACGCTTTCCCGCCTTCGCGTGCGCTTTCGCGGCGCTCGCCATCCTCCTCCTCCTTGGCCCGCGCGCCCTCGCCGCGGACCTGATCCTCGACGGCGGCGCCGCCGGCCCCGCGGTTTGCCCTGATGGCGGCACCCCCGTCGACAGGCTCTGCCAGGTCAACGCGACACCCGCGCTCAATACCGCCTGTCGTTACGGCGGCGAAAAGACGTTCGGCGTCGTGTCCTTGACGAACGGCGCCCTCGTCTGCGTCGCGCCGTACGACGGCGCCAACAAGGCCGACACGGGCAACCTCGTCGTCAAGGCCAACCAGATCACGATCGACGCGACCTCGCGGATCGTCGCGAAGGGCACGGGGTATCGCGGGCTGCTCTGCAACGACGGCGAGGGGCCCGCCGCGGCGCCGCTGTCCGGCGGGCGCGGCGGCTGCTCGGTGCTCGACTCGGGCGGCGGCGGCGCGCATTTCGGGCAGGGCGGGCGCGGCACGAAGGACTGCTTCGTCGTGGGATCGGCGACCGCGTGCGAGTTCCCGCAGGAGTGGGAGGAGGACTGCGGAAACCTCACGGCGGCCGGCAACGCCTGCGTGGCGGCGAACGATCCAAACAACGCCGTCTGTTACGGCACGACGAACAGCGCGAACGGCGCGGGCGACGGGTTGCCCACGGTCGCGGGCCAGCCGTTCCGGCACAGCGTCTACGAGATCGAGTTCGGCGCGGCCGGCGGGGACAAGGGTTGCCGCGACGGCTTCGAGGCGGGGCTACGCGCAGGGCGCGGCGGCGGGCGGATCGTGCTCTTCGCGGCGACGGCGAACCAGGACGGCATGATCGACATCGCCGGCGGCGTGAGCGCCGACGGCAACCGCGGCTGCTCCGCGGGCAACGACTCGGCCGGCGGCGGCGCGGGTGGCTCGATCCTCATCATCGGCGATCAGGTGAACGTGGCCTCGACCGCGCGCATCAGCGCCCACGGCGGCCGCGGCGGCGACTCGCAGCCGAAATGCCTGCCCTGCACGACGAACGCCCAGTGCCAGGCCGGGCAGACCTGCCAGGCGGGCCGCTGCGGGCCCTGCAACTGCACGCCTTGCACCTCGAACGCGCAATGCAACACGCTCCTCGGGCAGACGTGCAAGAACGTCGGCGGTGATCTCGGCTCGGTCTGCGCCGACGGGGCGAACCAGTGCACGCCGGTCGATCCGATGGACAACGAGGTCGAGTGCGTGGGCACGCAGAACAACGGCACCTGCGACGATTGCGCGGGCGGCGGCGGCGGCGGCATCATCAACGTGCAGTCGCGCGTCGGCACGATCCACCCGCAGGCGATCTTCGACGTGCGCGGCGCGAAGGGCGGCATCTGCCCGATCTGCGCCGGCGAGGCGGGCGGCGGCGCGGGCGAGCTCCAGATCGACAGCGCGTACGTCGGCGAGATCTGCGACGGCTGGGACAACGATTTCGACGGCCAGGTCGACGAGGATCTCGGCGTGATCCCCTGCCCGGACGGGAGCATGATCCCGGCCTGCGTGGGCGGCGTCCCGCAGATCTGCTCGTACGACCCGGCGTTGTGCCTGGTCCCCGCGTCCGACGCGCGGCCGCGCTTCGCGCTCGTCCTCGACACGTCGGGCTCGATGCTGAACGACCTCGCGGGCAACCCGACCTTCGGCGACGGCTCGGTGGATTTTCCGGGCGTCGATACGGGCAGCGATCCCGACGCGACGGCCGGGAACAATTCGCGCCTGTTCATCGCCAAGGAGGCGCTCACGCAGGTGCTCAGCGCCTTCCCGGAGAGCGATTACGCGCTCGCCAGGTATTACCAGGACGTCGGCGTCAACCGAAGTTGCCAGTCCGCGGCGAACTTCGAGTGCGCGCAGAGCTGCTGCTCGTACGACGATCCCTCGGACAACCTCCCGCCGCCGTACCCCTCGGTGTACCCGGGTAACCAGTGTGTGCTCTCGCAGCTCTATCCGGGCGCGGGCTATCCGAGCAGCGGGACGTTCACGGGGAACATCCCGATCGGCTGGCCGCAGGAGGCGATGGAGATGACGCCGACCTCGGATTGTATCAACTACGCCGGGTCCTGCGGGCCGCCGCGGCGGGGCGCGCAGGTGCTCGTCGGGTTCAACCAGCCGATCGGCCGTTATTTGCGCTGGCTCGACGGCGTCGAGGACGCGGACGCGATGTTCGACGCGAGCACGATGGAGGGCAACCACTGCGCGATGGGCAACTGCGAGGTGCGCGGCTCGGGCCCGACGCCGCTCGCCGGCGCGCTCCAGGCGACGTACGATTACCTCACGCCCGTCGTCACCTGCGACAGCGCCGCGGCGTGCCGCTCGTACGCCGCCATCCTGCTCACGGACGGCGCCGAGAGCTGCCAGGGCGACCCCCAGGCCGCGGCGGCGGCGCTCTTCGCGGGTGTCCATGGCAAGCCCATCCCGACCTACGTGATCGGCTTCTCCGTGCTCCCGAGCGAGCAGGCGCAGCTCAACCAGATCGCGGTGGCCGGCGGGACCCAGCAGGCGTTTTTCGTCTCGTCGAAGAGCGAGCTCGCCAATGCGCTGGCGCAGATCATCGGCCAGAACCAGAAATTCGAGCTCTGCAACGACCTCGACGACGATTGCGACGGCCTCGTCGACGAGGATTTCCCCGAGAAGGGCCAGCCCTGCACCGACGGCGAGATCGGCGCTTGCCTCGGGCTCGGGACGTACGTCTGCAAGGCCGATGGATCCGGCACCGAGTGCGGGATCGTCGATCCGGGCGCCTCGCCGATGGCCGAGGTCTGCAACAGCATGGACGACGATTGTGACGGCCTCGTCGACGAGGACGCGATGGGCCTGCCGCTCGATTGCCCGAGCTGCGTCCCTTCGCCCGAGGTCTGCGACGGGGTCGACAACGACTGCGATTTCAACATCGACGAGGAGCCGGACGTCTCGACGAACCAGCCGATGATCTTCGGCGTGCCTTGCGGCGAGCTCACGGCCCCGAACGATCAGGCGCCTTGCCAGCTCGGGACGGTGCTCTGCATCAACGCGATGCCCGTCTGCGTGGGCTTCGTCGGGCCGAAGGAGGAGCTCTGCAACGGGCTCGACGAGGACTGCGACGGCGTCGGCGACAACATGGCCCCGTGCCCGGGCGACAGCATGTGCATCCAGGCGCAATGCGCGATCCCCTGCACGGGCGGCGAGTTCCCCTGTCCGCCGGGCCTCGCGTGTAACGCCGACGGGTATTGCCTCAAGGTCACGTGCGACGACGTGAACTGCGGCCCGGGCCAGGTCTGCGTGGACGGCGTCTGCCAGGACGCGCCCGACGGAGGCATGGGCGGCAATGGCGGCGATGGCGGCGACGGTGGAAATGGCGGCTCGGCGGGCGCCGGCGGCGCGGGTGGAAATGGCGGCAATGCCGCGGCCACGACGGGCAGCGGCGGCGCGCCGGACCGGGGCACCTATGGTTTGCCCACGGGCGGCGGCGGCTGCACCTGCGGCGTCGCCTCCGACGAACGGCAAAACGCGGGCGTGATCGCGGGCCTCATCGCGCTCTCGTGCGCGGGGCTCGGGCGCCGCCGCGGCGCGCGCGGGTCGCGCAAGGAGGCGGCATGAAATCGGGACGAACGATGCGGCTCGGGCTCTTCGCGGCCCTCCTCCCCGGCATGGCCGCCGTCCTCCTCGGGAGCGGCTGCGTGGACGACGCGTATTGTTTCTCCGATTGTGGCCCTTCGGCCTCGGGCAGCGGCGCCTCCGGCGGGATGGGCGGCGAGGGCGGCGAGGGCGGCAGCATCGGGTTCGGCGGCTTCTCGCAGGTGGGCGGCGGCCCGCCCTGCGAGGCCGACCTGCTCACCGACGTCGAGAACTGCGGCGCCTGCGGCAACAAATGCTTGCTCGCGAGCGCCTTCCCGCGCTGCGAGCAGGGCGTCTGCGTGGTCGACACCTGCGTCGCCGGCTCCTACGACGTCGACGGGGACCCGAAGAACGGCTGCGAATACGCCTGCCCCGTGCCCGTGCTCGGCCCGGAGCAATGCAACGGCATCGACGACGATTGCGACGGCAAGGTGGACGCGGCCGATCCGGACCTCGCCGCGCCGGCGAACCTCTGCACGGTGACGGCCGGGACGCCTTGCGAGGGGACGATGGTCGTCTGCAACGGGTCGTCCGGCTGGTCGTGCGTGTATCCGCCCGAGGTCGAGGTCGTCTCCGGCTTCGTGCGGATCACCGAGACGCGCTGCGACGGCGTCGACGGCAACTGCGACGGCAGCGTGGACGAGTGGTTCCAGGACCTCGGCGCCGCCTGCGACGACGGCGGGCTCGGCAAATGCGCCGATGTCGGCGTCGTCGTGTGTGATCCGCAGAACCCGGCCACCACGATCTGCGACCTCTCGGCCCTGCCCGATGCGCAGCCGCCCACGCCCGAGCAATGCAACGGCGTCGACGACGATTGCGACGGGTTCGTCGACGAAGAGCTCGATCCTGCCGCGTTCGAGATGGATCCGATCCCCGGCTCGATCCCGCCCGCCTTCGTGGACCGATACGAGGCCTCGCGGCCGGACGCGACCGCGCAGGTCGCGGGGATCCTCGAGGCCGTGGCCTGCAGCAAGCCGCTCGTCCTGCCCTGGACCGGTGGCTCGTACGCCGAGGCCGAGGCCGCCTGCGCGGCGCGTGGCCCGGGCTTCCGCCTCTGCTCGTCCTCCGAACTCGAAGCGGCCTGCGGCGGCCCCGCGAACACGCTTTATCCGTATGGCCCGACGTACGACGCCATGGCTTGCCTCGGCGTGGACAACGCCGCGGCCATGGGCGTGGCGATCCCGACGGGCAGCCTCGCGGCATGCGTCTCGAGCGCGGGGCCGCGGGATCTCTCGGGCAACGTGACCGAATGGACCCGCACGCAGACGAACGTCGCGGCCGCGCCGAACCGGATCTTTCAGCTCCACGGCGGCTCGTGGCTCTCGCCGGCGCTCGGCCTCGCCTGCACGATGGAGCTGCCGGCGCGCGCGGCCGAAGGCACGTTGCTCCCCAACATCGGCTTCCGCTGCTGCCGGCAATAGTTTTTCCTCGCGAACGGGGGTAGAGTCGTCCCTCGTGACGCCTCTGCCCCCCCTCGCCACCGCGCACCTCTTCCGCGAAGTCTGCTCCGCCCTCCACGATCTGCTCGCCTCGCTCGGCCCGGACGACTGGACGAAGCCGACGGTCCACGCGACGCGGGACGTGAAGGACCTCGTGGCGCACCTGCTCGACGGCTCGCTCCGGCGCCTGTCGTTCCAGCGGGACGGGCACGTGATCCCGGCGCCCGAGATGCGCACGTTCGAGGCGATGGTGGGGTTCGTCCAGCGGCTCAACTCGGAGTGGATGGTGGCGGCGCGCAGGCTCTCGCCGCGCGTGCTCATGGAGATGCTCCGCCGCGCCGACGAGGAGGTCGCCGCGCTCTTCGAGGGCCTCGACCCCGAGGGGCCGGCGATCTTCAGCGTGGCGTGGGCCGGCGAGGAGTGGTCGCAGAACTGGTTCGACGTGGCCCGCGAATACACGGAAAAATGGCATCACCAGCAGCAGATCCGCGACGCCGTGGGCCGGCCGGGCCTCACGGAGCGTCGTCATCTGCATCCGGTGATCGACACCTTTTTGCGAGGCGCGCCGCACGCCTACCGGGATGTCCCGGCCGCGGACGGGGCGGGGGTCGACCTCGTGATCACCGGGGAGGCGGGCGGGACGTGGCAGCTCGCGCGAGCCGCCGATCGCTGGGAGCTCGTGACCACGCGGGAGACGCCGGCCGTGACGACGGTGGAGCTCGACGCGGACAGCGCGTGGCGGCTCTGGACGAAGGGGCTCGAGCCGGCCGAGGCGCGGGCGCGGGCCGTGGTGCGCGGGGACGAGGCGCTCGCGGCGCCGGTGTTCCGGATGGTCACGATCATGGCCTGACGTGCATCGGCGGCGTGGTCGTAGTAAGGCCCTCGCCATGCACGTCGCCATCACGGGTGCGTCGGTCGGCATCGGGGAGGCCCTGGCGCGCGCGTTCGCTGCGAAGGGCGCGGTCCTGTCGCTCGTCGCGCGGCGCAAGGAGCGGCTCGACGCGATCGCGCGTGAGCTCTCGGGTCGAGCCTTCCTGCACCAGGCGGACCTCTCCGTCCCGGAGCGCGCGACGGACTGGATCGCGCCGGCCGAGGCGGAGCTCGGGCCGATCGACGTGCTCGTGAACAACGCGGGCGTGCAGCACATCGAGCCGACCGAGCTCGCCGCGGTCGACGCGGGCGAGATGCTCCTGCGCCTCAACGTGCTGACGCCGCTCCGGCTCACGCGCGCGGTCTTGCCGGGCATGATGGCGCGGGGGAGCGGGGCGATCGTCGACATCGCGTCGCTGGCGGCGATCACGCCCATGCCGGGCATGTATTATTACAATGCCTCGAAGGGCGCGCTGGCGAATGCGTCGGAGGGGCTGCGGGGCGAGCTGCGGGGCACGGGCGTGCACGTGGTCACGGTGTATCCGGGGCCGGTGGACACGGACATGGGGCGCAAGGGCTACGAGAAGTACGAGCCGACGTTCACGTCGAAGCTCTCGCCGGTCGGCACGGCCGACGAGCTCGCGCGGCTCGTGGTGCGGGCCGTCGAGCGGAAGAAGGCGCGTGTCGTGTATCCGCGCTCGTATGGCGTGACGCTCCTGTTCCCGCGGATCGCGCGGTGGGTGACGTCGCGGTTCTCGCCGCCGATCAAGCGGCTGCCGGGCTAGCTCGTGGGGGCGGCGTCCCGGACGAATATCGACTCGTAATCGAATGAAATATCGCCTGTCTGCCGCGCTGGCTTGACAGTCGAATTCGTGCGGTCCATGTAATCAGGTCCCCGGTCCATTGTGCTTCATGCGCGTGGAGTCGCGTGAGGCCGAGAGGACTGGTTCCTTTCTTGACCGCCACTTTCTTTGGGTTCCGCTCCGCGGGGCCCTCGGAGGGCACGCTCATGCCCAGCGATACCCGTATTCGTCTCGTCGATTCGATGGTGGACCTGAGGAGCCTCACCTGGAAGGACGGGGCCGCCGTCATATTGGCCGGTCACGCCGCCCCCGGCGATGGTGGCGGCGGGATGTTCGTCTGGGACGCAGACATCACCACCGCAGACGATGGTGGGACGCTCATCGTCCCGAACGCGATGCCCCGTCAGGGATGCTGGAAGCGCGTCTTCGACAGGTTCGAGTACTCGGTGAAGTGGTTCGGCGCGCGGGGCGACAACATCGCCGATGATACGATCGCCATTCAAAACACGATCGAGGCCGCCCGGCATGCCGCATCGAACCCGAACACCGCTGCGTCGGTCCTGTTTCCGCCGGGGGTCTACCGCGTCTCGGACGAGATCAAGGGATACGGCCACCTCACGCTGCGCGGCCCCACCGCGGCAGGCGTGAATGGCGTGGCGGCAGCGACGCTGATCACGACGACGGGCTTCGCGGCGAACACCACCGGCTCGAGGGCCGTCATCCGCGCCGCATCACGAAACGTGGACAATTACGGTTTCTCGGTGGAGAACCTCGGCATCCGGATCGCCACCACGCGACCGAACGTGATCGGCGTCGATTTTTCGAGCGTCTGGTACGGCGTCGTCCGCGGCGTCGCGGTGCTGGGAAACATGACGGCATCGCCGCGGCAGCCCATGTCGGTGGGATCGGTCGGCTTCTTGTTCTCCGACGCCGACGGCCTCGACGCGGACGGCGCGCCGATCGCCGCCGGACGCGCCTGCTTCACGAACCTCGTCGAGCGCACCAGCGCGGCGGGGGTGACGACCGGTTATCGATTCCTCTCCGCGTACGGAAACTCGACCCTGCAGACGGTCACGAGCTTCTGGGTCTCCGATTGCCACACCGGCGTCTGGACGCACAGCATCGGGAACGTGGGCCTGACCTTCCGCGACGGATATCTCGAAGCACAGGGCGTGCAGCTCTCGGGGCGGAAATCCTTCAAGCACACGGGTGGATACCCGTTCGTCACCCTGATGAACATCCAGGACGAGTTCTTCGACGCCGGGAGCGATCTCGCGTATGGCAACACGTTCTGCAGCGTCGGATATCGTGGGGAGCCGCCCGCCGCCGGGACCTTCGAGGGCGTGGTCACGGCCTACAGCCTCCGGCGCATCGTGGTCGGAAACGAGGACGATCCCGGGGCCGGCGAGAGCGAAGCCAAGCCCCTTCGTCCCGGGGTGTACAAGGGCGCGAGATCGCTCTCTTTCTGGGCCAAGCTCCCCGCGAATACCGAGCTCTCGGACGGGGAGAACGTCTTCACGTATTACTCGCAGATCACCTCGTCGAGCGAGGCGACGCCGCCGCCCGTGCTGCCGGACCTCTACTTCACCTGTCACGTCAGCCGGGACGGCGGGCTGAAGCGGCCCATCTCCTGGTCGGGGCGGGCAGAGATGTCCCTGTTCCCGGGGACCTCGACGTGGTTTCTGACGTACCGCCTCTCGTTGTACGTGAATCTGCCGGCGGGCACGACGTTCCAGCTCCCGCAGGACCTCGTCTTTTATCTCGAGACGAACCAGACCACGCCCGCGAGCAGTCGAAATCGCAAGGTGAGTGGCAGGGACTGAGCCGTCGACGGGGCTCGCGAGGTGGTGACGCCGAAGAAGGGTGTTGACAAACCCGGCTAGAAGAACCCGCCCTCGAGCATCGAGGTGAGCAGCTCTTCGTCCTCGGGAGACTTCTCGGCGCCGTCTCCCTCCTTCGTCTCGGGCGGGGCCGCGGGAGGCGCGGGCGGGGGCTGCCGGAAGTTCGGGCAGCCCTCGGTCGCGCACTCCACCGTCACGATCCCCACGTAGGTCGCTCGCGCGCCGCAGCGGGGGCAGACGGTCATCCCTTCGCCTCGTACTCGCTCTGCAGGAGCTTCGCGATCGTGGCGAGCTGCATGTTCGACGTGCCCTCGTAGATCTTGCCGATCTTCGCGTCGCGGTAGAACTTCTCCGCGGGGTACTCCTTCGTGAAGCCCACGCCGCCGAAGAACTCCACGCACATCGACGCCGCGCGCTCGGCGACCTCCGACGAGAACAGCTTCGCCATGGCCGCCTCCTTCACGAAGGGCAGGCCCGCGTCCTTGCGCCGCGCGGCGTTGTAGACCATGAGCCGCGCGGCCTCGATCTCCGTCGCGACGCGGGCGTACTGGAACTGCATGCCCTGGAAGCTCGCGATCGACTGGCCGAACTGCTTGCGCTCGCCCATGTACCGCATCGCCTGGTCGAAGGCGCCCTGCGCCAGGCCGATCATCTGCGCGCCGATGCCGATGCGGCCCTCGTTCAGCGTCTCGATCGCGATCTTGTAACCCTTGCCGACCTCGCCGAGCACGTTCTCCGCGGGGACCTCGCAGTCCTCGAGGACGAGCTCGCACGTGCTCGACGCGCGGATGCCGAGCTTGTTCTCCTTCTTGCCCACGGAGAAGCCAGGGAAGCCGCGCTCGACCAGGAAGGCCGTGATGCCGCGGTAGCCCTTGCTCGGGTCCACGTTCGCGAGGACCAGGAAGAGCGAGCTCTCGTTCGCGTTCGTGATCCAGAGCTTGCGACCGTTCAGCACCCAGCGGCCGTCCTTCTGCGTCGCGCGGGCCTGCAGGGCGAAGGCGTCGGAGCCGCTGCCCGACTCGCTGAGCGCGTACGAGCCGACCCAGTCCTTGCAGAGGCGGGGCAGGTACTTCTCCTTCTGCGCGTCGTTCGCCCAGCGCAGCACAGCGTTCGCGACGAGCGTGTTCTGCACGTCCACGAGCACGCTCACGCTCGGGTCGACGACGGCGAGCGCCTCGACGGCGAGGATCGCGTTGAAGAAGCTCGAGCCGGCGCCGCCGTAGTTCTCGGGGATCTCGACGCCCATGAGGCCGAGCTCGAAGAGGGGAGGCAGGAGCGAGGGATCGAGCGCGCCTTTCTCGTCCATCTCGCTGACGAGCGGCGCGACGCGCTTCTTCGCGAAATCGAGCACCGAGTCGCGGAAGAGCGTCTCCTCCTCGGACAGGTGCGTGAGCGGGGGATGCGACACGTGCGGTCTCCTTGACGGGGTTACGAGGGCGCGGAGTATGGGGTGGCGCGGCTCGTCACGTCAACCCGGCCGGGCTCACCATTGCCAGCGCACGCGCACCATCGTCCCCGGGGCGAAATGGAAGGCCTTCTGGCCGTTGACGAGGGCGTCCTTCTTCTCGTCGAGCACGGTGACCTCGACGCTCTTGCCCTGCACCCAGGTCTCGCCGACCTCACCCTCGGCGACGAGCAGCCAGTCGCTCTCGGCGCCGTCCTTGCCGACCACGCGGAAGACCTCGGCCTTGTTGCCCTTCTGCGGGACGGTTTGGCTGGTCGCGACGAGGGGCTCGATGAGCAGCTTCTTGCCTGCCTTCAGCTTGACCTTGCCGTGGATCTCGGCCTGGTGGATGACGATCTCGGTCGTGTACTTGCCGGGCGCGGGCTCGGCCGCAGCCGTGGGCGCGGGCGGAGGAGGCGCGGGCGCGGTCGCGACAGGCGGGGGCGCGACAACCGGCTGCGGCGGGGGCGGGGGAGGCGGCGCTTGCCCGCTCCCACACGCCACGACGCCCAGCGCGAGCCCGAGGGAAATCGTCATCGAAAACGTACGTTTCATCGATCGCATCCTGCGCCTTCCCGCCCTCGGTCCTTCGTAGCGCAACTCGGGCGGGCGGGGCTAGCAGGATTTCGACCTCGAAAGGGTGACGGAGCGGAAGGTCGGGTGGGCACGCGCGTGCCCACGTCGATTACTTGGCGCTCGGCCGGATGACGCCGCAGGCGAGCCGCGCGCCGGCTGCGCCCGCGGGATCGGTCTCGTAGTCGTCTGCGCCGGCGTGCACCACGATGGCCGTGCCGTCGCCCGCGACGAGGCTCGTCGGCCCCTCGCCGAGCGTCACGCCGCGCGCGAACACCTCCACCGTCACGCGCCCGTTCGCCGGCACGTGGAGGTTCGGCAAATCGCCGAGGTGCGGGCCGGCCTTGCTTTCGAAGCCGTGGGCCGCGCCCGTCGGATTGAAATGGCCTCCCGCGGCCTCGAAGTTCGGCGTGCAGGCGCCCTTGTCGTGAATGTGAAACCCCTTGGCGCCGGGGGGCAACCCCGCGAGTTCGCCGCGGATGAGCACGCCGTTCGGCGTCTCCTCGAGCGACACGGTCCCCACGTCCTTTCCCTGGGCGTCGTGGAGCGTGGCCGCGGCCCTCTTCGCCTCGGCGCGCGAAGCGCCTGCGTGGACGAGCGCCGCCGCGAGCGTCGCGCCGAGCACGAAATGCCGTTCAACCATGGAAAACCCTCCTCTGGATGTTCGCGGGGAACGTGGGGAGGATTCGAGGGGGACGGCAAGGGGCCGATCGCGCGTGGCTGAGGCCGCTTTCTCGTGATAAGATCCACGATAGGATGCCGATGCGTTTTCCCCTCGCCGAGAAGCTCCTTCTCGCCGCTTTTGCCTGCCTTGCCGGCTGCGCGGAGAGCGCCTCCAAGCCGAAGAGCTCGCCCCTCGCGGAGAAGGGCCCCGCGCCCGCGTCCGCCTCCGCTTCGGCCCCCGATTCCGCTTCGGCCCCCGATTCCCGTCGCGCCTACGTCGTCGCGGCCATCGGCGATTCTCTCACGGATGCCCGCTCCCACGGCGGGAAATTCCTCGATTACCTGCGCGAGCGTTGCCCCGAGAGCCGATTCGACAATTTTGGCATCGGCGGACAGATGGTGAACCAGATGCACCGGCGCTTCGCGCGTGACGTGCTCGGCGAGCCTCCGCCCTCGGACAAACCCGCTTACACGCACGTCATCGTCTTCGGCGGCGTGAACGATCTCTACAGCGACGAGACGGCCTTCCGCACGCCGAAGCTCATCCAGGGCGACCTCGCGGGCATGTACGCCCTCGCCAAAGGGCGCAAGATGCAGGTCGTCGCGATGACCGTCGCGCCCTGGGGTGGTTTTTCCCGGTACTGGAACGACAAACGCGCCGCGGCCACGGCCCAGGTGAACGACTGGATCCGCGCGCGCAAGCTCGCGGGCGAGGTCGATCACGTGGTCGACGCCTTCGCGCTGCTCTCGTGTGGCAACCCGAACCGGCTCTGCCCCGAATACGAGGCGCCGTTCAAGGACGGCCTGCATTTCGGCCCGAAGGGGCACGAGAAGCTCGGCGAAACGCTCCACCGCGAGGTGTTCGCCGATTGCAGGTAGAATCGCGCGCGCTCGCCCGAGCCTACGGCGCCTTCACCTCGCGCGCCTTGCGCCCGACGAGCGCCGCGAGGACGTCGACGTAGCTGATGATGCCGACGATGCGCTCGGACGTGTCGAGCACGCAGAGCGCCATCTGCCGTTCGTCGAGGATCTTGTCGGCGATCTCGATGACGGAGGCGTCCTGCGGGACCGTCAGCGCGCCCGGCCGCATGACCTCGCTGACCACCTTGCCCTCGACGTCGAGCGCCGCGTCGTCCCCATTCAGCATGGCAGCCGCGTCGCCGACCGAGGCGCGGAGCTCCCGATCGCCGAACATCCCGACCGCGCGCCCCACCTCGTTGACGACGGGCAAATGACGTTGCCCCGAGCCGACGAGCACCTGGATGGCCTCGCGGAGCGGCAGATCGCTGCGGATCGTCATCACGCGGCGGTGCATGACGTCGCGCGCCAGGGGTAGGGGCGTCGGGCCGGCCGCGCCCTTGTGCGCGAGCCGTCCCCGTTCGGCGAGGACGTCGGTGCTCGTCAAGATGCCCACGAGCCTGCCGTCTTCGAGCACGGGGAGGCAATCGATGCGGCGCGCCGCCATCCGGGCGCTCGCCTCGTCGACGCCCTCGTCCGGCCCGGTCGTCTCGACGGGAGCGGCCATGACGTCGCGCACGGGCATGTCGAGCAGGGGACCGTCGGAGACCAACCCGAGGATGTCTCGATCGCCGACGAGGCCGACGAGCGCCTCGCCGCGCATCACGGGCAGATGGCGAATGCCCCCCTGGGCCATCAACTGCTCGGCGAGGGCCACGCATTCGTGTTCCTGAATGGTCACGACCTTGCGCGTCATGATCTCCCGCACCCGCGTGCCATGGGAGCGCCTGGGTTGCCTCTGGGTCGTCGCGTCGTTCATGGGCGGAGCGAGGTGCAAGGTCCGCGCCGACGCGAGAACGAGCGATTTCGTGATTGCGGGAGGGGAGGCCGCTGCAGGACCTGCGCGAGGGCGCGCAGGTCCTTCGGGTCTGTCAGGACGCGCCGCGCAGCGTGTTCGGCGGCAGGCTCATGGGAGGGGCGTCGTCGAGCGGAGGCGGCGGGGTCGAGGTCCCCTCTTTCGGGGCCTCTTGCTTCACGAGCGACCAGCCGGTCACGAGGCCGAGGAGGAAGTATCCGAGGGCGAGGATCCCCGTGGCGAAGATGGTATCGCCGAGGACACGCGACCACCGGAGCTTCTCCATCACGGGCGTCTGGAGGAACTCGGCCGAGCGGGCGTACCACATCCCGTGCTCCACGCTGGCGATGGCTTGCATGACGCCGACCGGCAAGAGGCTCACGATCGCCATCAGGCCGAGGCCGATGTTGATGGCCCAGAACGCGAAGGCGATGACGCCGGTCTTCCAGGCGAACCGCGCGAAGAGGCCGCGGAGGCAGAAGAGCATGAGGCCGATGCCCAGCATGCCGTAGACGCCGAAGAGGGCCGTGTGCCCGTGCACGGGCGTCGTGTTCAGCCCCTGCATGTAATAAAGCGCGATCGGGGGGTTGATCATGAAGCCGAAGAGGCCCGCGCCGACGAGGTTCCAGAACGCCACGGCGACGAAGAAGTAAATGGGCCACTTGTAGCTCTGGACCCAGGGGCGCAGGTGCACGAGCCGCAGGTTGCTGTAGGCCTCGAACCCGATGAGCGAGAGCGGCACGACCTCGAGCGCGCTGAACACGGCGCCGAGCGCGAGGACGGCGGTGGGCGTGCCCGAGAAGTAGAGGTGGTGGAACGTGCCGATGACGCCGCCGCTCAGGAAGATGATCGTCGAGAAGAGCACGGCGCGGCTCGCGGCGCGGGGCCTGGCGAGGCCGAGCCGGACGAAGAGGAAGGCGATGATCACGGTCGCGAAGACCTCGAAGAAGCCCTCGACCCAGAGGTGCACGACCCACCAGCGCCAGTACTCGACCATGGAGAGGTGCGAGTGGCGGCCCCACATGAGGCCCGCGGCATAAAACATCGCGATGCCGAGGGACGAGAGCAAGAAGAGGCCGACGAGGGGCCGCTGGTCGTCCTTGCGCCGGAGCGCGGGCATGAGCGCGCGCACCATCAGGACGAGCCAGAGGACGAGGCCCACGAAGAGGAAGATCTGCCAGAACCGGCCGATGTCCGTGTATTCGAGGCCCTGGTGGCCGAACCAGAAGCTCGCCTCGAGCCCCATGCGCTGCCGCGTCGAATACCAGGTCCCACCCAGGGAGCCGACGACGATGATGAGCAGGCAGACGAAGAGGAAATTGACGCCGGCGCGCTGGTAGCGCGGTTCGTCGCCGCCCACGGCCGGCGCCATGAAGAGGCCGGTCGCGAGCCAGGTCGTCGCGATCCAGAAGATCGCGAGCTGGATGTGCCAGGTCCGCGTGACGGCATAAGGCAGGATCTCCGCGAGCGGGATGCCGTAAAACCCGGTCCCCTCCACGGTGTAATGGGCCGTCACGGCCCCGAGGCCGACCTGCAAGATGAAGAGCGCCGCGGCGACCCAGAAATACTTGACCGTGGCCTTCATCGAGGGCGTGGCCTGGAGCTGCAGCAAGGGATCACGGCCGGGGAGCAGCGACGGAGGTGGCTCCTCTTCGTGTTGCTTCGCCGCGAAATACCATACCATCCCGCCGATGCCGGCGAGCAGCAGGACGAAGCTCACGATCGACCAGATCACGATCGGCGCGGTCACGCGGTTGCCCACGAGCTCGTCGGGGGGCCAGTTGTTGGTGTAGGTGACGGGCTCGCCCACGCGCTCGGTCACGCAGGACCACGAGGCCCAGAAGAAGAAGGCGTTCATCATGCGACGCCGCTCGACGTCGGGCACGCTGTTCGTGGGGATCGCGTACGCCTCGCGCAGCGAGGCGAGCGACGTGTCCGCGCCGAACAGCCCATCGTAATGGCTCGCCGTGGCCTTGATGGCGGCGGCGCGGCGCGACGAGATACGCAGATCCCCGGTCGCGGGGTCGTACGTGTTCGTGCGGAGCTCGGCCTGCACCATGGCCTGCACGCCGGCGCGTTTCACGGGGTCGAGTGTATCGAAGGCCGCCCCGTGTTCGGCCCGAGCGATGCTGTCGGCGAGGTGGGTGCTCTCGCGGTGCAGCCAGTCCGCGGACCAATCGGGGGCCTGATAACCGCCGTGCCCCCAGATCGATCCCACCTCCTGCCCGCCCATGGATTGCCAGACGTTCTGGCCATCCTGGATGTCGCTCTGCGTGTAGAGCACCGCGCCGTCGTCCGCGACGACGCGCGCCGGCAGCGGAGGCGCTTTTTGATGAATCTGCCACCCGTAGTACCCGAGCACTGCGAAGGACGCCAGGATGACGGTCGCGAGCGTGAGCCACAGCCCTCGGAACGGACTCTTTTTTTCAGGTCGTGCAGTCGGCTGCATGTTGCCTCGTTCCCTTTCGTAACGGGGCCTCAGAGCAAGGACCGTGCGCGGGCGCGAGCGCAAGGCATGCATCGAGATCACGTGTGTTGGCGGCGCTCTTCCGCCGGGCGCGCGACGCATCGAACGTGACGCGCACCGCTTGCATGTCCCGTCGCAAGATTTGCGCGAGGCGTGAGGGGAGGACCGGAATGTGGGCGAGAGCGCAGGCGCGTCGTCGCAGGGCTCCTCCCGGCCTCGCGGACGGGTTCGTTGCTGCAAACCAGGCCCCCATGGCCTAGGATTCGCCCCCCTCGCCCCGGAGCGTTCTCCTCATGACGTACGATCTCAAGACCGCCCATGCCCCCCGCATGACCGGCCTCGCGCTCGAAGCCGCAGCGCTCGCCCTCGAAAACCCGGCCACGGGGCACCTCATCGGGCAGAAGCTCCTGAAGGACCTCGGCATCCTGGATCTCCGGGTCACCGCCCTCCACGAGGCGCCCTCCGTCGCGCCGGACCTGCCGCGCCCCGCGAGCCTCACGGCCCAGGCCGCGCCGCCCCCGGACCTCGATGCCCTCGCGCGTTTGGCCCCGAAAACAACCGGATTCGCCTTCGAGTCGGCCGCGGACTTCGTCGCCGCCTACCGCGAAGGCCGCTCCGATCCGGTGAAGGTCGCCGAGCGTTTCCTCGAAGCCGCCCAGCGCCTCGACGGCGGCGAGCGTCCGCTCCGGGTGTTCATCGAGCGAAATGCCGATCGCCTGCTCGCCGCCGCGCGGGAGTCCCGCGAGCGATATCGCAGCGGCGCGCCGAGAGGCCCGCTCGACGGCGTCCCCGTCTCGATCAAGGACGAGCTCGACGTCGAGGGATATCACACCACCGTGGGCACGCGGATCTTCCGGGACCGGGCCGGCGAGGACGCCACCACGGTCCGCCGCCTGCGCGAGGCCGGCGCGTTGATCCTCGGCAAGGTCAACATGCACGAGATCGGCATCGACACCTCGGGGTTCAATGCCCACCACGGCACCCCGACGAACCCTTATGCGCCGGGCCATTACACCGGCGGATCGTCGAGCGGCTCGGGCGCCAGCGTGGCGGCGGGGTTTTGCCCCATTTCCCTGGGCGCCGACGGCGGCGGCTCGATCCGCATCCCGGCCGCGCTCTGCGGCGTCGTCGGGCTCAAGGCCACCTGGAGCCGCATCAGCGAGCACGGCGCCTTTCCCCTGTGCGCGAGCGTCGGCCACGTCGGCCCCCTCGGCGCCACGGTGCGCGACGTCGCGCTCGCGTATGCCCTCATCGCCGGCCCCGATCCCAGGGATCCGAATTCGCTCCATCAGCCCCCGCCCCACCTCGAAGGCCTCGGCCGGGACGACCTCGAGGGCGTGCGGATCGGCGTCTACCGCCCCTGGTTCGAGCATGCCACGCCCGAGATCGTCCGCGCCGCCGAGGGCGCGCTCGACATCTTCCGCGCCCGGGGCGCGCGTGTCGTCGAGGTCGAGATCCCCGAGCTCGACCGCGCCCGCGTCGCGCAGGGCATCACCATTCTCTGCGAGATGGCCTCGTGCATGGCGCGATACGACGCCGAGCACCGGCGATCGTTCAGCCTCGGCGTGCGGATCAACCTGGCGATCGGTCGAGCGCTCACGGGCGTCGATTACGTGCAATCCCAGAAGGTGCGCGCCCGTTTTTCCCGGCACCTCGCCCGCGTGTTCGAGGCCGTGGACGTCCTCGTCACGCCGACGACCGCGCTCACGGCGCCGCGTATCGCCGAGGACGTGCTCCCGCGCGGCGAGAGCAACCTCGATGTGACGAGCGGGCTCATGCGGTTCGTGTTTCCTGCCAACCTCACCGGCAACCCGGCGATCAGCGTGCCCGGCGGGTATGGCGCGAGCGGGCACCCGATCGGCATTCAGCTCATGGGGCGCCCCTGGGAGGAGCACCTCCTCTTGCGGATGGGCGAGGTGCTCGAGCGAGCCGTCCCGCGGAGGGCGCCGTCGATCCACGTGCGGCTGCTCGACGGGGCCTGAGGAGCCGTGGAGCCCGCCCCGCTGCCGCGCTCGCGCCCTCGCCTCGGGCCGCTGCTCTTCCTCGCACGCAAGAGCCTGCTCGGGAGCCGCTTCACGTTCGCCCTGCTCGTCGTCGCCGTCGCCGCGGGCGCGGGGTTCCAGATCCCCAACACGGCGAACCTCGCCGGCTTCAGCGAGGCCCTGCTCGAAGAGGAGCTCCGTCACGGGCCCGGCGACGTGCGCGTCGAGCCCCGGGACGGGCGCCCCTTCGAGGACGGCGCAGCCGCCGCCGCGCGGGTCGCCGAGGCCGCCGAGACGGGCGTCCGCGCCAGCATCCCGGTCCTCGTCCTGCCCGGCGCCGTCGGCAAGGGCGGGCGGTTCCACAACGCGCTCGCCTACGGCTACGATTTCCCCGGCGATCCCGCGGTCCGACCGTTCCACCTCTCGGAGGGCGAGCTACTCGCGCGTGGCGACACGAAGGGCGTCGTCCTCGGCAGCTCGCTCGCCACGCGGCTCGGCGTGAAGGTCGGCGACACGGTCGACCTGCGCGTGATCCTCGGCGGACCACCCGCCGCCGCCGCCGATCCGACGGCCACCTCCCTCATGACCGTCCGCGGCATCGCCTCGGGCAGCGCCGGCGCCTACCGCAGCGTCTTCCTCGACCGCGCCTCCCTCGCCGAGCGTACGGGCGCGCCCGCCGTGGCCTCCGCCGTGCACCTCCACCTCGACGACCACTTCGCCGCCGCGGCCCTCGCCCCGCGCCTCGAAGCCCGCCTCCCCGAGGCTCGCGCCGTCGACTGGCAAAAGGACGACCCCTTCGTCACGAACTACCTCGCCGCCAACCGGACCATCAACAGCCTCTCCTACGCCATGGTCGTCGCGGCGATCACCATCCCGGTCTGGGCCCTCTTCCACATCCACGTCCTCGGCCGGCGCCGCGAGATCGGCATCCTCGCCGCCCTCGGCTTCTCGCGCCGCGAGGTCTTTGGCCTCTTCTTGCTCCAGGCCCTCGTCGTCGCCCTCGCCGGGCTCACGGCGGGCGCCGCGCTCGGCTACGGGATGCTGCTCTATTTCCAGGCCCACCCCATCTTCTCGTGGGAGGCGCTCGTGGTTCGTCCCGTCATCACGGCTGCCGTCCTCGCCGGGCCCTGCCTCGTGGTCCTCGCCACCACCTTGCTCGCCGGCAGCGTCCCGGCCTTCCGCGCGGCCCGGACCGACCCGGCGCCCGTCCTGCGCAGGATCGACTGATGGGCGAGGTCCTCCGCTGCGAGAGCCTCGTGCGTCGCCTCGGCGATCGTGACGTCGTCCGCGGCGCCTCGCTCGACCTCGACGAAGCCGTGTCCGTCGCGCTCGTGGGCCCGAGCGGCTGCGGCAAGACCACCTTCCTCCAGATGATCGGCCTGCTCGATCGGCCCACCGCCGGCCGCGTCGTCCTCGCCGGTCACGACGCCTGGTCCCTCGCGGACGACGTACGCGCCGAGCTGCGCCTCGCCTGGATCGGCTTCGTGTTTCAGCAGAACAACCTCGTCGCGAGCCTCAGCGCGCGAGAGAACGTGGCGCTGCCTGCGTGGCGCCTCGGCTCCTCGCGCCGCGAGGCGGAGCGTGCGGCCGACGCGCTGCTCGAGCGGTTTGGCCTCGCCGCGCGGCGTGACGCGCCTCCGGGCGAGCTCTCCGTGGGCGAGGCGCAACGCGTGGCCATCGCCCGCGCCCTCGTCAACCGCCCGCGCCTCGTGCTCGCCGACGAGCCGACGGGCAGCCTCGACAGCGCCTCCGCGGACGTCGTGATGGACGCGCTCGCCGCGGCCTCGGCCCTCGGCGCGGCGCTGCTCATGGTCACGCACGATCCGCGGATCGCGGCGCGAGCCCAGCGGACCGTCGAGATGCGCGACGGGCGGCTCTGAGGAGCACGAACGAGCCCAGACAAACCGCCCCCGTGATCGTCACCACGCCCGCGTACTTCAAGGGCCCCGGCCACGCGAGCCGCGACGCTGCGATCTGCAGGAGGACCACGAGCGGCAGGTGCGTGACGTACGTGAAGTACGACGCGTCGGCGAGCCTGCGGACGAGCGGCCGCTCGCGGGTCACGAGCCGCCCCGAGGTGCCCAGAAAAACCGCCACGGAGACACACGAGAACGCCGCGCTCGTGACGAGCGCCCACGCGGGCGCGCGCGCCGGGGCGCCCTCCGCGGTGCTCGCGACGAGCGCCGGGACGAGCGACGCGAGCAACACGAGCGCGAGCCCCAGGAGCCACGGGAGCTTCTGGGCATACACCTCGAGCCCCTCCGGATCGAGCAGCCAGCCCCAGACGAAAAACACCACGAAATAGGCTGCGATCGAGGGTTCGACGAGGAACGAGAGGGGCGTGTCGAGCTGGAGTTTGCCCGCGGCGAGCAGCACCAGGGAGACCGGGACGATCGCGAGGCCTGGTAACACGAGCGGCCATCGGAGCGGGCGCCGCGGCAGCACGGCGGCGAGCGTCGAGAGCAAGAGCAGGTAGTAAAGGAACCAGAGGTGCGCGAGCGTGACGGGTAGCTCCGAGGCGCGCAGCGCCGGCACCTGGTTGCCCACGGCGGCGCGGCCTTCGAGCGCGCGCCCGTGGTCCCAGAGCGCGTTCATCGCCGCGGAGACGGGCACGAGCGCGGCGAGCAGCGGCGCGAGCACGCGGACCGCCCGCTCGCGCGCAAACCCCCGCAGGCCGCCGCGGAGCACGATCCGGCGCGAGACCATGCCCGACAGGAGGAAAAACACCGGCATCAGGAACGCGCGGCCCACCCACACCACGAAATCCGCGGCGAGGTGGGTCGAGTGGTCCTTGATCGCCCAGCCGATCGGCGTCTCCAGGAACGAGAGCAGGCCGTGCAGGAGGACCACGAGCGCCGTCGCGAAGGCGCGCGCGCCGTCGAGCGCGTGGATCCGCCGCTCCTCGTGGATCATCCGCCACGCGCCGCCGCGGGCCGCTCGGCGTGCTCGCAGAGCAGCCCGCCGAGCATGTGAAACTCGAGGTACGCCCGCGCGACGTCGATCGCGCCATCCATCCTCGCGCTCTTCGCGCCGAGCCCGATCTCGCCTTCGCCTTTGCGGAACCGGAACGCGAGCGTCTCGCCTGCGCGGAGACCACGCGTCATCACCGGCTCGAGCAGCGGCTCCTGGTCGAGCCCGAACAGGAACAGATCCCGCTGCACGATCGAGGACAGTTTGTCCGAGAGCGCCGTGAGCGAGAGCTCCCACGCGCCCTCTTGCAGCATCGCGGCGACCGAGCCGCGCTCGATGAGCTCCGCGTTCGCGCCGTCGAGGGACCGCAGCTCCGCGCGCACCAGCATCCACGCGAGCCCGAGCGCGCCGAAGCCGAGCGAGAGATCCGCGACGCGATAACCTCTCCGATGGGGACTTTGCAGCGAGCCGCGTGTGTTGTCGCGCTTCGCCATGAGCGCCTTCACCACGCGGTGCGTGATCGAAGGCTCTCGCACGAGCGCGAGCGCGCGCTCCTTCGTGTAGACCGTCTCGGCCCGCGGCCCTCCCTCGATGATGACGTCGAACGGCTCGAAGACGGCGCTCGCGAGGGGCTCCTGCGTGCGCAGGTGCCGGTGCAGATCGAGCGAGAGCGTGTCGCCCTTCTTGAAGACCTCGAGGTGGATCGCGATCGGCGAGCTCGATCCGCTCCGGGTCTCGCCGTCGGCGAGGAACTCGAGGTCCACGATCAGCGTCTTTTCCGGGTAACGCCGCGTGTTTGTCACCGTGATGCGGCGCGACCTCCGATCGATCGTCACCTCGCTGTCGTCGTTCTCCAGCGCGAGCCGGTTGCTCTCGTTCGGGCCGCGGCTGCCGACGCCCGCGAGTGGACAAACGACGCGCCCGCCGAAATAACGTACGCCGCGTCTCCGATGGGTCTCGATGTCAGGAAACATCATTGATGGTCCGGCTGGAATGATGCCGCGAACGCGTCAGGAATCGGGCAAAAAAGCATAACGCACCAGGTCGAAGTGCGCTCGTGTGAGATTTCCAACGAATAAATCGGCGACGAGCTGTTGACGTTGCTTGTGGGCTGGCTGAGATCGCCTGTACTCTTTTCGAGTTCCGTGGCGCCATGTTGCGCCACCACAAACTCGAGAGAGGAGCCCTTCATGGCCTATCGCACGAATACTCCGGAGCTTTACGAAGGCAGGCACTACGGCGAGAGCGAGCAGTGCGTCGCGCTCGTCAAGTACGCCTGCGGCGCGCCGCACACCTCGGCCTGGAGGAAGGGCGCTCTCGTGCTCGGGAACGCGGCCCTTCAGCCCGGCACGGCGATCGCGTGCGGCTGGGTGGACGACCGTTACATGAGCTTCGCGCGTGGCAACCACGCGGCGATCTACCTCGGCCAGTTCGGCAACACGATCGAGGTCGTCGACCAGTGGTCCGGCTCCCCGGCGCGTCGTCGCTACAAGACGCACAAGCCCGAGAAGGCGTACTACGTCATCGAAGGCTGATCCCGGCCCTTCGTGAAGGCGAAAGCCCGCCCCTGCGGAGACGCAGGGAGCGGGCTTTTCGTTTTGGGGGACGAGCGCTCAGCTCTTCTTCAGGATCTCGCTCGCGGCGCGCTTGCCGCTCTCGATCGCGCCCTGCATCCAGCCGGCCCAGATCGAGGTGTGCTCGCCGGCGAAATGAATGCGGCCCTCGACGCGGGGGATGACCGCCATCATCCACCACTGGCCCGGCAGGATCGCCGTCCACGCGCCCTTCACCCACGGATCCTGCGCCCAGACCTTCTGGTGGAACGAGGACTTCTCGGCCTCGATCTCCGGGAAAAACTTCGCGATCTCGGCCTGCATGAACGCCTCGCGTTCGGCCTCGGGCACGGCGCCGAACGCGTCGGCATTCTCGTTCTGGGTGTACGCCACGAGGATGCCCGTGTCGCCGGTCTGGGTGTTCGTCAGATCCCAGACGCGCTCGGCCCTCGTGTCCGACTTGACGAGCTTGAGCCCGCCGAGCTCGCCGAGCGGATCGTTCTTCCAGAATCGCGTCTTCGTCTGGAACGTGCCGCGCGCCGCGGTCATCATGTAAAGCTCGTCGATCGCCTTCTGCTTGTCGTCGGGCAGCGCCGGCGAGAACGTGACGTCGCGCAGGGGCGGGAAGGGGATCGCGCAGACGAGGTAATCGGCCTCGTACGTCTCCGTCGTGCCCTTCGCGTCGACGGTGACCGTGACCTTCGTGTCGTCCTGCGAGATCGATTTCACGACCTTCTCGAACAGGATCTTGCCGTCGAGCTTCTCGAGGAGCTTCTGCACGATGAGGTCGTTGCCGCCCTCGACGTGGTAGGTGAGGTTCCAGTCTTGGTCCGCGACCTCGAGCGCCATCCACGCGAGGGCGCCGATCTTGTGGACCTCGGAGCCGTTGTCCGACGCGTAGAGCGGGAGGAAGGCGTCGGTCGCGCCCTGGTCCTTGAGGTAATCGATCATCGTCTTGCCGTCCCATTGATCGACGACGCCGGGGAGCGGGAACGATCCGTCGCGCGGATTGCCGAATTTCTCGAAATTGGCCGCGATGTACGTCGACCACATGCCGAGGCCCTCCATGGCCTCCTCGGCCGAGAGGCCGTCGATCGGCCACGGCGTGCCCTCCGCGTGCACGAATCGGTTGCCCCCCAGGTAATACAGCGGCGTGCCGTCCTGGAACTCGACGAGCTTCAGGCCGAACTCCTCGGCGTACGCGATCGTGAGATCGTGCACGTCGGGGATGCGTGTCGCCCCGAGCTCGGCATACTGGCCGTTCTCGAACGCGCGGTGCGTCTGGACGCGGCCGCCGGCGCTGGCCTGCGCCTCCAGCACGGTGACGTCCCATCCCTGCTTCGAGAGATCGTAGGCCGCCGTGAGCCCCGCGAGGCCACCCCCCAGCACGAGCGCCTTCTTCGACGATGCAGGCGGATTGTTCGGCGGTTGTCCGTCGTCCGGCCCGCAGCCCGGCAGGTACACGGCGACGCCGGCGACAGAGAGGAGCTCGAGGAAGCGACGGCGATCGAACCTGGTCTTGCTTTTCATGTGGACCTCTTCGCGCTGCGCCTCGTCCGCGCCGAGGCAGCGCCTCCTCCCCCATGCCCGATTCCCGTCCCTGCCGCAATCGGGCTGGCACGGTATCCGCGTGTCCCGCCGCACCCGTATGTGCACAAATTTTCTGCAATATTGTACTCAATCAAACCAGTCGCGCGAAAGTGGTTTTCCTTCTCACCAGAGGGCGAAGGGATTGACGCGGGCGTGCGTCTCGGCTTACGCCCCTTGGTATGCCGACCTTCATCGAGAAGCCGAGCCGCATCGAGGCGGCGGGGAACAAGCCGAAGATCATTGACGAGTACGTCGGGCGGGTGAACACGCGCACCGAGAGCGCGAGCGTGGCCCACATGCGCAGCCCCGGGGGCTGGGTCGAGCCGGGCCAGCGCCCGGCGTTCGACGAGTTCACGGTCGTGCTACGAGGGACGCTCCACGTCGAATACGAGGGCGGAGCGCTCGACGTGCGCGCGGGTCAGGCGATCATCACGCACAAGGGAGAATGGGTCCGCTACAGCACGCCCGGGGAGGAGGGCGCGGAGTACATCGCGGTCTGCCTGCCGGCGTTCTCGCCCCAGACCGTGAACCGCGACGCCTGATCGGCGCGTTTTTTCAGGGCGAAGGCGCGGGGATCACGAGATCGACCGCGCCGCGCGGGGCAATCTCGTACCTCTCGAAGTATTGCTGGACGAGCCCCGTGATCTCGACCTCGGCGCCCACGGTGAGCTTCGTGGTGTCAATGAGGGGCTTGTCGCCCTGCAGGCACACGAAAATCTGGATCTCGCCGGAGCCGTCGTCCACGGACGCCCTGACGCCCACGAATTGCTCCTGGACGAGGTCCTTGGACACTTTCCCCTTGACGCGGACGAGCTGGCCCTCGGTCGACTCGCCGACGTCGCCGGCCGTGACGTCCTTCGGCATGACCTCCTTCACGCCGCCGAGGACCTGGGGCCCGGTCGCGTTGGTGACGAGCACGGTCTGCTTCGAGACCTGCGTCACCTGACCGATCACGCGGACCTGGGATCCGATGAGGATGTTCACCGGGTCGAGGAGGCTCACGTAGATGCCGCCGGTATCGTCCTGGATCGCAAAGCCGAAGTCGCCGGTGGCGCTGAAGTACGTGCCCGACGGGACGCTGACGAAGCCCTCGATCTGCGTGTATTCATTCGCGGGCAGGGCGCGGGCTTCCGCGATGGTGACGAGCTCCGGGGGAGGGAGCTCCGTCCCTTTCTGGAATTCGTCGGGGCCGCAGCCGGCGAGGAGCGCGGCGAGGGGAAAAGCGAGGAGGAGAGCGCGGTGAGACATCCGGTGGATCTACCGCGGCCGGGTCGTCCGGCGCAAGGCGCCGCTCACGGATCGACGGGGCAGCGGGGCGCGGTGTATTCGCCGCTCGGATCGGCCTCCCAGATCCCGCCCGTGAGCACGACCCGGAAATGCACCTCGTTCTCGTCGATCGAGAGGATCTCCAGCGTCCCCGACCCGAGCGAGCCGCCGCCATACGAGCAATCTTCGTTCGACACCGGCGGCTGGTGGAGGTCGCCGGTCTCGGACATGTAGCTGTAAGCGAGCAGCTCGGGGCTCTCGAGATCGTAGACGCCGACCTGCTGCAAGGCCGGGGGGAGCGCGATGCTGAGATGCCAATGGCCGCCGCAGCCGATGTCCGTGGTGGGCGCGTTGCAGGTGGCGCCGAGATCCGAGACGCGGAGGAAGAGGTCGTCCGGATTCAGATTGCCATCACCGCCGGAGCTCGAGCTGCTGCCGCTGGGATCGTTGTTTTGCCAGTACTCGTCCCAGAGGACGTCGAGCTGCGCGCGGGTGAGCGCGACGGCGGGGTATTCCATGCCGCTGCCGCTGCCGCCCGTGCCGCCGCCGCCCGTGCCGCCGCTATTACCATTGCTGTTGTTATTGCCGTTGCCCTTGGCGCTCTCCGGATCACCGCCGCCCTCGGCGACGACGTAGTTGCCGCACGCGGCGGCGAAGAGGACGGAGAGAAGCAAGAGGGGAAGGCGCTTGATGTTCATGCCCGTCACTCAGGCACGTTCTGGGCCAAGACAAAATCGGCCTGATTTCGCGACATCCGATGAGACTGTGCCAGTTGTGCCGGCACTTGTGTGTCGCGATGGGCCGAGTGTGTCAGCCTCCCGTCTTCTCGCGGGGCATGAAGTCGAGCGAGGCCGAGTTGATGCAGTACCGCATTCCGGTCGGAGGCGGGCCGTCGAGGAAGACGTGGCCGAGGTGGGCGTCGCATTTCGCGCAGCGGACCTCGGTGCGCGACATGCCGTGGCTCGTGTCTTCGAGCTCCTTGACGAGGTCCTTCGAGATCGGGGCCCAATAGCTCGGCCAGCCGCTGCCGGAGTCGTATTTCGTCGTGGAGTCGAAGAGCGGCGCGCCGCAGCAGACGCAGACGTAGCGCCCGTCGTCCTTGTGGTTCCAGTACTTGCCCGTGAACGCCCGCTCGGTGCCGCCGCATCGGCTGACGCGGTATTGCTCGGGGGAGAGGCGCTCGCGGAAGGGATCCTCGCGCTCGGGTTGGCTCGCCATGAAAGGTCCTCCGCCGCGCATCCTAGCGCGAGGCCGGGTGATGTTCGAGCCCCGACGCACGAGCACGACGGAGGAGCGCTTGACGGGCCTCGGGGGAGGCGGTAGCGGCTAGGAGGACCCTGCGGGGGAGGAGACGCCATGGCCGCCAAGATGCCTCTCGTGACCGAGGACGAGTACGTCGAGCTCGAACGCAAGAGCCCGACGAAACACGAGTATTGCCGCGGCGTGATCACGGCGATGGCCGGCGGATCCGCGCGGCACAACGCGATCTGCGCGAACATGATCGGCCTCCTCTTCGGCGCGTTGCGAGGAGGGCCGTGCGCCGTCCTGACCAGTGATCAACGCGTCTACGTCGAGGCGACGGGCCTCTACACCTACCTCGACGCGGTCGTCGTCTGCGGCGCGCCCCGGTTTCACCCGAAGTACCGCGAGAACCTCCTGAACCCGCGGGTCATCGTGGAGGTCCTCTCGCCCTCGACGGCGCGGCACGATCAGACGTCGAAGTTCGCGCATTATCGCATGATCCCCTCGCTCGACGAGTACGTCCTCGTGTACCAGGACGAACGGCGGATCGAGCATTTCAAGAAGCTCCCGACGGGGCAGTGGTTGCTCACCGAGCGCGCGGGGGACGAGGGCAGCGTCGAGCTGCCCGCGCTCGGCTGCACGATCCAGCTCGCCGATGTGTATGCGGGCGTCGATCGATTCGCGCCGGAGCAGGATGGCCAGGGGAACGAGCCACCTTCCGCCCCGGAATCCTGACATGCGCCGCGCGAAATACCCTCCGACCGCACCCGCGCTCGTCCAGGCGACCCTCGCCCTCACCCTCCTCGCCTGCGATACGCCCCGCGAGCCTTCGCGTTCGCCCGCGCCCTCGCCTCCGCCGAAGGTCGCATCGCAGAAGCCCACCCCCGCGCCGCCGCCCGGCGCCACGCTCCCGCCGGGCGTGCGCGCCGAGGTGCAAGGAAAAACCGGTATCGTGCGGGTCGTCGAGCAGGACGGCTTTCGCCTGCTCACCATCGACGACACCGTTCACGCCGCCCATTTCGTCGGCCCCGGGGACGCGCCGCTCGCCGCGTACGATCCGCTCGTCTCGATCCTCGTATCCGCGCGGCACGAGCACCCCGGGCACGCGCTCGTCATCGGCCTCGGCTCGGGCGCGACGGCGGCGGAGCTCGCGTCGGTCGGGTTCGAGGTCGAGGTCGCCGAGGAGGATCCCGCCGTGATCGACGTCGCGCGCCGCTTCTTCGATTACCAGGGTCACGCCGAGGTGATCGACGGCCTCGAGAAGGTGCGCCATTGCGGGTGTGAATACGATCTCATCCTGGTCGACGCCTTCGCGGGCCACGACCTGCCGCCCTCGTTCCTCGACGCCAATGCGATGTTCAACTTCGGCCTGCACCTCCCGCCGCAGGGGGTCCTCGCTGTGCGGCTTCTCGGCTCGCCCCGCGACGACGCCGTCGTGGCCGCCGTGCGCGCGTTTGCGGGCGCGTTCAAGCATGTGAGGCTCTACGGCACGGGCGCGGCGGACGAGCCGCAGAACCTCTACCTCCTCCTCTCCCACACGCCGCTGCGCCTCTTCGACGAAGACCTCGGGCTCGCCTTCCCGCTGCCGCTGCCCGCCCCCGAGGCGGCGCCGGCCGCCCGGACGTCGCGCGCCGAGGCCCGGAGGGACGTCGCGCTCGGCCGCATGGAACGGCGGGCCTCGCTCGTGGGCTACCTCGTGCGCGGCGAGGACGGCTCGTTTTGCCTCGACCTGCCGCACTGGGAAATGGGCGCGCGCCGGTTCGTCCTGACGGGGAGCGAGGCCACGAGCCTCGCCAAACTCCTGCCGACGAAGGTCGATTTTCCGACGCAGGGAGACCTGAGCACCGACGGCGACGTCTCCGGGACCTTGCATTCGCTGCTCGGCGGCGGCGGCGTGAAGCTCTCCACCGTGCGGTTCTCCCCCGTCGTGGTGGCCGTCGAGGGCAAGCTGTCGCGCCGCAAACCCGAGACGTCGGGGGATCCGCGGGACGTCCCGCGCGGCGCATTCAACCCGGGCGCCTTCATGGCCAGCGCGAAGAAGATCACGGCCAATGCGCAGGGCGAGCTCCTCGTGGAGAAGGTGCACCTCACGCTGACGACGGCCGAGTGGCGCGTCTTCCGGCAGAAGACCTTGAAGCCGCTCGCCGCGCGCGCGGCGGCGGCGCTGGCGAAGGCCGATTTCGTGGCGGCCGAGAAGGACATCCGCGGCATGCTCGACGCGCTCGACCAGCGATTCGGCCGCTTCGCCCCGCGGATGGTCACGTACGACGAGCTCGCGACCCTGCTCCGCGTGCTCGTCCCGCCGGCCTCCGGCGCCGACGAGGACCCCGCGGCGCGGGCCGAGGCGTGCAACGACGCGCGGAGACGTTATCGAATCGGGTACGGCGGGCCGGCCTGGCCGACCGAGGGCGAGCGGCGGGAGGTGTCGCGGATGCTCGTCGCGCTCTTCGAATGCGCGGCGAAGAACTACGAGCAGGCGGCGGGGAAATCGCCGTCCTCCCCGCGCGAACGGGCGCTCGCGCGGAGCCTCGTCGAGCTCTTCGAAGACGCGGGCTGGGACGAGTTCGACGACAAGAAACGGGAGGCGCTCGCGAAGCGGGCGGAGGAGCTCCGGAAGAAATGGCCCCTCGAGCCGGAGCCCCCTCCTATTCCTCGATGAAGCTCTCCTGATACCCCGGATCCTCCGCGCCGAGCGTGGCCTCCGTCGGCAGCAGGGGTTCGAACGTGTCGATCATGACCGCGAGCTCGCTCGTCTCCTTCGTGCCGATGCTGGCCTCGTACGAGCCCGGGTGCGGGCCGTGCGGGATGCCCGCCGGGTGGTGCGAGATGCTGCCCGGACCGACGCCCCGGCGCGAGGTGAAGTTGCCGCGGCAATAAAAGATGAACTCGTCGCAGTCGTACGACGAATGCGGGTACGGGCAGGGGATCGCCTGCGGGTGGAAATCGACCATCCGCGGCACGAAGCTGCAGACGAGCGCGCCGCGCGCCGCGAAGGTGCCGTGCCAGTCGGGCGGCAGGTGCACGAGCCCGGCGCGGGGCTGGAAGTTCAGGATCGGGAAGACGAACGGATACACCGTGCCGTCCCAGCCCACGACGTCGAGCGGCGAATGCGCCATCGAGAAGCCGTGGAAGCCTCCGTCGCGCTTGACGACGAGCTTGCGGATGCCCTCGTCCATCGGCCCGACGAAGGAGGGCTTCTTGAAGTCGCGGTGGCTGAACGGCGCGTCCATGCGGAGCTGGCCGACGTCGTTGCGCCATTGCTTCGGGAGGTGGATCCCGCCCATGGCCTCGATGCAGAGCCACGATTGCAGCCCCGCGTCGGGGATGAAGCGGTAGAACAGGCCCCGCGGCACGTAGACGTAATCGTCCTTCTCGTACCGGAGGTCGCCGAGCATCGTGCGCAGCATGCCGCTGCCCTCGAACACGAAAAAGAGCTCGTCGGCGTCGGCGTTCGAGAAATAGACGGGATCGGGCGCGTCCGGCCGGGCGATGCCGAGGACGACGTCGCCGTTGTAGAGCAGAGGGACGCGCCCGTCGATCTGCGGGCCGCTCGGGGTCGGGACCGAGGTCGATCGATAATGGCGCTTCGCCAGGGGGCGCTGCGGGGCCGGCGTGGGCAACGAGAAGCCGTGCTCGGCGGGCGTGAGGCGGTGCTCGTGGGGGCGCCGCTCGTGATACGCGATGGTGTAGGGCCCGTCGAACCCGCGGCGCGTCAGGCACTCCTCCCAGCGGAGCGCGCCCTTCGCGTCGCGGAGCACCGTGTGGTGCTTCGGCGGCAGTTCCCCGAAGGCGAGGCGCTCGATCATCCGATCTTGCCCTCCGTCTTTTGCTGCCGCTCGATGCTCTCGAAGAGCGCGCGGAAGTTGCCGCCGCCGAAGCCGCGATCCCCCTTGCGCTGGATGATCTCGTAGAAGAACGGCCCGGCCTCCGGATCCCCGTGCGTCCCGGCGGACTCCTTGAGGAAGATCTGGAGCAGGTATTTGCCCTCGCCCTCGCCGTCGACCAGGATCTCGAGATCACGCAGCACGTTGATGTCCTCGTCGATGCGCTGGACGCCGAGTGTTTGCAGGCGCTGCGGCAGCGCGTCGTAATACGAGCCGGGCGTCGGCATGAATTGGATGCCGCGCTCGCGCATGCTCCTCACGCAGGAGAGGATGTCCGCCGCCGCGAGCGCCGCGTGCTGCACGCCGTCGCCGCGGTGCTCCTCGTTGAAGATGTTGATCTGCGAGCTCTTGAAATACGGCCGGTACGGCTCGTTGTTCGCGAACTTCACGCCCGAGTGCGGGTCCCACATGACGGCCGAGCGCAGCCCGGAGCCGTGATCCGCGCCCTTCTTCACGTCCTCGGTGTGGAACTGGATCTCCCAGAACCGCTCGAACCCGAGCACGTGCTCCATCCAGAGCAGCGCGGGCGCCATCGTCTGGAAGTTCGACGTGATGTGATCAAAATGCGTGAAGCCGAGCGTGTTCTTGCCGCCGCGCGGCGCGTCGTAATGCACCGCGCCCGGGAAGAGCTTGCGGTACCCCTTGCGCTCGATGAAGCGGAACGTCGTGTCGCCGAAGGGCGTCGTGATCGAGAACGAGGCGAACTCACCGCCGTCCTCCTTCACGCGGGTGATCTCGTCGATCGGGGTGCCGCCGCGCGCGTCGAGCACGCGGAAGGCGCGCTCGATGTCCTCGACCTCGAAGATCAACGTGCCGACGCCGTCCGGGTGCTTGCGCAGGTACCGCCACGCTCGCCCGCCCTCGCCGAGCGGCTGCGAGCACATGACGATGCAGTCCCCGGCGCGGAAGACGACCGAGCGCTGCCGCGCGGCCTCCTCGAGCTCGGGGCTCGACTGCGCGATCTCCTCGAAATCGAGCTTCTCCGTGTAGAACTTCCGGCTCCGCTCGAGGTCGCGGACGTAGTAGTGCAGCGCCTCGAGACGCTTGATTCCGACGGACTCCGCTTTCGTCATGTTCCGATTCCTCTTTCAAGCTCCGGCGTCGATCTGCCGATCCGGATGAGCGGCCTGGAAGGCCGGTAGCGACGCGGCTTGCTCCTCGATGCGCACGAGCAAGGGGAACGGGGAGAGGTCCACGCCGAAGCGCCGCGCTGCATAAAGCTGGGGCACGAGGCACACGTCCGCCACCGTGGGCGCGTCTCCGACGGAGAATCGTCCATGGACGGGCTCGGCGAGCGCCTGGTACGCGGTGAGGCCCTTCTCGATGAAGCGCCGGGCGAACGCGAGCTCGTCCGCGCCGAACTCGGCCTTCACGAGCTTGAGCACCGAGGTGTTCTGGAAGGGCTGGATGCCCGAGTTGATGATCTCCGCGAGCTGCCGCGCCCGCGCGCGGAGGAAGCTGTCCGTGGGCAGGAGCCGGGGCTCCGGGTGGCGCTCCTCCAGCCACTCGATGATGGCCAGCGATTGCCCGAGCTCGTGCACCACGCCGCCCTCCTCGACCTCCAGCGTGGGCACCTGGGCCATGGGGTTCTTCGCGCGGTAGTCGTCCCCGTACTGTTCACCGCCGTTCTTGAGGAGGTGCACGGGGACGTTCTCGAAAGAGATTCCTTTGAGGTGCAAGGCGATCCGCGCGCGATAACTCGCGGAGCTGCGCCAGTAGCCGTAGAGCTTCATGGAGAGACCACCTTCTGCTCGATGCGTCCGAAAATATCGAGCCCGTCCTCGCCGCGCATCTCGATGGCGATGGTGTCGCCGGGCTTCATGAATGGCGTCTTCGGGGCGCCCTCGTCGATCGTCTCGATCATGCGGCGCTCGGCGAGGCAGCTTATGCCCCGCGCGCGGTCCACGTTGGAGACCGTGCCGCTGCCGAGGATCGTGCCGGCGCCGAAGGCGCGGGTCTTCGTGATGTGCTCGACGAGGTCGAAGAATGAGAAGTGCATCTCCGGCCCGGCCTCGGGATCCCCGATGAGCGCGCCGTTGTACGTCGAGACGAGCTTCAGGTGCACGCGGCCGTCCCGGAACGACGCGCCGAGCTCGTCGGGCGTGACCGCGAACGGCGAAAACGCGGTCGCGGGCTTCGATTGAAAGAAGCCGAACCCCTTCGCGAGCTCGCCGGGCACGAGGTTCCGCAGGGTGACGTCGTTCGCGAGGCAAAGGAGGCGCACGTGACGGTGCGCGTCTTCCTTTTTCGTGCCGAGCGGCACGTCGCCGAGGATGACGCAGATCTCGGCCTCGAAATCGAGGCCCCAGCGCGCGTCGTGCAGGACGATGTCCTCGCGCGGGCCGAGCAGCACGGAGGAGCCGCCCTGGTAGACGAGCGGATCGGTGCGCAGCGTCTCGGGTGGCTCGGCGCCGCGGGCCTTGCGGACGAGGATGATGTGATTGATGTACGCCGAGCCGTCGACCCACTCGTAAGCGCGCGGCAGGGGCGGCGCGAGCTTCTGCGGATCGAGCGGCTCGCCCGGGATCTCGCCGCGCTCGAGGCGCGAGGCGAGGTCCCGCAGGCGCGGCTCGCTCTCGTCCCAGCGATCGAGCGCGGCCTGCATCGTGGGGAACTCCGCCGGTGCAGGGGTGAACACGGCGCCGTCGCGCCTCACGACGACGAGCGTGCCGTCCCTTCCCGGTCCTCGTAGGCTCGCGAGCTTCATGCGCGCGTCCGGTAGCACGAAGGGGGAGGAAGGTTCAACCCCGGAGGCGCTCGCGTCGAGGCCGACGGTCGGGCTATCGCTGCGCGCGCGAGGCGTTTATGCTCCCGCGCGTGTTGCGCCGCTCCGCGATCCTGCTCGCCGCCCTCCTGACCTCGGCCTGTGCGTCCGCGCCGGAGCGCCGGCCCGACAACCCCCCGCCGCCACCACCCGCCGAGGCGCCGCCGCCGGCGCGTGTGGATCCGCTCGCCGGGATCGACGCGTACGCGGCGGAGACGCTCGCGGCCTGGAAGGCGCCGGGGCTGGCGATCGCCGTCGTGCGTGGCGACGAGACGGGAGGTGAGGTCGCGTTCGCCCGTGGCTACGGGACGCGTGAGCTCGACGGCGCCGCGCCGGTCGACGCGCACACGCGTTTCCCCGTCGCGTCGCTCACGAAGACCTTCACCGCCGCGGCCGTCGGCGCGCTCGTCGACGAAGGCAAGTTCGCCTGGGACGACCCGCTCAAGCGTCACTTCCCCGGCTTTTGCGTGAAGGACCCGCACGTCGCGGTCGCGCTCACGCTCCGGGACGTGCTCGCGCACCGGAGCGGGCTCGAGGATCGGGCGGACCTGCTCTGGATCGGCACCGGCTTCGATCGTCGCGAGGTGATCCGCCACCTCTGCCAGGTGGGCCAGGCGGCGCCGCTCCGCACGCAGTTCAGCTACAGCAACGTGCTTTATGCCGTGGCCGGCGAGTTCACGGCGCGCGCGAGCGGGCTCTCGTGGGAGGAGCTCGTGAAGTCCCGCCTGCTCGATCCGGCCGGGATGGGCGAGAGTGGCTTCGGCGCGCCCGCGCCGGGCGGCGAGAACACGGCGCGCCCCCACGCCGAGCGGGACGGCGTCCTCGTGCCCATCGCGCCGCGCGACGTCACCAACATCGGGCCTGCGGCGGGGCTCGTGACGAGCGCGCACGACCTCGCGCGCTGGCTGCTCGTCTTGCTCGGCCGCGGCGTGATCGAGGGCAAACGTGTCGTCTCCGCGGGCGTCGTCGACGCGATGCTCACGCCGACGACGATGGTTGGCCTCCGGCCCTGGCAAAAGGAGCTCTACCCCGAGAGCCATTTCCTCGCGCATGGAATGGGCTTCATGCTCCAGGACTACCGCGGCCGGCTCGTCGCCTGGGCGACGGGCGGGATCGACGGGTATTCCTGCTCGATGGCCCTCCTCCCCGAGGAGAAGCTCGGCGTCGTGGTCCTCGCGAACGTCCCCTTCACGGGGTTGCCCGAGGGAATGGTGTTCCGCCTCCTCGACGCGCACCTCGGCGCGCCGCCGAAGGACTGGAGCGGCAAGCGCCTCGCCTTGTCGCTCGCGAGCCGGGCGCGGGCGGCGGCGGCGCGCAAGGAGCGCGTGGGCGAGCGCGAGACGACGGCGTATCCGGTGCCGCTGGAGAGGCTCGGCGGGCTTTTTGCCTCGCCGATGTTCGGCGACGCGGTGATCGAGAATCGCGACGGCGTGCTCCGCTTGCGTTTCGCGAATGCGGCGCGCGCGACGCTCGAGCCCTGGCGGCCTGGGGCGCTCCTGGCCCGGTTCGAGGACGCGGACCTCGAGCCGTCGTTCGTGACGTTCACGATGGACACGCGTGGCGTGGTGACGAGCTTCGTGCTGGGGGATCACGGCACGTTCAAGCGCGTGACGCGCTGACGGCCGTCGCTTGTGCCGGCGTGTGCCGCCCGCCGCGAAATGCGGGCGGCCACGTCAGGGGGCGGGTTTCCTGTCAGCGCGAGACGAGGTCCGTCATCCACGGGACGTCGGCCGGCGTCGCGGCCTGGAGGCCCTGCTGCCACTCCTCGTCGGTCATTCGTTCGAAGTTCGAGGTGATCTGCTCGAAATAGGACGAGGCCAGGCCCACGAAGGCCCGCGGCGTGCCGCACGGATCCGCCGTCACCACCATCAAGCGCGGCAGGCCCGTCCCCACGTGCAGGACGCGGCCGACGGGGGCGCCGAGCTCGTCCGTCGGCTGCGTGTGCACGTCGGCGATGGTCGGATCCTCCTGGACGCTCTGGAAGTTGTCGAAGAAGAGGTCCGCGTACCAGCCCGTCGCGCCCTCGGGGTCGCCGCAGCCCATTTGCACCTTCACGGCCTGGTTGATGAAATCGAGGTGCTCCTGCGTGAGCGGGATGCCGTCGCGCTCGTTCTTGGCCATCTCGCCGAGCTTCTGGGCCACGTCGCGCAGGGTGGCGAAGTACGCCGGGAGCCGCTGGGCGAGGTAAGCGTTGCTCGAGAGATCGAGGGTGCCCACCATCTGCGTGCCGTGCTCGGCGAGCTCGGCGATGCGGGCGTAGAAGCCCGGGTACGGGTCCACGAACGCGTCGGGGAACTGGCACGAGGCGCCGCCCGTGTACGATTGCTTCGCGTAGAGCAACGTGTCGTGCCGGAGCTCGGCCCAGGACGCCATCTGCGTGTTCATGAGCCTGCGGCCCCAGGCCTCCGTCTTCGCGACCGAGGGCAGGCCCGACGGGTCGCCGCCGAGCGTGTTCATCGGCGAGAGCTCGCGTAACGAGACGAGCCAGCGGTTGTAGAGGTTGTCGTCCCAGAAGGACGCGGGGTGCGCGTCGACGAGGACCCGCATCATGTGCAGGTCCGGCGAATACTTGAATTGCTCGAGCTCCGGCACGAGCAGCAGCCCGGCCTGATCGTTGCCGAGCGCGGCGAAGCCGACGTCGAGCGGGTTCGGCATCATGCGCTTGACGGCGCCCTTCTGGACGCGGTCGTAGACGACGTTCGAGAAGACGTGCGAGTCGACCACGTAGCGCTGGCCGAAGAACGCGAAGCTCGAGGAGAGCGGCAGCGTGCCCTTGCCGAGGCCGTTGATCATGATGTGGCTCGAGATCCGCTGCGTGCCATAGCCCTTCTGCAGCATGGTCTCGGCGATCTTGGTGTCCTCGATCCCGACGAGGCCGGAGGCGTCCGTGGCGCCGAGATCGGCGAGCAGGCCGTCGAGCTCGGGCAGCGTCATGTAATCACTCTCCCCCACGAAGGCGCGGATCGCGTCGTCGATGCGGGTATAACGTTGCTGCTCGGGGCCCTGCGCGAGGGCGTGCAGGACGTAGGCGCCCTCGAGCTGCCTGCGCTGGAAGAGCTGGGAGCCGTCGCTCTGCGTCTCGATGATGCGGAAATCGACGCGGCCGAGCCACATCATCGCGCGGAAATACCGCTCGAGCTCGGGCGAATCGGTGTAGTGGCCGCGTGGCTCGAACTGCGAGAAGTCCATGAGGCGCGGGCTGCCGAAGAGGCGCGCCTCCTTCATGCCCTGGTGGGACTTGGCGCCGTCCACGAACGCGACGATGTCGGCCTCCTTGGCGCCCGCGACGGGCGCGATGGGCTTGTCGGTCAGGAGCGAGAGCGCCACGGCGGTGAAGAGATCCGCGTCCGCGCGGGCCTCGGCCCCGAGCGCGGCGCCGCCGCCGGCCTCGAGCTCGGCGCGCATGGCCTCGAGCAAGGACACGAGCTCGGGCGCGAGGGAGGCCATCTCCACGGCCTTGAGGATGGCGTCGTAGGAGCGGTGGACGGCATAGAGGATCGAATCGGCCGAAACGTACAGCGGCAGGTCGAGCGCATAGATGCTCTCGTAGCCGTACACGAAGGTGGGGAAGCGCTTCTTTTCGGAGATGACGAAGCCATTTTTCTGGAGCTTCTGCATCTCGTCGGCGTCGAGGCCCAGCGAGGAGGCCTGGATCAGCGGCATGCCGTCGGCCTGCGTGGGGTCGTAGGCGAGGCCGTTCGTGAAGGAGACCTTGTACTGGTCCGCGAAATCGGCGGCCGTCATGTTCGCCGACTTGTTGGCCTCGGCGAGCAGCGCGTCGAGCTCGGCCTTCTGATCCGGCGCCATCGGCGTGGGCGGCAGGGCCGTACCTTGTGGCTTGTCGGGCTGCTGTTCGTAGGTCGTGAAGCAGGCGGTGCCGAGGACGGCGAGGAGCGGGACGGAGCACAAGCGAAGCAGCGGCGTGCGCATGATGAGTTCCCTTCCGCGGCGGCTCGATCGCCGCGCGCACGGAAACCCTAGCAAGCTGCGTGCCTCATGCGCACGGCTGCGTCATGGCCTTCAGGCGGGGTTCGAGGTCTCCGTGGTGGGCTCGGCTTCTGCTTCGGCGCGGGCCTGCTTGTTCTTGCGGCGGGTGTTGACGGCCTTTTTCGCGTACTGGGAGCGGTACGCCAGGGTCGCCTGGAAGGCGGCCTGCACGGACGGGTCGCCGTGCTGAATGGTGGCGTCGACGAAGCCGCAGAGGCGGCTGATGTCGGCCTCGCGTGCGTCCTCGTAGTACATTTCGCTCTCCTCGAGGACCTCCGCGAGCTTGAGGACGTGCTTCTTGATCGCTCGGATCTCGTCGAGGGTGATCGTCTTTTCGACGATCGCGTCCCAGATGGTCGTCTGAATGCCGAGGATCGCGCCGTACTGCGGGATGGCCTTCGACAGCTCGTCGTAGACGCCCAGAAAGCCGGGCTTCTCGCGCTGCGCGCCCGTGAGCGTGCCATTGACGAGGTCCACGAGCCTCGGACGCACGTTCGAAATGTCGATCGAGCTGGGGCCGGTGTAGGGAGCAAAAATGTCATTCTTCATGAGAACCTCCAGGCCCGCACCCTCAAGGAAGGGAGCGGTAGATTTGGGGTGAGGCGCGCAAGATAATCAGGCCCCGGGAGCTGTCATCGGCGGAATCTTGCTCTGTCGACGGACGCGCGAAGGGCCCGGACGAGAGAGGAGGTTCGTGTCGGCGAGAGGGGGGGGTCGCGCGGACGGGAGCCCGGTTGGTAGGGACGAGAGGGGAGGCTCGTGTCGAGGAGGGAGGTGGTTCGCGCGGACGGGAGCCCGGTTGGTAGGGACGAGAGGGGAGGCTCGTGTCGAGGAGAGAGGTGGTTCGCGCGGACGGGAGTGGGGTTGGTGTGGACGAGAGGGGAGGCTCGTGTCGAGGAGAGAGGTGGTTCGAATGGACGGGAATGCTGTTGGTATGGACGAGAGGGGAGGTTCGTATCGAGGAGAGGTGAGGTTTGCCCGGACGGGAAGGCCGAGGGGGCGGACGCGACGTTTTCGGATGGGCCGCGTACTCTGGGGTAGCCACGCTTGACATAGCTCATCGCTGCCTGCGAGCATGCATGCCGACACAAAGGGGCGGACGGAACGATGCAACGACGGAACATTCTTTTGATTGCTGCGGCGACGCTGCCACTGTCAGGCTGCACGATTCTCGGGGGTGAGGAGGCGCCGGCCTTGCCGAAGCCGTCTCTGGAGCGATGCGCGCCCGACGAGCTGAACGCCGAGCAGCAAGCTCGCCAGAACGAGGTCGATCGCTTCCTCGCGACCTGGTACCAAGAGTCCGGCTGGGTCATCCTCGCGACGAAGCAGACGCGTAGCTGCGACGTCATCGATTACCTGGATCCAGCCAGCGTGCCCGGCTCGGAGATCGAGGCGCCGCCGGATCCGGTGTACGAGTTGCCGCCCGAGGTCATGGCGCAGGGGACCGAAATCGATGACGATTACGACGCGCAGGGACTCGCCTGGTCGGTCCCGGTGATTCGACCGCGGTTCGCGCCGTACGTGTTCGGCGAGGTGCCGGCGGCGTCCCTTTCGGCGTTCATCAGGCAGACCGTGCCGGGGGCGCCGGGGTCATCTGCTCGGCTCTATGCTGGGGTCGCTCTGCCTGTGCAGAACACGGGCGCGAGGACCTTCGTCAACCCGTACGACGGCAAGGTCGACGCGTTCGGCACGAACATTCTGGAAATGGCGATCCTGTGTCCGGGTCCGGATAGAGACAAGACGCTCGACATGGTGGGCGTGATGGCGTCGCGGGATCGGGCCAACTTCGAGCTGACCGTGCCCTCGACCCGGCTGCAGGTCGAGTTCCTCACGGCCGGAGATAGGGCGATCGGTCCGGGCATCGGCGGCATCGAGGGCGCGGTCATGAAGGCCGGTGTGTACATCGGACAAAAGACGACGGGCTTCATCGGCCGGGCCGGCGCGCCCTACGCCCCCGGGGCGGTGCTCACCCCGGTCTCGACCGTGGGCGGCGCGATCTACGAGTCGAGGTTCGAGATACAGCTTTTCGGCGGGAACTGGTGGATTGCGCATAACGGTAACTGGCTCGGGTACTACCCCCGGGAAGGGCTCGACCAGATCGAGTTCAGCGCGTGCGAAGCCCACTGGTACGGCGAGGTGCGCGATCGCAACACCGAAACCTGGGACGTGACCGACATGGGGAGCGGAGAGTTCGCGGCGGAGGGGCTGGGGCGCGCCGCGCATTTCCGGCTGCCGCAATACCTCGACGCCTTCGCGGCACCGCAATGGCCCGATGCCGCCCTCCCGTCGGAGCCGAACAACCCTCTCTGCTACACGAGCTCCGGCCTCCAGGACGAGAGCGCGACCTTGGGACCGCAGTTTCAACGAATTCTGTACGTGGGCGGACCCGGCGGCGATTCGCCGGGCTGCACCTACCCGTGAGTGGAGGACAATCGATGAAGCTAGGGCTCACGCAGTTCGTCGCGATGCTCATCGCTCTGTGCGGCCCGCTCGCCTTGCTCCACGGGTGCGGCGCGGCCCCGCCGCCGCCGCCGCACCTGCCGCCGCCGGACAGGCAGGAACTTTACATGTACTGCGAGGAGCACGTCGTGGCACCGACCGAGGACGGCGGCGTCGATGTCCGTGGCCGCCCCTGCGCGAAGGACAGCGACTGCCCGGGCGGCTTCTGCGACCGCGGCGTATGCGCGTGGCCGACGCCTGGAAATTACTATGGCCTGCGATGCTCTACTACCGCGCGTTTCACGCGCGAATCGCCGTATGAGTGTGCAGGGTATCTGTGCCTGGCCGGCCTGTGCCGGTCGTGCGAGTCCGACGCCGAATGCCACAGGTGGGCAGGGCCGGACACGACCTGCATGCCCTTCGGCAACTGGCCCGGCAAGCAATGCGGGACCATCCATCCGGTCCGGGTATGCCCGAACGGAAATTCGATTCATCCAGACTGGTGGTACGAGCCCGGAACGGGAATCCGCCCGCCCGTCATCGACCCGAAGCCCGCTCCACGCGGACGGTGAGACGGGGCGGGTCAATTCACCCGCTGCCCGCTCCCCGAAGCCCGCCGCTCCATGACGAGCGGCATCCCGCCCGACGGCGTGATCGTCACGCCGCGGCGGACCTCGTGGACCTTGCCGAAGAGGGGCAGGCGCAGCTCGGCGCGCGCGAGGATCGTGGCGAGGATCATCTTCATTTCGTAGAGCGCGAAGGCCATGCCGATGCAGCGGCGGATGCCCCCGCCGAAGGGCAACCACTCGTGCGGGCCGAATCGCTGGCGCAAGAATCGGTCGGGATCGAAGCGCGTGGGGTCCGGGTAGAGCTCGGGCCGGCGATGAATGAGGTAAATCGAGACGAGGACGGGCGTGCCTGCCTCGAGGTCGTAGCCGCCGATCCGCGCAGGCTTTTGCAGGAGGCGGCCGACCATCGGGACCACGGGCTGCAGGCGCAAGGCCTCGCGCGCCGTGGCGTCGAGAAGGGCGCAACGCGCGATTCGCTCGGGCGCGAGGTCGGGCAGGGCGCCTTCGGCCTCGAGCTCGCGGACGAGGCGCGGGGCGAGGCTCTTCGAGGCGAGGATCCACCGCAGCGCCCAGGAGAGCGCCGTCGCGGTGGTCTCGTGGCCCGCGGCGAGAAGGGTCATGAGCTCGTCGCGTAGCTCGTTGTCGCTCATGGGCTCGCCTTGCTCGTCGCGCGCGTCGAGCAGGAGCGAGAGGATGTCGTCGCCACGCTCGCCCGAGGCGCGGCGGCGCCGGATCTCCGCGTAGAGCATCTCGTCGGCCTCGGTGAGGGTCCGGGTCAAGGTCGTCCAGCGCGTGAGGGGGCCGAGGTCCCGCTGGAACATGGGCAAGAGGAGGATCGGGTTCGTCGCGAGCTCCAGGATGCCCATGAGGCGCTCGCGCAATCGATCAAAGAGCTCGCCCTCGTCGATGCCGAAGACGACCCGAAGGATGACGTCGAGCGTGATGGCCTGCAGGTGCTCGTGGACGGGGAAACGCTTGCGCTCGGGCCAGGTGGTGATCGAGGCCTCGGTGAGGTCGACCATGCGCGCGCCATAGGAGGACATGCGCTCGCCGTGCAGGGGCGGCATGAGCAGCTTGCGCTGGCGGAGGTGCTCCTTGCCGTCGAGCAGGAGGAGCGAGGCCTTGCCGAGGATCGGGCCGAGCACGGCGTTGACCTGGCCGGCGTGCGCGTCGTCCGCGCCGAGGGCGAAGACCTCCTTGGCCGCCTCGGGGCGGTGGAACACCACGGCCGGCTTGGGCATGGCCGGGAAGCGCATGGTGAAGGCGTCCGGGTACCGCTTGCCCATGGCCTCGAGGAAGGGGAACGGGCGGTACAGATAGGGGAGGACGGCGATGGCCGGGTGCAGGGCGGGGCCGGGGGGGAGGTGCATGGGCGCGAAGCCTAGCATTGCTCGAGGCGCGGTCGCCGGATAGGGTGCGCGCCGAGAGGAGGACACGATGACGGATGTGAACCGCTGCTTTCGGCTCGCCGCGCGGCCGGAGGGGATGATCAAGGACAGTGATTTCTCGTGGCAGGAGGAGGCCGTGCCGGAGCTCGGGCCGGGGCAGATCCTCGTCCAGACGCTGTATCTGTCGGTGGATCCGACGCAGCGGATCTGGAGCGCGTACGACTCGTACCTGCCGGCCGTGGCGATCGGCGAGGTGATGCGCGCGGGCGGCGTCGGGCGTGTCTTGCGCTCGAACCTGCCCGACTTCTCGCCGGGGGATCTCGTGTACGGGATGACGGGCTGGCAGACCCACGCCGTGATGGAGCCCTCGGTCCGCGGGCCGAGGAAGCTGCCGCCGGGCACGCCGCCGACGATGGCGCTCTCGCTCCTCGGGCTCACGGGGCTCACCGCGTATTTCGGGCTGCTCGACGTGGGGCGCGTGAAGGAGGGCGAGACGGTCGTGGTCTCGGGCGCCGCGGGCGCGACGGGTAATGCCGTGGGACAGATCGCGAAGATCAAGGGCGCGCGGGTCGTGGGTATCGCAGGGGGACCGGCGAAGTGCGCGTGGATCAAGGACGAGCTCGGGTTCGACGCGGCGATCGATTACAAGGCCGAGGACGTGAAGAAGCGGCTGGGCGAGCTCTGCCCGGGCGGGATCGACGTGTATTTCGACAACGTCGGCGGCGCCATCCTGGAGGCCGCGCTCGCGCACCTGGCGATGCGCGGGCGGGTCGTGCTCTGCGGTTCGATCGGCGATTACAACAACCCCGCGGGCTCGTCCGGGCCGCGCAACCTCATGAACCTCGTCATCAAGCGCGGGCGCATGGAAGGGTTCCTCGTGACGGACTACGCCGATCGGTTCGGCGAGGCCATCGGGGACCTCGCGCGGTGGGCGGCCGAGGGGCGGATCCAGGATCGCGTGGATGTCGTGGAGGGCCTGGAGAACGCGCCCGCGGCGCTGCGGCGCCTCTTCACGGGGGCGAACACGGGCAAGCAGCTCGTCAAGGTGGCGGACGGTTGAGGTTCCCGCGTAGGGTGACCGCCTCGGGGGCCGTCCAAGGGGAACGATCATGACATCTCCTCGAACCAACGAGCCGGCCGGCGGAGATCCGGAGGTCCTCCGGGTCGTCGCGCGGGGCAAGCGGCGGCGATGGCCGTGGGTGCTGCTCGCCGCCGTCCTCCTCACCGCCGGCGGCGGCGGCTTCTACGCGTGGAAACAGAAGGCCGCAGCCGCCGCGGAGGGCACGAAGTACCAGTCGCAGAAGGTCGAGCGCGGCGATCTGCGGGTGACCGTGACGGCGACGGGCACGCTGAAGGCGCGCAACACCGTGGAGGTCGGCGCGGAGATCACGGGCCGGGTGCTCGAGGTCCACGTCAATTTCAACGACAAGGTGACGAAGGGCCAGATCCTCGCCGAGATCGACACCGAGCAATACACGGCGCGGGTCGAGGAGGCGACGGCGCAGCTCGCCTCGGCCAATGCGTCGCTCGTCAACGCCCGCGCGACGGCGAACGAGGCGAAGCTGAAGCTCGGTCGCGCGGAGGCCATGGCGGGCCAGGGCCTCACGGCGGCGCAGGAGGTCGAGACGGCGCAGGCGAACCACAAGCGCGCCCAGGCGCAGGTGTCGTCGGCGGGCTCGCAGGTGACGCTGGCGCATGCGTCGCTCAAGGTCGCGAAGACGAACCTCATGAAGGCGGTCATCCGTTCGCCGATCGACGGCGTGGTGCTGAACCGCGCCGTCGAGCCGGGGCAAACCGTCACGTCGGGCCTGCAGACGCCGGTGCTCTTCGTGCTCGCGGCGGATCTGGCCGAGCTCCAGCTCAACGTGCAGGTGGACGAGGCCGACGTGGGCGCGGTGAAGGAAGCGCAGGACGCGAGCTTCACGGTCGACGCGTACCCGCAGCAGACCTTCGTGTCGAAGGTGCTCGCCGTGAAGAACATGCCGACGGCGGGGACGACGGTGGTCACGTACGAGGCGTGGCTGTCGGTCGACAATTCGAAAGGATTGCTCCGGCCCGGGATGACGGCGACGGCGACGATCACCACCGAGGAGCGCAAGGACGTGCTGCTCGTGTCGAATGCGGCGCTGCGGTTCAACCCGTTCCGCAAGCAGCAGCAAGCGCAAGGCGCGACGGTGAACCCGTTCATGCCCATGAACCGGCGCCCGAGGCCGGGGCAGCAGACGCGGCCGGCGGGCTCGGGCGGGCCCCGCGAGCCGGCGCTCTGGCTCTCCACGGACGCCGAGCCGCGCCGGGTGAAGGTGGAGGTCGGGGCGACGGACGGCATTCGCACGGAGGTCCGCTCGGAGGAGATCGGCGAGGGGACCGAGGTCGTGGTGAGCATGACGGAGGCGCCGCGTGGCTGAGGCCCCGCCCGCGGCCTATCCGATCGTCGAGTTCCGGAGGGTCGAGAAGATCTACGGCGAGGGCGAGTCGGAGGTGCGCGCGCTCGACGGCGTCGACATGCGCATCGATCCCGGGGAGTTCGTCAGCATCATGGGGTCGAGCGGCTCGGGCAAGTCGACCGCGATGAACATGATCGGTTGCCTGGATGTGCCCACGTCCGGCGCGTACCTCTTTCGTGGCGTCAACGTCTGCGAGCTCGATCAGGACCAGCGCGCGCTCTTGCGGCGCCATTTCATCGGGTTCGTGTTCCAGCAGTTCAACCTGCTCGCGCGGACGACGGCGCTCGAGAACGTGGAGCTGCCGCTCGTTTATCGGCGCGTGCCGGCGGAGGAGCGGCGGCAGCGGGCGCTGAAGGCGCTCGATCTCGTGGGGCTCTCGGACCGCGCGGGGCACACGAGCGCGAAGCTCTCGGGCGGCCAGCAGCAACGCGTGGCCATCGCGCGGGCGCTCGTGACGGACCCGTCGCTGCTGCTCGCGGACGAGCCGACGGGAAACCTCGATACGACGCGGAAGGCCGAGATCATGGAGCTCATGGTCCGCCTCAACCGCGAGCACGGCATCACCGTGGTGATGGTGACGCACGAGCCGGACATGGCCGAATACGGGACGCGGACGATCGTGTTCCGCGACGGCAAAATCATCTCGGGGAACCGCTGATGCTCTGGGCGACCTTGATCATGTCCCTGCGCGAGGTGCGGAAAAACGCGCTCCGCTCGTTCCTGACGATGCTCGGCATCATGATCGGCGTCGGCGCCGTGATCGCGATGGTGACGATCGGCGAGGGGGCGACGCAGAAGGTGCGGAGCGACGTCGGCGCGCTCGGCGAGAACATGCTCGTGGTCTCGCCCGGCGCGGCGCGGCGCGGGCCGGAGCGCACGCCGGCGATCCCGTTCGAGAGGGAGGACGTCGAGGCGATCGAGCGCGAGGTGGCCGGGATCAAGGCGCTCTCGCCGACCGCGCAGTCGGGCACGACGGTGGTCTTCGGCAACCAGAACTGGCCGACGAACGTGATCGGCGTGAACGAGGGGTACTTCGAGGTCCGCGGCTACAAGATCGAGGTCGGGCGGACGTTCTCCGAGGTCGAGGCGACCGGGGGCGCGCCCGTCTGCATCATCGGAAAGACCGTGCGGGAGAACCTGTTTGGCGCGACGATGCCCCTGGGCCAGCGCATCCGCGTGAAGCAGGTCTCCTGCCTCGTCATGGGCGTGCTCGCGTCGAAGGGCCAGGCCGCGATGGGCGGCGATCAGGACGACGTGGTCCTCATGCCGCTCCGCGCCTTCCAGCGGCGCATCGCGGGCAACAACAACATCGGCTCGGTGTATCTGCAGGTCGAGGACGCGCAGGCGACGAGCTCGGTGCAGATGCAGGTCGAGGACCTTTTGCGCGAGCGGCGGCGCATCCAGCCCGGCGCGGTCGACGATTTCACCGTGCGGAACATGCAGGAGATCGCCGATACGATGAGCAGCGTCACGTCCTCCATGACGGGCCTGCTCGGCGGGATCGCGGCCGTGAGCCTGCTCGTCGGGGGCATCGGCATCATGAACATCATGCTCGTGAGCGTCACCGAGCGGACGCGCGAGGTCGGTACGCGGCTCGCGATCGGGGCGCTCGCGAGCGAGGTGCTCTTGCAGTTCCTCGTGGAGGCGGTGGTGCTCGCGCTGCTCGGCGGGATCCTCGGGATCCTCTTCGGGCTCTCGCTCTCGTACATGGCGACGCAGAGCCTCTCTCTGCCGTTCGTCATCTCGCCGGGCACGGTGGCCGGGGCCTTCGCGTTCTCCGCGGCCGTCGGCGTCATCTTCGGGTATCTGCCGGCGCGCAAGGCGGCGCGCCTCAACCCCATCGAGGCATTGCGTCATGAATAGACCGTCGAAATGGTGCGTCGCCGTGTGTTCACTCGCGCTCGCCCTGGCCGCCGCGGACGCGTCTGCCCAGGAGGCGCAGCCAAAGCCGGCCGCGCGCGCGGGGGCCCCCGTGAAACACGAGATCACGGAGAGTGACGTCATTGCGCTCACGCTCCGGCACAACCCGACCCTCGCGTCGGCCATTCTCACGGAGAAGCAGGCGCTCGCCCTCGTGCGGGCGCAGGAGGCGCGGTTTCCGTTCGTGCTCACGGCGAACGGGGGATACACGCGCAGCGCGTCGCCCGCGCTGCAGCGGGACGGCGAGGTCGCCGTGGGCCGGCGGGATACGTTCTCCGTCAGCGGGGCGCTGCGGAAGGATTTCTCGACCGGCACGGTCGTGTCGCTCGCCGTGCAGGCGAGCCGCAACTCCACGACGAGCGCCGTCGGTGAGCTCATCACGGCGGGCGCGGCGGGCACGGGGTATCTGCTCTCGACGCGGCTCACGCTCTCGCAGCCCATCCTCCGCGGCGCAGGGACACGCATCGGCGAGGCAGGGCTAAGGGCCGCGGAGCTCGATCGGGCCGCCGCGCAGGAGGGGCGCGAGCGCGTGGCGAGCGAGGTCGTGCGCGACACGCTCACGGCGTACTGGGAGCTCTGGTATGCGTCACGCGCGCTCGGCATCGAGCTCGCCGCGCGGGATCTCGCGAAGGCCGAGCGCGACGCGGCCGAGCAGCGGCGCGAGAAGGGGGCGATCGCCGAGGTCGACGTGCTCTCGTTCGAGACGCGTATGGCGACGCTCGGGGAGTCGGTCACGTCGGCGGAGATGCTCGAGATGCAGCGCGGGCTCGAGCTCTCGCAGCTGCTCGCCGCGCCCGATCCGAACGTGCGCCTGCGGGCCGCGGGCAGCCCCTCGGATCCGCAGACGCCGACCGTGGCGGAGGTCGAGAAGGCGCTCGCCGCGCTCTCGCCCGAGCTGAAGGAGCTCGAGGCGAGGGTCGCCTCGGCCGAGTCACGCGCGCAGGTCGCGGGCGACGCGTACCGGCCGCGGCTCGACGTGGAGGGGTACGTGGAGCTGCGCGGGCTCGGCAATGGCTCGGTCGGGCCGGCGTTCGCGCAGATCGGGACGTTCGGGGCCGTGGGCGGGTACGTGGGGTTCCTCTTCGAGGCGCCGCTCTCGACGGCGCGGGAGTCGGCGGAGGTCGAGAACGCGCGTATCGGCGCGCAGATCGCGAAGAACAACCTCGAAGCCGCGCGCAGCCGGGTCCGCATCGTCGCGGTGCGCCTCGTCGCGCAGCTCGAGGCGGCCGAGCAGAGGCGCGCCGCGGCGGCGAAGACCGTGGCGATCGCCGAGAGGCAGGTCGAGGCCGAGCGGGCGCGCTTCGCGCTCGGCGCCTCGACGCCCCTGCAGGTGCAGCAGGCCGAGGACGCCGTGCGTACGGCGCGCCTGCGCGTCGCGCGGGCCACGGTGGATCGGGTCCAGGCCATGCTCGCGCTCGAGCACGCGATGGGTCGCATCGCGGCGCGGGTCGCGGGCGGCATCCCCGCGGAGAAGTGAGCTTCAGCGAGGAGGCCGCGACAAGAACGGGCGCCGCGGCCTCGGGCGGCCGGTGCGCGCGAGCCACTCCGCGGCGCCGAGCGGCTCCTCGAAGAGCGAGGCGTCGCTCCCGTGCAAGCGGAAGAGCTCCACGATGAAGCGCATCCGATCGGCGAGCGAGTCCCAGCGCTCGGCGCGGCTGCCGCAGGTCGACGCGATGTCGGCGTCGTAGCGCAGGACGAAGGTCACGAGCTCCGGGTCTTCGAGCGCCTCCAGGTGCTCGCCGAAGGGCCCGTTCGGCAGGTCCTCGCCGAGGCGATGGATGGCCGTGCCGCCGCCGAGCTCGAGCTCGAGCAGGGCCTTCGTGACGATCACGCGTGTGGTGGGGCCGCCGGGCATCGCGGCCGCGATCCGGCCTTGCAGGCGCGTCTGCTCCTGGAGGGCGACGTGCAGGTTCGCCGCGTAGAGCAGCTCGGCCTTGTGTTTGCCCGCGGGCGCGCGGGCCGCTTCGAGGTAGAGCTCGAAGGCGCGGCGGAGGATGTCCTGCCCGCCGCGCTCGGGCGGGCCCTGCGTGAAGCCGGCGAAAAACGCGGCGAGCGCGTCGTCTCCGCTGCGGTAGGCGCGCGTGAAGCCGGCGAAGGCCGGGGCGACCTCCAGGAAGACCTCGCGGTTGCCCTCGCCGACCTCGCGCGAGACGTCGCGCATGACGTCGAGGAGGAGCCGCGCGCCTGGCACGCGCGCCGCGGCCCGCGCCACGAGCTTCTGGCCCGGGAGATCCTCGCCGCGGATGGATTGTCCCGCGCGGCGCGAGGCCCACGCGGCCATCGTGCACCAGTTGATGGCCGCGCCGCTGCCGAGGAGATCCGCGGCTTCGATCGAGAGATCGCAGTAGGCCTGGGTGATGAGCAAATTGCGCGCAGCGGCGTCTCTCATGGCCACGACGCGCGTGATGTATTCCTCCGTGACGACACGCTCGACGCGCTCGCCGGCCTCGGCGAGCGGCGTGGATTCGCGGAAAACCGAGCGCCTCTGGAGGACATCCCACGCGGAGCTCGAGAGGAGCGTGAGCATGCCGGCTCGAAAAGCACGCGGCGCGCCAGCCGAGCTCGGCCTTGGGCGGCGTGATTTCCGAATTCGTAGCTTCCCCTCCCTCCACGCTTTGCGCCCAAGCTCGTCCTTGCCGCGTCGTCCAAGCCCGGCCATGAGAAGAGGAACCCCGTGAAGCGCGCGCTCGAGACGAAGGCCCTCCTCCTCTCTCTCTCGCTCCTCGCCGGCTGCGGCCGTTCGATCTCGCATCACCTGCTCGACGCCAGCATGTCGAGCGCCCACCGGCCGGCGCCGCTCGAGGCGCCCGCGGTGGTCCTCCCGGAGGCGAAGAGCCCCTTTCTGCTGCTCGGCGGGGACATGCATTGCCACGTGAGCCCCCCGGACTCGCCGCGGCACGTGAGCCGCGGGATGGCCGAGACCATCGAGCTCGTCCGCGCGGAGCGGCTCGATTTCGTGGTCCTCACGCCGCACGTGCGGTCGCAGTTTTTCCAGAGCGAGCCCTCGCGGCAGAAGGTGCGCGCCGAGCTTCGGGCGCTCGAGCAAGCCGTGCCGAAAGGGGAGGGCGAGCCGATCTTCATCGTCGGGTTCGAGTACACCGATCGCGAATATGGGCACGTGGGCGCGGGGTTCGCGGATCTCGACGCGGTCTACGCCGACGTCTCGGCGCGCGCGGCCCTCACGGATCCGTCGAGGTTCTTCACGGCATTCGTGCGGCACGGGGGCGTGCTCGTCGTCAATCATCCGCTGCTCACGCCGCTCGATTCGGTGATCCGCATGGCCCGCGCGAACCTGTCGTGGCGCCCGTTCACGGCGCCGGGGCCGTATCCGGAGGAGATCGTCGCGGCCGATCGGATCGCCCAGGCCTTCGAGGTGTACAACCTCGCGGTGACGGAGCTCCGCGACCGCTTCCTGCTCGGGGACGCCGCGAGCACGCTGGAGGCGACGTTCGCGCGGCTCGATCGGGAGGTCCCGCTGCGGGCGCGGCCCCTCGTGCCGGTCGGGGGCTCGGACAGCCACAGCGGCCATCTCCGTGCGACGACGTTCGTGCTCGCGGAGGAGCGCTCGGCGAAGGGCGTGCGGGACGCCATCGTCGCGGGGCGCGTCTGCGTGCGGGATCCGGCGGCGTGTTCGTTCGAGGTGCGGGCCGCGGGGGGCGCGTGGCTGCCGCCGGGCAGCGTGATCCGTGACGCCACCATGGTGGAGGCGCGCGCCCGGGGCGAGGAGATCCAGATCTATACGAATGGCGCCGTCGTGACGCCGGAGGGGCCGGGGCAGAGTGTGTTCGTCCCCGTCACACCGGGCCGATGCAGCGTGATCCGGGCGCGGGTCGACGCGGGGTATTCGGGGCCGGTCTACGTGAATTGCCCTTTTTAGCGGGCGCGAATCGTGGTTGATTGGTCGGGTGCGTGGCAACGTCCGCCTGCTCGGCCTCGACTTCGGCAGCACCACCAGCAGCGCGATGGTCGCGTCCGCTGTGATGGTGCGCAATTGCGTGACCGGCCGGGTGGAGCTCGGCGGGCTCACCGAGGAATACCGATCCGTCCCGGTCTTCACGCCGCTCCGTGAGGGGCGTATCGACGAGCAGGTTGTCCTTGGGCTGCTCGAGCGGTGGCTCGACGAGGGAGGCCTCGCGGGGAGGGACGTCTTTGGCGGAGGCGCGCTCATCACGGGCCTCGCGGCGCAGCGGGACAACGCGGCGGCGCTCGCTTCGCTCCTCCGCGGGCGCGTCGGCGACTCCATCCTCGTGGCGGCCGGCGACGCGAACCTCGAATCGTGGATGGCGTTCCTCGGGAGCGCGGCGCGGCTATCGCGGCGAAGCCCGGGGGTCGAGGTCCTGAACCTCGACATCGGCGGCGGGACGACCAACCTCGCGCTCGGAATCGACGGAGAGGTCCGCCGCACGGGTTGTTTGTTCGTGGGGGCGCGGCACCTCCAGGTCGAGCCGGGCGGGTATCGGATCGTGTCCGTGTCGAAGTATGCGCGGGCGCTCCTCGATCACCTGGGGATCCACCGGGGGCCCGGCGACGAGCTCTCCCCGGGCGACGTCGACGCCGTGCTCTCGTTTTACGTGACGCTGCTCGAAGCCGCGGTCTCGGGGCAAAACGAGACCTTCACGACGCCGATCGCGCGGCTGCACCAGCACACCGCGATCGCGATCGAGCCGCCCGCGGAGGTGCCTCGTGTCGTCACGCTCTCGGGCGGCGTGGGCGCGCTCGTGTACGAAAAGCTGCGGGGCGCGCCGTGGCCTCGGACGACGTCGTTTGGTGATCTCGGGATCGATCTCGCACAGCGGATCCTCTCGTCCGACGTCCTTTCGCGGGACCTCTCGGCGTGGATCCCCGACCATTTCGGCCGCGCGACCGTCTTCGGAATGATGCGCCACAGCATGGACATCTCCGGCGCGACCGTCTTCCTCTCGTCGCCCGACCTATTGCCCCTGCGCGACCTGCCCATCCTCGGCCGCCTCGAGAGCGACGCGGACGAGAGCCGCGTGTACGAGCTCCTTCGCCTCGTGCGCGAGAGCCCGTCCGGCGGCTGCTTGCGCATCGAAGCGTCGATTCTTCCGCTCGCCGCCCTTCGCGGGCTCGGCGCCCGGATCCGCGACGAATTGCGGGCGCGTCCTCTCTCGCCCCCGCAGGCGCTCGTCCTGTTCGTGGCCGAAAACGTGGGCAAGACCCTCGGCCAGTACGTCAGCGATTGGGGACAGATCCCCACCCCGCTCGTCGTCATCGACGAGGTCTTCGTCAAGGACGCCCGCTTCGCGCAGATCGGGCGCATGAAGGATCACGTCGTCCCCGTCTGGGTTCACGGGCTGGATTGAGAGAATCGAGGGAGTGATGGAGCAGGTCACGCAGGCGCTCGTGCCATTGTCCGACATCGTGGTTCCCCCGCCGCGGCCGCCCGAGGTCTACCGGACGACCGTGCTCGACGAGGAGGTCTCTTTCCTCGGCCTGAAGGCCCTGCTCGGCGCCGCCGACGAGAGCAAAGCCGGCGACCGGAATGCGGGGCTCGCGGCGAAGAGCGCCCGGCATCGCGAGGCCGCGCGGACGATCCTGTCCTCGTTGACGTTGCGCCACCTCCACGACAACCCGCTCACCGACGACGAGGGCAACGTCGACTCCGTGATGCGGGTCAACTACGCGATCGATCACGCCCTCTTCGCCGAGATCGCATCGATGACCGTGGGCGGGCTGAAGAACCGTCTTTTGCGCGCGCCGGGCGAGTGCGCGCGCGTGGGCAAGGCCTTGACCGGGGTGATGGCGGCCGCGCTGGCGAAGATATGCGACGTGCACGAGCTCGTCTTCCTCGCGCGGCACATCTCGCGGCCCACGAAGGCGCGGACGACCCTGGGTTTGCCGGGGACCTTGTCCTCGCGCCTGCAGCCGAACCACCCCACCGACGATCTGCGCGGGATCACGCTCCTCGTGTACTGGGGGCTCTCGGTGGGCGCGGGGGACGCGTTGCTCGGCATCAACCCCGCCATCGACACCGTCGAGAACGTCTCCGCGCTCCTGCGCCACCTCGACAAACTGCGCAGGAAGACCGGCGTGCCGTCGCAGATCTGCGTCCTCGGCCATATCAAGACCCAGCTCGCTTGCCTCTCGCGAGGCGCGCCGGTCGAGGTCCTCTTCCAGAGCCTCGCCGGCACCGAGAAGACGCTCACCGCCGAGTTCGACGTCACCGTCGAGCTGCTCGATCAGGGGTATCGCGCCATGCGCGAGCAGGGCGCGCTCGGGGCGGGCGCGCGGCAATTCATGTATTTCGAGACCGGCCAGGGGAGCGAGTTCACCTATGGAAAGCACCACGGCATCGACATGACGACGACCGAGGCCCTCTGTTATGGCCTCGCGCGCCGGTACGATCCTTTCATGGTGAACAACGTGACCGGCTTCATCGGGCCGGAGACGCACCTCGACAACTTCGAGATGATCGTGTCGAACCTGCAGGACCATTTCATGGGCAAGCTCCTCGGCCTGCCCATGGGCATGGCGCCGTGCTTCACGCTCCACTCGCACATCACGCTCGAAGGGCAGCAGATGGCCACGCAGATGCTCACGACGGCGGGCGCGAATTATTACATGGATGTCGCGCTCAACACCGATCGAATGCTCGCGTATTTCGATACGAGCGGGCACGACGACCAGACCTTGCGCGAGCTCTCCGGGAAAAGGACGACGCCGGAGTACGAGGCGTGGGCGATCGAGCGGGGGATCTTCCAGAGGCTCCCGGACGGCAGCGTCGCCCGCGGACCGAGCTGGGGGAATCCTCGAATGTTTCTGGAATCCGACGCGGAGCTCGCGGGCCTCGTCGCCACCACGCCCGCCCTGCACGGCTTCGAGACCGCCGGGCCGCGGCCGGCCGACGAGGTCAGCCGCAAGGTACGGCTCCATCAGGCCGTGGGCCGGGAGGCGACGCAGAGCGAGCTCCGCCTGGACGAATTGCGAGAGGTCACCGCATTCCGGGTGATCACCACGGAGGCCCCTTCCAAGGAGGCGCACCTGCATTCTCCGCACCTCGGCGCGCGCGTGTCCCCCGCGTCCCGCGCCACGCTCGTCCCCGAACATCACCAGGTGCAGATCCTCGTCTCCGACGGGCTCAGCGCCGAGGCCGTCCACCACAATGCGGGCGAGCTCCTGCCCGTGCTCGAGGACGGCCTGCGCGCCCGCGGCATCACCATGGGCGAGCCCCTCCTGGCCCCGAATGGGCGGGTGAAGCTCGCGGAGGACGTCGCGGAGCTCGTCCAGTGTGATCTCGTGATCTGCTTGATCGGCGAGCGCCCCGGCGGCGACGCCCTCGCGTCGCGTAGCCTGTCCGCTTACCTCGTGTATCACCTGCGGGACGACGAGACGCGGCGAGAGGCCGCCGCGTCCAGCGGCAACCCCGACGCGCGCTTCGAATACACGGTCATCTCGAACATCTACGCCGGCGGCCTGCCGCCGATCGAAGCGGGCGGGGTCATCGCGGAGAAGGTGTTCGAGGTGCTCGGGCGCCGCGCGGCGGGCAATCGCCTGGAGGCGTTGCTCTCGTCTCGCGGCTGATGCGGAGGGGAGGGCCGAACGTTTATTGCGCGAGGCGGCGAATCTCGCCGAGCACGCGGTAGAACCCGCCGCCCGCGACCTCGCGCACGTCGTCGACGACGTATTTCGCGCCTTCGACGCGGATGTTGCGCGGGAACTGGCAGTTGTACGACGATTTGAAGCCCGGCGAGACGACCCGCATGCGCAGCTTGCCGGCTTGCTTCACGCATTCGACGATCACGCCCTTCGACGTGTCGCGCGTGGTCTCGAGCTGCGTCGACGGGATCTCCTCGACCTTGCTCGGGGCCTTGATGTCACGCGCCGCCGGCACCTCGCCGGCCTGGGCCTTCTGGATCGCCTCCTCGCTCACGTCGATGCAGGCGAGCGCGCCGTCCGTCGTGACGATGTAGAGGCGCTCGTCGCGGTATTGCATCGAGTACGCCGAGCCGCACCCGGTCGCGAGCTTCCAGAGGCGCTTGCCCGCGCTGTCGAAGCAATACACCGACGAGCTCGAGTCGCCGCCGAAGATGTACTTGCCGCCGGGGGAAGCCGCGCAGGAGTAGATCGAGTCGTCGCAATCGCAGATCACGCCCGGCTTGCCGTCCTTCGTGAAGACGTGGATCTTGTCCTCGCTCGTGCCGGCGTAGACGTCCGAGGCCTCCTGCCAGCCGAAGAGCACGGCGCCTTTCGTCTTCGCCTCCCAGACCGTCTTGCCGTCCTTCCAGGCGTATTTCGTCACGCCACTCGAATGGCCGTGATAGACACCCTTCTCGTCGGCGCGCACCATCCAGCCGCTGTACCCCTTGCTCTTCTTGCGCCAGTTCGTCTCATTCTCGTGGTCGAAGATCGCGAGGTTGCCGCCCGCGTCGGAGACGCAGAGCTTGCCGCGGTAGATGTCGATCCAGAAGATGTCGACGTTCTCCTCGACCTCGTACGCGAGGCGCGGGACGTGGCCGCCGAGGTCGTAGACGTTGCCGTCGTCGCAGCCCGCGTACCGCCAGTCGTCGTCGGCGATGATGCATTTCACGCCGTCGGGCAGCTTGTACTGCTGCTCGATCGTGCCGTCGGCCGTCACGGCGAACACGGCGCCCTTCTGGTTGCCGACCCAGAAGAGCTTCGTGTCGATGTAGATGCCGAGCGCGTCGTCGCCGGAGTCGAACTTCCAGAGGACGGGCGCGTCCTTCTCCGCCGAGGGCTTGCTCGTGATGGTCCTGCGCGTGACGGCGCGCTTCTGCCGCACGCCCTGCACGGCCGCCTCGTAGCCCTTCTTCTTTTTTTCGTTGATCTTCTTCTGCGCGAAACCCAGCGCCTCGGCGGCCGTGCGGAACTTCTGCTCCTGCTTCTGCCCGCCGTCGCCGATGCGGCCATACCGGATCGAGACCTTCGTCCCGTCGATCACCACCTCGTAAAACTTGTGGGAGCCGCCGCCGTCCTCGGAGAGCTCGAGGTACGTCCGGTTCGCGTCGGCGGCAGCGGGCGCGGGCGCGGGCGCGGCGGCGGACCTGCCGGAGGAGGCGGCGGTGCGGCTGCGTTTGGCGGCGGGGGCCGGGGCGCGGGCGGCGGCCGTCCGGGGGGCCGAGGTGGTGCGTGTCGAGGCGGCGCTGGGAGACGCTTTGCGCGTGCTCTTTTTCGTGGTGCTCGGTGTGCGTTTGGTGGCCATGACGTGCTCTCCTCCGGGTTTCCGGCAGGCCGATGAGAGCACGACGCGCGGGGGCGCGTCATCAGGGATCAGGGCATGAACGACCGCTCCTCCGCCGCATAATCGACCTCCGCGTCGAGCCGCGCGAGGACCGAATAGAACCCGAACTGCAGGCGGTTCATGAAGAGCATGCCCTCGGGCATGGGCACGAAGGAGTCGTCCCCGGTCTTCAGCGTCTCCTTGCCGGCCTCCTTCATGTGGTTCACGAGGCTCGCCACGTAGTCGCGCGTGATGCGGAACGGCGAGGAGAACTGCGGCTCGAACGCGCGGCGGATGTACGAGAGCACGCGCTCTTCGTGCGTGCCGCCCCGGGTCTCCAGCATGATCTTCGCGGCCTCGGTGAACGTCGCCTCGTCCCGCTCGACGGCCGCGCGGTGCAGCCTGCGCGCCACGCCGCGGCGCTTTTCGGGGATGGGCTGCACGCAGCCGAAATCGAGGAAGGCCACGCGGCCGTCGTCCTGGAAGAAATAATTGCCCGGGTGCGGGTCGGCGTTGAACATCTCGCCGAGCAGCGTGCCCTTGTAGACGAACCGCCAGAGCGTGCGGCAAAGCGCGATCCGATCCCGCTCGGGCAGGGCGCTCGCCTCGTCGAGCGAGCGGCCCCGCACGAACTGGGTCGTCAGCACGCGCCGCGACGAGCGATCGAGGATAACCGCGGGGATCAGGATCTTCGGGTCGCCCTCGTGGACGCGGGCGAACTCGATCTGCCGGCGGGCCTCGATGGTGTAATCGAGCTCCTCGCGGAAGCGGGCGCGGACCTCCTCGAGCATCTTCGCCGAGCCGACCTTGCGGGTGCCCATCATCGAGAGCGCGCCTTCGAGCAGCCCCGCGTTTTTCAGGTCGCTCTCGACGGCCTCGGCCACGCCGGGGTGCTGGACCTTGACGGCGACCTCCAACCCCTCGGGGGTGCGGGCGCGGTGGACCTGGCCAATCGAGGCGCTGGCGACGGCCTTGTCGTCCCATTCGGCGAAGAGGTGGTCGATCGGCGCGCCGAGCTCCTCCTCGACGAGGCGGCGGACGGCCTCGGGCGAGGAGCGGGGGGCGCCCGCGAGCAGGGTCTTCATCGAGCGCTGGTACGCGTCGCGGTGCTCCTCGGGGACGAGGCCGTCGATGTAGCCGGCCATCTGGCCGACCTTGGCCGCGACGCCGCGCAGGTTGCCGAGGACCTCGGCCGCGCGTTTGGCGGCCGCGTCGTCGCCCTCGCGGCGGAGGAGCAGGCTCGTCCCGGTGCGCGCGCCGATCTCGGCGAGGCGGACGAGGCGGCCGAGGCGGCCGGAGGGAAGTTTTTTCGCGTCGTCCGACATGGGGGTTCGGGGGCGTAGCTCCGCTCGTCGGAGCGAAGCCCCCGAGCGTCGAGCACGCCGGGACGTAGCAGACGGAAGATGCCTGGTAAAGAGGCGCCCCTCAGCCCTCCTCGGCCCGCGCCGCCATCTCGATGAGCGCCTTGCGCGCCTCCTCGCGGGTCCGGACCTCCGCCTCGAAGGGCAGCCGCACGCGGCGCTCGCCCGAGGGCGCCTTGACGGCCAATTCGATGCCATATCGATCCACGGCCGTCATCTCCGCGGCCGTCGCGTCGGCGATATCGGCGAGCTTCCGGGCATACGCGAGGATCGAGTCGGCGTGATCGTCGTTCATGTGCCCGAGGATGCGGGGCGCGAATTCGGCGAGTGGATCCGGCTCGGCGCGGGCGTACGCCGCGGCGTCGACCCAGGACATGCGGCCGAACCCGCCGACGTAGCGGAGGGAGCGGGGCTCGATGCGGTAATGGGCGAAGTCGGAGAAATCGGCGTACGTCGCGGCGTCCGGGTGGGCGGCGAGGAAAAGCGCGCGGCACCCGGGCACGTCCTCGGCGGGGACGGGCGAGCAGGGGCCGATCAGGCTGACGCGGCCTCTCTCGAGCAGCTTGTCCCCTTCGATGGGTGATTCGAGCAAGAGGACGGAGGCCTCGGGGCGGGCGAGCAGGTTTTGCGTGTGCTCGGCGAGGCGCGAGAGCAAGAGGACGGCGCGACCCCGCGTATCCGTGGCGAGCGCAACGAGCGAGGCATAAGGAAACCCCTCGGGATCCCGCGCCATCGTGGCGAGGGATCCGAACCGGGCCGCGCGGGTGAGCGTGCGCGCTCGTTCGGCGTGGCTGGGCGCGCGCGCGGACGGAGCCGTCCCTGCGGCCGTGGGCTGGATGTCCACGCCTCTCTCCTTGTCTCCGTTCCCGGCGGCATTCTGCGGTCGGCCCTTGCTCATGAGGGCCGTCATAACACGGCGCGCCGGGGCGTGTGAGGTGGGCCGCAGGAAAACGTAGGGAGAGGGTGTGGACGGGTGTCGAACGTCGCTGTTGATGATGATCAGAGGGTGTGGACGGTCGTCGAGGGGCGCGGACGACGATGATCCGAGGGTGTGGGCGGGCGTCGAGGGGCGCTGTCGACGATGATCCGAGGGTGTGGACGGGCGGCGAGGGGCGCTTGTCGACGATGATCCGAGGGTGTGGACGGGCGTCGACCGTCGCTGTGGACGATGATCAGAGGGTGCGGACGCGCGTCGGGGGGCGCTGACGACGATGGGGAGAGGGGGTTGACGGGAGGCGAGGGGCTCGGTCGGCGCCAGGCGGGCTGCCGGGCTCGACACGCGGCGCCGAGGCCCGAATGCCGGGCTATTTGCCCGTGCGTTTCGGATTGAACTCGCCGCCGATGACGAAGGACTGGCCGATGGTGCGCAGCTTCGGGTGCTCCTTGTAGACGAGGGCGCGGCCCGTGTGACCGCCGAGGGCGCCCAGGTCCTTGTAGACCATGAAGTTCACGTCGCGCACCTGCGTGCAATAGGGCCCGTTCTCCTGCGCCCTGACGAAGAGGTTGATCAGGTTCTGGAACGGCTGGAGTCGGGCTTCCATCACGTATTCATGAATCACTCGGAAGTGCGCCTCGTGCAGGGGACAGGTGTGCGTCTCTTCTTTGATCGTGCTGCGCGGCAAGATACGCGCATCCACGATCGTCTCGATGAGGTCGAACAGCGTCTTGCTGCAGAGCGCCAGATCGTAGTCCGAGGGCCCGCGACCATCAAAATTGGGATCCCAGAGGCCCTTATGGCCGTCGGGCTTTGCCCACATGTACTTGATCCCCTCGACGGAGCTCCCCGTGAAGCCGAAATACAGGTCCTCGATGCCGGAGACCTCGTCGAAGAGCATCAGCATGAAGTCCACGAACGCCTTGGCGTTCCTGAAGCCGAGCGGCCGGAGCGTGGCGACCTCCGGGTAGGCGACGGTCCGTTCGTGTACGATGCTCTTGCCGCGGGGGCCCAGCGTCTTCGTCGTGCGATAGGTGCGGGCGACGCTCTCCTCCGGGTGCATGAACGGCGAATCCCTGGGATCGGGCGCCCGCATCCGCAGGATCACCTCCGAAGGCCGCTCCTTCGATTGCACCACCGTCGCGGGGTGTGGTGGCAGCCCCTTCCCCTTCCCCTGCACCGTCGCCGGATGCGGCGCCTTCGCCTGCACGATCGTCGCCGGATGCGCCTGTCGCCCCTCTCGCCCCAGCCTGTCACGCGCCCCGTCTCTCATCGCCGTCGCTTCCCCATGATGGGGCGATGCTGCGCGTACCGCCGCTTCGGGGGCAACTTCAGCGCAACCCACACCCCATCGTCACCGCCTGATCCACCACCGCCCCCTCGATCCTCCTCGTATCCGCGTCCACCGTCACCCGCACCTTCACGCTGCCGCCGAGACCCACGCGCGCCACCCCCTTCAGGAGGTCGCCGATGAGCCCGTCCACGTGCGCGCCCACCGCCGAGGCCCCGAGCTCCGAGCACGGCACCTCCCCGTCGAGCGTCATCTTGACCTTCGCCGCGAGCCCCTCTCGCTTCAGCGTCCCCGGACCCGAGAGCTCGAGCGCGCCCGCCTTCACCGTCGCCTTCGCGACGCGTATCTCTCCGAGGTCCGGCGTGATCTCGAACGTCGCCCCGAGCTTCGTCTTGTTCCCGAAGACGATCCCGTCGAGCTCCTTCGGGTGCGGCGGCACCCAGCCCTTCACCTCGAACGACGCCGTCCCCCCGTGCATCCCCTTCGACGCGGGATCACCAAAAAACACCTTCGCCGTGCCCTCCACCGTCGCGTCGCGCAGATCCGCCGGCACGTGTATCCCTCGACCCCGCGCGAGCTCCGCGACCCGCAGCGCCGGCACCGTCGCCGCGAGGCTCATCGGCGTAGGCGCCGTGTCCAGCGCGAGCCGCAGCGGCGCGGCCTCCACCGCCTCCGCGCCGATCCACATCGACACCGGGTCCTTCTCGTTCCACCGCGCCCCCACGAGGCCCAGGTTCGTCCCTTCGAACACCACCGTGCCCGCGAACGATCCGGCGTCGCCCGCCGCCTTCGTCGCGTGGCCCGTGAGCACGATCCAGGGCGCGTGCCTCGAGCCCCCGTGTACGGTCACCTCGGCGGTCGCCGGCAGATCGAGGGCGCCCGGGTGCGCACGATCGAAGGCCTTCAGCGCTTCGAGGCGCTCGTCGAGCGGGCCGACGAGCGTCACCACCGCGCCCCGTGCCTCGATCCGCGTGGGAGACAGGCCGTCGAGGTCCACCGCGATCCACGCGGCCTCGGCCGAGAGGCCCGGGACGCCGTCGAGCTTGGCCTTGGCGCCGTGCAGCACCACGCGGCCCCACCTCGGCGTGAGGTCGTCGAACGAGAGCTCGATCCCCCGCGCCCGCGCCTCCTTCTCGACCCACCATCGGGCCAGGTCTCGGTGGCCGAGGCCCACCCCGACGCCCAGGGCGCCGCCGAGGACGAGCACAAAAGCCGCGATCCGACCCCGGCGCGGGTTCTTCTTCGGGGCCTCCTTCGGGGGCTCCCGGACCGTGTCGGGCAGCGTGTCCATGGGTCTCCCTGCCTAGCACGTCGGGGGCGGTGAGGGCGCGCCCGCGTTCCGCATGGTGGAACGGCGCGCCTCGGACGTATACTGCGCGCCATCATGGCGGAAGGGACGCTGGCCCAGCCTGGCGACGTGATCGCCCGCAGATATCGGGTCGAATCCTGGCTCGGCCAGGGCAACATGGCCATCGTCTACCAGGCCAAGCACGTGAACACGGGCAAGGCGTGCGCGCTCAAGCTCGTGCACCCCCACCTCGTGCAGCGCAAGGAGTTCGTCGACCTCTTCGTCAAGGAGGCCCAGCTCGGCGCGCGCATCGGCGAAAACCCGCACATCGTCGACGTCTTCGACGCAGGCGTCGACGAGGCGCGCAAGGTCCCGTACCTCGCGATGGAGCTGCTCCAGGGCGACACGCTCGAGAGTTACCTCAAGAAACACGGCCGCCTGCCGCCGCGGCTCGCGCACACGATCTTCGAACACCTCGCCGACGCGCTCGATCAAGCGCACGGCGCAGGCGTCATCCACCGCGACCTCAAACCCGGCAACCTCTTCCTCGCCCGTGACAGGAAGGGTCAGATCCTGCTCAAGGTGATGGACTTCGGCATCGCGAAGGTGCTCGAGAGCCACGAGCAGCGCACCGCCACGCAGATCGGATCGCCCGCGTACGCCGCGCCCGAGCAGCTCGGCGCGACGCTCCGCAGCCTCGCCGCGACCCAGGGCATCTCGATCTCGCAGACCGTGCAGGCGTCGACCGACGTGTGGGCCCTCGGCCTCGTCGCGTACGAGGCGCTCACGGGTGTACAACCCGGCCAGTACTGGGGCGTCGACACGTACGCGGATCTCATGATCTGCATCGCGCTCGAGGATCACCCGGCCGCGTCGCATCGCGCGGGCGACTACGCGAAGTACCTGCCCTATGGCTTCGACAAGTGGTTCACGCGGTGCATCCAGCGCGACGCGACCGCGCGCTGGCAGTCGGCCGGAGAAGCGGTGCGCGAGCTGATGCGGCTGCTCGACGCGCACGCGTCGGATCCGATCACGGGTGAGCTGAAGCTCGCGGCGTTCGACGAGCCCGCGCCGTCGAAGGCGGCCAGGTCCGTGAAGCCTCTCCCGAAGCCCATGCCGAAGCCCGCCGCGGCAGGGCCGCTGCGCCCGTCGGTGACGGGGCTGCCGCTGAAGCTGCAAGCCGCGAAGGCGACGCCGAGCCCGGCCGCCGCCGCGCCCGCCGCCGCGCCGAGGCCCACGACGACGCCGACGCCGACGACCGCCGCGCCGAAGCCCACGACGACGCCGATCCCCGCGGCGAAACCCGCGACCACACCGGCGACCCCGCAGAAGCCCACGACGACGCCGACCCCGCCGCCCGCCGTCGCTGCTGCCACGCCCGCGCCCGCGCCCGCTGCCGCGCCCGCATCCCCCACGCTCCTCGACTCGCACCTCGTTTCGTTGATCGACTCGGCGCCGTCGCTGACGGACTCCGCGGCCGTGCTGACGGACTCCACGCCGTCGCTGACGGACTCCGCGCCCAAGTTGACGGACTCGGCGCCCGCGCAGAGCGACGCCATGAGCCAGCGGCCCACGCGGCCCATGCCTCCGCCGAAGCCCCAGGCGGCGCAGGCGGCGCCACCGCCGCTCCGCAAGGCCGCGCCGCCGCCCGTCCCCGTGCGTCGCGAGCCGCCGCCCAAGGCCGGCGCGCCGCCGATGCCCCCCAAGGAGCGCGCGCGCTTGCAGGAGCTCGCGATGCAGCTCGAGCTCGACAGCAAGTGGAGCGAGCTCTGCGACGTGCTGCGCAAGCTCGAGGCCGCCGAGCCCACGAGCGAGCGCAAAGCGCGTTACCTCTACCAGCTAGCGATCGTGCTCCTCGATCGCCTGGAGCAAACCGATCGCGCGCTCGAGCTGCTCGACGAGGCGCTCGACAAGAACCCGAGCCTCATCGAGGCCTTCGATCACATCGTCGCGATCCACGAGGGCCGCGCCGACTGGAAGAAGATCGAGCGCGCCTACCGCAAGATGCTCCACCGGCACGCGGGCACGGAGGACACGGCGCTCAAGCACCGGCTCTGGTTCAAGCTCGGCGAGATCTACCGCGACCTCTTCGAGAACGCCGGCGCCGCCGTCGAGGCTTTCCGCATGGCGCTGCGGAGCGCGTCGCGCGAGGAGCTCATCCCCGATCACCTCACGCTCGCCGATCTCTGCGCGAACATCGGGCAGCTCGACGACGCGCTCGCCTCGTACCAGGCGGTGGTGCGCGCCGATCCTCAGCACGTCGACGCCTACCGGGCGATCTACCGGCTCAGCGTGGATCGTGGCGCGTACGATCCGGCGTGGTGCGCGGCGGCGGCGCTCGCGTTCTTGCGCGAGGCGGACGAGGAGCAGGTCGGCTACTTCCAGGACTACCGCCCCGAGGGTCGCATCCAGGTGAAGAGCCGGTTCGACAACGAGCTCTGGGCGCGGCACGTCTTCCACGAGGATCAGAGCCTGCTCGTCGGCAAGGTCTTCGAGATGATGGCGCGCGCGGCGATGAAGGCGAAGGTCGAGGCGCTGCGGCAACGCAAGGAGCTGCTCGCGCTCGATCCCTTCCTGCGGCAGGACCCGACGACGTCGAGCGTGCCGTTCGTGCGCACGATGGGCTGGGCTTCGCGCGTCATCGGCGTCACGTGCCCCGCGCTCTTCGTGCGGAGCGACGTGCCGGGCGGCATCGTCGCGGTGCCGACGGAGCCGCCGGCGTCGGTCGTGGGGCAGAGCTTGCTCGGCGGTTTTTCGCAGGAGGAGCTCGCGTTCATCGCGGGCAAGCACCTCGCGATGTACCGGGGCGAGCACTACATCAAGCTGCTCTTCCCGAGCGCGGAGGAGCTGCGCGTCATCTTCCACGCGGCCGTGAAGATGGTGATGCCCGACGCGAACACGCCGCGCGACGTGGACAGCCGGGCGGAGACGACGGCGAAGGTCTTGCGCTCGTTCATGGGTCCGCGGGAGCAGGACGGCCTGCGCGCGGTGGTGCGGAAGTTCATCTCGGAGCGGGAAGAGGCCGACATCGGCCGGTACTTCCGCGCGGTCGAGTACACGGCGACGCGCGCGGGTTTCATCCTGTGCGGGGATCTCGGGGTGGCGAAGAAGATCATCGCCGCGGAGCCGACGCTCTCGGACGATCCGTTGCCTTCGGACAAGATGAAGGATCTGCTCGCGTATTCGGTGTCGGAGAGTTACCTCGTGGTGCGCGAGGCGCTGGGGATCGCGGTCGGGCAGGAGTGACGCGCGTGCGTCAGGGGGCCCGCCGCCCCGTCGCGCGGTTCCAGTAGAAGTAAAGCGCGGCGTCCGGGTGTTCGGCGAAGGCGTCGAGCTCTCGAACCGCGTCGCGCACCTCGTCGAGGTCGAAGTCATGTTTGCGGAGCAGGTCTTCGGCCGTCCGCAGGACGTCCGCGAACGCCATCACGTACGCCCGGAAGTTGTCGTGTCCGGCGTGGGCGAGCATCGGGGAGATGCTCAGTGAAATGTCGACGAAGCCTGCGCGTCGCGCCAGCCGGTAGAGGCGTTTGCCGATGACCGGATCTCCCCCGAGCGTCCGTTGCACGTCGAGGAAGCGGGTCCAGACGTTATCGAAGAGGGGGCACTCCGGGTCCAGGTCGATGGCGCGGGCGTTTGGCTCCTGCATGAAGAAGCGACCCCCGGGACGCAGGACCCGGTGCATCTCCTGGAGCACGCGCGCCGGGTCGGCGACGTGCTCGAGGACGAAGCGGCAATACACGACGTCGAACGAGCCGTCCTCGAAGGGCAGCGCATGCGCGTCGCCCTGGAGGAACGTGACGTTCGGCACCCAGTCCTCGGGGAGCTTGTCGAGCTCGCGCAAGGCATAGTCGATCTGAACCTCCGAGCGCTCGACGCCCCAGACCATCCCGAGCGGCACGCGCGCCGCGACCAGGCGCGTCAGGATCCCGAGCCCGCTGCCGACCTCGAGGACCTGCTCTTCGGGCTTCACGTCGAGGAAGCCGACGAACTCCGCGTTGACGATTCCGTTGAGCTCGGCGAGCCGGCGCTGCTCCTCCTCGCTGGTCCCGTGGATGTACGCAGCGCGCGGCTTCGTGTCGGGCGGCGGGGCCTCGTCCGTCATTTCCTGGCCGCCTCGGCGCTCGGCGACCCACCCGTCGTGAGGGATCGTTCGGGGATGCGGCGCATCGTGTGTCTCGCCACCCCAGTGTGCTCGATGGTCATTCTCGGGGGCAAGTTCATCATGAGGCCGCTCGCCCGGGGCGCACGGAAACGACGGGCCGGCGGTCGGGGTGAATCCACCTTTCGCCCCGCGGTCGCGTGTCCTTCCCCGACCCAAACCCTCGATCCGGGTCGCTCCTGAGCGCGCGCTCCCGGCCGAAACCCTCGATCCGGGCCGCCCCTGAGCGCGCGCTCCCGCCGGAAACCCTCGATCCGGGCCGCCCCTGAGCGCGCCCTCCCGTCGTCGACCCTGCCTCCGGCCTCCGGATGACCGTCGGATGTCAGCGCGCACCCTCGGACAGGGCTCGTTTTTGCGTTCGGCTCCCGTCTCTCACCCTGTCCCAGGGCTTCTCCTCGGCGCCTCCTCCCGGCCGTGAACCCTCCTATCGGCCTTCGCTCGACGGCGCGCTCTCGTGACGTAGCCACGAAGTGGCCACCTCCCAGGCGTCCGTCGCCGCGTTGAACCCTGCTCGTGGGTTCGGCGCGCAAGATTCCAACGTCGAGGGCCCTGCCCGAGGGCACCGCCCTCCGCTCGCCCATCTGGACGCCCCCCACGACGAGGACAATGGAACCGTCGTGGCCGGCCGCCCGAGGCCGGCGGGAGGGTAGCACCATGCGTTCTCTGTTTGCAGCGCTCACCGCGGGCTCCATTCTCGTCCTCTTCGCTTCCACCGCCTCCGCCGGCGGCGTGGAGAATCTCCCGTCCGTGTGCGAGAGCGGCATCGGCGCGACGGGCTTCCAGAATGGGACCCGTGCGCAATACCGCATCGTCATGCTGCTCTGGAGAAACGTGTACAGGGCCGATTATTTTCGCGCCAACCAGTTCATCGATAACGTGACCAGCACCGTGCTCGCGGCCCGGCCCACCATCACCCCGGACCAGAATGCCTTCGTCGGCTGTCGATTCATCGGCATGATCGACGGCGCGACCCGAGCCATCAGCGAGATCGCCGAGAATCAGCTCATCATGTGCACGAACGACGGCCTGAACATCGGTCATAATGCAGCGGCGCTCAACTGCGCGCTGATGCACACGATCCAGCAGATGGGCGTCGTGGCCGGCAAGAGCTACGTGGTGATGGACATCGAGTGCAGCGTCAACGTCAGCCTCGGCTGTCGGACGGGCTTCGATCGGTACTTGCGTGACAACGAGTTCGGCATCTGCGCCGAGCTCTCCAGCAGCCCCGACCTCGGCTACATCAAAAATGAAAGCTGCAGCATGCCGTGAGGAGGCCGCAGATGAAGTTCGCTCTCCCGCTGCTCTTGCTCTCGCTCGCTCTCGCTTCGCCCTCGTCGTCCTACGCGGCGCGCCCGGCCGCCTGCGCCAGCGGGTTGGGTCAAAGCGGGTACGATGCCGGGTACTCCGCACAGTCCAGGGTGCTCACCCAGCTCTGGAGCGACCACCACGAGTCCTGCGATGAGCTCAACGCATTCAAGAACAGCGTCGTCCTCGACCTCACCCGCGATTTGCCGGAGAACGTCTTCCTGCGGTGCAGGCGGGTGGGCATGATCCAGGCCTTCGAGGACGCGATTTCCCGGATCTCGGCCACGTGCACGTCGAACTGCTCGCTCGACCTCGACCCCTACGCGAAGATCTCGGCGCAGATCTTCTGCAAGGGCGCGGCGCCGGCCGCGTTCGCCGAGGAGCTGCGCAAGGAGGGCGTCCAGACGCCCATCTGCGGCAGCGAGGACTGGGTGGCGTGCAGGCAAAAGGTCATGAACGAAGCTCAGGCCGCATGTTCGGAGAGGGCAACGGTCCGCCGCGACGAGCTCGATCAACTGGCCGCCGTAGCCTGCCGAGCAGCCCAGTAATCGCGGGGGGGCGCCGTCCCCTCCGTCTCACCACCCCAATTTCGACACCGGCGGCGGGGGCGGCGTCGCGGACTTCGCCTCGTCCGGCAGGAGCTGCCGCAGGTGCCACGCTTGCATCGCCGAGCGCATCTCCGCCTCGCGCAGCGCGAGCTGCACGCGGCCCAGGATCAGGCTCGGCGCCACGATCAAAAACACGTTCCCGAGCGTCAGCGCCACCAGCGTCGGCACCTCGGGCAACGATACGCCTTGCGGCAGGACCACCATCGTCCCGTCCTGGAACGTGTACGAGCGCGCGATGAGCCCGAGCAGCTCGAGGCCGAGCGGGACGAGCAGGCCGATGCAGCCCGTCGCGATGATCGCCGCCCGGAATCGGCCCGAGTGTGTCATCGAGAACGAGAACGTGAAGATCGACACGAGCATCGGAACGAAAAAGAGCGGGCCAAACGCGCGGGACAAAAAGCCGAGCGCGAGGACGTTGAAGAGGTACGCCCCGTAGCTGAAGACGTAGAGCCGACGCACCTCTTCGGATTGCGCGGCGAGCAGCTTCAGCGCAGACGCGATCGCCGTCAAGCCCACCACGGCGAGCAGGTGCGCCATGCTGCGGATGCCCATCCACAAGGCCAGCGGGATCATCAGGATCACGCTCGCGACGTCGAATCGAACGCCGTCACGCAGCGCGAGGCGCAGCCGCCCGAAGCCACGCGCCCGGACCTCGTCCCGCGCCTCGGGCAGGATGTCGCTCGGCGGGGTCGTGATGATCCGGGCGAGGAGGCGAAGCGCCTCGCGGTTCGTCGGGTCGAGCGCGAGGGCGCGGCCGACCTCCTGCATCGCCTCGCGCCGCGCCTCGGCGGCCTCCGGGCCCGTCCCCTCGGCGCGGCGGGCGGCGACCTCGGCCGCGCGGGCGTGGCGGGTCGAGAGGTCGCGGCGCACCGAGACGTCCGTGTCGCCCGCGAGGAACCGCTCGATCACCTCGTGCAGCTCGCGGGCCGAGGCGTACCGCGCGTCCGGGTCGAGCGCGGTCGCCTTCACGCAGATGGCGTCGAGCTCCGGCGGCAGGTCGAGCGTGGGCGCGCGGCTCGAGGCGCGCGCGTCGGCGCCTTGCAGCGTCGCGAGCATCATCGCGTTCCACGTGTCTTTCGTGTGCAGAGGCTCGAGCGTCAGGATCTCGAAGAGGATCGCGCCGAGCGAGTAGACGTCGCTGCGCGCGTCGAGCGCGCTCACCTTGCCCATCGCCTGCTCGGGCGACATGTAGCCGAAGGTCCCGAGGATCTTGCCCGCGGCCGTCTTCAGGTCGTCCGAGGAGTCGTCGAGGGCGAGCGAGGCCTCGGGCGCGTCCTTGCGTAGCTTGGCGAGGCCCCAGTCGAGCACGTAGACCTCGCCGAAATCGCCGAGCATCACGTTCGAGGGCTTGAGGTCCCTGTGCAGGACGCCGCGGGAATGGGCGAAGTCGACGGCGAGGCAGGCCGCGGAGAAGGCGCGGAGCAGCTTCTGACGGCTGTAGGCCTCGACGACGGCCGGGTCTCTCCTGCGCAGGCCCTTCACGATCTGCGAGAGGGTCAGGCCCCGCAAGCATTTCATCGTGAAGTAAATCGAGCCGTCGATGTCCGTGCCGAGGTCGTAGACGGGGACGATCGAGGGGTGCTCGAGCTGCCCCTGCACCCGCGCCTCGCGGAGGAATCGCGCGCGGACCTGCGGATCGGCCTGGTAGATCGGCAGGATCACCTTGCGCGCCACGTCGCGGCCGATGCGCGTGTCTTTGCAGAGCGCGACCTCGCCCATCGCGCCGCGGCCGAGCCTTCGTTTCTCCACGTAACGATCGAGCGGCTCGACGCCGAACGCCTCGCCGTCGGCGGCAGGGTCGACGGGCGGGGGCACGGAGAAGATCCGCGCGGGCGGAGGCGCCGAGGTGCGCGCCTCCTCCTCCGGGGCCTTCGCCGGCTCCTCCACGGAGTCGTCGAAGAGATCGGGCTCGGAGGTCCCAGGGCGCTTCATGGATTCAAAGCAAGCCGAAACCGCATAAGGGGTCAAGCGCCGGGCGGCGCGCCGCTCGATTTCGTGACCTCGGGGCCGTCGTGAGGCGGCACGCGGGCGGGGGATACGGTCGCCGTCGGTGAAGTGCCGGAGGGATTTTCCGGATCCCCGGAGCGGTGCGCTGTGCGAGAGAGGCGAGCATGCAGCGCGTGATCGACGCATTCCGGGCGGGGCTCGACGGGTACGTGGCGGAGTCGTGCGAGCGCGTCATCGCCTCGGGGAACCCTTTTTACAGCCGGTTTCCGCGCGAGCTCCTGTTCGCCTCGGTGAAGCGCGTCTACGAGGCCATCCTCGAGGACCTCTCCACGGTCGACGGCAAGGCCGTCGTCACGTTGATGACCACGATCGGGTCGCAGCGCAGCGCGCAGGGCGCCAGGATCTCGCAGATCCTCCAGGGGATGGAGCACGGCTTCCAGGTCGTCACGGACCACTTCGCCGAGTCATTTCGTGACGATCCGGAGGCGCGCCTCCACTGGGAGGTGGCGCGGAGCCGGCTCGGTCATGCCGGCGCGGCGGCGCTCTCGGACGCCTTCCTCGCGGCGCGCGAGGACGCCATGCGGGCGCAGGCCGAGGAGATCTTCGAGCTCTCCGCGCGGGTCTTGCCGCTCGCGCGGGGGGTCTTGCTCATGCCGCTCGTGGGGCGGCTCGACGGGGCGCGCGCCGAGCTGGTCATGGAGATCCTGCTCGCGGCCGTGGGCGAGCACGCGGCGAAGGTGGTGCTGCTCGACGTGACGGGGTTGCCGGTCGTGGACGAGGTGGTCGCGCCGTACCTCGTGCGGACGGCGACGGCGGTGCGGCTGCTCGGGGCGACGCCGGCGCTCGTGGGGGTGCGGCCGAGCCTGGCGCGGACGATGGTGGCGGGCGGGGTCGATCTCGGGGGGCTCGTGACGCTCGCGCGGCTCGAAGATGGGTTAAGCTACGCGATGGGGCTGCTCGGGCGGCCCCAGGGGCGTTGACGGAGAGGGACACGGGCGGGAGGGCGGTGGTGCGCTGGGCGTGGGGGCGGGTTTTCCTCGTGGGTGCGTGGCTCGTCGGGGCCGCGGGGTGCGCGGGGCCCGAGCGGCCAGCGCGGGCGCCGGGGGTGACGGCGCCGGACCTCGTCCGCGAGGCGCGCGCGGCGGGGCTCTTCGCCGAGGATCCCCTGGCGATCGACGATACGATGAAGGCGGACGTCGAGCGGGTGGTGGGGCGCTTCGGCGCGCCGGAGGAGCGGCTGCGGCGGCTCTCGCGTTACCTCCGGGACGACCTCGCGTTCCGGTACGCGCGGAGCCTGTCGCTCACGGCGCGGGCGGGGTTCTCGACGCGGGCGGGGGATTGTGTCTCGTATACGCTGCTCTTCGTGGCGCTCGCGCGGCACCTCGACGTGCCGGTGTATTTCGTGTACGTGCGCAAGGTGGAGGGGCATTACGAGCAAAACGGCTCGTTTTTCCTCTCGTCACACGTCGCCGTCGGCCACGGCAGCGGGCCGATGGCGCTGGTGATGGATTTCGCCAGGGAGGCGCCGGACTGGACGCTCTCGCTCTACAACACCATCGACGACGGTACGGCGCTCGCGCTGTACGGGAACAACCTCGCGGTGGACGCGATGCAAGCGGGGCGGCTCGACGAGGCGGAGGTGTCGATGCGGTTCTGGCTCGCGCGCCGGCCGAATGTGGTGGAGCTCCACAACAACCTCGGCGTGCTGCTGAACCGCGCCGGGCGGCACGAGGAGGCGCTCGCCGTGCTCCGGCGCGGGATCGAGGTGTTTCCGCGGTACGAGCCGCTCTACACGAATGCGATCCGGGCGGCGCGGGCGGCGGGCAAGCACGCGGAGGCGCTCGCGCTCGTGGGCCGGGCGGAGGCGCTCGAGGAGGGGGATCCGCTGCTGCTGCTGGCGTCGGGGCTCTCGCTCTACCAGGCCGGCGATTATGGCGGCGCGGCCCAGCGGCTCGAGCGGGCGGGGCTCGTGCTGCCCGACAATGTGGTCATCGCGGCGTGGCTCGTGCGGGTCTACCTCGCGGCCGGGAGGCGCGAGGACGGCCAGGGGGCATTCGATCGGGTGAAGAAGCTCGCGCCTTCGGGGACGCTCGAGCGGGACCTCCGGCGCGAGTTTCCGGAGCTCGGAGCGTTGTGAGGGGCGCGCCGTTCGGATCTTGACGCGTTCGGGGTGCGGATGTCCAATCGGGCGATGCGCAAGGGGAAGCTGCGTCGGCCGGTGCTCGTGGCCCTGTCGATCTCGGTCGCGGGGGCGTTCGCGGGTTGCCTCGAGCCCACGCAGGTCACGATCGAGATCAAGACGGACGTGCCGTGCGGCATGATCTCGAGCACGGCGATCGCGGTCGCCAACGACTACCAGGCGCTCGAGGCGAACGCGCCGCCGGGCACCGAGGCGCTGACGTGTTTTCAGGGGCGCGTCGGCTCCCTCGTGCTCGTGCCGAAGGGCGCAAAGGACGAGCCGCTCGCGATCAAGGTCGCGACGGGCGTGGGGGTGAGCGGCATCGACTGCCTCGATCCGAATGCGACGCAGGCGACGAAGGACCGGTGCATCATCGCGCGGCGCAGGCTGCGGTTCATCCCGAGCACGCCGCTCGATCTGCCGATTTTCATGTGGAACGAGTGCATCGGCAAGCCGTGCGAGCCGGACTCGACCTGCGTCGCGAAGTTCGGCTGCGTCGACTCCGAGGTCACGGAGGCCGATTGCGCCAAGGACCCGAAGCAATGCGACGTGGGCCCGGAGCCCGGAGCCGGCGGGATGGGCGGGATGGGCGGGATGGGCGGCGCGGGCCCCGGGAGCGGGGGCATGGGCCCGGGGAGCGGAGGGAGCGGCGGCTCGGGCGGCAACGGTGGCGGTGGCGGTGTCGGCGGCTCCAGCAGCAGCAGCAGCAGCAGCAGCAGCAGCAGCGGCGGCGGCGGCAACGGTGGCGGTGGCGGCGGCTCCAGCAGCAGCAGCAGCAGCAGCGGCGGCGGCGGCGGCGGCAACGGTGGCGGTGGCGGCGGCTCCAGCAGCAGCAGCAGCAGCGGCGGCGGGGGCAACGGCGGCGGCGGGAGCAGCAGCAGTAGCAGCAGCAGCAGCAGCAGCGGCGGCGGCGGTGGCGGCGGCGGCGGCGGCGGGAGCAGCAGCAGCAGCAGCAGCAGCAGCGGCGGCGGCGGTGGCAACGGTGGCGGCGGCGGCGGGAGCAGCAGCAGCAGCAGCGGCGGCGGTGGCAACGGTGGCGGGGGCGGCTGGAGCGGCGGCAGCGGCGGAGACGGCGGCTGCGGCGGGGACGGCAGCGGCGGTGGCGGCGGCCCCACCCCGATCTGCATGGGCGAAGAACCGCCGTTCCCGGCCAAGCCGGCGCCGAACCCAGGGGTGCTGATCCTCCGACGTGGCATTCGCCTCTTCACGGAGGACGCGCTCAGGCGTATCGTACGCCCGTGACCGAGCCCGCTCCCCGGGATCCGGCCGCACCCGAGGGCGCGCCTGCGCCGGGAACGGTGCTCGCCGGCAAGTACGTCGTCGAGTCCGTCCTCGGTCAAGGCGGCATGGGGATCGTCCTGCAGGCGCGGCACCAGCGCACCGAGCAGGCCGTGGCCATCAAGCTCCTGCGCCCCGAGGCGCGTGTGCTCCCCGACGTGACGGCGCGGTTCGAACGCGAGGCGCGCGCGGCGTCCCGGATCCAGGGGCCCCACGTGGTGCGGGTCTACGACGTGGACAACCTGCCCGACGGCAGCCCCATGATGGTGATGGAGCTGCTCCAGGGCTGGGATCTCGGCCAGGAGCTCGCGATCCGCGGCCCGTTGCCGTACCCGGAGGCCGTGGGGCACGTGCTCTCGGCGTGCGAGGCGCTCGCGCAGGCGCACCGCATGGGCGTCGTGCACCGCGACATCAAGCCGGGCAATCTGTTTCTTTGCCAGGAGGGGCAGCGGCGCGTCGTCAAGGTGCTCGATTTCGGCATTTCGAAGGTCCTCGACAACCGCGACAATGCCGCGCACACGGCCACGACGGCCGCCTTCGGCACGCCGCAATACATGTCCCCGGAGCAGGTGCGCTCGGCGAAGAACGTCGACGGGCGGGCCGACGTCTGGTCGCTCGGGGTGGTGCTCTACGAGCTGCTCACGGGCCGCGGGCCCTTCGATCAGCCGAGCGCGACGGCGGTGCTCGCGGCGATCATCGCGGACGAGCCCACGCACCTGCGCGAGCTCCGGCCGGATCTGCCGCAGAAGCTCGCGGACGTGGTCATGAAATCGCTCGCCAAACGCGCGGACGAGCGGTGGCCCGACGTCGATACCTTCATGGCCGCGCTCGTGCCCTTCGGCCCGGCGGGCGCCGCGCCGCAGACGTTGCTCAACGCAAAGCCGAAGGTCGTCACGCCACGCGAGCCGATGTCGACCCGGCGATTGGTGTTTGTCTCGGCGGGTATCGCGGCCGTGCTGGTGGGCGGGCTCCTCGTGGTGCTGGCGTCGCAAACGAAGAAGCCGGCGGAGCCGATCGGGGAGACGGCGGCCACGACGGCGACGGCGCCTGTGATGGCAATGACGGCGCCTGCGACGGCTACTGCGCCTGCGCCTGCGCCTGCGCCTGCGACCGCTGCCGCGCCGGCCACGGCTGCCGCTGCCGCGACCGCGCCCGTCGCCGCGGGACCGGCTCCGAAAAAGGAGCCGGCGTCCGTCGCGCCGCCGGTCACCGCGACGGCGACCGCCGCCCCGCCGCCCAAGCCCAAGCCGCCCCCGACCCCGGTCGAGGATCCGACCCATCTCTAGGTGTGCGCCATGAGCCGAAATCGCCTCCGCGCTGGCCTCTCCCACGCCCTCCTCGTCGCGCTCTCGACGACGTTCACCTTCGTCGCCTCGGCCGACGCGCCGCCAAACCCGGCCGCGCAGGCGCCCACGACGACGCCCGATCCCGCGGTCGTGGCGCGCGCCAAGGAGCGCAAGGCCGAGGGCGACAAGGCGATGGACAGGCTCCGCCCCCTCGACGCGCTCGCGGCTTATTCCGAGGCGTACACGCTGAACCCGGAGCCGGCGCTGCTCTACAACATGGGCCGGGCCCTCGAGGCCCTCGACCGGTTGCCCGAGGCCATCGAAAAACTGACGGCGTTCCGCGCAGAGGCGCCCGCCGAGCTGCTCGCCCGGGTCCCGGGGCTGAATGATCGAATCACGAGCCTCGAGAAGCGTATCTCGCGGCTCACCGTGAAGGTGAACGTCGAGGGCGCGCGTATCCTCGTGCGCGACGCCGTCGCCGGAATGTCGCCTCTCGACAAACCACTCGCGCTCAAGGCCGGGCCGGCCGAGGTGGTCGTCGAGGCGGAGGGGTTTTTCCCGTATCGGACCCGCGTCGATCTGCCCGGCGGCGGCGCCTACGTGCTCGACGCCCAGCTCCAGAGCAAGGCCAAGGTCGGCAAGCTCATCGTGACCGCGCCGCATACGGGAGTAAAGGTCCTCGTCGACGGGACGAACGCGGGGCAGGCGCCGCTCGAGACGCTCGTCGCCGCGGGGACGCACAAGATCCAGGCGCGGCACCCGGAGTTCAAGCCGTACGAGACCAGCGTCATCGTGAACGCCGGCGGCGAACGTACGGTCGCGCTCGTCCTCGAGCGCCCGCCGCCCATTTACGCGCGGTGGTGGTTCTGGACGACGATCGGCGTGGTCGTCGCGGGCGGGGCGGCCGGAGGCGCCGCGTATGCCCTCACGACCGAGCGGGATCCGGACCGGGGGGACATCCAGCCAGGCCAGCTCTCGCCGGCCCACCTCGTGATGACGCCCCCGATCCCGTTCTGAATCAGGCCGCCTGCTCGAGCTTCCCTTCCGCGTCCTGGATCGCGTGATTCGCGACCCATTGCCGCACGTGCGCGAGGTGCTTCTCCTCGGCGCGCATGGCGTCGCGGAAATCGTCCGCCATCGCCTCGTGCCCCAGGTTCGTCGCGAGCTCGATCAGCATGTCCCAGCCCTCGCTGTCGGCGAGCTCCGCGACGAGGATCGCGTGGAGCGCTTGCGGCAGCGTCGTGCGGGGATCGTTCAGGACCTGCAGGAGGCCCGACGCCTCGACCGCGGCGATGTCCGCCGAGGGCGTGAGCGCCGTCGGGTCGGCGCCCATGCTCTCGAGCGCGCTGCGGAGCACGTGGAAATGCTTGAGCTCCTCGCCGTGGAACTCGAGCAGCGTATCGCGCGAGGGCCCGCCGTCGAAGCTGCCGAGCGCGTCGAACTTGGCGAGCACGCTCTCGTACATGCGCGTCCCCGTCCGCTCGAATTGCAGGCGCTCGGCGAGCTTGTCCAGGAAAACGGCCGGGTTCCTGGCGGTGATGCCCTCGAGCACCGATTTCACCGCGCCCTTCACGCTCGACGGCGGCGGCATCGTCCCCACGTTGCCCGACTCCGTGGTGTACGAGATCCGCAGGCTCGCGATCCCCGACGCGTCGCCCTCCGAGCTCGGCACCGAGGACGCGGCGCCGTCGATGAGCTCCTTCGAATCGAAGGGGCTCGTCCCGATCCCCGTCCGGTTCATCCCCATGTCGGTCGGCTCTTTCATGGTCTGCTCCTTCCCTTCAGGCCGCCTTTTTCACGAGCTCGCCGCCGGGGGTGTACACGTAGCCGGCCGCGACCGTTTGGCTGGGCGAACCATCGGCGTTGATCTGGCGGTTGTAGGCGATCGAGGGTGAATCCGGGGGCACCTGGTCCACCGGGACGAACCGGGTCCCCACGGTGCGCAGGTGGACCTCGTTCTTCAGGACCTGCCGCACGTAATCGCGGTGGCTCATGTACTTGATGCGCTCCGGCAGGCTCGTCGGGATGATCTCGAAGGGATCGCGGTTCTCGACGCGCCGGAAGAGGTCCATCACGTGGTGCAGGTGGCCGAGCTCGTAGGCGACCATGCGCTCCCAGATCGCCTTGATCCGGCTGTTCGACTCCTGCTCCATGCAGGCGAGGTAGTTCCAGACCTCGGTGCACTCGTGGATGAGCCATTTCTCCATCCACGTCTCGTTCGGGTCGATGATCGCCTCGTATTGCGTGACGTGTTGCTCCTCGATGTGACCGATCTCCGCGTAGAGCAGGCGCGCCGCCGGGTCGGAGAAGAGCGGCCCGATGTTCTGGTAGTAGTTCTGCGTCTGCTGCTCGCCCGACATGATCGTCAGCGAGACGAGCTTCGTGAGCGGGTCGGCAGTGTTCCGGTCGTAATGCTCGCGCAGGTCGTCGAGAGGGTGCCGGTGCTCCACGACCGTGGGCCTGCCGGGCATCACGTCTGTGTACGATTGCAGGATGGCGTTCGCGTCCTTGCCCTCGAGGCGGTCCATGAGCGCCGAATATCGATAGAGGTGGTCGAAATCCTCGAGCAGCCCGAAACGAAGGACCTGCGCGATGTACGGGTCGGGCTCGAGCAGCGCGAGGCTCGCGGTCACCTCGATGGCGACCTGCTCGTAGGCGATCGTGGTCTCGAGCGGCGATTGATCCGCCGGCAGGAGCCAGTTGACGAGCACCTGCTGGTGCGCCTCGATGCGCCGCACCTTCGCGAGGTCGGCGCGTACCGGATCGTTCATGCGGGCGAACGCGTGCTGGAAGCGGATCGCCTCCATCTCGATGCCGTTCATGAGGATGATGCGCAGGCGCGTGAAAGCGTCGTCGTTCAGCTTGCTGATCGGCTCGCGCACCATGTCGCGCCAGGTGAAGTCTTCCTGGGCGTCGAGAGCCACGCCCTTTTCCTTCGTCAGGTCGAGTGCCACGATAATCCTCCCCGTTCGGTTCCTCCGCGATCGCTTGCGGATCGGTCGCCGCAGGGTCGCCGTCCGACCCAGGGCGCTTGCAAGAAGCGTGGCGATGTTTCGTCCCGGACTGACCGCCATTTCGAGCGAGCAGCCTGTTCACGTCGCGGGCGAATCGTTCCCGCTGCGGGGCTCGACGCCGCGCATTCGTCCCCCATGGATAGGCCGAGCCTGGAAGGGCCCCGAGGAAACGAGAGGACCACCATGGATAACCGCGAAGTGTGCGACAAGCTGAACAAACTCATCAAGCTCGACGTGGACGCGGTGAATGCTTACAAGCAGGCGATCGACGCCTGCACGATGGAAGAGATCCGGAGCACGCTGGTCCAGTTCCAGGACGATCATCAGCGGCACATCCGGGATCTCTCGCAGCAGGTGCGGCTCTTCGGCGGCGAGCCGGAGGTGGAGACGTCCTGGGCCGGGTTCCTGATCGAGGGCTTCACGGCCATCACGTCGCAGGGCGACCACAGCGCGCTCGTCGCGATGCGGGGTAACGAGGAGCTGACGAACCGCACGTACGAGGCGGCGCTGAACACCCAGGAGCTGCCGGTGGACGTGCGCTCGCTCCTCGAGAGGAACTTCTCCGACGAGCAACGCCACCTGTCGTGGATCAAGGATCAGCTCGACGCGCGCGTCTGGGAGAGGAAGGCGGCTTAGCGCGCCGCTCCCCGGACGACGACATGGCCCCGCCCGCACGTCCCGTGTGTGGCGGGGTTTCGTTTTGTTGTAGGCTCTACGGCCGATGGAGCCGGAGCGTCAGGTCGAGATCCAGCTCGGCCACATGTGCAACAACCGATGCGTCTTCTGCGTCAGCGGCCAGGAGACGGCGCTCGGCCGCGCGCGGCCGCTCCCGCTCGCGCCGATCCTCGAGCAGATCCGGGCCGCGCGCGCGGCCGGGTACCAGAAGATCACGCTGCTCGGCGGCGAGCCCACGCTGCAGCCCGCCTTCCTCGACGTGGTGCGCGAGAGCGTCGCCCTCGGCTTCGAGGAGATCGTGATCTTCACGAACGGCGTGAAGACGGCCCGCGCCGCGTTCGTGGACGAGATCCTGCAAACTGGGGGAAATTTCACGTTTCGCTTCTCGATCCAGGGCGCGACCGAGGAGGCTCACGAGCGCACGACGCGCAAGGATGGATCGTTCGCCCGCATCGTGCAGTCGATGCATCACGTGCGGGCGCGCGGGCAGCGGCTCACCGTGAACATGTGTGTCGTCCAGTCGAACTACGAATCGGTGGACGCGTTCCCGGCGCTGCTCCTGCCGCTCGGCGCCTCGCAGCTCCACCTCGACATGGTGCGCCCGCTCGACGCGGGCGTGCGCACGGAGGAGGAGCTCGCGGCCATGATCCCGCGCTACCGGAGCCTCGTCGGCCCCCTCGAGCGAATGGTGCAGGGGTTTCCGGAGGATTTCGACGTGAACATCGGGAACCTCCCGTATTGTCTCGCCCCGCACCTCGCGCGCGTCATCCACCACGACGGCGAAAAGACGATGACCATCGCCGTCGACGGGGAGAAGACGCTCAGCAAGCCCTGGGACAAGTACCTCGTCAAGCGGCGGGACAAATCGAAGCCCACGAGCTGCGGGGCTTGCGTCTTCGACGGGCGTTGTAATGGCGTGTTCGAGAAGTATCGGGAAATGTACGGCGACGAGGAGTTCGTCGCCGTGACGCCCGAGCGCCTCGCCGAGGTCGATCCCGGCCGGCGGCTCTTCTCGGTGCACGCGCGGGCCCTCGTGGCGCGGGCGTTCGCCGGGTTCGTCCCGCCAAAGCCATTTTCGCGCGTCACCCTCACGGAGCTCGGCGAGCGGGCGGTCGAGGTGCGGCTCGAAGGGGACGAGAGCCTCGCGATCACGCTGCGCCCGCGGGCCGAAGGGGAGGGGATCGCCGGGGCGGGCTGGTTCTCCGTGCACGTCGCGGCCGCGCCCGCGGATCGAGAGGTGTTTCGCGGCGGGATCCTCGCCCTCGGCGAGAGGTTGTCCCGGCACGTGACGTTCGTGCACCCGATCGCGGAGGACGCGGCGGCGACGCTCTCGCGATCGATCGCGGCCCGTCTCTCGCTCCTGCGGCGGCGCGCGCCGTTCGGCGCCCTCGCGTGGAGGGACGTGCGCGTCGAGCAGGAGGGGCGGCGCGTCGAGCTCGCCTTCGAAGCGCCATCGGGGGAGCGGGCGTGGGTTTGGCTCGGTGAAACAAACGGAAAACCCGTGGGCGGGTATCGCGTGGGGGACGGCGAGCCCTCGGCCGAGGTCATCGAGGGGCTCAGGGCCGTGCTCGCGGCGCTCTCGCCGGGCGGGATCGGCGCGCGGACCACGCAGGCCTCGCGGGCTTGACGGCCCCGACGGAAGGCTAGCGTTTCGTCCACGCCGGCCCCATGGGGAACACGCTGGAGGGCATCATGGGGAAGGACCGAACCTGGCCTTTTGATCGGGGCGACGCGGACGGCGGGCAACCTCGGAGGCAAGAGGACGTACCCGGCGTGCGCGGCGGGGCGATCTCCCAGGACATCGGCGGCGAGCCGGCCTCGCGCCGCCCGCTGGGCGACGAGGGCGGCGCCGGCGCTTATCCGGGCGGCCCGACGTACTCGGAGGGGACGGAAGAGACGACGAACGCAGAAAATTGGGTGCCCCCGACCGAGCAGATCAGCGGGCCGCCCGAGGAGCCGACCGATTAGCGGTGGAGACGTCCCACGCCTGCCAGGGGCGCGCGCGCCTTTGACGAATGCCCCGGGCGCGCGCCACCGGAGCAGGGAAAAGCCTTGTTTCCCGAGGGGCGGGCTCGACGTCGATACCCGCGATCCCGGGCCCGTGATTGCGCACTTCGGAATGCCGGTGGGAGGTGGCGTGCCCCGGGGGGCCGGGTCATGCTCCGCGGGACCAGGCCGCTGCCGGTGTTCGCGTGCAGATCCGCGCTGATTCGGGGCGGGCGCGCGGGGCCGCGGGGGAGACGGGATGCAAGAGCTCGAGCTACGGCAGAAGCCCACTAGCGCGGGCGCGGACGAACCCGTCCGCGCGGCGATCTCCACGCAACGCTTCACGGGGGCCGCGTCGCTCGCGCTCGTCGGAGGCGCCTGGGACACGCTCGACGGGCTGCAGGAGACGCCCATGCAAGAGCGGCTCTGGACGGAGAGCTGGCTCTCGGCGAGCGGCACGTCCGATCGATTGCGTGTCCTCTGGGCGAACGCGCCCTGCGAGCTGCCCGCGATTGCCGCGTTCGTCCATCACGGCGGGCTCTCGCCTTCGCTGATGCCCGCCGGGGCCGTCGAGCTCGGCGAGCCCGTCGATCTGTCCCGCGGCGGGCCCGCGGCGCTCGGGGCGCTTTGCCGGGCGCTCGCCCGCGAGCCTCACCCGATCCACCTGCCGCGTATCGTCGCGAGCTCGCCGACGATCGCGGCCCTGCGCGCGGCCTACCGTCGCCGCGGCGTCGTCCGTATCGCTCCCGCGAAGCCGTATCCGTTCGTCCCGCTCGACGCCTCCTGGGTCGAGCCCGAGCGGCACCTCTCGTCGCGGAGGCGCCAGGATCTGCGGCGCGCGGAGCGGCACGCCGCGCGGATGGGCCAAATGTCGTATTCGTTCCTCGCGCCTTCGGCGGAGGAGGCGGAGGCCGTCCTCGACGAGGCGTTCCGCGTGGAGGCCGCCGGCTGGAAGGGCCGCGAGCGCACCGCGTTGTCGTGTGACCCGGTCGTCGGCGCGTTTTTCAGGACATACGCGCTCGGCGCCGCGCGCCGCGGGATCCTGCGGGTCGCGCTGCTCCGCGTGGGCGGGCGGGCGGCGGCGATGCAGCTCGCGGTCGCGCAGGCCGGGCGGTACTGGCTGCTCAAGATCGGTTATGACGAGGCGTTCGCGCCCGCCTCGCCGGGCATCTTGCTCCTCCGGGAGAGCCTACGTTACGCGGCCGAGCAGGGCCACGCGTCGTACGAGTTCCTCGGCGGCGTCGCGCCCTGGATCAAGCCGTGGACGAGCGAGGAGCGCGCCACGGTTTCGCTCAGCGCGTATCCGATGAGCCTCGCCGGCGCCTCCGCGTTGTCGGGCCGGGCCGCGGCGAGCGTGATTCGTAAATTGAGGAGCCGCTTTTCATGAGTGACACCTTCCAGGGTCTGAAGCAGGCCGCGCTCGCGGCGTGGGGGCCGCTCGAGAGGCGCGCGGGTCGCGCCTATTTCGCGGGGCCGAAGGTCGCGGACGCTCTCTCGGTCTCCCAGGGGTTCTGGGACGCGGGGATGGGCGTGGTCATCTGTTTCTGGAACGGCGAGGGCGCCTCCCCGCGGACCGTGGCGAACCGCTGCCTGACCGCGCTGGAGGCGTTCGCCGAGGCGGAGGGAGACCATTACCTCGCGATCAAGGCGCCTTCGCTCGGGTTCTCCCGCGAGCTCGTCGGGGAGATCGTGGCGAGCGCGGCGCGTGGCTCCGTGCGGGTGCATTTCGACGCGCAGCGGCCGGAGGCCGTGGAGCGGACGCGGAAGCTCGCGGAGAGCGTCATGGGCAGCGGGGCGACCATTGGATTCACGTTGCCCGGTCGTTTCGCGCGGAGCGCGCGGGACGCGGCCTGGGCGGCGCGGCGAGGTTTGCCCGTGCGCGTGGTGAAGGGGCAGGTGCCGGATCCTGCGGCGCCCGGGCTCGACCCGCGGGCGGGGTTCCTCGCCGTCGTGGACGCGCTCGCGGGCAAGGCGCGGCACGTGGGGGTGGCCTCGCACGACGCGACGCTCGTGCGGGAGGCGCTCGAGCGGCTCGTTTCGAACGGGACGCCGTGCGAGCTCGAATTGCTCCTCGGATTGCCGTTCGGGCCGGCGCTGCGGGAGGCGCGTACGTTTGGCGTGCCCGCGCGGATCTACGTGCCTTTTGGCGAGGCTCGATTGCCGTACCACATCACGGAGGCGCGGCGGAACCCTCGGGTGTTCGCCTGGCTCGCCCGGGATCTGTGGCGCGCGGAGACAGGGAAGCGCGAGAAGATGCCCGGGTGGACTAGCGCCCCCGCTTGATTCGCTCCTGCGCCTTTCGACCCTTCTTCATGAGGATCGGCTCGAGCCAGCGCGAGGCCGCCGGCGCCGTGTTCGCCGCGCGCGCCAGGACCCCTCGGCCGAGCGGCAACGTGATCTCGAGCGGGCGCTTCGGCAAAACCTCGTCCACGAGGGCGCGCTCGACGTCCTCGACGGTGAGCGGGCGCGGGCCGGAGAAGGTCATCGCGGCCTCGTCGTGGTCGACCTGCAAATCGAGCATGGGCGTCTGCACGGCGTCGGGCATGACCAGCGACACGGCGATCTCGTGCCGGGCGAGCTCCATCGCGGCGGCGAGCGAGAAGCCCCGGACCGCGAATTTCGACGCCGCATAAAGCGAGAGCCCCGGGACGGGCGCGAGCGACGCGAGCGAGCCGATGTTGACGATGTGCCCGCCCCGCCCTCGCCGGATCATCCGCGCCGCGGCGGCGCGCGTGCCGAGCACCGTGCCTTTCACGTTCACGTCGAGGTGGAAATCGACGTCCGCGGCCGTCAGATCCGTGACCCAGCCGGGCTTCAGCACGCCCGCGATGTTCATCACGACGTCGGGCCCGCCACCCTCGCGCTCGGCGAGATCGAGCGCCGCCTCCCAGTCCGCCTCCTCGCGCACGTCGAGTTTTACGCGACGAACGTTCGCCCCCCACGCGCCCTCCGCCGCGCGCCTCTCCAGCGCGGCGAGGTCCACGTCCGTCGCCACGACGGCGTCGCCGCGGCGCGCGAAGACGCCCGTCATGTGCGCGCCGATTCCACTCGCGCAGCCTGTCAAGACCAGCACGGCCATTCTCTCCTCCTACGCCGTTAGCGCCGCCCCGGCGGCGCGCGGCCGAATGTCTCCACGCGCGGGCCGCGCGGGTTTGCCCAGCGTGAGATCGCCGAACGAGAACGTCGGCGTGACGCCGGGGAACAGGAAATACGGGCTCAGCTCCGACGAGCAGACCATCCCCGGGAAATCCGGGTTTTGTCGGGACGCACCCGCCACTTCTTTCTCCTGCACCATCGAGATGTACTGGTCGAGCCCGCGCTCCAGGGTGTTGCCGTTGAGCACGACCTCCATCCCCGTCTCCTCCGCATACCTCCGGAGGCCCGGGATCCGCGAGGCGCGCGGGGCATACGCGTCGGGGCCGACGCCGTTCTCGCTGGTCACGAAGATCCCCTCGCTCGTCCGCGCCACGATCGAATGGTTCCCCTCGGTATGGCCGGGCGTCGCCATCAGGACGACGCTCTCGCCGAGCTTCGTGTCTCCATCGAGCAGGACGATCCGCGAGGGATCGAGGCCGTCGATCCCGCCCGGGCAATACCAGTCCCGCTGCGGCGGCAGGAGCGCGAGCGTGCTCTCCCATTCTTGCCGCATCACGAGCAGCTTCGCCCGCGGGAACAGGCCGGGGCGCCCGTGCGCGCCGAGCCATCGGCGCACGTCCTGCGTGTGCAGGTGATCGTACGTGATGTAATCGACGTCCTCGGGCGAGAGCCCCGCCTCGGCGAGGCAAAACTCCACCGTGCCGATCTCGGGCGCGATGAGGCGCTGGCCGAGCTCCTGGAAGGGGCCGAAGCTCCCGCCGAGGCGCTTGAAGAAGGGCGTCTCGGCATTGGCGCGGACGTCGGAGGGCGAGACGAGCAGCGTGCGGAGCTGTCCTTCGGCCTCGAACTGCACGAGGAAGACGCGGTTCAGGATGTGCACGAACGGCGTCGGGCCGCGGAAGGCGTCGCGCAGGGCATATCGCGTGGGATAAGGGACACGCACGAGCGAGCGGGATCGATAACAGGCGACCGGCGGCGCCGAGAGCAGCTCTTCGCGGAGCCGCGCCGCGCGCTTGCGGACCTCGCGCAGGCGGTCCTCGGGGCGGGACGCGTCACGGGCGCCCGCGAAGACGTCGATCGGTCGGAGCACGGGGTCCTTGGGTTCAGGCATGCAATTCGCTCCTCGCTCGCGCCCCTGCCTACCACGGAGGCGCGCCGCCGAGAACCACCTCGAAATCGTGTCAACGTGTGTCTATTTGTGCCTCAACGGGTCGATGTCCGGACCGCGGGATCATGAAATGACACGGAAAATGAAAGGCACGGCGCGTGCTTCCTTCCGTCCGGCTGCCCGGAGGTCCCAACCCATGAAGCTTTCCCACGCCCTCTTCCTTTCGATCCCCCTCGTCACCGCGATCGCGACCCATTCGGACGACGCCGCTGCCTGCGGCGGCTGTTTTCCCCCGCAGGACGAGTCGACGCAGGTGACGGGTCACCGGATGATCTTCTCGGTCTCGCAGACCTCGACCACCCTCTGGGACCAGATCGAATACTCCGGCGATCCCTCCTCGTTCGCCTGGATCCTGCCCATCAAGGGCCAGGTCCAGGTCGGTTTGTCCTCGGACGCGGTCTTCGCGGTCCTCAGCGAGCGCACCGCGACGAACATCTTCGCGCCGCCCCTCAACTGCCCGCCGCCCCCCGAGTGCTGGGACAGCTGGGGCAGTGGCTCCTCGGGCGCCGGCGGCGCAGCCGGAGGGCCGGACAGCGGCGTCGACATCATCACGCAGGAGGTCGTCGGGCCTTACGACACCGTGCAGCTCTCGTCGGCGGATCCCGGCGCGCTGAAGACCTGGCTCACGACGAACGGCTACAACATCGACGCGGACATCGGGCCCATCATCGACGCCTACGTCGGCGAGGGCTTCGATTTCCTCGCGCTGAAGCTCGTCCCCGGCCAGGGCGTGAGCTCGATGCGCCCGGTCAGCATCACCTCGGCCGGCGCGGGCGTCACGCTGCCGCTGCGCATGGTCGCCGCGGGCACGGGCGCGTTCGCCCCGATGACGCTCTGGATCTTCGGCGAAGGTCGGTACGAGACGAAGAACTTCGCCTCGTTCGAGATCAACCCGGCCGACATCGTCTGGAACTGGGACGCGAACGAGTCGAACTACGCGACGCTGAAGGACGACGCGTTCAAGGCCGCGGAGAACGCGAACTGGCTCAACCAGTACGCGCAGCCGACGTCGCCGTGGGACATTCGGAGCCGGCTGGAGCAGCTCGTGAACTTCCTGCCGGATCAGAGCGGCTACGGCGATCCGCAGGACGGCTGGGTGACGGCGATGGACGAGCTCAACGCCGACCTCGAGAAGATGTTCGGCGGGATCAACGAGAGCTCGCTCTGGCTCACGCGCATCAACGCCGAGCTCGCGCGGGCGTCGCTGAACAAGGACCTCGCGCTCGGCGCGGCGACGTCGCAAACGCCGGTCTCGAACTTCTTCCAGGCCACGAAGGCGATCGGCACGGCGCCCTCGTGCCCCTCGTACCCGCCCTGCGATCCGGGCACGGAGGACCCCGGCTCGACGAGCGGCGGCTCCTGGTGGGGCAACCTGGGCGACGGCAAGCCAAACGGCAGCTCGAGCTCGAGCTGCGCCGTGTCGAACGGGACGGAGACGACCGCCGCGCTCGGGCTCGTCGGCATCGCGCTCGGTTTGTCCGTGGCGCGCCGCCGAAAGGGCCGCAAGTAAGCGTCCTTCAAGCCGCCCGCGAGAGGCGCTCCGGCGGCGCGAAATGCGCCGGGGCGCCCCCGAGCCCCTCCTGCACCACCATGTCCCAGTAACGCGCCCCCGAGCGGATCGCCCGCTCGTGCGCCGCCGGCGAGCGCTTGCGCGCCTTCTCGGCCACACGCGTGACGGCGCGGAGCGCGTGGAAGCCCGCGACGAACGGGGTGCGCTCGATGCCGAGCTCGTCGGCGAGCGCGTCGCCGAGCAGCCCACGCGCGAAGCCGAGGCCGAGGCTCCGCCGGAGCGCGCCGAGCCGCCTCTCCTCGGCGGTCTTCGCTTGCTGGAGGGGCGACTCGAAGAGGGCACGCGTGAGCGCGCGGGAGTCGTCGTCCGGCCGGCCTTCCGTGGCCCGGATGAGGTTGCCGAGGTTCCACGCGTCGAACTCGCACGTCGGCAGGAGCTCGGGATCCACGCCGATGAGGTGCCCCGAGTACCGCCAGAGGTGCATGAAGCACGCGGCCTCGTCGGGATCGATGTCGAGCCCGAACGCGCGCATCCCCTCGAGGAAGACCAGCGAGAAGAGCAGCGACGTGCCCGCCATGTCGTGCTGGTTCACGGGCAGCCCCCACGCCGCCGTGTCCCATCTCGGGGATCGCGCGAGCATGCGCCGGACCTTGGCGTGCATCAGGCGCACCTTCAGGGTGATCGCGAAGGCCTCGCCCGCGCGTGAGAGCCCGCCGGGCTGCGCCGTCGCCTGCACGAAGCGCGAGGTCTCGCCGAGGCGTCGCGGGGCGCGCTCGACGAGCTGACCCGAGAAGACGAGCGGCTTGTTGCCCCCGGGCGAGGCGTACCCGAGCACGAGCGAGTAGGTGCCGAGCACCGCGCCCCCGAGGGGCCCGGAGCGCAGGAGCAGGTCGCCGCCGCGCCGGATCGCGTCCCAGTCGACCCAGGCGGGCACGTGGGAGGACCACGCGAGCAAGGCGCGCATCGCGGGGGGCAGGTCGAGCCCGGGCGCGTCGGGGTTCCGGAGGGCCTTGTCGAAGAGGGAAAAACCTCGGCTCGGCGGCGCGCCTTCCATCTCCTCGATGACCGCGTCGGCCAGCGGATCGCCGCGGAGCAAGAACGGCGCAAGACGGTCCACGCGGTCGCCGAAGCGCGCGCGAGCTTCCTCGAGGTTCTGGTATCGCGTGGGGAACATCGTGGCCCGGAGACCATAGGGGCAGTCGAGCCGGCTGGCGAGCGGGGGGCGGAGGTTCGTCCAGGATCTCCTCGGCCTCCCCCGAGGCGCGCTTCGCCGGACGTACGAGGTCACGATCCAGCGTTATGCGCGCCCGTCCGTGCTGCTAGCATCCCGTTCCCGATGACAACCCCTCCGTCCGTCGCCGCCGAGGAGGCGCCGCGCCCCAAATTCGCGTTCCTCCCGAAGATCGACTCGCCCGGCTACCACGTGCTTCTCTCGGCCGTGGCGATCCTGATCCTCGGCCCGCTCGGCGGCATCGCCGCCGCGTACATGAACTTCAGCCTCGGCTTCTTCGTCGGCGGGCAGGTGCTCGCGGGGATCCTGGGCAGCGCGGTGACGTACGGCTACGGGCCCGAGGGCAAGCACGGCGCGAACTACATGCAGACGATGGCCGCGAGCGTCGCGGGCATGGCGGGCATGGGCGTCTTGATCCAGGCGATGACGTGGCTCGGCATCCCGATGCCGCCCGCGCACCACCTGATGCTGTTCTTCGTGTGCATCGGCATGTTCGGCGTGGGCCTCGGCATGGTGTACACGCCGATCCTCGTCGATCGCCTGAAGCTCGATTTCCCGAGCGGCTACGCGGTCGCCAACATCCTGCGCGCGCTCACGGACAAACGCTTGCTCAAGCGGTCGATCGCGAAGCTCGGCAGCGGCACGGGCGCGGGCGTGGTGTTCGCGGCGTGCGCGGAGAGGTTGCCGTCGAGCAAGTGGGTGATGGCGACGATCCCGTGGCTCACGTCGATCTCGGCGTCGACGATCGGCGCGGGCATGGTCGTCGGCGCGCGGATCACGATCCCCGCGATCATGATGGGCCTCATCGGCTGGCAGCTCACGCCGTACCTCGTCTCGATCGGCTGGCTGAACGAGGGCGAGAGCTTCCGCAAGATCGGCTTCTTGATCGGGCTCGCGATGATCCTCGGCGCGGCGGTCGTCGACATGTCGCTCATCGCGGCGGAGGCGCTGCGGCGCGTGCGCGCGCAGGCGGGCAAGCCCGTGGAGGCGGACGCGAAGGACGCGTGGAAGCAGGTGAACCCGAGGCGCCTCGTCGCGTGGATCGTGTTCTGGGCGGCGGCGCTCGTGGCCGTGGCGACGCTGGTCATGGGGCAGCCGCTCGGGTTCACGATCTTCGCCATCCTGCTGACGAGCGTCTTCGTGCTGATCAACGGCATCTCGCTCGGCATCAGCGATTCGAACCCGATCTCGAGCGCGTTCGTGATCGCGGTCCTGCTCATGAGCGGCCTCGGCCTGAAGGATCCGCGGGTGGGTCTGATGAGCGCGAGCATCCTGCTCGTCGCGTGCTCGGTGGGCGGCGACATGCAGCAGGATCGCTCGACGGGTTATCGCCTCGGCACGAACCGCACCGTGCAGTTCCGCTACCAGAGCATCGGCATCCTGATGGGCTCGGTGCTCTGCGTCGTGCTCGCGACGACGTTCATGAAGGCCTACCCGGTGCTGACGATCAACTCGTTCGCGGACCCCAAGGCCGACGTCGGGCAGTGGCAGAGCGCGATGACGTTCAAGTTCGTCGGCGCGCTGCAGGACATCGGCTACCTGGCCGGCTACAAGGTGAAGGCGCTGGCGATCGGCCTCGTGATCGGCATCGTGACCGAGGTCCTGCGCAAGGTGATCCGCGCGAACAAGCGCTACCAGGACTACGTGAAGGGCTCGAAGCGAGGGTTCGCCACGGGCTTCGTGATGGATGCGTTCATCTTGCCGAGCCCGTACGCCTCGTCGTTCGGCGGCTTCGTCGAGCTCATGGTCTGCGTCTGGTTCGCGGTCGGCGGCGTGGGTTCGTCCGCGTACAACACCTGGCAGAAGAGCGTCGCCGCGAAGAAGGCGAAGACGGAGGACCTGCCCGAGGACATGAGCACGACGTCGCTCGTCGGCGGCGGCCTCATCGCGGGCGAGGCGCTCTACGCGCTCGCCGTGGGCCTGCATGGCCTCTTCTCGAACGTGATCCTCAAGCCCTCCGCCGCCGCGCCCCCGCCGCCCGCCGCGCCTCCCCAAACCTGACGACGCCCGGCGTCGAACGTCTGTGGCCCGGATCGCGGAATGGTGCGTCCTTGGACCTTCCGCGTCCGCCAAACGGAAAAAAATCGTGATGTCTTGAAATAACGGCACCCCGTCGCTCGATAGGGGATGCCATGAAGACGCAACACATCTCCGCTCTGGTCCTCTCGGCGCTCGTGGTCTCGCTCTCGGCGGGCTGCGGGAACGCCGCCTCCTCGCGTGAGGCGTGCGTGGAGGCGCCCGGCCTGGCAGGAGACCACGTCTACGTGTTCTCCGCGGGCTCCGTGTCGCAAGCGCGCGTCGAGCGCACGGTCCGCAGCGACGGCTCGGAGACGCTCTCGGGCGTCTCGCGCGTGGCTTCCTTCGAGGTGAAGGAATACGCCGAGCTCGGCCCGGATGGCCGCCTCGTGTACGCCGACGTGCTCGCGACGAACGCGTCGGGCGAGACGCGCCGGCTCATCGCGGACGCGCAACACGGCGCGTTTTACGTGCAAGACGCGCACGGCGGCCGCTGGAAGGGAATGGCCTCGGACGCCCCCTGGGTATACGCGGGCCTCGCGGGGGACGCGGCGTTCGCGCCCCTGCCGACGCCCGTCAGCGCGTGGGTCACGCTGCGCGCGACGAGCGCCTCGCCCGACGTGCGTGTCCTCGACGCGACGCTGCGCGAAGGTCGGATCGTGGCGCAGGATCAGCTCGTCGCCGAGGGCGAGGGCGACGAGCGCTTCGTGATCGCGGGCGACGTGGTGCTCTCGGCGAACGGCGAGTTCGTCACGGGCCTCGGCGAGGCCGCCGCCGTGGAGCCGCTCCGCATCGCTTCGGCCTCGCTCCGCCCGCGGCGGGTCGCGCAGCGCTGACGCACGCAAGATCGCAGTCGCTCCCCGCAAAAGCCCTCCTGCCCCGCCGCAACCCAGCCTCCGGCCAAGCGTCCGCCGACCTGCGGCGCCGCAAGCCGTCGAGCGCCATCTCTTCTCCCATCCGACAGCTCCGCAGCACGCCCCCCGCGCTCACCGCCGTCGAGCTGCGGCGCCGCAAGTCGCCGATCCCAGCCGGGAACCCCATCCCGCGGCGCTGCAAGTCCCCCTCCGCGAGCCCGTTGCCGATCCTGCGGCACTGCAAGCCCCCCTCCGCGCTTGCAAGAGCAAGATTCCGTTGCTCGCCCCCCGCAAGGGTCCCCTCTCCGTTCCGTCTAACCCCCCCGTAACCGTCCCGGTAACCCTTACGAGAGGTATTCCCATGGGAGAAATCATTCGCAAGAACTCGAAGTCCGACGCCATCATCGCGGACGCCCAGACGACCCTGACCCAGGCCACGGCCCTTGGGGGTCGCTGGCAAGAGCTCGCCGAGGCGCGCCTCGGCGCAGCGCTCGCCCTGCACGCGAGCGTCGAGGTCCAGCACAAGGCCGCCGAGCTCATGTTCGCCCCCCTGCGCGCCCAGGTCGACACCCGCAACAACAAGGCCGACAAGACCATCGGCAAGGTCCACGACATCGTCTGGAACGAGATCGGCCGCCCCGCATATGACGCCGCCCTCTCCGTGATCTTCCCCGACGGCATCGCATACTACGCAGAAGGCAACACGACCGAGCAACCCGAGCGCATGGACGTCCTCGCGCAGCTCCTGCAATCAGGCATTCACCCGAAGCTCTCCCCGGCAACCGCCACGAGCGTCGCCGCCGAAATCACGGCAGAAAGCGAGGCCCTGCGCGCCGCCCTGGAGGCCGCCCGCAAGCCTGCAGCGCAGCTCAAGGTCCTCGGGCGCGTACGCACCTCGCTCGCCAAGGTCGTGCACGCAGAGCTCTCGAAGTTGAAGCAGCTTTACAGGGTCGAGGGCTTCAGCGAGGCAGAAATCCACGCCGTCATCCCCGACCGCCCAACGGCAAAACCCACGAAGAAGGCACCTCCGACCTCGTAGGGTCTTGCGAACGGGCCCTTGGATGAACTGCGCGGTGCGCAGTTCATCCACCAAAGGTCCAGCGCTTGCGCGGGTCCGGGGCAGCGCCCCGGCTCCCGCGCTCCCTCAATTCCAGTCGATGCCGAAGAAGCCGCCGTCCCGCGCCACGCGCTGGTCGAGGAGATGACCACCCCGCTGGACCGTCAAGCGTCCGTCATAGACGATGAAATCGGGGGCGAAGCGGGGGAGGTGGCGGCTCGCGAGGGTGCCGGCGGAGGTCGTCCCCGCGTGCAGGACGATGTATTCGTCGGGATTCTTGGGGTGCGGGTGAATGAAGGAGATCCCCACGTCCTCGCCCTCGTGGCGCTTGCCGCGGAAGGTGAGAGCGGAGGGCTCGAAGCGGACGGGGAGGGCGCTCTCGAAGAGGGCGGTGACGCGGTTCGAACGTGGGTTTCCAATGAGGACGAGGCTGCGCTGATCCATTTCGGCGCCTTCGATCTCGACGTCGGATTTCACCGGGAAGCGGGCCGCGAAGGTATCGAAGGAGGCGAAATGTTCGGCGACGAGGCGGTTCGCCTCGATCTGCGCGGGATCCTGGGTGCCGTAGACGACGAGGCGGCCGTGGCGATCGATGTCGTCGAGCGGGCCCGAGACCCCGGCGCGCTTGCGTCCTTTGCGCGAGGGCTCCTCGGGGACGCGGACGAACGTGCCGTCCTTCTTGACGAGCCACAAAGTCGCGGCGCCGAACGGCCCCTCGATGGCCGCGCCGTCCACGGTCACCGTCGCGCCGTCGCGGAGCGAGAGCTGCGTCAGATCCAGGGCGAACGACTCCACGTTGCGGGTCTTGACCGTGACGCCTTCGGCCTTCGAATGGCGGGCGTCGATCTCGGCGAATTTGTCCTCGACCTCCATGCCGAGCAGCCGGACCCAGTGCGCCCGATCGTACCGCCACTCGCCGGTGACGAACCGGACGCGATCGGGCGCCTTGGGCCGCCTGTGCGATTTGAGCCAGCCGATCATGTCGCCGTCCTCGTAGGCGTAGTCCCAGACGTTGTGGTCGAGGTCCTCCTGGACGTCGAATTTGTGGGGATAACCGAGGGAGCGATAACGATTCGCGACGAGCTGCGAGCGCGTCGGGTCGTCCTTGCCGCCGTGGACGATGAAGAGCGGCACGTGCTGGCCGTTCTCGGCCCAGTTCACGATGTACCGCTTGGCGAGGAGGACGTCCTCCCAGGGCGTGTGGGGGGCCTTTCGGATGCTCTCCCAGCCGAGCAGGTTCGGATACCCGCAGAGCGGCGCGGAGGCGGAGAAGAGGTCCGGGTAATGTAACGGAAGGTAAAACGCGACGGTCCCGCCGAGGGAGTAACCGGTGAGGGAGATGCGGCGCTCGTCGATGGGGAAATGGGCGCGGACCTCGGCGATGACCCGCAGGACGTCGTCCTCGCCGAGGTGGCGCTGGCCTGCATTGCCGAATTGCCAGGGCGCGACGATGAAGGCGCCGAGATCGGGCAGGCCCGGGAAGTGGCGCGCCTCGAAGAGGCCATTGAAGCCAGCCTCGGGCGCCTCGCCGACGACGACACGCAGCGCGATCTCGGGGCGATTGCCGAGGCCGTGGGAGGCGACGACGAGCGGGAGCGGTTTTCCCCCGGGGCGGTAGGCCCGCGGGACAAAAAGGACGTACGGCTGGAGGCGACCGTCGAGCGGGCTGCGATAGGCGCGGCGCTGGACGCCGTACCGGCCGTCGTAGGGCTTTTCGTCTTTCTCGAGGGTGGCGACGAGGGCCTCGGCTTCGGCGGTCTGGCGCTTGATCCAGGAGATGTCGCGATCGCCCTGCGCGAGGTTCTCGACGAGGCCGTCGATATGGGCGATCAGGCTGTCTTTTTCGCCGCGCGTGGCCGAGGAGGCCTCGATGGTCTCGCGCTTGGCGGAGAGATCCAGGGCGCGTTTTTGCAGGCTTCCGCGATGGACGAGCGAGACCTTCGATTCGCTCCCCGGCGCGGGGCCGAGGCGGAGCCGGAGCTCGGTCGTGCCGGCCTTTTCGAAGGGAACGGGGAGGGACAAACCGCCCTCGGGGGCGCCGAGGGACGCGGCAGGCAAGAGGCCCTCGGCGAGCAGGCGCGCCGGGCCTTTTTCAGGGCCGAGCTCGGCGCGGTAGGGGAGATCGAGGGGATTTCGGGGGCCGAGGCCGATCCACGCGGGGCGCACGGAGACGTCGAACCCCGTGGGGACGGGCGTCCGCTGGATCTCGGCCCGGAGCAGATGGGCGGGTGTACACGTGGCCTCGGGCGCCGTGGCGAAGAGCAGGTCGGGCGGAGGTCCGCCGGAGGGCGCGCGGGCGCGGAGCCAGAAGCCGGTGGGCGCGGGGTTTGGTTGCTCGACCTCGACCACGATTCGATGGACGCCACGCTCGAGCTCGAGCGGAAAGCGCATCTCGTCGCGGAAAGGCTCCGGATCGGCCTCACGCGTGGCGTCGAAGACCCGCTTGCCGCCCACGGAGACGCGCACGCGGCCGGCGATACCCGCGGCGAGCAGGACCTTTTGCGCGCGGCCGGCGACGAGGTGGCCCGAGAGGACGAAATGGGTGGGGGGCTTCGGACCTCTCTTCGAATCGGCCTTGTCGTGGACCTCGACGTACCCGTCCTTCGCGCAGAGCGGGCGCGGCGCGGGCGGGGCGCCGGCGTCGGGGGGCGCCGCGTCGACCTCGGGCAAGGGGCCCGGGAGCGGCCCCGTGGCGGTCCACGCGTCGAGCCAGCCGTCTCCGTGAGGCGCGAGGAGCGCGTCGGGCGCGAGCACGGTCGGACCTCCCTCGACGCGCAGCGAGACGCAGCCCTGCCCGAGGCACGTCGAGCCCTCGCCACAACGCTCCTCCACCCAGCGCTCGCCGGCCTGGCAGACCTGCGAAACGTCGTCGGACGTACATCGCGCCTCGCCGGGCGAGCAGACGGCGCCCGGCGCGGCGTCCGGGGCCAGCGGGGCGCGCGCGGAGGGCTCGGTGCGGGCAGGGGAGCGCTGCTCGACGCCGTGCTCGGCGGGCGGGCGGCAGGCCGGCGCCCCGGTCAGGGCGGCGAGCACGAGCGGAAAGAGGTGCCTGGGGCGCATCGGGACGGGAGGAAGTGCCGCGTCCGCCCGGTCAGGCCGGCCGTCCACGCGGGCCGGCACAGCTACCACGAGCCCCGCCCCGGACCAAGCCGTGCGCTCGTCCACCGTCCTCCACGGAGCAAATCCATCCTTCGTTCAATTTTGCCTGGTCACCAAAACTTCCATCGCGCCCATGCGTCGAATGCAGTGACCGTCGCCCATTCGGGTCCGCCACCGCGGGGGCCCGTGAAATGTGGAGAAAGCGAGAAACCAGCCATGAAGAGCATTCCTCGATCCAAAACACCGAATTCCTCGAGGGGAGCCCCGGGAACGCGTGAGGACGGCTCGGTGATGTTTTCGCTGAGCTCACTCGTGGCCAAGGCCTCGAACGACGCACCCACGACGAATCGAACGAGCGCGGGTGGAGACGACTCGGGCATCATCGATCTGAAGGCGCTCGCGGCCGAGGCGCAACAATCGGCCGCGCCCGTCGCCCCGGTGGCGCCGATTTTTCCTTTTGGTTCGCCGGAGCCCTCGCCCCCGCCGGCCCCCGAGCCGCAGGTCGAGCCGGTCGCGACGAAGTCACGCAAAGGGCAGTGGCTGGTCGCCGCGGTGGGCGCCGTCCTGGTCTCGGCCATGGCGATCGGCGCCGCGAGCGCGCGCCCGAAGGTCGAGCCGATGACGCTGGGCGAGCGGGTCTCGCCGCAGTTCGTGGCCGTGATCCAGCGCGCGAAGGCCCCGCCGCCCGCGCCGCCGGCCGAGGTGAAGGCCACGCCCGCGCCGGAGAAGCAGGCGGCGGCGCCCGAGAAGGCGAAACCCGTGCAGAAGGCGAGCCCGGTCGTGCGCGTGAAAAAGCCGATCGAGCCCACGAAGACGGAGCCCGTGAAGCAAGAGCCGCCGAAGCTGGATCCTTCGTGTGATCTGATGTGCCAGATGCGGAAGGCGACGCAGAGATGACCAGCGCGCGCCCGGATGCGGCGGGAAGAGCGGGACGTCCCCGCCGCGCCGCAAGCGCTTTACGATCGCGGGCGTCCTCCCCACCCTTTCGCGCATGAACATCCCTCGCAGGTGGCAGCGCCGCGTCCGGGGAGCCTGGCGCGGCATCCAGCGCGCGGCCGGGCTCATCTCCGCCGTGGCCGCGGCGGTATGGTTCGTTCAAAGGCGGCGCGTCTCGGGCAGGCGCGTGGTGCGCACGCGGCCGCAACAGGCCGACGAGCGGACGATCCGCCGCATCGCCGAGGCGCAATCGGGCGGGATCAGCAGCCAGGAGAGCGACGCCCGTTACGAGAGCGGCGAGCACCCGGGAGGACTGCACGGCAAGGCCGTTCGCCCGCCGCCGGACGCCGAGATCTACGAGATCGACGAGCCGGAGGACCGCACCCACGCCCACCGGGGCTCGCGCCGCACGATGGCGTCGATGCGTCGCTGACACGATTTCGCGTCGGGTCGGAGGGCGCGGGGCGGGTACGATGCCAGCGGAGGTCTCCCCTTGCCCGATCCCGCGCCCCCCGCCGATTCGCCGGTGTCGCCGCCGACCCTCCGGCACGTGCCCGGCAAGAGCACCGAGGCGGCCCAGCACAAAGCCCCGCCGCCCCGGATCGCGGAGGCCGAAGGGTCCACCCGTCCGGCCGAGGCCCGCTCGCCCGTCCTCGGCGGCCTCGCCGTCGCGCTCCTCGTGATCGCGGCCTACGCCGGCGCGGTGGTGTTCTTCCGGTTCGTCGCGCCGAACCGTCCCCCGTACGTCGCCGAGGTCGGATCCGGGATCGCCGTCGGGATCGTGGTGTTCTTCATGCACGCGCTGCTCGGCGGTCCGCTGACCGAGACGATGCAGACGGGCGAGGAGCGCTTCCGGGCGCTGCTCGGGTTCATCGCGCTGATCGCGCCGTCGTTCGTGCGGTGGATCATCTTCGCTTGCCTCGGCGGCATGCTCGTCGTCGCCTACCAGGATCTGCTCGAGTGGGACCCTTCGCCGATCGCGCGCCTCCGGGTGCTCGGGGCCGCCGCGATGCCCGCGATCCTCGCGGTGTGCTCGGCGATGCTCGTGGAGCGCCGCTTCGCGCGTGGCGATTTCCGGCTGAAGGTGGGCTACGCGCCGGGCACGGGGGTGCGGGACCGGATGGAGCTCCGGGAGAAGGTCGAGCGCATGTGGGCCTACGAGAACGAGCTCATGCGCGAGTCGGTGCAACGCATGGCGCGGCACGCGGCGATCTTCGGGTTCATCGCGTCGGCGATCCTCATCGCCTGCGCGGTGATCCTGCTCCGGTACGCGCGGAGCGAGAACGAGCTCCGGCACCTCGTGGCGCTCGGCGTGGGCGCGGCGTGCACGGTGTCGTTCACCTTGAACCTCGGTCAGATCCTGTTCCGATCGGCCAGCAACGACTCGACCGCGCGCATGATGGCGTTCGCGGCGCGCACGCTGCTCATCGTGAGCGTGGCGACGGTGTTCCTCGGCGTGGCGCTGCTCTCGGGCCCGGAGGAGGCGAGCAGCGCGGAGAAGGGGTACCTGTTCCAGGGCTACAAGGGCGCGCTCATCGTGGGCGTGGCCGTCGCGCTCCTCGGCGAGCGCGTGTTACGCGCCGTGACGGATCGCGCCGCGTCGATGCTCGGCGTGGGGACGGCGGCGCCGATGCGCGGCAGCGATCTCGGGATCATCGACGGGCTGAACGAGGAGGACGTGGCGCGCCTCGCGGAGGAGCGGATCGACTCGGCGCACGCGCTCGCCTTCATGCCGACGCCGCGGATCTTCTTCAACACGACCTACAGCCTGCAGCGGATCTGCGACTGGCAGGATCAAGCGCTCCTGATCGCGCGCGTCGGCCGGACGAACGCGCAGCTCCTGCGCGAGCAGTACCTCGTGCGGGGCGCGATCGCGGCGCGGCAGATCGCGCGGGAGATCGTGGGCCCGGCGCGGAGCGCGATCTCGGCCTTGCGGGGGCCCGCGGAGTCGATCTCGGGTGACGCGATCTCGATCCCCTCCGAGGCGCACGAGGACGAGCAGGCCCGGCTCCGCGCGCTGGCGAAGGCGCTCGGCTTCACGGGCATCAACCAGGCCGTGCTCGGCCTGCGTTGCCTCGTGGACGACGAGGAGATCGAGCGGCTCGAGGTGTTCAGCCGCTCGGTGCCGGTGTGGAAAGACGCAGGCGTCGAGCACGTGCGTGACGACGCGTCGCCCCCGGGGAACGAGGGCCGCGCCTCTCGCCTGCCGCCCCGCGGGGACTAGTCGCCGCGGCGGCGCCTCGGCTTGTACTTCACGCGGACCGGCACGCCCTCGAAGCCGAAGTGCTTGCGGAGCTGGTTCTGGACGTAGCGCTGGTAGCTGAAGTGGAGCTGCTCGGGGGCGCTCGCCATGACCACGAAGAGCGGTGGTGAGGTCTCGGCCTGCGTGATGTAGTAGAGCCGCGGCGCGCGTCCGCCGGAGGTGGGCGGCGGGCGGTGCTCGAGGACCTGCTCGAAGAAGCGGTTGAGCTCGCCCGTGCCGACGCGCGTGCGGAAGGCCGTGGCGACGCGCGTGATCGTGGAGAGCAGGTTGCCCACGCCGCGGCCGGTCTTCGCGCTGAGGGGCACGATGGGCGCCCACGGCACGAACGAGAGTTTGTCCCGCGCGTTCTCCTCGGCCTTCGCGAAGGCCTTCTTGTCGAGCAGGTCGGCCTTGTTGAGGCCGATGACGACGGCGCGGGCGCGATCGACGGCGAGGCCCAGGATCTTCGCGTCCTGCTCGGCCACGCCTTCGAACGCGTCGCTCAGGAGGACCACGACCTCGGCGCGCTCCATCGCGCGGATCGCGTGGAGCACGCTCACCGCCTCGACGACGCTCTCCTCCTTCGTGACCTTCGCCTTGCGCCGGATGCCGGCCGTGTCGATGAACAGGAACGAGTGCTTGCCCTTGGTGACGCGCGTGTCGATGGCGTCGCGCGTGGTGCCGGGGCGCGAATCGACGATGAGGCGATCCTCGCCGAGCAGGCGGTTGACGAGCGAGGACTTGCCCGCGTTCGGTCGGCCCACGATCGCCACGCGGATGGCCTCGTCCGGCTCCGCGCCTTCCTGCGGCTCGGGCGGCAGAGGCGGGAGCGCGGACACGATCGCGCCCTCGAGCTCGTCGATGCGCCGGCCGTGGAGGGCGGAGAAGGGGATGATGTCCTTCGCGCCGAGCCGGTAGAGATCGCTGAGCTCCATCTCGGCGCGCTGCGAGTCGGCCTTGTTCGCGCAGTAGATGACGGGTTTGCCCGCGCGCCGGAGCAGATCGAGCTCGGCGTGATCGGCCGGCGTCGGAGGCTGGCTCGCGTCGAGCACGCAGACGATGACGTCGGCCTCGCTGATGGCGACGTCGATCTGGCGCTTGATCCCCTGGCGCATGGGATCGTCGCTCTCCGGGTCGAAGCCGCCCGTGTCGACGAGCGTGTACCTGCGGCCGCGCGAGGTGACGTCGCTGTAGTGGCGGTCGCGCGTGACGCCGGGCTCGTCGTGCACGATCGCGGTCTTCTTGCCGACGAGGCGGTTGAACAGGGTGCTCTTGCCGACGTTGGGGCGGCCGACGATCGCAACGATCGGCAGCGGAGCGCTCATCACCCGCGCGGGGGTCACGCCCTCGTCCGGCTGCTCGATTTGGTCTTCTTGCATCGTCATTCCTCCTCGTCCTGGTCTTCTTCCCCCTCGTCGTCGAGGTCTTCGTCGTCGTCGTCGTCGTCGCCCTCGTCCGCTTCTTCGTCGCGCTCGGCGACGATCACGTACTCGGTCGCCGCGCCCGCCCCGCCGCGGCCCTTGCCGTAGCCGAGCTCTTCGAGGCGCGGCAGCGACTCGCGCCAGTCCGGCGTCACGCGCACCCAGAGGCGCAGGACCACCTTGCCGCCGACGAGCTCCTCGATGCGCTCGCGCGCGGCGATGCCGATCCGCTTCATCATGGCCCCGCCCGCGCCGATGAGGATCCGCTTCTGGCCCTGCCGCTCGACGTGGATCGTGGCGTCGATCTGCACCGCCTGACCCGGGGCGCGTGGCTCGACGTACCGGTCGACGCTGACGGCCGAGGCGTGTGGCACCTCGTCCTGCGTCGCGCGGAGGATCTGCTCGCGCACGTACTCCGCCGCGAAGTACCGCGCGGGTTTGTCCGTCACGTCGTCGACCCCGTACCGGAAAGGGCCCTCGGGCAAGAAGCGCGCGACCTCGTCGAGCACGCGCGTGATGCCGTCCTCGCGTTGCGCCGAGACGGGCACGATCGCGTCGAAGTCGCGCACCTTCCCGTAGGCCTCGAGCAGCGGCAAGAGGTGCCGTTTGTCCCGGAGCAGGTCGACCTTGTTCACGACGAGCAGCGCGGGCCTGTCCGGGGCGAGGTCCGAGAGCAGCACGAGATCCCCCGGGTGCGGCAGGAGCGGGCGCGGCTCGATGGGCGTGCCGTCTTCCTTGCGCTTCACGGGGCGCGGCGAGACGTCCGTCACGAAGACGACGACGTCCGCTCGACGCGCCGCGTCCCGCGCGGCCTCGTTCATCGCGCGGCCGAGCTGCGTGCGCGGGCGATGCAGGCCCGGCGTGTCGAGCAGCGCGATCTCCGCGGAGCCGTGGTGCACCACGCCGAGCAGCGCGTCGCGCGTGGTCTGCGGCGTCTTCGACACGATCGAGAGCGGCTGCTGGAGCGCCGCGTTGAGCAGCGTGGATTTGCCGACGTTCGGCCGGCCGATCAGCGCCACGGTGCCGCTGCGCGAAGGTCCGCTCGCCTCGGGCGCGGGGCGGGGCTCGGGCCGCGGGCGCGGGGCGCTCGGGCGGCGCCCGTCTCCGTGGCCTCCACGCGGTCCACGCGTGAGATCGTCCGTCGTCGCCGGCCGCCCGCCTCGCGCGCCGCGCGTCGGCAGAGGCGCGCCCTTCTTCGCCGGCCCCTTCGCTCGCGCCTCGCCCGGTTTTCCCTTCGCTCCGCGCGTCTCCCGGCGAGGGGAGGCGCCGGCTCGTTCGTCATCGGGCGGTGTTTCGCGCCCCGTCCTGGGCTTCTGGCCGGGACGCTGGCCGGGACGCTCGGCGCGGGGTTCGGATCTGCGGCTCTTCACAGCGCGGCGCGATAGCAGACAGCGCGGTGGGCCTCAAACTGCTTCGTATCGTTCTCCACGCCGACCGCCCCTCCAAACGCCTTTGGCTACCGGCCCGAGCAGCGGTAGAAGCCCCCCATGGAAGCCGCCCACGAGAGCGCCCCCGACGGTACGACCCGCGAGCGCGCGCCTTCCCTCGCCGCGTGGTCCCGGCCGTTCGCCCTCGCGTTCGCCGCCCTGGTCCTCTTCTCGACCCTCGGCAAGAGCGGCATCTGGGATCCGTACGAGCTCGACGCGGCCGATCTGTCGCGCCGCGTCGCGATCCACGCCTTCCACGCGGACGAGCTCGCGCTCCCCGACGCCGTGAACGGGATGCCCACGCTGAGTGACCTGCGCATGGGCGAGCTGCCGTTCACCTCGATGGCGCTCGGCTTCAAGCTCTTCGGGCTCGCGGACTGGTCGGGGCGCTTGCCGCTCGCGATCTGGGCGTTCCTCGGGGTCGTCGCGCTGCACGAGCTGCTCGCGCGCCTCTCCGGGCGGAGGGCCGCGCTCTACGGCGCCGTCGCGCTCGCCACGACGCCGCTCTACTTCATGCAAGCGCGGACGATGCTCGGCGACATCGTCACGATGTCCGCGCTCGCGCTCGCCTTCGCCGGCCTCGTGGGCGCGCTCTTCGACCACGCGCGAGAGGGCCGGGGAGGGGGAGACGTCGAGGAGGTGGAAGGCGCTCGCACGTGGCTCGTGAAGGGCGCCTGGCTCGTCGTCGGCGCCCTCGGCCTCGTGGCCGGATACATGTCGCGTGGGCTCTTGATCGGCGTCGCCGTGCCCGCGCTCGCCGCTGGGCTCGCCTGGCTCGTGCTCGTGCTCGGAGGTTTGTCCGAGGGCCGATCCCGCGCCGAGCACGCCCTCGGCGCGCTCTCGCTCCTCCTCGGGCTCGTGGCGCTGGGCCTCGGTGTGAAGCTCCTCTTCGGCACCTCGCCCGACGCGCCTCTGCCGCGCGCGCTCGCGGTCGCGCTGACGAAGAAGTCGAGCGTGGACGCGACGTTCGACCGGACGATCCGCCACCTCGGCCACGCGCTGTTCCCGTGGAGCGCGTTCTTGCCCTTCGCCATCGGCCGGCTCTTCCGCGCGCCCGTCGAGCTCGACGGTCCTTCGCGCAGGCGTGAGGTCGGGCTCCGCGTCGCGCTGCTCGTCGGCGCTGCCGTCGCGTACGCCGCGTACGCCTTGCTCGCGCCGCACGTCGTGTTCCTCCCGTGGAGCGGCGTCGCGTTGCTCGCGGGCGTCGCGGGGCTCGCCGTGGCCGACTTCGATCGCGGCGCGCCTCCGTCGCGGGCCCTCGCGCTCGGCGTCGCCCTGCTCGCGTTCGTGCTCTACCGCGACATGGTGCTCGATCCGGCGCGGTTCTTCAGCGTGTTCGAGGTGGCCAAACCCTCGTTCCCGAAGAGCTTCGAGGCGACCTCGAAGACGCTCGTGCGCCTCTCCGCCATGGCGTTCGCGGGGCTCGTGGCGATCGCGTGGTTCGAGGGCCGCACGGACAAACCCGGCGCGTTCTCCAGGTGGATCGACGGGCTCGTCGATGACTACCGCCGCGTCGGCAAGGAGCTCGCCGCGGTCTGGAACGGCAACCTCGTCTTCGGCGCGGTCGTCGTGGAGGCTGCGCTCGTTGGCCTCGGCGCGATGCTCTTCCTCGGCACGCGGCTCGGCTGGGCGTCGGTGCTGAAGCTGCCCCGCAACTTCATCGACGCCGGCTTGAACCTCTGGTGGGCGGTGCCGCTCGTGATCGCCCTCGCGCCGATCTCGCTCGTCGCCTTGCGTGACGGCTTCCGCGCGGCCCTCGGCCTCACGAAGCTCCCGCGCGGCGCGGGCGTGTTGCTCGCCGCGCTCGCCGCGGGCGCCGTGCTCTCGTTCGGCTACTACCCCGCGCTCGCCGCGCAGCTCTCGCCGAAGGAGGTCTTCGACGCGTACGCCCGGCTCCAGAAGCCCGGCGAGCCGCTCGGCCTGCTCGGCGTCCGGGCTCGCTCGATCGCCTACTACCACCAGGGCGGCGAGGTCGCGCAGTTCAACGATCCCGCCGAGGCCTTCGCGTGGCTCACCGAGGGCAAGGACCGCCGCTGGCTCATCGTCCGCGCCGATGAGCTGCCGCGCCTGAACTCGCTCCACCGCAAGCACGCCGGCACGAACCTGTTCGTGCTCGACGCGCGCTCGAGCCAGATCCTGCTCGTCTCCAGCGATCTCGGGGGCCAGCGCAACGAAAATCCCCTCGGCGCGATGGTCCTCGACGAGCCGCCGCCCGAGCTCCACAAGGTCGACGCGGCGTTCGAGGATCAGCTCGAGGTGCTCGGCTGGGAGGTCCGCGACGGCGCTGGCCGGGTCGTGGACAGCGTGGTGCCGCAGCGCAAGTACCACATGCGCTTTTATTACCGGGTCGCGAGTCCCATCCTCGGCAACTGGAAGGCCTTCTTGCACATCGACGGCTTCCAGCGCCGGTACAACGGCGATCACGCGGTGCTCGACGGCAAGTATGCCATGAACCTTTGGCAGCCAAACGACATCGTCGTGGACGATTACGTCTTCGAGCTCGAGCCGAATTTCACGCCGGGCGACTACACGATCTATTTCGGCTTCTTCTCCGGAGACACGCGTTTCCGGGTGGTGCGTGGCCCGAACCACGAGAACCGCGTCATCGGAGGTGCGCTCCGCGTGCGTTGATCGACCGTGATGGCCGGATCCCTTGGCGCCCGTGTGGAAAGCGACTACGCGGAAGGTTCAATGGGTGAGCGTCACGGGAGCGATCCGGAGCGCGGGGCGGTCGACGAGGCCGCCGCGGCGGACAAACCGCCGTCGTCGACGCGCGGAGACGATGTGGCGCCCACGAGCAGCCGGCGCTGGTTCGAGCGCCGTTCGTCCGAGCGATACGACGTGACCTGGTCGGTGGACTGCGAGACCGAGGAGACCTTCCTCTACGCCGCGATCACGAACATCTCGGAGCTCGGCATCTTCGTGCGGACGACGGAGCCCCTCCCCGTCGGCACGAGCCTCACGCTCCGGTTTGCCTCGCCGAACAGCGGCGAGCCGTTCGTGCTCGAGGGTTCGGTGCAGTGGGTCAACGTGGTTCGTCCGCTGCACGACAACCCGAACCCCGGGATGGGCGTGCGCTTCGTGCGCATCACGGCCGCCGAACGCGAGCGGCTCGTCGAGACGATCCGCACGATCGCCTACCTCCGCGAGAACGCCGGACCCGTGTCGAACTGAACACCCCTCTCCCGCGCGGGAGAGGGGCTGGGCGTGAGGGAGTCTTACAGCCCGACCGGCAACGGGAAGCGGCGCACGTAGACGCCGAAGTGGTTCGGGCTGTCGTCCTGCCAGCCGATGGCGACGAACCCGCTGCCTCCGATCGCCACGGCGGGGAGGCTGCGGCTGCCGATCGTGCCCTCGGGGTCTCTGATGTTCGCGAGGAACGCGTCGTTCTGGCCGGTGACGCTGTTGTACCCGAAGCCCGACGTGCCGCCGATGAAGCGCGCGCCGATCGTGCCCCCCTCGTCCTCCCAGACCACCGTGAAGAAGCCGAGGCCCGCGGCCACCTTGGGCCTCTGCTGCAGGCCTTCGGTCGTGGTGTTCGCGGGCTTCTGATCCTCGGTGCCGGGGACGCGGCCCCCGTCCTTGTCGTACCGCTGGAAGAACACGTCGCCGCCCGCGTGCCAGACGACGATGAAGCGGCCGTCGGGCAACATCGCCACGTCGGGCTGATCTTGCAGGCCCGTCGTCGCGTCGTTCACGAGCGTGGGCGTGCCGAGCTCGCCGCTCGGCGAGACCGTCACCATGAAGATGCCGTCGCCGTCGCCGTTGCCCGCGCCCTGGTAGACGACCACCCAGCCATCCTTGTCGCCGGCGACGCGCGGCGCGATGCCGTCGGTCGCGATCGGGAGCTCGTTCATCGGCGGCTCGAGCTCGCCGCTCCTCGTCCAGATGCGACCGAAGATGCCCGTGCCGCGGTTCCACACGACGAGCGCGGCGTCGTCGGGCCCGCCCGCGACGTCGGGCCGGATCGACACGTCGCCGACCGTCGTGCTCACCCTTTGCGGAAGCGCATCCGCGCAGCCCCACTCGTTCTGCGCGCTCAGGTAGATGTGGTAGTTGTTCGTCCCGAGCTCGTCGCTCGCGTAGACGATGGCCAAGCGATCCAGGCCGACGGCCGCGAGCGCGGGATCCCGCTGGACGAGCGCGGGGCCCGACTGGGTCAGGTTCGTGCAGCGCGCGGGGATCTGGAGCTGCTGCGAGAGCAGGAAGGGGTCCTCGATCGGGTAGAGATCCGCGGCGAGGAAGCGCAGCAGGACGTCGCCTCCGCCGACGCCCGTGGTGCTCATGTACGCGGTGCGCAGCGCGTTTGTCGTCGCCTGCGCGCCGGGGGCGAACTCCATCGCGAGCTGCGTCTTCGTGCCCGGCCCGTCGTTGTAGAGCTCGGGCTTCACCACGTTGTCCACGGAGAGCAGGATCTCCTGCGCCGTGCAGTCGCACCGACAGACCGCGTCGGGCTTGATGCCGCCGCAGGTCTCGGCGGGGCTTCCGTCACACGCGAGCGCCGCCGCGGGGCCGAGATCGCACTGCTCGCCGGTGCCGAGCGCGCCGTCGTTGCAACACGCGGGCGGGGTGATCCGCTGGACCTTGATGGTGATCTCGAGCGGGTCCTGATCGACCTTCTCCACGACGCAGCCCTCGGCGAGGACGCCGGCGCTGCCCTCGGCCGTGATCGCGAAGATCTTCTCGGCGCCGTCGCGGTCGAGCTCGATCTCCTTGCACCAGGCGACGCCCTCGCCGCAGCCGTTTTTCTGCAGCTCGAAGGTCTGCACGGCGTCGCCCGTGGGGGCGTTCTCGACGTGGCCCGTGGCGGACGTGCACGTCGCGTTGCCCTTGTCGAAGACGCGCAAGGTGACGCGCGTCGCCGTGTCGAGGAGCCCGAGGGGCGCCTTCATGACGAGGCCCAGGGAGGCGACGGGCGCCTCGGCACAAGCGCCCACGGCGATGGCCACGGGCAAGGCGGGGACGAGGCCAAGAAGGAGGCGTGATCGACGACGCATGGCCCGAGTCTACCGGGCCGCGGGTCGGTCTCGAAAGGGCTCAGTACCCGGTGGCCTTGTCCGGGGCCGGCGCGGGTTGATACGAGCGTTTCGGCGCGGCGTGCACGCTCCCGCCCGGCCCGCCGCCCGGCGCGGCGCGCGCCTTCTGGGCGTCGGCCTCCATCGCGTCCGCCGCGGCGGGTTTGCCGGCAGGCGCGCTGCCGGCCACCTTCGAGGTCGCGGTCGGCGCCGGCGCCGCAGACCCGGCGCGGTTCGCGAGGGCGCCGCCCGTGTTCGTCTGCGCCGCTGCGTCGCTCTCCTTCAGCGCCTCCTCGGCGCGCGCCTTGTAACCATCGCTCTGCTTGAGCGCCGAATAGAGCTCCCTCGCGCGATCCGTGTTGCCGAGGCTCCGCTGGCACTGCGCCGCTTCCCACATCGCGTCCGCGGCCTGGGGCGTGCCCGGGAAACGCGCGCCGACGTCGTCGTACAGGCCCAGCGCCGCGTCGCAGCCGGATCCGTCGCGCGTCGCGCGCGCCGCGGCGAGCGCTTTCACGGCGCCGTCCGTGTCCTTCGTCGTGTCCTTGTCGGCCGCGTCGTCCTTGCCCTTCTTCGCGCCCTCCGAGGCTTCGGCGAGCGCGGCCATCGGCGCGGGCGCTGCGGCCATCGGCGGGGGCGGGGCCGCGGCCTGCGAGAGATCGACCTCGTCGGGCGCCGGCACGCCGCGCTCGGTCACGCGCACCGGCGTGATCCCCACGGTGCCGGGTTTGGCGCGGAGCAAGAGCAGGCTCGAGCCGATCACCAGGAAAAAGAGCGCGGCCATCGCGAGCTGCGGCCTCATCGCGTGGCTGCCTGCCCAGGCGAGCGCGCGCAGTGCCTTGCGGTGCCAGGGCGTCGTGCGTTGCGCGTCGGTCACGGCCGCGAGGATGCGATCTTCGAGGCCGGGGCTCGGCTCGTCGAGCGGGAGCATCGCGACCTCGCGCGTCGCGCGGAGCCCGTTCCAAGCCTCGCCGCAGCGCGCGCAGGACTCCACGTGACGGCGGAGCGCCGCGTACGTGAGCTCGTCGAGCTCCTCGTAGAGCGCATCCATCACGACCTGGTCGAACTTCTGGCAATCCATGGGAGCACCTTGCCCGGCGTTATCGCAGGGCTCGAGCGTAGTCCTCGTACTCGGCGAGCGCTTCCTGCAAGCGCTCGAGGGCGTAACGCATCCTGCTCTTGACAGTATTCTCCGGCACCCCGGTGATCTCGGCGATGTCCTTGAACGGCACGTTGCCGAGCTCCCGCAGGAGAAAGACCTCGCGTTGCTCGGGGGGCAGCCGCTCGACGGCGTGGGTGATCCGAACGCCGAGCTCGGCGCCGATCGCGACCCTCTCGACCGAGGCGGTGGGGTGCGCGTCGGCCGTGCGCTCGGCGAGCGTCGGGCCCTCCTCGCCGTTTCCCGTGCTCGTGGCCTGATCCAGCGACGGGTGCCGCCGGAGCGCGGCTTTCCGCAGGTGGTCGATGCACACGTTCCGGGCGATGGTGTACGCCCACGTGGAGAAGCGGGCCTCGTGCTTGAAGTCGGCCGCGTTCTGCACGATCTTGACGAACACGTCCTGCACCAGATCCTCGGCGATCTGCGGCATGCGGACCTGGCGGAGGATGAAGTTGTAGACGTTCGTCTTGTGTCGGCGGACGAGACCGGCGAACGCCGCTCGATCACCACCCTGGAACCGCATCATCAGGACCTCGTCGGTCACCTCCTCGCGTGAGATGCTCGCCATCGTCACCTCCTCGTTTCCCGCGCGTCTGCCGGTGCGGGAGCGGGCGAAGCGAGGTCGTGACGCCGGTCCTTGGGACGCGCGACGGAGTCCGAAGTTCTGATCGGAGGGGGGCGTCGCTGCACGACGCCACCTTACCGGATCGGGACACGAGCGGAGCCGCGAAGTTTGGGTGGGCCGGGTCCTCGGAAAGACCTCGCGCCAGGGCGGATACCGAGCGCCAGCAAATTCACGCCACGTCACGTCCCGGGTCCGCGCCGGGTCCTCGGTTGCATCGGCGCGCCCCCGGAAAGTACACTGCCCACAAGCCGGCAAGCATGGCCGGGCGACAGCGTGTCCTTCCGCCTTGCTTGGCTGATGGGGTTGGTCTTCATGCGATTCTTCCCGAAGACGCTCGCCGTGACGATCGCGGCAACTTGGCTGCTCGCGGCGCCGGCCGGGGCCCAGGCGCCCACGGCGCCGCCGCCGTCGATGGCCCCGGGCGCGCCCCGCGCCGTACCGTCGGGCCAAACCCCACCACCCGCCGCGCCCACGCAGCCGGGCATGCAGCCGCCGCCGATGCAGCAGCCGCCGGTGCAGCAGCAGCAGCCGATGCAGCCGGGCATGCAGCCTCAGCCTCCGACGCAGCCCGGCATGCAACCCGCGCCGCCGCCGGCCGTCCCCGGCGCGCAGCCGGCCCCCGGGGCGCAGCCCGCGCCGCCGCCTGGCATGGATGGCCAGACGTACGCCGTACGCCTGCGTGATCTCGAGCAACGCATCGACGAGCTCAAGGAGCAGATCCGCCGCAGCCACACGCGGCTCTCGTTGCTCAGCGACACGATCCTCTCGAGCGGCGGCGCCGGCTCCCGCGCGAACCTCAAGTACACGAACGAGCTCTCGGGCGCCTTCAAGATCACGCGGCTGCTCGTCGTGCTCGACGGCGCGGTCCAGTACAACAAGACCGATCAGACGGGCGCGATCGCCGAGGCCGGCGAGATCCCCATCTTCAACGGCTCGATCCCGCCGGGGGATCACACGGTGCAGGTCCTCGTGAACCTGCAGGGCAACGGCTTCGGCGTCTTCTCGTACATGCGCGGCTACAGGCTCGAGGTCCGCTCGAACCACTCGTTCACCGCGCTCGAGGGCAAGACGATGACGCTGCAGATCGTCTCGTTCGAGAAGGGCGGCGTGACCACGCCGATCGAGGAGCGCCCCGCGGTGCGGTTCGTCGAGAAGGTCACGCAAGGGCTCTCGGATCCGAACGCGCCCGCGGGCGCGCCGGGGCCGCAGGGCGTCGCCAAGTGAGCGAGCGCCGGAAGGGGCACGCATGAAGAGCACAGGCGGTTCCCGCGTGCGAAAGGCGCTCCTCGCGGGGCTCCTCTCGGCCGCTCTCGCCCTCGCGCCGGGCCTCGCCCACGCGCTCGACGCCGAGCAGGCGATCACGAGCGCGTCGCAGCAGATCGGCATCGCCGGAAACGGCCTGCGCGCGATCGAGGACGCGATCCAGAAGTCGAAGGGCCGCGAGCGCACGCCCGCGCAGCGTATCGCCGACGCCATGCTCCTCATGGGCTCGAGGGACTGGGAGCGCGCGGCCACGCTGCTGAACGAGATCCTCGAGAAGTACCCCGATCACCCCACGGCGTACCCCGACGCGCTCTCGCTGCTCGGCGAGACCTACTTCCAGTCGCGGCAGTACCTCTCGGCGCGCCGCGTCTACTTCAAGATCACCGATCGAAACCAGGAGCCGCGTTTCCTCTCGTACCAGAGCAAGGCGCTCGAGCGGCTCGTGGACATCGCGCTGCGGACGAAGGACTACCGGCACCTCGACGACGTCTTCGCGGCGATGAACCGCCTGCCGCCCGCGGCGATGACGAGCGGGATCTCGTACGCGCGGGGAAAAGGCCTCGTCGTGAAGAAGGACTGGGCCGGCGCGAAGGCGGCGCTCGGGGCGGTCGATCCGAAGAGCGCGTACGCGCATCAAGCGGGCTACCTGCTCGGCGTCGTGGCGATGAAGGAGGCGACGCCGCCGCCCGTCCCGCTCGCCGAGGGCGAGGTGCCGCCGCGGGCGCCGCGGAGCCGTTACGTCGCGGCGATCGAGCAGTTCCGCAAGGTCACGCAGCTCCCGCCGGATTCGAAGGATCACGAGCGGGTGATCGACATGGCCTGGCTCGCGATCGGGCGGCTCTTCTACGAGTCGGATCAGTGGGCGCAGGCCGTGGACGCGTACAACCACATCGATCGCGCCTCGCCGGAGTTCGGGACGATGCTCTACGAGCTCGGCTGGGTGTACGTCCGGCTCGGCGACGTCGAGCGCGCGCAGCGGGCCCTCGAGGTCCTCTCCGTCGCGGACCCGAACAGCCAGGACATCGCCGACGGCTCGCTCCTGCGCGCCGACCTGATGTTACGCGCGGGCCAGTTCGAAAAATCGCTCAAGGTCTACGAGGGCGTGCGCGCGAACTACGATCCGATGCGGGCGCGCGTGGACGCCTTCCTCGGCGCGACGAGTGATCCGGCGGTCTATTACGACAAACTCAGCGAGGAGCAGCTCGACGTCCTCGACGCGAGCTCGGGCCTGCCGACGCTCGCGATCCAGTGGGCGCGCGAGGCGGAGGACGGCCCGGCCGCGTTCGCCGTGATCGAGGGCATCTCGCAGTGCCGCACGCTCATCCAGCAGTCGAACGACGTCATCGAGAAGCTGAACGCGGTGATCTCCTCGACGAACCGCGTCCGCGCGTTCCCCGAGCTCAAGGCGGGCGAGGAGAAGGCGCTCGGGCTCATCAACCGCGTGGGCATCGCGCGGCTCGCGCTCGGACAGGGCATGGACGAGGTCGAGTCGTCGGCGCTCTCCGGCGAGATCGGGCAGGTGCGCGCGCGGCGTCGCTCGCTCGAGAAGCGGCTCGGCATCATCCCCGTCAACGACGCGGATTTCCAGGAGCGCGAGGGGCAGGCGCTGCGGCAGTGGAACGGCGCGTCGCAGGCCGTGCAGCGGATGACGCTCGAGGTGGACTCGCTCCAGGCGCAGGTGAACGGCCTGCGTCGCATGATTCGCGAGGCGCCGCAGGTGGGCGTCGTGCGGGATCCGGCGTCCGTCGCGCGGTTCGAGCAGGAGCTCGCCGCGCACGAGCGTGATCTCGCGGCGTACCGCAAGCAGATCGCGAACCTGCGCAAGTGGGTGGGCGCGGGCAAGATGCAGGTCGGCTTCGGGGATCAGCGCTTCATCGAGGACGGGCAGGTGCGGCAGGCCTACCGCGAGGCGATCGTGCGGGAGGTCCAGCTCGCGATGGCGGGGCAGGGGGGCGCGGAGCTCGCGACGTACGCGAGGCGCATCGCGCCGCTCCTGCAGAAAGGCGACGAGACGGACGCGAAGGTCTTCGCCGCGCTGAGTGATCTCGAGCGGGAGGTCGCGCGGCGGACGACGGACGTGCGGGCGATCCTGGCGCGCGAGACGGCCGCCGTGGTCGGCTACGAGGTCGAGCTCGAGCGGCTGGACAAGGAGGCGCGCGGGGTCGTGGGCGAGGTGGCCATGCGGAACTTCGGCCTCGTGCGAGATCGGCTGCGGAGCATCGTCTTGCGGGCCGACGTGGGCATCACTGAAGAGGCGTGGGAGGTGCGCGAGGAGCAGATGACCCGCGTGCGGAGCCTGCGCGTCGAGCGCGCGCGCGAGGAGAGGCTCTTGCGCGAGGAGCTCGACGAGGTCCTCGACGACAGCGGCCCGACCGAGGCGGAGGGCAAATGAGCGTGCTTCGTCGATCCTCCTCGCGATCGGGGCGCGGCGCGTCGTCGATCCTCGCGCTCCTCGTGGCGACGTGCGTCGCGGGCAACGCCGCGTCGCAGCAGCCGCAGCCCGCTGCGCCTCAGCCCGCTGCGCCTCCTCCCGCTGCGCCTCCGACCGCGACTCCTCCCGCTGCTGCGCCTGCGACTGCGGCTCCGGTGACGTCCACGAGCGCGCCTCCCATCCCGCCGCCCACGCCTGCGTTCAAGCCGAAGGCGCACGCGCCACCGCCGCCGCCTCCCACGCCCGAGCAGATGGCGGTCCTCGCCGAGCTCGAGAAGGAGGCCGCGACGTACGAGAAGGCCGCGCGCGACTACCGCTCGTCGATCACGCGCATCATCCAGCAGCACTACGAGCAACGTCGCCTCCGCGTCATCGCCGCGCTCGACCGCGAGATCGACATCGAGCACCGGGACCTCAAGAAGGCGCGCGAGGAGGCGATCCGCCGCCTCGAGAAGTTCGTCGATACGTACAGCGGCCGGAACGCGCACCCCGAGAGCACGCCCACGGCGATGTTCCGCCTCGCGGCGCTCTACGAGGAGCGCGCCCGCGAAGACAGCGACCTGTCCGACGATCTCGCGATCGGCCTCCGGCCCGCGATCGCGCTCTACAAGCGCATCATCCGCGAGTTCCCGAGCTACAAGGAGCTCGCCGGCGTCTACTACTACCTCGGCCACGCCCTGAACGACTCGGCGCGGATCTTCGAGGCCCAGCAGGTCTTCCGGTCGCTCGTCTGCCACGACGGCTACCCGTACCCCGTTCCTACGGATCCGAAGGATCCGACGCGGGATCTGGTCGGCAAGCTCCCGCAGGATCACGATCGCGACTACTGGATTGCCTGGGAGTCGCGACACCCGATCCCCATCGGCGAGGCCACGAAGCGCAAGGCCGCGGAGCCGCCGAAGAAGGGCAAGCCCAGGGGCAAAGGCAAGGCGACCGAGCCCGAGCCGGAGGCGCCCGCGATCGAGGACGAGCTCGTCTTCGTCAACCCGTACCCGGATGGCTGCAAGCCCATCCCGCAGAAGGTCGTGGAGGGCGCGGAGCCGCGGTACCTCGCCGAGGTCTGGTGGCTCATCGGCGACTACCACTTCAACGAGGTCGATCCGGGCGGCGGTCCCTTCACCTTGAACCGCGCCGAGGTCGCGTACGCGCGATCGCTCCAGTACAAGAAGCCGCCCGTCTACGGCGTCGCGATGTACAAGCTCGCCTGGACGTACTTCAAGCAGCTCCGCTACGAGACGAGCGTCCGGCAGTTCGTGAAGCTGCTCGACTACACCGACGAGCAGGAGAAGCTCACGGGTGATCCGGGCACGGATTTCCGCGGCGAGGCGTACACGTACATGGCCGGCGCGCTCACGTTCCTCGACTTCACGGGGCCGGCCGCCGACGAGCCCTTCGTCCCGCGCAGCGACATCCTCGACCTCGAGCAGGACCCGCGGATCCGCGAGCAGAAGATGCGCATCGCGATCGACCGCGTGCAAAACGCCTCGCTGATCCCCCAGGATCGCAAGTGGACCGTGGACGTCTACAAGGCGCTCGCGGCCGAGTTCAAGGAGCTCAACCAGTACCGGAACACCGTCGAGGTCTCCGAGCTCATCCTCAAGAAGTGGCCCATGCACCGCGACGCGCCGGTCATGCAGGCGCAGATCGCGGACATCTACGACACGCTCGCCGGGCAGTCGCGCGAGGGCACGGCCGAGCGCGCCGAGAACTCGGCGAAGGCCCTCGAGGCGCGCACGAAGCTCGCGAACTACGTCGGCAAGACGCCGTGGGTCGAGGCGAACAAGGACGATCCGGAGGCCATCCAGACCGCCGAGCGCCTCGTGCGCGGTGGCCTCCGGCGCGCGGCGGCCGATCACACGAACAGGGGCAGCGCGCTCGTGAACGCCGCGATCCAGAGCGGCGAGCAGGAGACGCGCACGAAGCTCTTCGAGCGCGCGCTCTCGGAGTACCGCATGGCGGCGCTCGGCTGGCAGGGCGTGCTGCAGGAGGACGAGAACGCCCCCGACGCCTACGACAGCCGCTACTGGCTCGCCGACGCGAACCACATGGTCGTCGTGATCCAGGTGGCGATGGATCGCTCGCCGACGGCCGAGGAGATCGAGACCGCGCGGCGCACCGCCGTCGACGTACGCGACTCGAACGAGGACGACAAACACCTCCAGCCGGCGGCGTTCATGGTCGTCGACACCGCGTACCAGGCGCTGCTCGACCAGTACAAGCTGCACAAGCGCAGCGGCGGTCAGCAGGGGATCGAGCAACGCACGGGGCTCCAGATCGTCACGGAGAACGACAAGCCGAAGGTCGTCGCCGAGGAGCTGCCGAAGGTCGTCAAGGACGCGGTCGCGGCGCGCGACGAGTACATCCAGCGCGTGCCTCCGTCTGCGGATCTCTCGACGCGTGATCCGCAGACGAACCAGGACCAGAAGAACAGCGATCTCTACGCCTACCAGTCGGCCGAGTTCTTCTTCCTCTACGGCAACTTCGCCGAGGCGCGGCGCAGGCTCGAGCCGATCTACGCCGAGCAGTGCGGCAAGACGCCGTTCGGCTACCTCGCGTGGGAGAAGCTCACGACGATGGCGAACCTCGAGAACGACGTGCCGCGGTCCCGCGCGCTCGCCGAGGCCGCGATGACGAAGAGCTGCGCCGTGAGCGAGGAGCAGAAGCTCAAGGAGACGGACATCGCCCAGCCCACGATTTCGCGCGGCTACTACGTCGACGCCGCGGCGAAGTTCGAGAAGGCCGAGAAGATGCCCGACGGCCCCGAGCGCGTGCAGGCGTGGCGCGAGGCGGCGGCGCTCTACCGCGTGGCGCTGGAGAAGGCCCCGGCGCGGGACGAGGCGCCCGAGGCCGCGATGAACGGCGCGTACTGCTACAAGCAGGTCGGCGACTACGACCAGGCCATCGAGATGTACACGCTCTTCATCAAGGAGTACGGGAGCGAGGCGAACCTCTCGAAGCTGGAGAAGGGCGACGAGGCTGCGAAGCCGCCGAAGCCGGCGGATCCGAAGCGTTACGGCGAGCGCGTGAAGTACCTGAAGCAGGCCTACGACGCGCTCAGCGCCGCGTACGTCCTCTTCTTCAACTACCGCGCCGCGGCCGAGACGTACGACACGATCTCGCGCAACGTTCGCTTCGAGAAGCCCGCGCGGCGCGAGGCGGCCCGGGCTGCCGTGTTGCTCTACGCGAACGTCGGCGAGCGGGATCGGATGATCGCCTCGCGGAGCGCGTTCCTCGGCCTCGACGCCCCGATCGAGCAGAAGGTCGAGATCGACTACATCGTCGCGTCGGCCGACCTCAAGACCTGGGACGAGAAGGGCCTCGACGAGGGCGCGAACAAGGCCGCGCGGGTCAAGGCCATGGACGCGATGGAGGACTACTACGAGATGAACCGCCTCACGCCGGCGGCCACCCCGTACCTCGTGCAGGCGGCCTACCACGCATCGAAGATGCGCAAGGCGGGAAGCGATCCGAAGGCGTTCGAGTGGTGCCGCAACACCATCAGCGCCTTCGACAAGTTCAAGGCGTTCGCCGCCGTCGACGGCAAGAAGGCGCTCGGCACGGCGCAGGCCGACATGGCCGCCGAGTGCGCCTACGGCACCATCAACGACCGGCTGAAGCAGTCCTGGGACTACGAGACCGGCCACCACCGCTATGCAGGCGTCATCGACAAGGTCGTCAAGACGTTCGCCGACGAGCTCAAGAAGGCGGGTGACACGCACTTCAACGACCTGCAGTCCGTGATCAAGACGTACGAGTCGCGCGCCTTGTCCGTCGCGGCCTTCGCGCGCCAGGGATCGCTCTACGACGCGTGCCGCACGGGCCTCTACTACACCGCGCCTCCGGCTCTGAAGCTCTACAATGAAAAAGAGGAGCGGCTCATCAAGCTCGCCGAGACGAGCGACCGCGAGGATCTGCAAGAGGTCGCCGACGGTTATCGCCAGAGGCGCCGCGAGCAGTGGCGCGAGGCGCGCGAGCGGCTCCTCAACGACGCCGATCGCGTCATGATCAAGTTCTACGTGCAGGCCGTCGTCTACGCGCGGGCCTGGAACGTACGAAACCCGGAGGTCGACCACGCGATCCAGAGGCTCGCGTTCTTCACGGACATCCTCGGCGACGCGAAGATCCGCGACATGAGCCAGGGGATCATCGATCCCGAGACGGGGCAGCCGTTCCAGTACGCGGACGGCATGTTCCTGCGCACGCGGCCCGGCATGGCGCCCGCGCTCGAGCCCGACGGCCTGCCCGCCCCGCTCCCGGTGAGCCTGCCATGACGCGAGTCGTTCGTTTTCATCCGGCCCTCTTCGCGCTCACCTGCGCGCTCGTGCCGCTCGCCCTCGCCGCCTGCGAGGAGACGACCTCGCAGCAGAAGCCGCAGACGCCGCCGCAACCCTCGGCCGCGTATCCGTACCCCTACCCGAACGGGATGAACTCGTGGGGCCAGCCGATGGGTCAGCCCGCGCCGATCGTGGGCATGAGCCCGACGCCGAGCCTCCCGCAGAGCGCGCCGCCGCCCGTCACGGCCGTGCCGCCTGCCCCTCCGCCGCAGGCCCTCCCGCCTGCCGCGACCGGGCCGTATCAGCAAGGCATGGCCGCGTTCGCCGCGGGGGACCTCAGCGCCGCGAAGGGGCTCTTCCAGCAGGTCATCCAGGCCGACGCGCGCGCGCACCACGCTCACTACTCGCTCGGCGCCGTGCAGGAGCGCCTGCGCGAGCCCGAGGCTGCGTCGAGCTACCAGAAGGCCCTCTCCATCACGCCCGACTACGAGCCTGCGATCATCGCCTACGCGATGCTCCTCGCGCGGCAGGGCAAGCTCGGCGAGGCCGAGAAGCTCCTCACGGAGAAGCGCGCGATCATGCCGCGATCGGCCGCGGTCACGGCCACGCTCGCCGAGGTGAAGAGCCTGCAGAAGGACACCGGATCGGCGCAACGCCTCGCCCAGGAGGCGCTCAAGATCAACCCGGACTACCGGCCTGCGATGGTCGTGATCGCCCGCGACCACTACCGCAACCGCAGGCTCGATCTCGCCCTCTACGCGCTGCAGGCGATCCTCGACGGGTTCGGCGCGGACAACCCTCCACGCGACAAGGAGAACCCCGAGGCGCTCCTCTTGCGTGGCCTCATCCTGCGCGAGCAATCAGAGCGCGCCGGCGCCATGGACAACTTCCGCCGCGCCGTGCAGCGGAGGCCCGATCTCGTCGAGGCGCGCGTGCAGCTCGCCGCCATGCTCCTCGAGGCCGGCAACGGCCAGGACGCGCTCCCGCTCCTCGAGGGCGCGGTCAAGTTCGACAGCGACAACCTCCCCGCGCACCTCGCGCTTGGTGACACGTATCGCCTGCTCGGCCGTTATGGCGACGCGAAGCGCGAGTTCGAGTGGGTGCTCGCGCGGGACGCCTCGATGCCGCAGGTCCACTACGATCTCAGCCTGCTTTACCTCTTCGCGCCGAGCGTCCCTGGCATGACGGCCAAGCAGCAGGTCGCCGAGGCGATCAGCGAGCTCAAGAAGTACCAGGAGCTCCGCCGCAAGGGCGTACGTGACGACTCCGACGAGCTCCTCCAGCGCGCGAAGCTCAAGGAGGGCGAGCTCGCCGCCGCCGCCGCTGCCGCCGTCGAGGCCCCTGCGCCCGTGGCGACGCTCCCGAGCCCGCCCAGCGCCGAGGATGCCGGTGCTCCGGACGCCGCCGCGCCCGCGCCGAGCCCGCCGCCTGCGACGCCGCCGAGCACGCCGCCCACGACCTCCGCGGCCCCGCCGCCCGCGCCTGCGCCTTCGGACAGCTCCGCGGCGCCCGCGCCTCCACCCGCGCCTCCGCCCACGGACTCCGCCGCGCCGCCGCCCGCGCCCGCGCCTGCGCCTGCGCCCACGCCGACGAGCTCCATCGTCGTGCCCTTCTCCGCGCCGCCCCCGGGCCTCTAGGGACATGGACGGCGCGCGTCGGACGAGGCATCTTGGAGCACGGAGGCGCGCCCATGCGTAGAGCGATGCTGATCCTCGTCGGGCTCGTGGTCCTCGGTTCGTCCGTACGAACCGCGGAGGCTCAGGAGAAGGACAAGAAACCTCGCGGCGCGATCACGCTCTCGGAGGTCACGATCACCGGCCGCATCGAGAAGCCGATCGCCGCCGTCGACGTGAGCCGCATCCAGCCGAAGCTCACCCTCGCCGAGCTCCGGCAGCCCTTCCTCGATCGCATCGAGGAGGCCATCTTCAAGGATCCTTTCTGATCCAACGATCTCCCCGAGGCGCTTGATCCTCGCGCTCGGCGCCCTGCTCACCCTCGCCTCCGTGCTGCTCGCGTGGTCGCACCTCGCGCGCGTGCGGCGGGCGACCTCCGGAAAGACCGCCGAGCTCGTCGTCGCGCTGAAGCGCCTCCCCGCGAGCGAGCGCGCCGCGGCCCTCGCCACGCGTGCGCCCGAAGGCAGCGCCGAGCGCCGCCTCGCCGCGCTGATCCAGCCGACCGACGAGGCCACAGGCGAAGCCCGCAGCGCCGCCGTCGACGAGCTGCTCGCCGAGATCGAACGCGCGCTCGAGGCGAGCGCCTCCTGGCCCGGCGCCGCGACGCGCATCGCGGCTCATGGAGGCCTGCTCCTCGCGGTGATCACCGTCCTCGTTCGCCCCGGCTCCATCTCGTTCGTCGCGCCTGCGCTCCTCGTCCTCGGCCTCGGCGGCGCGGCCACCTGCGCGGCCCTCGGGCGCCGCGCGCGTGAGCTCGCCGAGGCGCAACGCAAGGCCGTGGACGCGCTCGTCGACGCCCTCGGCTTGCGCGAGCCGCTCGCCCCGGGCGCTTTGCCGAGGGCGCCTCGTCCGGGCCGAAGGCGCGGCGTTTGAGCCGCGGGCTTTACCGATCTGGCGGCCTTGTGTACGCTTCCCTTGAAACTTCCGTGTCGGCTGGGCGTCTTCAGCGCTCCAGGCGGAGGCCCTTTTCATGACGCAGACGACGACGCAGACGGGGTCCGGGACGAAGCCCGGTCAGATGACCGCGGTCATGCGGGCCATGAACCAGGCGCCGGGACCGAAGGTCCTGCGCGTCGGGGTCGTCCTCGGCGGCAAGGTGATCGAGGAGCGCATCATCAAGCAGCGCACCCACGTCACCATCGGCCCCAGCGAAAAGAGCATGTTCGTCACGCCGAACAAGAACGTGCCGCCGAGCTTCCGGCTCTTCGAACTGGTCGGCGACGAGTACGCGCTGAACTTCCTCGAAGGCATGAGCGGTCGCGTCGCGCTGAAGACCGGCGTGACCGACCTCGCCTCGCTGAAATCGCAGGCCAAGAAGGTCTCGTTCGGCAACACGCAGGCGTTCCAGGTGCCGCTCAGCGACGACGCGCGCGGCAAGATCGTCGTCGGTGACACGACCTTCCTCTTCCAGTTCGTCGCGGCGCCGCCGCCTCAGCCGAAGCCGCAGCTCCCCGCGTCGGTGCGCGGCGGGTTCGTCCAGTCGATCGACTGGACCACCACGATCATCGCGGCCTTCTCGTTCCTCCTGCACTTCGGCGCGGTCGGCACGATTTACTCGGACTGGATGGATCCGCTCGTCAACGACGAGGTCGACGTCGCGCAGATCCTCGAGAGCGTGCGTAGCCTGCCTCCTCCGCCGCCGGTCGAGCAGCCGAAGGAGACGGACACGACGCCCACGCAGGCCTCGACCGCGCAGGCCGAGGCGCCCAAGCCTTCGGCGGGCGCGTCTGCAGCGAAGGGCGCGGGGGGCGGCAAGATCAGCGACGCGCGCGCCTCGGCGATCGCCAACGAGCTCGCGCAGCTCGACATGCAGATGCTCGGCGCCCTGAACGCCTCGGGCAACGCGACGGCCGGCGTCCTCGATCGTGGCGACGTCCCGCTCGGCCTGCTCGACAACGCGGCGGCCTCGGGCGCGGGCGCGGGGCTCGGCGGCATCGCGGGCCTGAACCTCGGCGCGGCGGGCGGCGGGACGGTCCGGCCCGGCGCGGCGGGCGGCGGCGGGCTCGCGAGTATCGGCGACACGCAGGCCGCCACGGCGGCGAGCGCGCAGGGCGCGGTGAAGACGGTCAAGGGCCCGACGGGCAGCGCGAACGTCGGCGGCGCGGCGGTCTCGGGTGGCAACGTCGCGAACGCCTCGTCCGTCGTGGCCGGCATGGCCGCGGGCTTCCGCCGTTGTTACAACCGCGGCCTGCAGAGCGACCCGACGATGAAGGGCTCGGTGCGCATCACCGCGAAGATCGGCCCGAACGGCGAGGTCCTCTCCGCGTCGCCCTCGGGCGGCGGCGGCCTCTCGGGCGAGGTCATCTCCTGCGTCGTGGCGCGCGTGCAGAGCGCGCAGTTCGCGCCTCCCGAGGGTGGCGGCGCGACCGTCGTCATCCCCGTCTCGTTCGTCAGCCAGTGATCGATCGCCTCGATCCTGCGGCTCCTGTCCGGGGCGCGTGAATGTCCGTGCCCCGCGGCGCAACGAACCCCCCGAGAGACCCTCCACGCCGGCCGTAAAAACGGCGGGATTTCCCGGGGTTTCTCCGCCTGCCCGCGTTGACAGGTGCGCTCGCCCGCTTCTATAGTGACCCCGTCTGGCCCTTCGGAGGACTTCGATGCAGCGAGAACGGATGCTCGGCTTCGGCGCGCTTTGCGCGCTTTCGCTGTTCGTGGCGGCCGGCATCGCGTCTGCACAGGCGCAAGGCGCGCCTCCGCCGCCGCCCGACACGAACGCGGGCCTTCAGCGTCAGGTCACGCTCACGCCTGCGCAGCAGCTCCAGGAGACGGACACCTACCTCGCGCGGATGGAGAGCGCGCGCAGCGTCGTGCGTCGCCTGCTCGAGGAGGCGCGATCGCAGCGCGACGTGGTGAAGACGCTCTGCCTGAACGACAAACTCAACCAGATCGACGTGACGCTGCGCAGCGCGCGAGAGCGTCGGCAGTCGCTCGATCTCGCGGTGAAGCGTGACGACGCGGAGATGTCGTCCCACGAGTTCACGATCCTCGGCGTCCTGCGGCAGCGCGTCGAGCAGCTCACGGCCGAGGCGAACCAGTGCATCGGGAAAGACGCCGACATCCTCGGCGAGACGTCGACGGTCACGCAGATCGATCCTGGCATCCCCGACGATCCTGCGTTTTTCCCGCCTCCCATCATCATCCAGGAGCCCGCGCCCTCCGCGAGCGTGATCAAGTGACGCGTTCGGTAGGTCCGTCGGAGCATCGCCCGATCCCATGAAGAAGCGTGGTCTGCTGATCGCGGCGCTCTCTCTGACGAGCCTCGCGCCTGCCACGGCGTTCGGTCAGGACCAACCCTGGCTCTCCGATCGTCGCTTCACGGTGGGCCCGGGGTACCGCGTCGGCGACTACGAGCTACACCCGGGCGTCGCGCTCGAGTTCGGCTACGACTCGAACTTCTTTTTGCGCGCGAGTGAAGGTGACGCGCCTGGTGATCCCGTGGGCGCGATGCGCCTGCGCGTCACGCCGTCGTTCTCGTTCTCGACGCTCGGCCCGCAGCGCCGGGCCGGCGGCGGCGCCTCGCAGGCCGCGCCCACGGCGGAGTTCTCGGGCGGTTTGTCCGTCACCTACAACGAGTTCTTCCCGGTCTCCGGCCCGCAGGAGGGCAAGGATCGGATGTGGCAGCAGCGCAACGTCAGCGGCCTCTTCGACGTGCGCCTCAACATCCTGCCCACGCGCCCCTGGTCGGGCGTGCTCTATGCGAGCGTCGGGCGCCTCATCCAGGCCACGCAAGAGGGCGTGATCCGCGACGACGCCCCGAACGATAGTTACAACCGCTTCACGCCGAACGCTGGCGCCGAGCTCGTGTGGAACCCGAACGGCGGCCTTCTCGACTGGCGCCTCGGCTACAACTTCGCCGGCACCGTCTTCGAGTCGAACCGCTTCGGCGGCCTGACGAACATCCACCACACCTTCCAGACGCGGGGCCGCTGGCGCTTCCTGCCGCGCTCGGCGCTCCTCTACGACGCGCGCGTCGGCATCATCCACTACCTCGATCCGAGCGAGAAGACGGGCTCGACGCCGCTCCGCGTGCAGATCGGCTACAACGGCCTCATCACGAAGAACTTCGGCGCGTTGATCATGGCGGGCTGGGGCGCGAGCTTCTACGACCCGTCCGCCAGCGAGACCGAAGAGACCGTTCAGGATTTCGACAGCCTCATCGGCCAGGCCGAGATCCGTTACTTCCTCACGCCGAACCCGAGCACCGATCCGCAGGCCGCGAGCACCACGCTCTCGTCGGTCTCGCTCGGCTTCACGCGCGACTTCCATGACGCGTACGTCGGCTCGTACTTCGAGCGTGATCGCGGGTACCTGAAGCTCACGTATTTCTTCGGCGGCCGCTTCGTCGTGATCGTCGACGCCGGCGTCGGCGCCCTCGTGAACCCGGCGATCAACACGCCGAGCCTCCAGGAGAACCCCTGGACCGACATCCGCGTCGACGCCGCGGGCTTCGCCGAGTACCGCTTCAAGGACGCGTTCGGCATCAACACGACGCTGCGCTACAACACGCGCATCAGCGACAACTCCTTCACCATCCCCGGCATCGGCGAGGACAAGCTCCAGTGGCAGCAGTTCGAGGCCTACCTGGGCGCCCGCTGGCTCATGTGATGCGGAGGCGCGACCTCCTCGCGACGCTCGCGTTCCTGCTCGTCGCCTGTGGCGGACGCCCGCGCCCCGTGGATCTCCCGGCCCCCGTGAGCAACGCGACCGTGGGCGTGGGCGACGTCTTCGAGATGCGCATCGTGCGCGAGGACAACCTGCCCACGATGTTCACGGTCGCGCCCGACGGCACGGTCGATCTGCCCTACATCAAGCGCGTCAAGGTCGCGGGCCTCGAGCCGCAGCAGATCGCGGAGATCGTCCGCAAGCGGCTGGTCGAAGCAGAGATCCTGACCGACCCGATCGTGAGCGTGAGCATCAAGGAGTACAACTCCAAGCGCGTCGAGGTGCTCGGCGAGGTGCAGCGCTCGGGCTCCTTGCGCTTCGAGTCCGGCATGACGCTCCTCCGCGCGATCTCGCTCGCCGGCGGCTTCAACCAGATGGCCGCGCGTGACAAGGTCACGATCCGCCGTCAGGTCGGCGACAAGACGCGCGCCGTCACGGTGAGCGTCGAGGACATCATCGACAACGCGATCCCCGACGTCCCGCTCCAGGCAGGCGACTCGATCAACATCCCGCAGCGTGTGTGGTAGGCGGCGGACGCCCGGTTCGTCCGGGCGTCAGTGCTTGCGGGACAAATGGAAGTGGCGCTTGCCCGTGGCCGGATCGGTCGTCGGGGCCTCGATCTTGAGCATGCCGAGCGCGACCTCGCGGACGCGGCCGTCCTTCTCCTGCCGCAGCCGGATGCGCTCGCCGTCGGAGCTCATCACCTCGCACTCGCCGAAGTGGAAGTGGCTCACGAGATCCCCCGTCTCCGGGTACACCTCCACGTCGTCGCGGTGCTGCATCGGGCGCGCGACCGGCGTGGGCGCCGTAGGCAGATCGGACGCGGCATGCGCGGCCGCGGGGAACGGGGAGACCGCGCGAGGCGCCTCGGGATGCGTGATCCGCGGCGCGGGCGCCGCCGTGCGGGCAGGGGAGGGCACCTGCGCCTGCACCTGCGCCTGCACCTGCGCCTGCGCCTGCGCGCCGTTGACGGCGAACGAACGATCGTCGCCCTGCCGCACGAGCGCGACGTCGTCGAGCGCGGTCGCGAAGATCTCGAGCGAGAGCGCGCGCGCCGCGACGATCTCCCCGGCGAACGTCTGCAGGCCGAACGGACCCTCCTGCACGAGCGTGGCGAAGAGCCGCACGCTCACGCCTGCACCCTCCGTCGCGATGTTGCCGGTGACGGAGACGGCCATCACGGGCGCGTCGATCCGCCGCGTCACGCGCGCGCCGCCCGCGTCCACGCTCGCGAGCTCCACGCTGTCGAGCACGCCCGTACCCGACAGCCGACCGGCCCTGGCGGAGGCCTCCTCGAGCGCGCGCGCGAGCTCGCGTGGCACCACCTCGCCGCTCTCGGCCCTGACGACCAGATGGCGAATCCCTCTCGATTCGACGACGTTCATCGACGCTTTCCTCGTTTGTCCCGCTGCACCGTGATCTCGAACTGCGGCACGTTCGCAGCGCGCTTTTCCCCCGGATCTCCCGTCGCCGCCGTGATGCGATCCGCCGGCAACCCGGCGGCCACGAGCGCCTCCTTCACGGCGAGCGCTCGTTTCTCGGCGAGCTCGAGCCCCTTCGCCGACTCGTCCCCGGCGCGATCGGCGTACCCCTCGATGACGATGGTGGCGATGGGAGCGCGGCCCGCGGCGAGCTGCGCCATCTGTCGCAACATCTCCTCCATCGGCTTGCTCGGCTCCGCCTTGCCCGGGGCAAACCGCGCGGGCGCCTCCGCGACGATGCGATCTCCGGACCAGCGCACCCGCGACTTCGCGCCTGCCTCGGGGCAGCCGTCCGCGTCGTCCTTGCCGTCGATCGTCTCGGCCTGGAGCGGGCACTTGTCGGCCTTGTCGGCGACGCCGTCCTCGTCGTTGTCGAGCTCCGGGCAGCCGTCCTCGTCCTCGAAGCCGTCGAGATCCTCGCGCGCGTCGGGGCATCGATCGGCCGCGTCGAGGACCTGATCGAGATCGTTGTCCGGGTCGGGGCAGCCGTCGTCGTCCTTGAAGCCGTCCTTGTCCTCGGCGCCGTTCGGGCACTTGTCGACCTTGTCGAGCAGCCCGTCCTCGTCGTTGTCGGGATCGGGGCAGCCGTCCTCGTCCTTGAAGTTGTCCTTGTCCTCGGCCTCGTTGCGGCACTGGTCGGACTCGTCGAGCACGCCGTCCTCGTCGTCGTCGGGATCGGGGCAGCCGTCGTCGTCCTTGAAGCCGTCGACCGTCTCGGCCGCGTCGCGGCACTTGTCCTTCGTGTCGGGGATCCGATCGCCGTCGTTGTCGAGCTCGGGGCAGCCGTCGCCGTCCTGGAAGCCGTCGCGATCCTCGGCGACGTCCGGGCATTTGTCGTCGCGATCGAGCACGCCGTCGCTGTCCTTGTCGCGGCCGGTGGGCGCGTAACGCGCGGCGAGGCCGAAGCGGAAGCGCGGCGTCGTCACCGCGGCCTCCGACGAGAAGGGGATCGGCCCGCCGCCGGAGAGCGTGAACGACATGTCGCCGCCGAGCAGCGGCGCCGTCGTCGCCGAGAGGATCCACTCCGCGGGGACGAACGCAGGGCTCTGGGGCTCGTCCGCCGTGCGCGCGGGCGGATCCTGCGCGGCGAAGTTGTACAGGACGAACGCCTCGCCGGCCGCGGTCAGCCATCCGTTCGGCAGGACGTCGAACGACGCGCCGAGCGCGCCGCCGAGCTGCGAGCCGATGCGCGCGTTCGCAAGGCGCGCCTCACCGCGGATACGCGCGCTCGCCTCGAGGCCGGCCTCGAAGCGGCCGCGGCGGTACGACGCGAGGACCGACGGGAACCACGTGATCGTCCGGCCGCTCGCGAATGCCTGCGCGTCCCCCGCGGGCACGGCGACCTCGAAGCGGCCGACGACGCTCGCTCCATCGGCGCTGCCCGAGCGAGGTCGCGGCAGGATCGACGCGGCGAAGCCGAAGCGCACGTCGCGCATGGTGCTCCGCGGCAGCTCGGCGTCGGTCGCCCTCGCGACGCCGATGCCCGAGCCATCCTGGTAAAACGTGATCGGCAACGCGGCCGTGATCTCGAGCCTGTCGTGCACGCCGAGCGACCAGAGGAAGGTCCCGTTCACCGCGTTGTCGACGACGTGGAGGACGGTCCCGTCGGGATCGGGCGAGCTCACGCGTAGCCCGATCGGCCGCGACAGGTAGCCCAGCGCGAGCCCGAACGAGGCCTTGCCCGCGGGCGCGAGCACGGGCGTCCCGAGCGAGAGGAACGGCCCCGCGCCTGCGTGCACCCACAGGTTGTCGGCGTTGATGCAGCCGCTGAGCTCGGCGCGTGCATCACACTGCGCCTCGGCCACGCTCGGCGCGAGCGTCAGCGCGGAGGCGGCCGCGAGCAGCGAGCCGAACAAGCGGAGGAGGTCGGGCTTCTGGGCAGGAAGGAATGTCATGGCAGGTGGAATCCGGTCGCGGTCCCAGCGCCTTCCGTGCCCGCGGAAGCGGACGGCCCATGGCGCGACCGCACGTCTACTCCTTTCCCGTCCGGAGTCAAAACGGCAAACGCGGCGTAGCTGCCAGGTCGACACGAGCCGTGGTAGGACAGGCGCGAAAGGAAGGCGCTGGGCTCGCCATGATCGACGAAACGCACCCCTTGCTGCTGGGCTCGGCGTCGCCGCGGCGCCGCGAGATCCTCGGCACGCTCGGCCTGCCCCTGCGGGTCGTGTCGCTCGACATCGACGAGCGGCTGCGGCCGAGGGAGGGGCCGCTGCCCTACCTCGAGCGTGTCGTGTCGGACAAGCTCGCCGCGGCGACGCCACACGCGGTGGGCGTGGGCGCGGTGCTCGTGGCCGACACCTCGGTGATCCTGGGCGACGTCGCGCTCGGCAAGCCCGCGGACGACGCCGAAGCGCGCGCCATGCTCGCGGCCCTCGCGGGTCGCGAGCACGAGGTCTGGACCCGCTTCGTGATCGCCGCGGGCGCCGATCCCACGCGCCCCGTCCACGCCGAGACCGTACGGACCCGTGTCTTCTTCCGCGCGCTCGACGCGGCCGAGATCCAGGCCTACGCCGCGACGGGCGAGGGCCTCGACAAGGCGGGCGCCTACGCGATCCAGGGCATCGGCAGCTTCGCCGTCGAGCGCATCGAGGGCTCGTACTCCAACGTCGTGGGCCTTCCGGCGTGTGAGGTCATCGTCGCCTTGCGCCGCGCGGGCCTGCTCGGGCGATTCCCGCGCCCCACGCACGCGTGACGGCCCCGAGCACCTCGCCCCGCCGACGGGACACCCTGATCGTCCTCGCGGCCGCGCTGCTCGCGCGCCTCGCCGTCGTGGCCTGGGCTGCGCCACGTTTCCCGCCGACCGCGGACGGCACCTTCTATCACCGCATCGCCGAGCGCGTGGCCGCGGGCCTCGGCTACACGTGGCTCTGGCCCGACGGCGTCGTCACCTACGCCGCGCATTACCCCGTCGGGTACCCGGCGCTCATCGGCGGCGCGTACGCGCTCTTCGGCGCGCATCCGGGCGTCGCGATGCTGATGAACGCCGTGCTCGGCGCGCTCGCCGCGGTCGCCGTCCATCGCCTCGCGGCGCGCGCGGTCTCCCCGGGCCCTGCGCTCGCTGCGGGTTTGCTCGTCGCGCTGCATCCGGGCCTCGTCGCGTACACGCCGGCGCTCATGAGTGAAGGCGTCACGGCCGCGCTCGTCACGTGCGCCGCGTGGGCGGCCGCGTGGCTGCGCGACGCCGTGCCTCTCGGCGCGCCGCGTACGATCGTGGCGCGCGTCGTGGTCCTCGGCGTCGTCGTCGGCCTCGCCACGCTCGTCCGTCCGCAGAGCCTCGTCTTCGCGCCTCTCTTCGCGCTGCTCGCGCTCGCGCCGCTCGCGGGACGACGCGCGGGCTGGAAGGCGCTTGGCTTCGCTGCGCTCGCCACGGCTTTTGCGCTCGCCGTGTGTGCTCCCTGGACCGCGCGTAACTGCGAGCGCATGAACCGCTGCGCGCTCGTCAGCGTCAACGGCGGCTGGAACCTGCTCATCGGCGCGGATCCCGCGTCCACCGGGGCGTGGTCACCGATCAAGGTCCCGGACGCGTGCCGCGAGGTCTGGGACGAAGCGGGCAAGGACGCGTGTTTTGGCCGCGCGGCCGCGCTCTACATCACGGAGCACCCGGGCGCCTGGCTCTCGCTCGTCCCGCGCAAGCTCGCGGCGACGTTCGACTACTGCGGCGCGGCTGGCTGGTACCTGCACGAGTCGAACGGCGCGGCTTGCGACGACACGTGCAAGCTCGTTCTCGGCGTCGTCGAGACCCTCTACGAGCGCCTCGTCCTCGCGCTCTCCCTCGTGGGCCTCGCCCTCGCGGCGCCGGCAGCGCGCGGCCGCAAGATCGCGACACGCCTCGTCGTGGCGCTCGGGATCGTCTTCCTGTTCCAGACGCACGCGTGGGTCGCCTACCTCGCGCTCGTCGTGGCGGCGCTCTTCGGCGGACGTTCTTTGTTACGAGGCCCCGTCTTGCCTGCGGCTGCGGTGATCGTCCTCGGCGCGACCTTGCTGACGCACGCGGTGTTCTTCGGCGCGGGGCGTTACGGGCTCGTGACGTTTCCGCTGATCGCGGGGATGGCGGGGATGGTGTTTGCGTGGAGGCGCGAGCCGGAGCGGTCGTCGGCGGTCGCCGCGGACCCTGCGTGAAGCTTTTCAGCTTGGCTCGTCGAGCACGTCCGCGAGCGTCTTGGCGCTGAGCACCCGCTCGCCCCACAGCTCGAGCTGGTTGCTCTCCGCGCTCTCGATCCGGGCGATCGCGCTCGCCGGCAGATCACCGAAGCGGGCACGAAGCTGTCGAAGCAGCATGGTGCGTTCTCCCTGTGCGACACCCTCCGCGACATACTTCCTGGCGAAGTCGCTCTGGTACACGTAGCCCTTCATCATCGCCTCCAGGGCCCGACGGGCCGCGTCGTTGAGAGAATTGTATACGAGATCGTAGTAGAGGCGCGCGCGCTCGTCATCGAGCCCCTCGATCACGGGCAGCACCGCCGCGGCGATCCTCGCCCCATGTTCCGTCTCGCCGTGCGCCATGGCCGAGAGCACGCCGAGCTCGGGCCGCCTGGCCGCGTCCTCGAGGTCCGTCACGACCGGAACCGCCTCGCGCCCCAGCACCGGTGGGCGCAGAACGAACCCGGGCACGCCCGTTTCGATCGGCTCCGCGCACCACGCCGCGACGGCGGGGTCCGGTGCGACCACGAGCAGACAGGCCGGGCAGCCGTGAATCGATCGCGAGACCGTCACATACGCGGGCCAACTGAAGCGCTTCCGAGCGGCGATCGCGAGCTGGACCTCGACGATGAGGACCAGGACCGGCACGTCACGGTCGAGCAAGAGGACGACGACGTCGGCGCGGTACTCCGCGGGCTGAACCCGGGTCAGGTCGATCGAGGCGAGGCGCGCATCGGTGTACGAGGGGAGGATGATGCCCAGCGTTTCGACCAGGATCTCGGGCGCGAGCGAGGGGCGATTTCGGAAGAGATCCACGAGGACCTCGTGGGCCATGGAGACCATGGCGGCGAGGTTCGCACGAGCGCGCGTCCGAGGACAAACCTCAGGGCGAACCCTCCCCCCTCCATTCCGGGGTCGCGTCTCCCTCTGCACAGCGCAGACACCGACCTGTGTGCGATCGGAAACACTTCTGCGCAGTGCAGAGGTTCTCGCCTGTTCGCCCTCGGCGGCCTGATCACCGCGTCTTTGACATGCCTCGCGAAGCCGAGCATTCTTGCGCCCGAGGGCTCTACTTGGCGCCCCCAGTTCTACGATGGGGCTCCGCCCGCCGAGCGGGCTTCGCCCCAAGCTCCAGTCGAGGTTCGGAGGAGACGACCCGATGCCGCTGATCGAGACCGAGGAGGCCGCACGCCGCTTGGCGCGCGCCATCGCGAGCGACCTCTCTCTCTACAACGAAGAGAAGATCGTCCAGGGGATCCAGAACGACGATCTCTTCACCGTCCTCGCTGAGGAGATCGAGGAGGGGCGCGCCCTCTACAAGAGCCGCGTCTCGCCCGACCTCTACATCAAGAACTTCTACGATCGCGCCATCGTCGACATCCTCGTGAAGTCGAAGGGGCACGTAAAATCCAAAATCTGGTAGCTCGACCTCCTGGATGAACTGCGCATCGCGCAGTTCATCCACCTTCGGTCCAGGCCGTGCCTGGTCCGGGTCCAGGGGTGGACAACCCCTGGTGGGGTGAAGGGGCAACGCCCCTTCTCACGCCTTCCTGATCGCCTCGATCGCGCCTGCCATGTCCGCGGGGATCGGGCTCTCGAAGTGCACATGCCTCCGCGTCGCGGGGTGCTCGAAGCCGAGCACCCGCGCGTGTAGCGCTTGCCGGCCGAGCGCCTCTGCCACCTCGCGCAGGGCCTTCTCCTTCGGCGTCTTCCCGTAGAGCGTGTCCCCGAGGATCGGCGTCTTCCCTCGCTCCGCGAGGTGCACGCGGATCTGATGCGTGCGCCCCGTCTCCAGACGACACGCGACGAGTGTCGCCGGCCCCAGACGCTCGAGCACCACCACACGCGTCACCGCGCGCTTGCCCTCCTCCACGTGTGTCGTGAAGCGCAGCCGATCCGTCGGGTGACGGCCGTGCAGGGTCGCGAAGGTCGCTTCCTTCGCCGCGCCCACCACCACGGCCACGTACTCGCGCTCGATGGCGTGCTTTGCGAACTGCGCCTTCAGCGCCTCGCGGGTCTCCGCGTCCTTCGCCACCACGAGTAGACCGCTCGTGTCCTTGTCGAGGCGGTGCACGATGCCGGGACGCAGGTGCCCCTCGGGATCGAGAGGATCGGCGCCTGCGCGTTCGAAGCCGCCGCGGCCGAGCAGCGCGTTGACCAGTGTCCCGCTCGCGTGACCCTTCGCTGGATGCACCACGAGCCCGGCGGGCTTGTCCACCACGAGCAGGTGCGCGTCCTCGTACACCACGGCGAGCTCGATCGAGCTGTCCGGCTCGGCGCGTGTTGGTTCGGGGGGCTCGGGGGTCACGTCGATGCGCGCGCCTTCGGCGACGGACATCGACGCGCGGCCTGGCTTGCCGTCGACGAGGACGCGGCCGTTTTCGATCCAGCGTTGCACCGCGGCGCGTGACGCGGCCGTGCCTGCCTTCTCCAGCAGCCGCACGACGAGCTTGTCCAGCCGGTCGCGCGGATCGGCCGCGCTCGCTTCGAACGTGGAGGTCACGAGGGGCTCGGGCGCGCTTCGTATCACGGACCGTGGATCAGTAGTCCGAGCTCTCGTCCTCGTCCTCTTCTCGCGAGTGCAGCTCGGGGTTGGCCGCGAGGTGCGAGTCGAGGTCGTCGAGCATCGCGCTCTCGCGCAGCTTGAGCAGGCCGAGCTGATGCGCGAGGTAGAGGTCGAAGGCCGTGTAACGCGGGAAGACGCGTACGTTCGTCTCGTCGTTCTCCAGGCCGAGGATCAGGAGCTCGCCGTCGCGCCTCGCCTCGCCGAGGTAGAGCGCGTTCCAGGGCTGGCCCGGCTTGTTCGGCAGGCGCACGACCTTGCCGCGGACGCGCGAGTCGGTCCATCCGAGCTCCACCATCGCCTCGGCGAGCTTGCGGACCGAGGTGATCTTCGGCTGCGGTGAGCGCGGGTCTGCGCCGAAGCGGTGCTTGCCTTTGAAGCGCTTGCCGAAGCTCGCGAACGTGAAGTCGTACGCGAGGAAGGTCCGGAGCGTGGGCGGCAGCTCCACCATCAGCTTCGACTCGAGGGCGTCGAGCGCGGCCGAGCTCGCGCCGACGACGCTCGCTCCCTCCGGGCGCTTCGAAAGCTCCGCGATGACGCGCTGTACAAGCCCGATGCCTCGTTCGATGGTCGCCATGTCGTAGGCGTACACGACCGTCAAGGCGTGCGTTCTGTCAAGAGATTCCGTTGACTTTCGGACGGGGAGGGCGCTGGCTCGCCCCCGAGCACGGCCGCTCCATGCTTGGCACGGAGCAGGGCGAGCGCCGCGAAGCCGACCGCGACGGCGAACCACAAGGTGGCGAACCGCACGAGGATCATGGCCGCCGTCGCCGTCGCCGGCTCCACGCCGCCGAGGCGCGCCATCTGCTCCTCGAGCAGCTTCTCCGTCACGCCGAGGCCGCCCGGGACAGGCACGAGCGCGCCGGCGAGCGTGGCCGTCGAGTAGAAAAACATCGTCAGCGGCATCGACGCTTGCTCGGCGAACCCGCGCAGGATGACCCAGAGGCCGATGCCTTCGAGGGACCACGCGCCGATCGAGAGCAGCGTCGGCCACACGAGCTGCGCGGGCGAGACGATCGTCCGCAGGCCGCCGAGCGCCTCGTTGATCTTCGGCGCGAGTTTCCCGCCGACGCGCCCGAGCGGACCGGGGAGCCTCGGCAAGAGCCGTATGACGGCGCCGTTCACGGCGGGGACGGAGACGAAGACGAGGAGCGCGATCACGGTGAAGGCGCCGAAGCCGGCCCAGATCGCGCCGCCGGGGAAGCTCGCGCTGCCGACCGCGATGATGGTGATGACGCCGATGAGATCCGTGACGCGCTCGGCGATGACGATGGGCGCGGTGCGCTCGATGGGGATCTTGCGGAGCTGGAAGAGGATCAGCGACTTGAAGACCTCGCCGACCTTGCCCGGCGTGACCGTCAGGACGAACCCCGACAGGAAGACGAGCAGGCTCTCGAGCTTGGGCACGCCGCGGATGTCGAGCCGCGCGAGGTAGTACTCCCACTTGAGGTAACGCAGGAGGTAGTTGCCGAACGCGAGCGCGCAGGCGATCACGAACGTCGACCAGGCGTAGACGGAGAGGCGCGCGGCGATGAGGTTCGCGTCGCGGTAGAGGACGAGCGCGCCGTAGAGGACGACGCCGAGCAGCATCACCAGCACGACGCGGCGGACCAGGTTGTTCAAGGAGCCGCTCCGATCATGGGGACTTCGCGCGCTTGCTGGCGCGCCTCGCGCGCAGGGCGAGGTAGACGATCGCGCCGAGCACCACGGCGGCGCCGAGCGCGGCGACGGCCCACCAGGGCGCGACCAAAACACCGCGGGCGAGGCCCTCGGGGGGCCGCTCGGTTTTCGTCTGCACGAAGCTCACGCGGGCTCGTCGTTACACGGGCCTAGGGGGAAGGGCAAGAAGCGGTATTGTTCGCGCACGCGAGAGGTCGCGAGGAGGAGGACGGGATGGGTCTGCTCGACGGCAAGGTGGCAATCATCACGGGCGCAGGCGGCGGGATCGGCCGCGCGGAGGCGCTGCTCTTCGCCCGGGAGGGCGCGAAGGTGGTCGTCAACGACGTCGGCGGCGCGCGCGACGGAAGCGGCGGAAGTGACGCCATGGCGCGGAAGGTCGTGGAGGAGATCACGGCGGAGGGCGGCGTCGCCGTGCCGAACTTCGACACGGTGGCGACGGCCGCGGGCGCGGCGGGCATCGTGAAGAGCGCGCTCGACGCGTTTGGCCGGATCGACGTGCTCGTGAACAACGCGGGCATCCTGCGAGACAAGACGCTGCTCAAGCTCGACGAGGAGCTCTGGGACAGCGTGATCGCCGTGCACTTGAAGGGCACGTTCCTCGTCACGCAGGCGGTGGTGAAGCAGATGGTCGCGCAGGGCGGCGGGGGCCGCGTCGTCAACACGACGAGCGTCTCGGGCATGGTCGGCAACTTCGGCCAATCGAACTACGCGGCCGCGAAGGCCGGGATTTACGGCTTCACGCGCACGGCGGCGATCGAGCTGCAGAAGCACCGCATCACGGTGAACGCGCTCGCGCCGGTGGCCAAGACGCGCATGACCGAGGATCTCCCGATGTTCCAGGCCGGCATGGAGTCGCTCACGCCCGAGCACATCGCGCCGGCGGCGCTCTTTCTGGGCTCGGATCTCTGCGGGGATCGCACGGGGCACGTCCTCGCGGTCACGGGCTCGCAGGTCTTCGCGTACAAGGTCGTGCAAAGCGCGGGAAAGTTCAAAGACGAGGGCGCGGCGTGGACGGCCCAGGAGATCGCCGATCACTGGGACGTGATCACCAAGGTCTGAAGCCGGGCGGGCGGCCGACGATCACGCGCTGGTCTCCGGGTTGGCCCTGCGCCGCGGCTCACGGACCGCGCTCGTTCTCCGCGAAAGATCCCGCCCGGAACGGCCCGTTTCGGCCATCCCGGCCGTTGCTGGGCTGGGACACGGATGCTAGTTTCGATCTTCAGCGGCGGCCGTCGTGAGCCTTGATCCCACGATCTGCCCCTTCCGCTCCGGGAGCCTCACGAACCGGCATGTCGCGCGAAGCCCAAATCCCCCTGCTGCTCTGGATCTCCGCGGCCATCGTCGTCCACTGGATGGGCGGGAACGGTGCTGTGGAGGTCGCGCAGGTCGTCGAGGATCGCGCGCAGATCCGAGCTCTCGTCGATTCCGTTCGTGAGGGGCTGCGTCCCGAGGACACGCAGTTCGAGATCCTCGTCGATGCGCCCCCGACGCCCTCGCCGCAAGCGGCCGAGCCGCCCGAGGAGAAGGCCGACGAGACGAACGACGACGAGGAGTCGGATCCGGACGCCGTCCCGGAGCCGCCGAAGACGCCCAAGATCAAGCCGCCGAAGCCGGAGAAGAAAGAAGAGCCGAAGGTCGAGCCGCCCAAGGTCGAGCCTCCCAAGGAGGAGCCGAAGGTGGTCCCGCCGCCTCCGTTGATGCAGCCTCCGCCGCCGCCTCCACCGCCTCCGCCTCCGCCGCCGCCGACGCCGGAGGAGGTCGCGAAGCAGGAGCCGCCGAAGCCGATCCAGCCGGATCGCCGCATCTCGGTGCGCCAGCACGTCGAGCCGAACCAGAAGGACAACCCGTCGGCGAACCGCATCGCGGATCAGGCGAACACCGTGAAGGAAGAGACGGTCGCGCGCCTGCGGTCCCACGATCACGATCACGCCGAGACGAACGCGGGCGCGATGAAGAAACCCGCGACCTCGGGCGAGGGGAACGACGACCACGAGAAGGTCGCCGACAGCGAAGAGAAGGCCGGCTCGGACAAGGCGCCGGGCGAGTCGAAGGATCGCAGCGAGAGCGCCGAGCATCACCACACGGCGAAGCCCGCGCCGCCCGCGGCCGCGATCGCGAAGGCGTCACCGCCTCCGTCGGCGCCCGGTGGAACGACGGGTGGAGGCGCGAACGCGCCGAAGACGCCCGCAGCTCCGCCCCCGAGCCCCGGCGGCGCAGGTCCCGCGTCACCCGAGGTCGTCGCAGGCGCAGGGCCGGGCGGGTTCACCATGGATCCGGCGAACCCCGGCGGAGACGGCAAGAGCCGGAGGGCCGGAAAGAAGCGGCGACCGGCGCCGTATCAGAGCCCGGTCAAGGTCGGCTCCGTGGGCCTCGGCGCGCCCGGGATCGCCGGCGGGCCGAACCTGAACCTCTCCCACGCGGGCTTCGAGGCCTCGGTCGGTCGGGAAAAACTCCAGGCCGAGCGCGCGGCCGACGGCGCGGCGCGGCGCAGCGCGCATCGCGGCAAGTGGGACAAGAACAACTTCGGCAAGTACAAGGCCGCGATCGAGAACTACGAGCCGACGGTGAAGGTCGGCAACCAGACGGCGCTGAACGCCGCGCAGTCCGTGTTCGCCACGTACCTGAACACGATCCACAACCGCCTGCACCCGATCTTCGCCGAGGAGTTCCTCGCGTCGCTCGACAACCTCCCGCAGCAGCACAAGCTGAACACGAAGCTCGTCACGCACCTCGAGATCGTGCTGAGCAAGGACGAGGGGAAGATCGTCCGGATGGGCGTGACCCGAGCGAGCGGGACGACGGTCTTCGACATCGTGGCGCTGAACTCGATGAACCGCGCCTCGCCCTTCGGGAAGGCGCCCGACGCGATCGTGTCGCACGACGGCAAGGTCTACCTGCACTGGGAGTTCCACCGCGATCCGGTGGACGCATGCAGCACGCGGAACGCGTATCCGTACCTCCTGTCCGCGCCGAAGGGCGGCGGAGGCATCTCGCCGGTGGGGCCGCCGCGCGCGCCGACGCCGACGCACTCGGACGAGCGACGCGGTCCGCCTCCGCTCTTGCCTGTCCCGACGCGCTGAGCCTCACCCCCGGCCCCTCTCCCTCGCGGGAGAGGGGGGAAGATGTGGAGCAGGGTTTGTCGAGGACAGGCCGAGACGACCCGCCCCTGAACTGGTAGTATCGGCCCCGATGTCCAAGGACGCTGCATCCGCAGCTCGCGTGAGCATCGCGCGGATCGAGCAAACGCTCGCGGACTCGCCGGCTTTCGTCCGTGTCGAGCCGCGTTTCTACGTGGTCCGGCAGGGGACGGCGTACATCTACATCCAGATCCTCCCGTGGGAGCCGGACCGCGCCGTCGTGCGGTTCGTGGCGCAGCTCGTCCGCGGCGTCGAGATGACGCCCGACCTCGCGATGAAGCTCCTGCGCATGAACGCGCGCCTCCGGTTCGGGGCCTTCGGCTACGTCGCGCAGGGCGCGTGTGTGGTCCTCGTGCACACGTTGCTCGGCGGCGAGACGCTCGATCCGGACGAGATCCTCGCGGCCCTTCGTGACATGTCCGTCATCGCCGACGAGTACGACGACCGGATCTTCGAGGAGTTCGGCGGCCACCGCATGCAGGACCTGATCGACGCGTCCGCGGCGTCGTCGTTCTTCGACGGCATGGCCCAGCCGCGCGATTGCGACTGGAGCGACGCGTGAGCGAGCGTCTCTCCGGGTGCCGCTCGCGACGAGCCCGAGCGCGATGAGCACGGAAGGCGAAAGCGTCGAAGCTCCCGGAGCGCGTGGCTCGGCGCCCCCTCCGCCGCCCGCGCCCGCCGAGGCGCCGAGCAGCTTCGGCGCGCTCGTGTTCGTGCGTCCGCTCGCCGCGTTTGCGGTGATCGCCATGCTCCTCGGGCGCGTGATCGGGCCCTCCGTGCGAGGCCTGGCCGTCGGGCTCGGCAGGACGGGGGATGTCGTCGAGCTCGTGGGCGCCGCGATGTCGCAGTTTTTCCTGATCGTCGCGACGGTCGGCGCCATGGCGCTCGGCCTCTCCGCGCTGCGCGCAGGGTTGCCTTCGATCGTGCGCTTCGGGGCCGTCTTCGCGAGTGGCCTCGTCGTGCTCGTGACGCTCTCGGCGTCGGCTTCGCGTGTGCCGGAGGGCTCGCTCGTGCTCGTCGGGGGCGTGGCGTGCGCGCTCGCGCTGCTCGCGGCCTGGGACACGATGCGGACGCCGTTCGCGCGGGCGACCGCGGTGATGCTCGGGCTGCTCGGGCTCGGCGGGCTCATGCGGGTCGTGTCGGTGCTCATCGTGATGCGCGAAGGCGTGGCGCCGGCGGCGCTCGCGCGGATGGCGCGTGGCGTGTCGACGGTGGGGCTCTTGCTCGACGGCGCGGCGATGGCCGTGGCCGTGGGGGTCGTCTCGTCGCGCGGCAAGAAGCTCACGAGCCCGGCCACGCTCGTGGCGCTCGCGGCGGCGCTGTTCGCGACGCGGCAAGCGCTCGCGGGCTCGTCCGTCGACGCGGCGGCGATGAGCGTGCTCCTCTCGCGCGCGGCGAAGAACCTGATCTTGCGCCCCGAGCCTCTCGTCTCGCCCGCGATCGCCACGTTCGTCGCCTTCGCGGCGCCGGCGATCGCGTTGGCGGCGCTGTCGACGCGGACGCTCACGCCGGCGCTCTCCGGGGCGATCGCGCTCCTCCTGGTGGCGCGGGGCGCGCCCGACGTCCCGCTCTGCGCGCTCGCGCTGGTGCTCGCCTCGCTCGCGACCGTGCTCGCGTCGCGGGATCATCGAGGCCTCTGGGCCGCGCTCGCGGGAGAGGCGAAGGGCGCGCGGCCGGGCTGAACGTGGCGGATTTTCTTCCGACCGACGGGACGAACCGGCGCGCTCCGTTGACGTGCCGCCGGGCGTTCACTACGACGCGGGGGCCCATGCAGCCTCGTCGAATCACCTGGATCGTCCCTTCGTTCGTGGCTGTGCTCGCGCTCGCGGCCGGCTGCCAGAAGGAGGCGGGGACCTCGCCTTCACCCGCGGCGTCCGCGACGGCGAGCGCCGCGCCGGCGGGCAAGCTCGGCAGCGCGACGATCGCCGGCGGCGTGAAATTCACGGGAGAGCCGCCCGCGATGAAGGTGCCGACGAAGCGCGCGCAAGCGACCGACGTCTGCAAGGACAAACAGCTCGTCCACGACGCCGTGATCGTGAACGACGGCAAGCTGAAGGACGTGCTCGTCCGTATCGCGCCGAAGAGCTTCGACGGTCGTTACGAGGTGCCTGCGGCTGCGACCGTGGATCAGGTCGACTGCGTGTACGTGCCGCGGATCCAGGGTGTCCTCAGCGGGCAGGAGATCCTCGTGAAGAACAGCGACCGGACGCTGCACAACGTGCACACGTACCTCGGCGCCGAGACGGTCTTCAACGAGGCGACGGCGATGGGATCGGCGCCGATCGCGAAGCGCTTGCCGCCCGGCGGCATCGTACGGTTTGGATGCGACATCCACCCGTGGATGCGGAGCTTCGTCGTGGTCACCGATCACCCGTTCTTCGCGGTGACCGGCGCGGACGGCGCCTTCCGCATCTCGCGTGTCCCTGCGGGCACGTATCGGCTCGAGGCGTTTCACGCCCGGTACGGCCTGAAGTCGCAGGAGGTCAAGGTGACCGACGGCCAGACGCTCGAGGTCGCCTTCTCGTACGACGGCGCCGAGCCGGAGCCGCCCGAGAACCAGGGCGAGCTCCAGGGGCTTTGGTAGGGGCGCGCGCAGTGGCCCCGTGTTCCGGCGCGAAGGGCTTCGCGCCTCGACCCTGTTGCCTCGAACGCGAGTTGACCCCACGACATCGCTGGGCTTTCCTCCCGCGCACGGCGCAAAGACGCCAGGTTCTCCCCGCTTCATGACGTCGCTCTGTATGGTCGCTGCTCCTGCTGCCTTGTTTCCTGGCCCCGCGCGCGTGCCGGCCGGTGCTGCATCTGCTATCGAGGTGCGCACATGACGATCCCCGCGGAGCCGCTCGGCGACGTGCACGTGAACCGACGTGACTCCGGGCACGAGCAACACGAGCGTTCGTGCGTGGCCGTTGCGCGTGATCTCGTCGCGCTGACCAAGCCTCGCGTGACGGTCATCGTGGTCGCGACGATGCTCGGCGGGGCGTGGGTCGCGAACCGTTTCGCGCGGGAGCAAGGCCTGACCGGCGTGTCTCCGGGGGTCGTCATGCTCTCGCTGCTCGCGACGGTGCTCGTCGTCGGCGGCGCGAACACGCTGAACATGTACCTGGAGCGCGACACGGACGGGCTCATGGCCCGGACGAAGAACCGGCCGCTGCCCGCGGGTCGGATCTCGCCGAGGCTCGCGCTCTGGTTCGGCCTCGCGATCTCCGCGCTCTCGCTCGTCTTGTTCGGGCTCGCGGTGAACATGACGACGACGCTGCTCGGGGCGTTCGCGTTGTTCTCGTACGTGCTCATCTACACGCCGCTGAAGCGAAAGACGACGCTGGCGCTGCTCATCGGCTCGGTGCCCGGCGCGATCCCGCCGCTGCTCGGCTGGACGACGGTGACCGATCGCGTCGACGGCCCTGGCGCGGCGCTCTTCGGCATCCTGTTCCTGTGGCAGGTGCCGCATTTCCTGGCCATCTCCATGTTCCGCAGCCGCGACTACCACCGCGCGGGCCTGAAGGTGCTCCCGATCGAGCGCGGTGATCGCCACACGCGGCACCAGATCGTCGGTTACCTCGTCGCGCTCGTGCTGGTCTCGCTGCTGCTCGTCCCGCTCGGCGTCGCCGGCCCCGTGTATCTCGCGGCGGCCGCGCTGCTCGGCCTCGGCTTCCTCGGCTTCGGCGTGTACGGCCTCCGCCCGACGGTGCTCGGGACGCGATGGGCGCACAGGCTCTTCGCCATCTCCATCGTGTACCTCATGCTGCTGCAGGCCGCGCTGCTCATCGGCGCTTGAGCTCCTCACGATGAGCGCCGAGAGCATCGGTCGGATCCTCGCGCCGCTGAACGCGCTCCTCAACGCGACGAGCGCGGCGCTCCTGTTCTCGGGCTTCGTCGCCATCAAGCAGCGGAACATCGAGGCACACCGGCGGCGGATGCAGGGCGCGTTCATCGCGTCGGGCGTCTTCCTCGTGAGCTATGTGGCGCGCTTCGCGCTCACGGGGACGCATCGGTTCCCCGACGTCGGCGTCGTCCGCACGATCTACCTCGTCATCCTCGCGACCCACACGTTGCTCGCGATGGTGGCGCTGCCGCTGGTGATCGTGACCTTGCGGCTCGGCCGGCAGGGTCGCTTCGAGAAGCACCGCAAGCTCGCGAAGATCACGTTCCCGATCTGGGCGTACGTGTCGGTGACGGGGATCGTCGTGTATCTCATGCTCTACCACCTCGCGCCGGCGCTCGCGCCCGCGGCGCACGCGCCTTGACCATGCGCGGAGCGCCGCCTACACCACGCTCGTCGTGACGTCGCGTGTACCGGCCAAAGGCGAGGGTGGAACGGACGTGGAGGCCGCTGCCCCGCAGCAAGCTCTACCGGCGGCGCCGCCGCGACGCGCGAGGCGGCTGCCGTGGATCGTCTTCGGGCTCGTGTTCGCCGCGCTGCTCGTCACGCGTATCGCGCTCACGCCACGCGCGTCGGCGCCGAAGCCGCTGCTCGAGCTGCCCGCGTACACGCTCACCGACCACCACGGAAAACCCTTCGGCGCGGCCGATCTGCGCGGGAAACCGTACGTCGCGGACTTCGTGTTCACGAGCTGCCCGAGCGTCTGTCCGCGTCTCACGAAGCGTATGGCCGAGGTGCAGAAGCGCACGGAGGACGTCGGCGATGAGCTCCGGCTCGTGACGTTCTCGGTCGATCCGGAGAACGACACGCCCGAGGTGCTGGCCGCCTACGCGCGCAAGTACGGCGCGAACGAGGGGCGATGGACGTTCCTCACGGGGCCGCTCGGCGAGGTGGAGACGGTGGTCCTGCGCGGCTTCAAGATCGCGATGGGCAAGAAGGAGAACGTCGAGGGCATCCTCGAGATCTTCCACGGCGAGCGCTTCGTGCTCGTCGACGGCGAAGGCAAGATCCGCGGCTTCTACGACGCCGACGACGCGGGGATCGAGGCGATCGTGCGCGACGCGCGGCTCCTCGTCGATCGCTGAATCAGGACGAGACCGAGAGCCGCTTCATCATCTTCTGCAGGCCGAAGCGCGAGAGGCCGAGTAGCTTCGCGGCCTGGGTCTGGTTGCCCTTCGTGCGCTCGAGCGCCTCACGCACGAGCTGCGCCTCGAGGGCGTCGACACGCGGGCGGACACGCAAGCCGAGATCCGCCGGGACGGGCGGCGCGACGTTCGCGATCTCGGGGGAGAGGTGCTCGCGCTCGATGACGCCGTCACAGAGCAAGAGCGCGCGCCGGATCTCGTTCTCGAGCTGGCGGATGTTGCCGGGCCAGGGAAACGCCATGAGCCGATCCATGGCGGCGCGCGTGACGCGCACCTCGGGACGTCCGTACTTGGCGAGCAGGTGCTTCACGAGGAGCGGGACGTCGCTCGCGCGCTCGCGGAGCGGCGGGATGCGTACCGTGATGATGTTGAGGCGGTAGTAGAGATCCTCGCGGAACGTGCGCGCGCGGACCATGGCCTCGAGGTCGCGGTGGGTCGCGGCGACGATACGCACGTCGACCTTGCGCGCGCGCTCCGTGCCGAGCGGGCGCACCATGCCGTCCTGGAGGATCCGCAGGAGCTTGGCCTGCATGCCGAGGCTCATCTCGCCGATCTCGTCGAGGAAGAGCGTGCCGCGATCGGCCGCCTCGAAGAGGCCGGAGCGTGGCCTGTCAGCGCCCGTGAACGCGCCACGCACGTGGCCGAAGAGCGTCGACTCGAGCAGGCCCTCCGGGATCGCACCGCAGTTCTCGCCCACGAACGGGCGCCCCGCGCGAGGACCGTTGTCATGGATGGCGCGCGCCACGAGCTCCTTGCCGCTGCCCGACTCGCCGTGGACGAGGACGGGCACGTCGGCGGTCGTGACGCGATCGACCAGGCGAAGCATCGCGCGGACGGGCTCACTCTCGCCGATGATCGAGCCGTACTCGAAGCGGGTCTCGCGCGCGCCGCGGGTCCGGCTGAGCTCGCGCTCGGCCACGTCGAGCGCGGCCTCCCGCTTCGCCAGCGTCTCCTCGAGCGCCGCGCTCGCGCGCTTCGCCTTGCGCGCCGCTCGCCGCAAGAGCGCCTGATCCCGAGCGTCTGCGATCGCCAGGGCCGCGATCGTCGCCACCGTGCGGGTCCACGCGAGCTCGCGGGGCCCGAAGGCTCCGCGCCGCACGCGATCGTCGAGGTAGACCACCCCGAGCGCCTCGCCGCGCGCGATGAGCGGGACGACGAGCACGCTCCGCAACTTGAGCGCGTGGACGCTGACGTGCACCGCCGGCATCTCGCCCGCCGCGTCCACGGCGACGACCGGCTCCAGCGCCGCGAGCGCGCGCCGCGCGAGCGTCTGGGAGAGCGAGAGCTGCTCGTCGCGGAGATCGGCGCGCGCGAGGTTCCGCGCGGCCCGCGCGACGAGACGACCGTCGGGCGCGCGCAGGAGGAGCAGCCCTCGCTCGACGCCCGTCCACAGCACGAGCGCGTCGACCACACGCTCGAGCAGGGAGCGGAGCCGCTCGCGATCACTCAGCGAGACGATGAGCTGTTCGAGCTCCCGCGCTTGCTCCGCGCGCATGCCTTCTTGCGGTGCGGCCGCGGCTTGCGCGACCCACGGGAGCGCGCGGATCGAGGGCGCGAGCTCGGGGGAAGCCCGCGAGAGGAGATCCCGCGCAGCGTCGCCGAGGGACGAGAGGAGTCGGACCGCGACGTCACCACGGCCGAGCCGCGCCGCGAGTGAATACCCCGCCGCGAGCGTGGGGCCCCGCGCCCAGACGGGCGCGCGTGCATCCGAGAGCGCGACGATCGCGCCGAGCACGCGCTCTGCCGCGCGCGCTTCAGGATCGCCCGAGGCCGCGAGCAGCACCTCGGCGCGCGCGCGCCACCAGTCGAGCCGCGCGCCCGCGGCCAGGCTCGGCGTGTCGGCGAGCCGATCGAGCTCGAGGCACGCTTCAACGTCGAGCGCCGCCTCCGCGTGACGGAAGAGCCGCGCCGAGGCGCGCAGCGTGTCGTCTCCGCCCGCGTCCGCGAGGAGCACGCGCGCTTGCTCCGCGGCGCGTCGCCCCTCCGTCGAGCCGCGCGGCGACACGTCCGCGATGGCCCAGAGCGCGTACGCCTCGGCCCGCGTGTCACGACCTTCCCGCGCTCGGGCGATCGCCTCGCGCGCGACCCGTTCGGCCTCGTGCACGACGCCCGCCGTCGCGTGCGCCGCCGCGCGCGCGAGGAGCGCGCGGGCCGCGAGCGCCGGCCTGCCGAGGTGCTCCCAGAGCAGCGCCGCGCGCCTCGCCGTGGCGATCGCGCCGCCGAGATCCCCGAGATCCACCGCGGCCGCCGCCTCACCCGTCCTGTACGTCGCCTCCTCGACCACGGCCCCTGCGCGCGTCGCGTGCTCGACCGCTGCGGCGAAAGCGCTCCGCGTCCGCGCCGGATCTCCTCCGTGCTCCACGTACCCCCGGAGCGCCGCGATCCGCGCGTGCTCCTCGGCGCGACGCGCGATCGCCTCGCCGCGCGTGATCGCCGCGAGCGCTCGCTCCGTGTCGCCCTTCATCGCGGCGACGAGCGCCGCCACCTCGCACGCGAGCACGCTCGTCGCGCCTTGCACGAGCGCATCGGCGTCCTCGTAACGCCGCTCGTCGAAGGCGATCCGCGCCAGGATCGCGCGTGCTCTCCCGTCCGGATCCGCGCCGCTTCGATCCGCCTCCGCCGCGATCTCGCGCGCGACGCCGAGCTCTCCGGCGCGTCGCAGGATCTCCGCCGCCAGCGCGTCCGCCCCCTTCGCGCGGCGCTCGCGTGCGCGCAGCACGAGGCTCCTCGCGCGCCCGAGCTCTCCCGACAGCCGGAGCGCGTCCGCGGCCGCGACCAGGAGCGACGCCGGCGCGTTGTCTCCGCGCTCGACACGCTCGATCGCGATCGGATCCGGCGGCACCGCGGCGATCGCGATCGACAGCCGCGCCACCTCCTCCATATCGAATGCGGCCGACACCGGGCGGCGGTCCAGCGCCAGGGTCGTGGGCGCTCGTCCGAGCGCGGCGCCTTCGACGTCGGCGAACGTCCATGCCGCGGGCGGGAGCCGCCGCGCCAGATCCACGAGCGCCGCGGCGAGCGACGCCTCTCCGATCTTGCCGAGCGGGCCCGTCGGCCACGCGGCGGCCGGGCTCCCCACGAGTGACGTCATCCACCGCGCGATCCCTTCGGGGCCGAGCGGACCGATCGTGGCTCCTCCCTCGCCGCGCGCCGACGAGCTCTCCTCGACGATGAGTGATCGTGCTCGCCGCGCCCACGCGAGCGCGTCTCCGAGCCAAGGCGCCGTGCTCGCTGCTGCGGATGCGTGGAGCGCGAGCTCGTCGCGTCGCGCCGAGAGGTAGGCTGCACGCACGCGCCGCGCGTCGCGCTCGCCTCGCTCTTCGCGCTCGCGACCCGAGCCTGCTTCGCGCGCGGCGAGCGCGGCTCGTGCTGTCTCCGCGACCCACGAAGCCGGCGGACGCGCGCCCGCGCTCGGCGACAGGAGCGCCGAACAGAGGAGCGCGATCGGCTCGGGCAGGCGAGCCGCGCGTGCCGCTTCGATCGGCTGATTCGAGGACGCCACGGCGTCGTCCACGAGCTCCGCGAGCAGCGCTCCGAGCGCCACGAGATCCCGCGCGCGCGCGTCTCCCAGATCGGAGTCTCCGCGCGCCAGGTACCGCGGCGTTCCGCCCTCGATCCGCGCCGTGTACACCGGGCACGCGAGCCCGAGATCGATCACGTGTGCGCGGCCGCTCTGCCCGATGAGCACGTTCTCCGGCTTGATGTCGCCGTGCGCGAGCCCGACGTCGTGCAGATCCGAGAGCGCTTCGCCCACGTCACGCGCCACCGAGAGCGCGAGCGTCGTTCGATCGGCGCCTGCCTCGCGCGCCCGCTCCCGCAGCGTCGTCCCCTCGACCCAGCGCAGCGCCACGAAGGCGAAGCGTGCTTCGTCTCGATCGTCGCTCGCTTCGACTGCGCGCGCGACGTCACCTTCTCGCACGAACCATCCGACGTCGACGAGCTCGGGCAAGCGTGGCGACAGCGCGAGGATCGCGTGCTTCGCTTCGCGTGCGATCGCCTCGCGCGCCGCTGCGTCACGCGCGACCTTCAGCGCCACGAGCGAGCCGCCGTGCCGCGCGCGCGCCTTCCACACCTCGCCCGCGCCGCCGCTCCCGGCCGCCTTGAGGATCTCGAAGCTTCGATCCGTCAACTCCGATGCCGGTTCGCGCTCGTTCATCGCAAATCGAGCGTGCGACCTCTGCTTCGAGGTGTCAACGCCGGTGGCATGAGGACCCCTTTCGAGGGCGCCGCCGCGGGGCAGGGGAGGGGCGGAGGACGGCGCGCAGGCTACTTGGCCGGGCAGTCCGGCGGCGCCGCCTCGACGTCCACGCCGTCGAAACAGGTCGCCTCGGGCCCCTTGCCGTACACCTCGGACACGAACGCCGCGAGCGACGCCGTGTCGATGCACGTCGCCGTGTACGTCGCGCCCCACGCGGCCGCGGCGATGGGCGCCTCGAGCTCCGCGTCCGGCGTCAGCACGAGCCTCGCCTTCGGCCCCGCGCCTCCCGACAAGCACAGCGGATCCGCCGCGGCTTCGTCGAACACCTTCTCGAGCGCCGCGACGACCTCGGGACACGCATCCTCGCAGCGATACGACAGCACCACGGCTCCGTGCTCCAGGTCGTGCACGTACATCTCGCGCGGCACGGGCGTCGTGTACTTCTTGAACGCCGCCCACTGGCCCCAGTGATCTCCTCCGCTCGGCGGGTTCGTCTCGTACGTGACGTCCGCGCAGAGCTCGACGTGGTTCGCCGAGGCGACCGGGATGTTCGTCGTCTTCACGACGCGGCACTCCGTCTCGCCGGGCAGCGGCGGCGCGTCGGGCGTCAGCACCTCCGTCTCCGCGGGGCCCGTGGGCCCGAGCGGCGGATCCTCGCCGCAGCCGGCGCTCCCGAGGGACACGAAGACGAGCGCGCAGGCGAGCGCGTCACGCGAAAACAGATGCGAAGGCATGGCGACAACCTACCACGCCGAGGGGCGTGTCCTCAGGGGCAGGCCGGCGTCTCTGCGCCCGTGCTGATCCACGCGCTGAGCGCCTCGAGGCTCGACTGCGGGGCTGCGTAGAGATCGTACGGCGGCATCGGCAAGCCCACGACGACCGACGCGCGCAGCCTGTCGATCTCGCCCGGCGCGAGCCCCGCTGCGGCGGCCATGCGCGTGTAGATCGGGCTCGCGAGCATCTTGTAGAGCAGGTAGCTGTTGCCCGCGTTTCCCGGGTCGACGTGCGGCATCGCCCGACCGAATCGGCGCGGCCGGAGGTCTGCCTCGTCGGCTTGCTCGCCCGTCTGCGTCTGGTTCGCGACGCGCCCGATCATCGCCGGGATCCGCTCCACGCCCGACAGATCGAGCCCCATCACGGCGGCCCCGAGCTCCATCGGCCCGTGACATCCGCCGCAGCCGATCGTCAGGCTCTTCGAGACGGGGCACTTGTCGATGCAGAGCTGATCATCCACGGCGCACGACGCCACGCACGCGCTCGCCGCGCAGAAGAGCTCCTCGGACGCCGCGCGCTGCGCCGCCTCGTCGAGCGCCGGATCCACGGGCCCGCCGGGCGGATCCATCGCGGCCGTCGTGAACTGCAGGACCACGTTTGCTTCGAACGGCGCGCCGTCGAACGCGCGCACGCCGAACGGCGACGTCTCCGTCGGCGCGAGCACCGTCAGCCAGTACTTCGTGTCGGGCACGAGCGTCGCCGACGCCGGCAGTCGATACGTGATGCGCCGGAACACCGGGTCGTAGCTCGGCTCGAGGAACACGCCCATCGTGCACTGCTGCAGCACCGGCACCGGCTCGGCGCTCGGCTGCAGGCAGATCGCTTGCCGGATCGCCTCTCCCGGCAAGAGGAACCGATCAAACGTGATTCGCAGGCTCGTCGTGGAGAGCGCGCGGCTCCCGTCGACGGGCGCCGGCGCGCTCGGCGTGAGCGTCAGCGTCGTGGGCTGACCGCCGGCGTCGACGCCTGACAGCTCGACTTCGACCAGGTGGACGGGGGGGGCGTCGATGGCCTCGCGCTCCGGGCTGCCCACGTCACAGGCGACGAGGGGCAGGGCCGTGGCGAGCAGGGCGGCGCCGAGGGCGCGCGGGGCGAAAAAAAGGCCGCTGGAGCCGATCAGCTCTCGGAGTAGGTCGACAGTTGTTCCTGGAGCACCCTTTCGTTCACGCCGGTCCGGATGTGCTCCTTCAAGCAGTCGGCCAGGGTGATGAGCATGTCGTCGACGCCCTTCTCCTCGATGAGCTTCGCGAGCAACTGCCGCGCTTCCCGGCCGTCGTCTTCCCGGAGGAAATTCCGCACGGTCTCCAGCGTGATTTCGCCCTGGAAGTCGAGGTAAAGATTGTCGAGCAGGTACTTGATCAGCTCCTTCACGCCCGTTCTCCTTGACGACGCGCGCGACCTCCGCGGAGGAGGAGGCGCTCCGTCGCCCTTCGCTATACCCGTCGCTAGAAGGGCAGCGCAAGGAATATGTCGGAGCTTTCGGGAGCCCGGCCCCGTCCGGCGGAGCTCCGCCGCTCCGCGTGGACCAAGACGGACGACGCATCTTCATTGGCACGCCCTCACGAGCGGGTCGCTCGACTGGTGGCAAACCAGGCAAGGACGAGGGTTTCGCGCGAACGCCACGGCGCATTTGTCGCGGAAACCGAGCGGATGCGGGTTCACGCCGTGCCCGCCCGAGAGGCCCTTCGTCGCGTGGCATGTCGCACAATCACGCTCCGTGTGGCAGGAGACACAGGCGTTCAAGTTCCGCATCGCCTCCCAGGCGTGGTGGTTCGGTCCGCGCGGCGCCGTGGTGAACTCGGCCGCGGGCGGGTGGAAGCGGCGGCCCGTGAGGCGGTTGCCGCTCGCCGTGTCCCGCGCGACGCCGACGCGGCGGTGGCAGTCGCCGCAGAACGTCTGGGCCTGATGGCAGCTCGAGCAGCGCGGGTTGTCCTGACGCGCGGACTGAGCGTGGATCGAGAGCCAGTCGTTCGGATGGACCTTGCGGGGACGGACGCGGCCGTCGTGGCAGTCGGTGCACTCGTTGACCGTGTGGCAGCTCCCGCAGAAGGCGCTGTCGTTCGCGGCGACCGACTTGTGCCGCTCGATGAAGTCCGGCGTGTGCGCCGCGTTGTGCATCCACTGCGGCGGCACGAGGTTGCCCGTCGTGAAGCTCGTGAGCATGCGGCCGTCGTTCCGCGCCGTGTGGCACGTCGTGCACGCGCCCTTCGCCTGGCCTTGCGCCGCGCCGCTCATGTTGTGGCACGCGAAGCAGCCGGCCATGCGCGGGAGCTGATCCCGCGTCGCGAGCTCGAGCTCGCCGACCTGACCGTGGCACTGCCCGCACTGGATGTTCCGGTCGAGGTGCTTCTTGTGCGTGAACACGAGGTTCGCGTTCGGCAGCACCATCGGCGCGACGGCGCCGTTCGCGCCGGCCTTGTCGCCGATGTGGCAGAAGACGCACTGCCCGTTCGCGTCCGTCCCCGCCTTCACCGCGTTCAGGTCCGAGTGATCGACGTCGTGGCAGGCGTCGCACTGCTCGGCCTTCGGCATCAGACGATCGGCGACCTTGTCGCTCGTGTACGCGGCCGCGTGGCAGGACTTGCAGGTCTGCTTGAGATCCTTCGTGTGCTTCTTGTGGTTGAAGCGGATCGTGATCGTCTGCGGCGGGTAGATCTCCTCGCTCGGGACGGGGCTCGCCCCGCTGCCGGGAGGCATGAACGCGAGCGGCGTCTCGGCGTCGTTCGGCATCGGATGCAGGCCGCTCTTGTAGCCACCCGGAGGCGGCGCGGGCGGCGCCGCGCTCTCCGCGGGGGCGTCCTCGGGAGGCGGCGTCTCGGGGACCGGCTGCGCCGAGGCGTCGGGGCCCACGAGGCCGAGCACGAGCGCCGACAGGCACGCCACGAGGGCGAGCCAACCCGGCAGCGGTCGTCCGTTCGATCGACGATCGTTGCGCGCGCGTGACGCGTTTCCCTTGGAGGCGTTCATCATCATCATCCGCCGAGCCTCAAGTTGAGCAGCGCCACGATGCGGAAGCGCTGCCCGACGAGCCGGTTCATGTCGTGCTCCCACTCGACGCGAAAGTCGGCTTGTTGCACGGGCCGCACGCCCGCGCCGAGCACGTAGCCGAACGACGTCGCGCCGCGGTCGGGCCGCAGCGGGTCGCTCCAGTCGTAGAGCGAGACGCGCCCGCCGACGCGGTAACGCCCGCCGTCGAAGCGCTTCTCGCCCGAGAGATCCGCGCCTCCCGTGTGCCCACGCGCGCCGGCTTGCACCATGCCGCGCAGCCCCACCTCGGCCGTGCCGAAGCGATACCGCCCCGACACGTTCGCGAGCGCGTCGACGGTCGTGGAGATCGCTCGATTGTCGGGATCACGCGTGAACGCCTTCGTGTTCGCGGGATCGATCTCCTGGTCGCCGCTGCAGAGCCCCGAGGCCCTGCACTGCTCGGCGCCGAACGTCTCGGGATCGCCGTCGGCCATCCAGAGCCGCACGCCGCCGTAGGCCGAGAGATCGAGCCTGCGCGTCGGCGCGACCCAGACGCGCGCCGTGGCCGTGGTGATGGGGCTCTTCGTGAACCAGTTGAAGATCGAGTCCGCGTCGAACGTGGGCACGAAGTAGTCGATGTCCGCGCCGATCGTCGCGCGTTTGCCCAGGTACGCCTCGACCCCGCCGTAATACGAGCCGACGATCTGGTTGTAGAAGTCGTACGTGAAGCCGCCCTTGATCGCGCCGAGGTCGCTCTTGTTCAGATCGAGCGCGTACCCCAGCCGATCTTGCGACACGCGCAGCCCCTCCGCGGTGCGGTAGCCGCCCGTCGGATCGGGGAACTGCTGCGTCACCGACGTGCCCGTGTTGTAGACGCGTCGATACGAGAGCCGCCCGTGGATCCAGCTCGGCCCGTTGCTCTCGAGCGCGACGCCGAACGCCGGCGCGGGTTGCGTGAACTGGTACGACGGCAAGTCCGTCACGCTCGGCTGATCTCCCGCCGTGCCGAAGCCGGCGTGGTTGCCGCGCCAGACGCCCTGCCGCTCGAAACGCGAGGTCGACAGGGGCAAACCCCCGCGCTGCTCGAGGCCGCCGTAGAGCTCGGCTCGCACGAAGTACGGCGTCGTCACGCGCGCGAGCGCGCCGTCGAACGACCACCAGCCGAGCGAGTCGACCACGTACTGCCGGCCCGCGCGAAAGCCGAGCCAGCCCTTCAAGAGGTTCCGGCCTTCGACGTACGCGTACATGAGATCGACCGGCGCCTGCTGCAGGCCCGGCACGAACCGCACGCCGGGCCCCGCCTCGATCTGATAGGCCGTCTCGCCGCCGCGATCGGCGGCGCCGAGGTGCGCGTTGATGCCGAAGTCGGCGTCGAGGCGCATGCGGAGCACGACCGAAAAATCGGCGCTGCCCGGCTTGTGATCGCCCTGCAGGTTGTACACGCCGAGCGACAGCGTCTGCATGAGGCGACGCCGATCGAGGATCGTGTCGCCCCACGGGCTCGAGACCTGGTAGGCCTGCGCGGCCGTGTCGCTCTGCACCTCGAAGTCGAGGGCGCGCGCGTCGCGCGGATGCGCGGTGATCGCCGTGGCAAGTGCGGCGAGCCCGGATGCAACCACGCGCGGAAGGCGCGTCGATCGATGTCCCCTCACGGCCTGGGATGCTCGCTTTCCGTCGAGTGGTGCCGGGGAGCGTGCGCGGATCACGCGCGGCTGCCGCTGGGCGTTCGACACACCCCGAACACGTCGGGGCAGCACGGATCCTCTTTCAGCGTGGGCCGCGCTGTCAACACGGACGAGGAGCGAGCATGTTGCTCTGCGCCGGCAGGGCAGGGGGAGCGCGCAATCCGCTACGCGTCGGATCAACCGAAGCGGAGCGAGCGCTTCACGATCTTGCCACCTTCGCCGACGGTGTAGCCGCCGGTGTCGCCGAGCGCGTCCGCGACGGCATCCCGACGGTCCTCGGGGATCGCCCATCCGCGCACCAGGAGGCCCTCGGCGGCCTTGTTCTTCACGCGGACCGACTCCTCGTTCACGAGCATGTCGATGAGCGGCTTGACGCTCTCGGGCATCGCCTGCGCGAACGTCGTCTGCACCGCGTGGAAGCGCACGGTCTCGTTGACGTCCTCGAAGAAGCGCTCCACGGCCGTGCGCACGTCCTCGTGCACGATCTCCTCGAGCGCCTGGATGATCTGAATCTTGGGCTCGACGTTGCGCGCGTACTCCGTGTCGAAGCCCTCGAGCAGATCGAGCAGCTCCTCGCGATACTCGTCCTCGTCGAGCACGGCGCCGAGCACCTTGAGCGGCCACGTCAGCGCCTCGGCCTTCGTGCAGAACTCGATGACGGCGGGGACCACGTCCTTGCCCGCGGCGACGATGCCCCGGAACGCCAGGTCCTTTTCTTCCGCGTCCGTGATCGATGGATCGATCGTGAAGTTGAAGCGCTTGAGGAGCGCGGCGGCTGCCTCCGGCGTCTTCAGGTCGACGAGGGCCTGAATGGCCTCCAGACGGTCGTAGGTCTGGGCGCGTTTGTCTGCGACGACCTTGGCGGGGCCGGCGATCTTCTTGTCGACGGCGGGCGCGCTGCCCGACGGAGGCGCGCTCTTGGCGCCCTTGCTACGGAGGAAGTCGAAAATGCCCACCTCTACCTCGCGCTCCGGCCCGAAGGGTAGGGCTGGAGCAGGCTTCGCATAGGCCCTCATCACGGACAAAGCAAGTGTTCGGCCTGCTGACGAGCGCTCCCGGCGTTTCGCGGGCGGCCTCTCGTGCTTCGAAAGCGACACGCCCCGTGATGCCTGGGCGACCTCGCGGAGGTTGATCTCCGTCTCGGCCGCCCGCATCCCGGGGCGTGTCCGCGGCTCTTTCGAGCCGGCTTCGTCTCCGTCAGTCGCTGTTCTTCACCTTCATGGGGAGGGAGAACATCAGGTTGACCGAGATCATGCTGTTGAAGCGGAACTGCCGATCTTTGTTGTTGACGGCGGTGTCGGGGAACGCCTCATCGTTGCCCGCGCCGGCGTTGTCGAAGCCGGACGTGTTCCACGCGAAGGGCAGCGCCCGGTACTCCGCGCCGAAGCCGAAGAACGACGTCGGGTAGAAGTTCCAGCCGACGCCGAACGTGGGCGCGAAGGCGATGCGGCTCTCGAGCTGGAACGACTCCTGCGAGGCGCAGGGCCGCTCGGTGAGCTGGTTGCCGTCGTTGTCTGCACCGCAGGGCGCGCGCTCTTGCACGCCGATGACGGCCGGGCCCACGAAGAAGCTGATGTCGGTGTCGACGAACAACGACGCGAACAGCGCCAGCTTCCCGCGGAACGGAACGACCGTGACCTGCGGCGCCGCGACCCACTGCATGCGGCCAAGCTGATCCTGAGCGAGGTTGCCGCGCGTCAGGTTGACGGCCGTCAGCTTGCAGGCGGAGTCGTTCGGGTTCGCGCTGCAGTTGCGGTCGTCGATGGCCTTCACCTGAAGCTCGTCGGTGAGCGACGTCGTCGTCTGGATGCCGTAGCCTCCCCAGACGCCGAACCCGATCCAGTCGGTCGGGTGGTACATCACGCGCAGACCAGGCATGATCGTGCGCTGATACTCGTCGAGCAGGGTGAAGGACGCGCTCGGTGTTATTTCGATGCGACCTGCCCGATGCAGGCGCAACTTCCGCACGGCCGGGGCCCCCGCGAGGGGACCCGTGAGCTGAATCTCCTGCGCTTCGGCGCCCGCGCTCATGGCGAGCGCTGCACATCCCGTGAGCGCCGCGAGCATGCCCCTGCGGAGCAGGCGAGACGCGCAAAGGCTATTCACGAATCGACGCATCATGCATGTCCCCGTACTTGGCTGAATCGTCCCGGATGTTCCTTGCACGCCACGCTGCCCCTCGGCTCACTTGGGCAGCCGGTATTCCCAGCTGAACGGCAGGAAGACCGAAAACCCGACCTGCGCCTGGACGTTGTTGGTGAAGCTCGTCTCGGGCGCGGTCCAGGTCGTCGGATCCTGTGCTCTCGGATTGTTGTTGGCGTCGACGCCGGTCGCGATACCCGGGTTCTCGAGCTCGTCGAAGAAGATGTAGTCGCTGAGCTCCGCCACCACCGCGAACCAGCGGTTGAAGAAGATGCGGAGGCCACCGCCGACGTGGAACGACAGCCGAGGCTTGAACTCGAACGTGCGGTTGTCGGGGTCGACAACGGCGATCGGGCGCGTAGCGATCGCACCCACGCCGCCGAGCACGTAGAAGTCGTAGTGGAAGATGAAGTCGCCGAACCCGGCGAACTTGCCGTACGCAGGCACGTACGAGAAGTTCGCGTTCGCGTTCCAGGCGTACTCCGTGATCGGAACACCGACGCGCGCCGCGCGGCTCGTCTGGAAGTTGAAGTTCGAAGGCGAGTTCAACCCGGCGTAGAAGTTGCCGTTGACCCCGACCGCGAGCACGTTGGTGATGTAGAAGTTGAGACCGAGCCCGGGCGCGGGGTGCGCGACGAACTGGTCGTTCATCGTGATCCCGAAGTAGGGCGTGATCTCGAAGCGGAACCGGCGCAGCGCGTAGATCTGCTGCACCGCGTACATCTCGGCGTTGATGTCCCGCTTCGCGGCCTCATCCATGTTGATGCTCGGGCAGGCCGAGGGGTCGATCTTGCAGATGTCCCCTAGTCCTTCACCCTCGCCGCCGGGAATCTCACCCTCGCCCTCACCCTCGCCTGTGCCGGCGCCCTCGCCCTCGGTAGGGGCTTCAGCAGGCGCGGCTCCCTCCTCGTCGAGGTTGATCTCCTTCGGTTGTCCTTGCTGCTGCGCTGCCGCCGTCAACGGCATGGCCAGCAGCGCAGCCGCTACGAGGAGCCCCACGCGAACCTGGTTCATCGCCATCCCTTCCGCAGTCCGTGCGACGTGAGCATCGATCGGTCCGGTCCGTCCGTACAAGTCTAACTGCGCGACTTCATTCAAAAAAACGGTCTACCGACAAGCGGGACGGACTATATCACGCGTAAAATCAGGGAATCAACAACCAAATCGGTTCTTCTGACGGATCGGATGGGGCAGGACCGTCCCCACTGCTCGCGTAGCGACACGCGCCGCGACACGATCCACGCCCATCCAACCACGAGACGCTCGCGTACGAGCAAGAAAATCAAACGATATCCACGTAGTTTGCGCCGTACGTCCGGAACGTGCTCGACGCGGCCCCGTCTCCGATCCCGGTCGGGGCCCCGTCGCGCGTGTTTCGTGCTCGGCGCAGAGGTTCACGCCGCCGCGTCCGTTGACTCGTCGGCCTGACCAAGCAGCGCTTCGACAAACTCGTCGGCGTTGAAGTCGCGCAGCTCGTCGGGACGCTCGCCGATGCCGATGTAGCGCACCGGGAGCGAGTGCTCCGCGCAGATGCCCAGCACGACGCCGCCCTTCGCCGTGCCGTCGAGCTTCGTCAACACGATGCCCGAGAGCGGCAGCGCCTCCTTGAACATCGCCGCCTGTTGCAGCGCGTTCTGTCCGTTCGTCGCGTCGAGCACGAGCAGCGTCTCGTGCGGAGCTCCCGGCAGCGCCTTGTCGATCGTGCGCGCGACCTTCTTGAGCTCGTCCATCAGGTTCGTCTTCGTGTGCAAGCGACCCGCGGTGTCTGCGAGCACGACGTCCGCGCCGATCTCCGCAGCCTTCTGGATCGCGTCGTAGATGACCGCGCCCGGGTTCGCGCCATCCTTGCCGCTCACGACCTCGCAACCGACGCGCTTGCCCCACACGACGAGCTGCTGCACCGCCGCCGCGCGGAACGTGTCACCCGCGGCGAGCACGACCGTGCGGCCCTCGGCCTTGAGCTTCGTCGCGAGCTTGCCGATCGTCGTCGTCTTGCCCGCGCCGTTGACGCCCACGAACATCACCACGGTCGGGCGCGCGGGGAACTTGATGCCACCGCCGCTGCCACCGAGCAGGTCACGCGCGCGACGACGCAAGGCATCCCAGACGTGCTCGTCCTTGACGAGCTTCTTCTCCTTGATGCCCGTGCGGATCTCCTCGAGCAGCGCCTCGGTCGTCTTGACGCCGACGTCGGAGGTCAAGAGCACCTCCTCGATCTGATCGACGAGGCCGGGATCGACCTCGCTGCGGCCGACGAAGAGCGCCTTCAAGCGACCGAAGAAGCCCTCGCTCTCGCGCGCCTTCGTGAGGCCGCGGCGCAGACCCTCGACGTCCTTCTTGCGCGGAGCCGAAGGCGCCGGAGGTTCACGCGCCGCGATCGGCTTGATCGCGCCCGCCTCCCCAGCCTTCGGCGCGGCCTCTGCCGCGGGCGTGGGAGCTTGCACCGGCGCAGGCTCGGGCTGCTTCGCCTCGGGCTGCTTCGCGTCGGGCGCGGGCTCGGGCTGCTTCTCCACGACGGCCGACGCAGGCTCGGCAGCCTTCTTGTCCTCCTTCTTGGCCTCCTTGGCCTCTTCGACCGGCTTGGCCTTTGCCGGAGCAGCCTGCTTCGGCTCCTCCTTCCCGGGTTTCCCCGCGGCCTTGGCCGGCTCTTCGCGCTCGGGCGCCTTCTTCTCCGAAAGCTTCTTCGGCTCCGGCGGCGTCTCGAGCTTCTTGGGCGCCTCCGGCTTCTTCCTCGTGAGGAAGAAGGCGACGAGCGCCACCACGACGAGACCAATGATGACGATGTAGAGGGGGTCCACGATGTGCGTTCTCCAGCGGTCGGCGAACTGGTTCGCGACTATATGGGACGGTACCCGTACGTCAACGTGTGTGCTCGGCGGCGAGCGCCGACGGAGCGCACGGGTGGGGGGTTCGGGGGCGGCTCACGTCATCCTCCCGGCTTTCGGCCGCCCTTGGGTTCGTCGTTGAGGAGCGACGCTTCGACCCCCTCGTCGACGACGGAGGGGCCGTAAGCGGCGTGCTCGAGGGCCCTCGCCCAGGACTCGATCTCCGCGTTGTTCGCGCGGAAAGCGGCCCGCCGGACGTGTCCGGGCGTCGGCTCGGGTTGCGTGTCGAAAGGCGCTCCGGTGCGTCGCGCCCATCGCACGAGCCGATCGAGCAACGCTCGGCGGCGGGTGATCAGGGCAACGCGCAGCACCCCCGGCGGGGGGAGCGTCTGCTCGTATCTGCTGTGCACCTTCGCCTCGATCACGAGACGCGCATCGCTGCGGTAGGGCACATCCAGCACGAAGCTGCCGCGCTCGTCGGCCGTCGCGCGCGCGATGACACCGTCACCTTGGAACGCGGGCGCCACCACGGCGAGCTGCGCGCCGGCGATCGGAGTTCCATCATGCGCGTCGAGCACCGAGCCACGGTAACCACCCTGCCCGGCCGACGCTCGCACGACCTCGACACCAGCGCGCCCCGAGGGCACGGGATGCTGTTCGTCGTCCTCGTCCTTCTTCGGAGGCATCGGCGCGCGGCGCCAGCCGATGACGATCCACGCCGTCACCGCCAGCACCACGAGCGCGATCAGGATCTGTCGCGCGATGCCCGGCCCCTTGACGTTCACGTCGACATTCAGGTTCGCCCCGGCCTTGTAGAAGGGCGCGGCCGGCACGTAGCGCAGCGTGAGTGGTACGACGCCGGCGCGCTCGAGCGCGAACGAAGCGATGACGTGCGCCTTGCCGCCTTGCACCGCCCCCGCGCCCACGCTCTCCTTCCCGCGGAGCGCTTCGACCACGCCGCCCGTCACCGGACCTCGCGACGTCGTGACATCCACGTCGATGCCGACGCCATCCTCGGGATCACCCGTGTCGACGGGATGAGAGAGCTCGAGCCGCACCTCCGCGCGCCGCACGATCGGCTGCGTCGTGGTCGCCTTCGCGAGCGCCGTCGTACCCTCGAAGCGCAAGCGCAGCTCGCCCGATCCAGGGTCGGGGAACGACGCGGTCGGGATCTCGAAGCGCACGCGCCCGTCGCCGCCGGTCTGCCCCTCTGCGATGCGCGTGCCGCGCTCGTCCTCGAGCTTGATCGCGAGCCCCTCGCGCCGCGCGGCGCCGGATCGAGGCGACCCGGCGCGATCGACGCGCAGCGACGCCGTGAGCAGGACGTTCTCGCGATCGAGATCGATCACGTCGGGCGCGGGCTCGAAGCGGAGGATCGTGCGCGCGAGCGGAGCGTCTGCCGTATCGAGTCGGACCACGCTCTCGGCTGGATCCCTGAGCTCGTCGCCGTCGAAGCGGAGCGTGATCGAGGCCTGCCCGAGCGGCGCGCCGGCGCGCACGCAGAACGCGCCGCGGTCGTCGGTCTGCACTTCGTACGCGTCCGTGCCCAAGAGCCGAACGGACCGCCGCGACCGCCGCGACGTCGCGTCACACGTCGAGGGCGTCGGCAGGCTGACGGCGGCTCCGCCCTCTGCGATCGCACGGAGCGTGAGCGTCGCGCCTGCCACGGCGGCCCCTGCGTCGTCGAGCAGCTCGCCGCGCACGATCGTACCGGACGGCTCGACGGTCGCGGCGGCGCTGATCTGCGCGCCGCCTCGCACCTGGATCCGGATCGTGCCCCCGGATCCTCGTGTCTGCGCCGCGACGGGCGCCGAGAGGAGGAGGACGAGCAAGGCGACGAGCGCGCACAGCGGGCGCGACGAGGCTCTCGCCTGGGCACCTCGGCTGCGGGACATCCCCTTCCTATATGCGGGAACTCCCCGCGCGACCAGCGCTTCTGCTGCGGCATCGTCAATGCCTGCCGTTGAAGCGAGTTCGGGCGAGGCCCGTCCAAGTCTCCACGGTTCCTCCGCGCCTCGTAGCCGCGGCGGATCTCGGCGACCGAGGTCACTCCACGTCCCCCCGGGGCGGAGCGACCTGCATCGTGCCGCTTTGCGTCGAGGCACGGGAGAGGTGCAGGATGAAGATGACGACGGGTGATCGCGTGATCGAGAACTCCACGACCGTTGATTCGGATCGAGCTCCCTCCATTCGCACGCGGACCTCGTGTATCTTCGGACCTCGAATGCGAAAGAGCGTCCCCGTCGTCGCGGCCCTCTCGTTGTTCGTGCTCACCCCCGAGGTCGTGCGAGCCGATCCTCGCACCGGTTATCTCGTCCAGCAGCTCAAGACGAGCGACGACTTCCGCGTGCGGACGCAGGCAGCGCTCGCGCTCGGCGCTTCGGGGGACGACGCCGCCGTCAAGCCTCTCTGCGACGCGCTCGCGGACGGCAACGAGTCGGTGAAGGTCGCCGCGGCGGCCGCGCTCGGCAAGCTCGGCAAGCCCGCGGGCCTGCCGTGCCTGCAGGCGGCGCTCAAGAAGGAGAAGGGCGGCTCCACGAAGACGCAGATGCAGAAGTCGATCGACACGCTGAAGAGCGGCGGCGTGTCTGCACCTCCACCGCCCGGCCCCGACGCGAAGTACTACGTGGCGATCGAGATCTCGAACAAGACGAAGCGACCCGCGGCCGAGGTCGAGGCGATCGTGCGCTCGGCGATGCAGTCGAAGCTCCTCGGCAAGGCCGGTTATGCCGTCGCGCCGAAGGGCGAGAAGCCTGCACAAGGCGGCAAGGTCGTCAACTCGAAAAAGCTGAAGGGTTTTTATCTCATCGCCAGCGTCGAGCCGCCGGTCTACGAGAACGGGAACCTCACGCAGATCGTGCGCGTGAGTATGTGGACGTACCCGGGCAAGGCGCTGCAAGGCGAGTTTTCGCCGAAGCTCACGCAATCCGACACGCCCAAGACCGACGTGCAGAGCGAGAACGTGCTCATGAAGATGTGCGTGGAGAACGCCATCGACAGCTTTGCGAAGGTCGTCGCGTCGATGTGATATCGCAGCGAGGGGGAGCGGATCCGGCGCGCCGCCCCTCCTCATGGGCAAACAACTCGCGCCGTTGCAACAGACGCGCAAGGTCCCCCCGATGAGCGAGGCTTCTGGCTCCGTCAACACGCCCTCCGCCACGAGCGGCCGCGAGCAGCGCCGCATCCGTAACTTCCTCCTCGACAAGCGCTTCCAGCTCAAATACGCGGGGTACCTCGCGGCGATCGCGCTCGTCGTTTCTGCTCTCCTCGGCGTGGTCCTCTGGTGGACGAGCAACAAGCTGATCGATCAGAGCCGGCAGGCCGTCGTGCAGCAAAAGGCGCTCGTCACGCAAGGACAGGAGACCGTCAAGCGCGGCCAGCTCGCGCTCGCCGAGCGGAAGAAGAACGACGAGCTCGTCAAGATGAACATCGCGAAGGCGTACGAGGACTCGCCCGAGCTCGCGAAGCAGTTCAGCAAGGACGCGGAGAGCGACGGGGCGAAGCTCAAGGAAGAACAAGCGAGCCTCGAGAAGGACGCCGACTCCTTGAAGCAGCAGGCCGCCGAGCTCGAGCGTCAGGCCGCCGCGGTGGAGACCCAGCAGCGCAACCTGATCGTCGGCCTCGTGCTCGCGCTCGGCTTGCTCGTCGCGTGCATCTGGATCGCGGGCATCGTCGTCACGCACAAGATCGCGGGCCCCGTCTTCAAGATGAAGCGCATGTTCAGTCGCGTCGGCGAGGGACACCTCGCCCTGCACGAGCGCCTGCGCAAGGGCGACGAGATGCAGGACTTCTTCGAGTCGTTCGATCAGATGCTCGGCAACCTGCGCGCGCAGAAGCAGCGCGAGATCGCGCAGATCGACGAAGTGATCACGCGCATGGAGGCGGACGCTTCGAGCGACGGCGTGGCGACGTTGAAGAAGCTGCGCGCCGAGATGCAGGCCCAGGTCGACGGCTGACGTCTCGCGCTTCTCGAGCGGCGTCGCCGTCCTGCCGAAGGATCACGCGACGCCGCGCGAAGCGTGTTTCCCCTCAGAACGCTGCCTTGATGTGCTCGACGAGCGGCTCGCCTTCGGGCGTGAACACGACGGCAACAGCGTCGAAGCGCATGCGCTCGATCGCCTCGTCGCGCGCGAACTTCGAGATCCAGAGCCGCTGTCCAGCGAGGCGCAAGCGCGCGCGTTTCCGTGCGTCGATGCTGTCGAGCGCGCGCTGATAACTCCGAGGGCCACGCGTGCGCACCTCGACGACCACGATCACGGCGCCGTCGCGGACGAGCAGATCGATCTCGGCGCGACCCACGCGCACGTTGCGGCCGAGGATCGTGTTGCCCATGCGAACGAAATGATCGGCGGCTGCGTCCTCGGCGCGCGCACCTGCGCGATGGCGCGCATCACGCGGGGGGAGAGCTCGGACGTGAGGTGAAGGAGAGCGCGCCGAGGAAGAGGCGGGCGGGGGGCGAGGGAGACGAGGAGGACGCGTCACGGGCGCGCGCGTCGCGGCTCGTCTCAGCTATCGGTGGTGAAACCGACGCCCTTGCACTGGGTCGCGTTGTAGTGACCCTTGACGGTGCCGCAGGAGCCTTCGGTGACGAACTTCGTGTCCTGCTTGATGCAGTACTTGCCGGTGAGCTGCTTGTCGCCGAGGCCCACGTCGGGACGGATCTCCTCGCAGGTGTAGCCGGTCGGGCACTCGCAGAAGTTGAAGTTCGGATCGGGGTCCGCGCCCTCGGCGACGCCGCAGCGGCACGAGCAGTACACGGCCTGCGCGGCGTCACGCTGCGAGTCTTCCGCGCACTGGCCGCAGACCTCGGCCTCGACGACCGTGTCGGTGCCGGGGACGCAGCAGGCCTTGTTCGCGTCGTCCGGCCCGGAGGTGGACGTCTGGCAGCCGCCCGTGGCGGTCCCGCCGGTCGTGGGCTTCGTTTGCCCGTAGGGGCAGCTCACGCGGCCCTGGAAGTGGTTCACGAGGCAGATACGGGTCTGGCACTGGAAGGAGCGCGACTCGATGTTCTCCTCGGTCACTTTGAAGCCGGCGAAGTCGGTTTTGTACTCGTCCTCGGGGATGCAGGGGTCGCCGACGCCGCCGCTCTGACAGGCGACCGGGAGGCCGCCCAGGGCGAGTACGCTGATCAGACCAAGCATGCCGGACAGGATCGAACGGGTCATCAGATCGTGCTCCTTGGGCCGGGGCGCCCCTGCTCCATGCGGGGCGCGCGAGCGCGACGCGCCGCCCGCGTCCACGTCGCGGACTCAGCGAACGACGCCAGCAGCGTGGACGCTAATCGAAGGGGAGACGGACCGTCAACCTCTCGATGCACGCCGTGATGGACTGCCGCCGGTTTTCGACGGACGGCCGCCGGTCGGCGCCCCGGGGGGGTCGGTCCGGGTGGACCCGCGATCGAGCCGAGAGCCCGAGAGTCCCTTGGCGGGTCGAAGGCGAGCCCCAAGGCACTCCCTGGAGAGGTGTCGGAAGCAGCACCAGGACTCGTGCTGCTTCAAAACCCGCCGCTTGACAAGCCAACCGTCATAATTTTACCATCCGCGGCCAGACGTAAGTATCCGCTGATTCTCATTGAAGTTTTTGGTCATCGCTCCCGGTACACGACACGCGGGGAGCCGCGACTGCGAAGGGCCCCGTCCACTGCGGATCAAGCAGCTAACGAACGGTATCTGGGCCGGTTCGGGTCGCCTTCATCGACCTCAACCTCCGAACGACGAGGAACGACGAATGCGGAAAGGGCTGGCTACTCTCTGTCTTCTTGCTTCTGCCATGCTCGTGGCGCCGACCGCCTGGGCCCAAAAGGGCCCGGCGCCGACGGCGAAGGCTGGCGATGCCAAGAAGGCCGCTCCCAAGGAGATCGAGCTCGAAGAAGAGGATGGGCCCGTGACCGCGGGCCAGATGACCGAGGAGGCGGCGCAAGCGAAGCGGTTGTTCGACGCTGAGCGGTGGAGCGAATCGGCGCTGCTCCTGAAGAAGGTCGTCGACGGCGAGACGGGCGACGACGAGGGCAACAAGCAGATCGCGCAGTATCACCTCGCGATCGCGCTCTATCGCCTGCAGTTTTTCCAGGCGAGCTACGCGATCTTCTCCGAGATCGCGGACAAGCCGAATCACCTCAAGTTCAACGAGACGCTGCTCTGGCTCTCGAAGCTCGCCACGCAGCTCCCCGAGCCGGCCGACATCATCGAGCGCGTCGGTAAGTACAAGGGCGAGCAGGTCGCGCGGTTCAACAACCCGCAGCAGCGGGATCTCTTCTGGCAGCTCAACTACCTGCTCGGCCGGTACAAGTACCGCAACCGCAACTACGAGGAGGCCATCGGCCTCTTCGAGAAGGTCGACGCCAAGAGCAAGTACTACGTGCAGGCCCAGTTCTTCACGGGCATCTCGAACGTGCAGCTCCGCAAGTCGGTGCCCGCGGTGAAGTCGTTCCAGCGCATCGTGCAGGCGCTCGACGAGGGCGTGGAGGGCGTCGAGGACGAGAGCCGCATGCGCGATCTCGCGTTCCTCTCGATGGCGCGCACGTACTACTCGGCGTCGGTCCGCCTCGACGACAACAGCGTCCCGAAGATCGACGGCAACAAGCTCAGCGCGGCCGTCAAGTACTGGAACCGCGTCGACGTGGGCAGCGAGTACTGGCTCGACGCGCTCTTCGAGCAGTCGTGGGCGTACTTCATGGCCGGCGATTACCCGCACGCGCTCGGCAACATGCACACGATCGAGTCGCCTTACTTCCCGAACGCCTTCTATCCGGAGGCGGACATCCTCAAGGCGGTCATTTCTTTCACGATCTGCCAGTACCAGGACGCGACGACGATCGTCGCGCGCATGCGCAAGCGGTACGAGCCGATCAAGAAGGAGCTCGAGGCGATCCTCAACCGGTTCAAGGGCGACGATGCGGAGGCGAAGTTCTTCGAGTTCTTGAAGGACGTGCGCGCGGGCAAGGCGGCGCTCTCGCCGACGGTCAAGCCGATCGTCGAGAACGCGCTCTCGGATCGCCAGTTGCTCCGCAACCTGGAGTACGTGCGCGTGCTGGACGAGGAGGACGCTCGTTACAAGAAGGCGCCGGCCGCGTTCCGCAACTCGCCCGTGGGTGGAGACGTGACGGACGCGCTGTCGCTGGCTCGTGATCTCGCGGTCCGCAACGCGGGCACGCTCGCGCGGGAGCGCTACCAGCGTTACCTCGACGAGCTCAACGAGCACCTCCGCGACGCCTCGAAGATCCTCATCGACATCACGGCTGCCGAGCGAAACAAGCTCGATCAGGAGGTCGTGAGCGGCCAGCTCACGAAGGAAGAAGCGCTCGTGTTCGGCGTCGTCAAGCCGGACGACGAGCACGTTCTGTGGCCGTTCAACGGCGAGTACTGGCGCGACGAGCTCGGTTTCTACCGGCAGGTCGTCACGTCGAAGTGCGGCAAGTAGCGGGAGGCCCGAGGGGGCGGCGATCTGATTCGCCGCCCCGGGGGGATCGCGGCAAAGCCGCCTCCGGGTTGCGAGTTATCCAGTTGAGGAGATGACGACGATGAAGCAGTCCAACGTGAGTGCGCTGCGCAAGCTCCGTTTCGTGACGGGCGCAGCGGCACTTTTCACCGCCGCCGTCGCGACGGGCCCGGCGTCGGCCGCCGATGAATGCATCACGCAACAGGCGAAGGACGCGCTGGCGCAGTGCCCCGGCGGGTCGCTGAAGCAGAGCGCCGGCAAGAAGCCGGCGATGAGCTTCAAGTCGGCGCCGCAGGGGATTCAGCTCAAGAAGCGTGACGACCAGCTCAAGCCGACGAACCCGACGGCGTCGATGAACGCCGCGCAACGCGACGAGCGTCGCAACAGGCTGGCGGCGCGCTCGCGCCAGCTGCTGATCACCGAGATCCAGGGCCTCGAGAGCCTCTTCTCGAACACGCCGAAGAACGCGCCCGATCGTCCGAAGTTGATGCGGCGCCTCGCGGAGGGCTACGTCGAGCTCGAGTCGGCCGCGTTCCGCGACAAGACCGAGCAGAGCATCAACGCCGACGAGGCGAAGCGCAAGAACCCCAAGGCAGAGAAGGGGTTCCGTGCCGAGGCGGCGAAGGCCGACAAGATCCTCGTCGCCGCGCGGCAGCAGGCGATCAAGTACTACACGCTGCTGAAGAACGGCTACCCGAAGTGGTGCCAGAGCTCGAACGCGCAGGATCCGACGAAGAGCACGGGCTGCACGGACGAGGTGCTCTACTACCTCGCGTACGAGTACGAGCAGGCCAACCAGCTCGATCAAGCGCGCAAGGTGTACTTCGAGCTGATCCAGAACTGGCCGCAGTCGAAGTTCATCCCGAACGCGTACCTCGCGTTCGGCGAGCTCTTCTTCAACGAGGCGCAGGGTGATCCCTCCAAGTGGCAGCTCGCGGAGCAGTCGTACCTGGAGGTCACGAAGTACCCGGCGCCCGACAACAAGGTCTGGGGCTACGCGCACTACAAGCTCGGCTACGTCTACTGGAACCAGGGTGAGTTCCCGAAGGCGCTCTCCGAGTTCAAGAAGACCATCGAGTACGGCACGCAGTACCAGCAGCTGCCGAACGCGAAGGAGCTCGCGAACTCCGCGCGGCGCGACATCATCCCGGTGTACGCGCTCGCGGCTGCGCCGAGGGCCGCGCACGACTTCTTCAAGCCGCTCTCGGGCGACACGGGCATCAACAACGAGAAGACGCTCAAGATGCTCGACGATCTCGGCCAGAACTACCTCGACACCGGCCACTACAAGGAAGGCATCGAGCTCTACAAAGACCTCATGGCTCGCGATCGTGGTCCCAAGTTCTGCAAGTACCAGGGACACATCACCGAGGCCACGCTGGCCATGAAGTCGGGCAACAAGGACTCGATCAAGGGCGAGCTCGACCAGATGCTCGAGGTGCACAACAAGTTCGTCTCCGAAGGGCACCCCGACGACGCGAAGCTGAAGTGCTCGAACTCGACCGCGGGTCTGCTCACCGAGACCGCGATGGCGTGGCACCTCGAGGCCGTCGGATCGGGCGGCGTTCGCGGCACGGGTGACAAGAAGACGATGACGCTCGCGACGGCGCTCTACGAGCGCGTCGTGCAGAACTTCAAGCAGGAGCAGTTCGCACGCTTCGAGTTCCCGCGCATCGTGAAGGAAGACTGGCCGAACATCTTCAAGATCAAGTACGCGATGGCCGACCTCGCGTACTTCAACAAGGACTGGGCGAAGTGCGGCCCGGCCTTCGACTCGGTCGTCGCGGAGGATCCCAGCGGTCCGCTCGCTCCCGAGGCCGCGTTCGCGGCGGTGCTCTGCTACCAGAACATCTATACCGAGACGCACAAGGACGGCTCGGACAAGAAGGGCAGCGGCAACCTCCCGAGCGCTGCGGACGGCGGCAAGAAGGGGGACAAGAAGGCCGACAAGGCCAAGTACGCCCCGAAGGAGTTCACCCCCAACCAGAAGGGCATGCTGACCGCGTTCAACCGGTACATTTGCTACATCAAGCCGCCGGAGAACGACAAGGAAGCGCAGGAGAACTACGTCGAGGTCAAGTACGCGCGCGCCCGCACCTACTTCGAGGCACAGCACTGGGAGGAGGCGGCGTTTGCGTTCCGCGACGTTGCGGTCAACCACTCCGACAAGGACGTGGGCATCTACGCGACGCAGCTCTACCTCGAGTCGTTGAACATCCTCGGCTCGAACTCCGAGCCGACGCGGCCGTCCTGCTACGACAACATGGCGGAGGACGTGCCCAGGTTCCTCGACCTGTACTGCAAGGGCGGCAAGGAGAAGGAGAACGCCGAGCAGTGCGGGATCCTGACGCGCATCCAGCGCGACATCGAGCGTCTGCGCGCGCAGAAGCTGATCGAGTCGGCGGACGCCGGTGGCACTGGCGTGGACACGATCAAGCTGTACGAGAAGGGCGCGCAGGCCTACATGGACCTGTGGAAGAAGTACGGCGAGGCGGCGTGCGAGAAGAAGGAAGCCTCCTGCGAGAAGAGCGAGGAGATCCTCTACAACGCGGCCCGCGCGTTCCAGGCCGCGCGCCTCATCGCGAAGTCGATCACGGCGCGTCAGATCCTGCTGAACCCGAAGTACAACCTCGAGAAGACCGAGCTCGCCAAGAAGTCGATCTACGAGATCGGCGGTAACTACCAGGCGATCGCGGTCTACGACGAGGCTGCCAACTGGTACGAGCGGTTCGCGCGTGAGAACCCGAAGATGGAGAAGGCGGCCGAGGCGCTTCAGGACGCCGTCGTGCTCCGTCTCGGTCTTGGGCAGGAGGACCAGGCGATCAAGGACGCCGACCTCTTCAACAGGAACTACGGGTCGCAGAAGCCCTCCGAGGCCGCGAAGATCGCGTTCGCCATCGGATCTCACTACATCGACAAGGAAGACTGGGACGGCGCGCGGCGGCGGCTCAGCTCGGCCATGGGCCAGATCGATCGCAACGCGACGTTCGATGTCCAGATCCAGGCGCACGCGATGCTCGGGCGGGTCTTCACGAAGATCAACAACCCGTCGAGCGCGACGCCCGAGTACAACAAGGTCCGCGGTTACTGGAAGGATCCGCAGGCCGCGCTGAAGAAGCTCGACGCCATCGGCGGGGGTGACGATGAGAAGCTCCGTCGTCTGGCCAAGTCGCTGACGGCCGTCGGTGAGGCGCTCTTCTTCTTCGCGGAGTTGAAGAAGAAGGAAGTCGATAAGATCCAGTTCCCCATCTACAAGGGCTCGGGTCAGCGCGACGACGTCATGAAGCACATCCAGACCAAGGTCATGGACTGGATCAAGAAGAAGCGGCCGGCGATCGAGCAAGCGTCGAACGAGTACGTGAAGATCGTCAACCTCGAGCCGCTGCCTCCGCCGCGCTGGGTCATCGCCGCTGGTTCGCGCGTCGGTGGTATGTGGAGCAAGTTCGTCGCCGAGTTCCGCGCCGCGCCGATTCCCAAGGAGTGGAAGGGCAACGGAATGGTCCCGGGTACGGACCTCAGCTACGCCGAGCTCCGCGGTGAGTACTACGCGAAGCTCGACGAGGCGAGCGAGCCGCAGAAGCTGTCGGCCAAGGCTGCCTTCAAGAAGTGCCTCGACTACTCGGTCAAGTATCAGTTCTTCGATGAGTACTCGCGTGCCTGCGAGGTGTGGCTGTCGAAGAACTACAGCGCCGAGTACCACCTGATCGACGAGTTCCGTGGTTCGCCGTCGCGCGTGAACTCGGGCCTCAGCGATCGCGCGCAGCCGGTGAACCTCGACGGTACGGCGTTCGTGCCCGTGCTCGATGTGCCGCAAGCCGAGAACAAGCCTGCTGCGGCGTCGGGCGACAAGCCTGCCGACGCGAAGCCCGGCACGTCACCCGAAAAGGCCGCCATCCAGGGCGCCACCACGAAGAAGAACTAGGAGCGAGCCATGAAGAGGTTTTCGATTCTTGTGGCGACGGCTGCCCTGACGGCTGCGGTGGGTTGCGGCGGTGGGGGAGCCGGTGGGGGCGGCAAGCCCGCGGTGGATCCCAAGACCGGCCAGGCGATCGTGGACAGCAAGGGCAACGCTGTGTCCGTCGCTGCGGCGAACAAGTACAAGGACGGCCTCGAGGCCTTCACCAAGCACGACAAGGCGCGTGATTGGAACGAGGCCGTCTGCGCGCAGACGGCGGAGATCTTTCTCGACGCTGCCGACGAGCAAGCTGGCAAGACGCTGGTCGAGGCGATCTACAACGCGGGCGTCTCGTATCAGCGGTGCAAGCAGGACGCGAAGGCGAAGGAGTATTTCAAGAAGGCGCTCGACGCGGACCCCAAGTTCCATCGCGCGCGGGTGCAGCTCGCGATCTACTCCTTCGCCGAGTCGGGGGAGAAGTCGCTCGACGCGACGATCAATGAGCTCTACCAAGCTGCGATCGTCGACGCCCGGTTCCAGAACGTCGAGGGCCTCGTTCAGCTCGGCATGTTGCACATGAAGCGCAACAACCTGCAGCCGGACAAGGATGGTCGGACGGACCTGCAGAACGCGAAGCGCTACGCGCAGAGCGCGCTGGCCATCGACGACGGGTATCTGCCGGCGTTCAACCTGCTCGCGCTGATTTACATGGAATCGGCGAAGCAGAAGGCGGGTCGCTCCTCCAAGAAGAAGGTCGCGACGAACGTCAGCAAGGAGAAGAAGATCGACACGCAGGCTCTGGATCTCGCGGCCCTGGTTTGCTCGCAGGCCATCCGCAAGAACCCGAACTACGCGCCGATCCACAACACGGCCGGCATGATCCAGGTCGAGCTCAGCAACCTGAACGGCGCGGTCGGCGCGTTCAACACGGCGCGCAAGCTCGACCCGACCTTCTACGAGGCGCAGATGAACTTCGCCGCCGTGAACCTGCAGTTCCGCGGGTTCGCTCAGGCGGAGGAGGCCTACCGCGCTGCGCTGAAGATGCGGCCGAACGATTACGACGCGCACCTCGGGCTCGCGCTGGCGCTTCGTGGTCAGATCGACGACTCGAACTTCGACAAGATGGTCGCTGCGGCCGCGGCCGAGCTGGCGGAGGCGAAGAAGCTCCAGCCGGATCGGCCGGAGACGTACTACAACGACGCGATCCTGACGCAGGAGTACAAGGCGAAGTCGGGCGGCAAGGACGCCGAGCCGATGTTGCTCGCTGCGAAGCAGCTCTTCGGTGAGTTCATCGCCAAGGCTGGGAGCGCGCCCGAGTATGCGGATGCGGTGAAGCGCTCGAAGGAGCGCATGGAAGAGATCGAGCAGATCATCGAGTTCAACAAGCAGACCGAGGCGGAGCGCAAGGCGGCCGAGGCGGAGGCGAAGACCCGCGCCGCCGAGGCGGAAGCCATGGGCACCGACGAGGGGGGCGCGAAGCCCGGAGGCGGGGGGCAGTGAGAAGAGGGCCCGCGGTGACCAGGACGTCGCCGCGGGCCTCTTTTTTTGGACCTCCGGGAACCTTGGGTCGTGCGGGATGTCTTTTCGGGCCAGGTCGAGAGAGTCTCGAACGAAACCAGGCTCGGATCCCGTTGACCACGTCCCTGCAGGGACGGTACGATGTGACTGAAAATACGGCGAAGACTTGCGAGGAGGCTTGAAGATGAAGAGGTCAACGCGTTTGGGTGCTGCGCTGGTCGCTGGTGTCGGCGTTCTTCTCGTGTCGTCGTTCGCGTTTGCCCAGGGGGCAGGTGGCGGCGCCGGGAAGAAGGACGAGGGGTACGGATACGAGTTCTCCGACGATCCCCTCAACGCTGGTGGCTTTGGGCCGAACGACGCGACGATCCGTGTTCGTCCGGGCCCGGTTCGCACGACCCTGATCCGTCCGCGCACGTCGTTCGTGCCGGAGATGCTGAAGTCGGTCGAGAATCTCTGAGAACGGCTCGGGGGTTCGTGCAGGCGGGGGGGGCTCGGCTGCGGTTTCGAGCGAGCACGGGGAGCGTGGTGTCTCGGGATCGCAGCCATGAATCCAAGGGCTCCATCGCCTTTCTGGGAAGGCGCACGGGCCCCTGAGTAATATTCGATGCCCCGACCCCGGGGTTTCTGGTCGCCTCGGGCGACGGCGGGACGCAACAGGCAGGGAAGGCTGGCTCACGATGGAAGGCAAGCAGAAGGTCGCGCTCACGTTCGCGCTCTACCAGAATGAAGCGCTCGTGCGTCGAGAGACGGTGACGCAGGACATCGTCAAGGTTGGAAAGGACCCGAAGAGCCATCTGCGCGTCGACGACGAGCTGGCCTCGCGAATGCACGCCGTCATCGAGGTGGCGTCGCCTGAGGACATCACGCTGATCGACCTCGGCAACGAGCCGGGGACGCTGGTGAACGGCGCCCGGGTCAACAAGGTCAAGATCAAGGCGAACGATCAGCTCCAGATCGGTGGCACGAAGATCGTGCTCGAGAAGGCCGAGCCTGTGGCGGTCGCGGGCGGCGCGGCGAAGCCCGGCAATCCGTTCGCGGCGGCTCCGGCGGCGAACCCGTTTGGCGCGGCTCCGGCGGCGAACCCGTTCGCGGCGGCCGGGGGCAACCCGTTCGCGGGCGCTCCGGCGGCGGCGCCGAGCCCGTTCGGCGGCGGCGGTGGCGACCCGTTTGGCATGAACAACCCCTTCGCGCAGCCGAAGGCGCCCTCGCACGACGAGGTGCCGCACGACGCGCCCGAGGGGTCGTACACGTACCAGCTCGTCAAGAGCGGCCCCGACGTCCCCAGCGAGGAGATCGAGTCGCCCTCCGCGTCCGTCGAGGTGATGGTGATGTGGGATCAGATGATCCTGCACGTCTCGCACTTGACGCCGCCGCGCTCGTTCTACGTGGGCGAGGAGGAGAGCAAGAACTTCAAGTGCGACTACTTCGTGCCGCAAGAGAAGATCGGCACGACGCGCGCTCCGATCGTGCTCGCGGACAAGGGCGGGTCGGTCTCGGTCGTGCTCCTGCCGCGCGCGAAGGGCACGATCGAGCTCGCGGGCCAGCCGAAGATGACGGTGCAGCAGGCGATCGACAGCGGCAAGACGCAGCCCTGCTCGGAGCTCTCGGGCGCGTTCCAGATCGCGCTGCCGCCGGGCTCGAAGGCGCGGGTCGACGTCGACGGCCTGATCTTCCAGGTGTCGACGGTGAACGCGGGCCGCGTGGTCGCGGGCCACCTGCAGTTCGAAACGCAGAACTTCATGTATCACGGCCTCTCGATGGCCGTGCACCTCGGGCTCCTCGCGGCGATGGCGTTCTTCATGCCGCCGCTCGGCGCCACGGACGAGGACGGGATCTCGGACGATCAGAAGTTCATGATCCAGCAGTTCCTCGCGTCGGCCGCCGAAAAGGAGATGGAGGAGAAGGAGACCGAGCAGGTCGCCGATAACGCCGCTGACAACAAGGAAGGCGGCACGGGAACGCGCGCCAAGGGTGAAGAGGGTTCGATGGGTAACCCGAACACCAAGTCGTCGGGCAACCGCTACGGCGTGCAGGGCCCGCAGGACAACCCCGATCCGCACATCGCGCGGCAGGCAGCGCTCCGCGACGCGGCGGAGTTCGGCATGATCGGCCTGCTCAACTCGGGCGCCGGTGGTGATCCGAATGCGCCGACGGCTCCCTGGGGTCGTGACGACTCGCTCGGCAACGATGCGCTGTCGGCCCGCGGCAACATGTGGGGCGACAACATCGGTGACTCGTTCGGCGCGGGCGGCCTCGGTTTGTCCGGTATCGGCGAGGGCGGCGGTGGTCGCGGTGAGGGTATCGGTCTCGGCTCGATCGGCACGATCGGCCACGGCGCGGGCACGGGCACGGGCCAGGGCTTCGGCTCGGGTCACGGTCGGCTCTCGGGTTCGCACCGCACGAAGCCGCCGCAGGTGCGCATGGGCGCGACGAGCGTGAGCGGCCGTCTTCCGCCCGAGGTCATCCAGCGTATCGTGCGTCAGAACTTCGGCCGGTTCCGCCTTTGCTACGAGAACGGCCTGCGGAACAACCCGAACCTCCAGGGCCGCGTCGCGGTGCGCTTCGTCATCGGTCGTGACGGCGCGGTGTCGAACGTGGGCAACGGTGGATCGGACATGCCGGATGGCGGCGTGGTGTCTTGCGTGGTCCGCGCGTTCTACGGCCTGTCCTTCCCGCAACCGGAAGGCGGTATCGTGACGGTCGTGTACCCGATCATGTTCAGCCCTGGCGGCTGATGTTGGCCTGAGTCGGCGACGATGCCCTGCGGGCCACGAGCTCGCGGGGCATCGTGTTTTTGTTGGCGTGCGTCGCGTCGATGGGGGAGCGTCGCGGCCTCCCGAGTACGCCCGGACGCTTGGTGCTTTGGGCGAAGTGCACAATCCAACTGGACTTTCGACGCGCCATCCGCCTATTCTCGGCGCGCAAGAGAACGTCTCGTCCTGTGCCTGGGCGGCAATTTGGGCTGCAAGTTCGAGGACTTATGTGCGTGCTTGGTGTGGGTGGGGCTGCCATGGCCCTCTCCGCGCTCAGGTGACGCGAGGAGCGGCGGAGCCGGCTCCGAGAGAAAGGTGAGCGAAGCGATGAAGCTTGGCGCAATGGTGATGGCGTCCTGTGTCGTGGTCTCGAGCATGCTCGGGCTGGGGTGCAGCCGGAACCGGCAGGAGGCCGTGATCCTCGCAAACCAGGGCGACAAGGAGGTCGCGCTGAACCCGGACGGCGCGGCCAACAAGTACGAGCAGGCGACCAAGCTCGATCCGACAAACCATCGGATCTTTTACAAGCTGGCGATGGCCTACAAGAAAAAGGAGGAGTGGGACAAGACCGCCTCGACCTTGAGCCGCGCCACGCAGCTTGCGCCGAAGTTCGCGAACTACTGGTTCGAGCGCGCGTATGCGCTCGAGATGCAGGCGAAGAAGAAGACGATCTCGTACGAAGAGGCGAAGGAGCCGTACCAGAAGTGCATCGAGAACGATCCGAACTTCGCTGACTGTTACCACCAGCTCGGCAACGTCTTCCTTTGGACCGACGACGAGCAGAAGGCGCTCGAGAACTACACCAAGGCGGTCGAGCACAATCCGAACGAGATCCGTTACTATACGGCGCTCGCGGACCTCTACCTCCGCCTGGGGTACACGAAGGAGGCCGAGCAGGTGCTCAAGGAAGCGAAGAACTTCGCGAAGCCCGGCGACAAGAGCCTCTTCGGCGTGCACGTGCTGCTCTCGCAGGTTCACCAGGATCGCAAGTCGCTCCCGGAGATGGTGACGGAGCTCGAGGCAGCGAAGGCGGTCGCGGGCAAGGATGGCCCGGAGGCGGTGCAGATTCTCTTCAGCTTGGGCAGCACTTACGCGCAGCTCACCCCGCCGAGGACGCAGGAGGCCGTCCAGATGCTCAAGGGCTTCACCGCCCGGGCATGCAAGGGCGCGAAGGCGGCGAGCTTCAAGACCGAGTGCGAGACCGCGCAGACGCTGGTCACGCGGCTCGGTGGCAACTAGTCGGGGGCGCGGTTCGGCGACGTCGTTTGCAAGGCCTTTTGTAGGTCAGGTCAGGGGCCGAGGAATCCATGGATCTTGCGCAGCGTCTGAAGCATCTCGAGTCGGTTCGTGATTGGCAGGGGCTCGCTGAAGAGCTCGAGAAGGGGCTCGCCAGCGAGGCGGATGCCACGGCGAAGGCCGGCTACCACCTGCGTCTGGGGCGGCTCCTCGAGGAGAAATTCCTCCAGGGCGTCAAGGCGCTCAAGCATCTGCAGGACGCCTTCAAGCTGAATTCGACGCTCACCGAGGCGCTTCGCCTCGCGCGGCTCGTGTACTGGGACCTTGGCAAGATCAACATGGTCCAGAGGCTCCTCGAGCTCGAGCTGAAGGGGATCGAGGACGGCCCCGAGGCGACCCCGCTGCTCGTGGAGCTCGGGGACGTGTACTGCGACATCGGCGACAACGAGAAGGCCGTGTCGACGTACGCGCGTGCGCTCGGCGCGTCCGGGGGCACGAGCGAGGAGGCGCGCGCAGGTCTCGCCGACGCGCAGGTCGAGCTGGAAGGCTGGGAGGCGCACGTCGCTTCGCTCCTCCAGGGCGCGGCCGATCCGTCGCTCGACGGTGCTGCGCGCGCGCGCCTGTATCTGCGCGCGGCTCGGCTCGCGCGTCGCTTCGCGCCGGCGGAGGTCGACGATCTCCTCGCGAAGGCGTACGAGGCGAACGCGCTCGATAAGCAGGTGTCGGCGCTCTACGAGGGGATCCTCGTGGAAGAGGAGCGGTCGCAGGCGCTCGTCGACGTGCAGCGTCGCGTGCTCGATGCGTCGAGCGGTCGTGCGCGCGCCGAGGCTGCGCTTCGGTTCGGCACGCGCTGGGCGACGCGGCATCAGAACGCGGAGCTCGGCGCCAAGCTGCTCGAGGAGGCGCTCGCGCACGACCCCGAGTCCGAGGGGGCCTTCGCCTATCTGCGAGACCTTTGGGGCGCCAAGGAAGGCGACTGGGAGCGCGTCGCGGTGCTCGCCGAGACGATCGCCTCGGACGGCGGCAACGGCTCGCCGTTCATGCTCGCCCAGGCGGGCGGGATCATCTGGCAGAAGCTCGGCAACGTGATGCGCGCGCGGCCCTGGTTCGAGAAGCTCTCGCAGGTCGCGCCGCAGCACCCCACGCTGCTCGCGTTCGAGACGCAGATCGGCGAGCGCCTCGGCGCCGCGGTTTCGGCGCCCGTGGCCTCGGTGCCCGTGGCTTCGGAGCCGGCCGTGTCGGCTGCGCCGGAGTCTGCGGCCGCGCCCGAGGTCGAGATGGAAGTGTCGACGGAGGTGGTCGAGGAAGAGGACTCCGTGGACTGGGCCAAGATCGAAGAGCTCAAGGCGAAGGCCCAGAAGCAGGAGCAGGCCAAGCGCTTCAACGAGTACGTCAAGACGCTCGTCGAGCTCGCGGAGGCGGTGCCCGACGCGTCGGACAAGATCGCGTACTACCAGCAGGCCGCGGAGCTCTACACGGGCAAGTTCTCGAACGCGGCCGAGGCCGTGAAGTGCTTCGAGGCGATCCTCGCGATCGACGGCGAGAACGCGCAGGCGATCGAGTACCTGCAGCAGAGCTACGAGAAGCGGCGCGACTGGGAGAAGCTCATCGGGCTGAACCGGCGCAAGGCGCAGATGATGCCGCCGGGGCCGGCGCGCGCGGAGAAGTTCCTCGAGATCGCGAAGCTCGCCACCGAGCGCGTCAAGAAGCCCGAGGTCTGCGTCGAGCTCTGGGACGAGGTCCTCGCCGACGATCCGGAGAACGTCGAGGCGCTGAACGCGCTCGCGGGCCTCCACGAGCGCTCGAAGGACTGGGACAAACTCGCTGGAGTGCTGCAGAAGCAGGTCGAGATCACGGCCGACTTCAAGGCGAAGGAGGCGCTGCTCGGCAAACTCGGCGCCCTCTACGGCGATCGCCTGAGCAACGACGACGCTGCGATCGAGTCGTGGGAGCAGTTGCTCACGCTGAACCCGAACGAGCGCAAGGCCCAGGAGGCGCTGAAGAAGCTCTACCTCAAGGTCGCGCGCTGGGAGGACCTGCAGCGGTTCTACGAAGAGCAGGGCAAGTGGGACGAGTTCATCCGCGTTCTCGAGTCGCAGGAGGCGAAGGAGACCGAGGACAAGAACAAGATCAGCTTGCTCATGAAGACGGCCCAGCTCTGGCTGGATCAGAAGGGCAAGCCCGATCGGGCGATGAAGGCCTACGAGAAGGTCTGGACGATCGACGCCGGGTATCTGCCGGCGGCCGAGGCCCTGATCCCGCTCTACACGCAGGCCAACAACGCGAAGGGGCTCGCGGTCGCGATCGAGGTCAAGCTCGCGAACGATCAGGACGCGGACACGAAGCTCGCGCTCTACCGCGAGGTCGCGGGGTTGTACGAGGCCAAGCTCAAGGAGCCGCAGAAGGCGTTCGAGCGCTTCCTCTCCGCGTTCGAGCTCGCCCCGGGCGACGAGCAGTGCATCGATGACGTGGAGCGCGTCGCTCGCACGACGGGTAGCTGGGACAGCCTCATCGGGTCCTACGGCAAGACGATCGCGCGCGCGGACGAGGAGGCGGATCGGGATCTCGGGATCGCGCTGCGACTCCGGCTCGGCCGCGTCCTCGTCGACGAGGTCCAGCGCGTGGACGACGCGCTCGCCCAGTTCCGGGCCGTGTACGACACGGACAGCGAGAACGCGTCGGCGATCTCGGCGCTCGAGCGTCTCTACCGCGACACGGGTCGGTTCACCGAGCTGCTCGAGATCTACAAGCGCAAGCTGGAGCTCGCGCAGGACACCGAGGAGACGAAGAGCATCCGCTACGCGATCGCGCAGCTCTACGTCAACGAGATCAAGGACCCGGCGAGCGCGATCACGACGTACAACGAGGTCCTCCAGGACGATCCGGCCGACGCGCCGGCGCTCGAGGCGCTCGACACGCTCTACCGCGAGGGCGAGCAGTGGGAGAACTACGTCGACGTCCTGCGCCGCCGCATCGAGCTGAACCTCGGTGACGCGGTGACGGTCGATCTCAAGTACCGGCTCGGCTCGACGCTCGAGAAGCTCGGAGACGCGCACGGCGCGCTCGAGAACTACCGGGAGATCCTGGTCCTCGATCCGGCGAACGACGGCGCGCGTGTCGCGCTCGAGAAGCTGCTCGAGAACGAGGAGCTGCGCGCCGAGGCGGCCGGGATCCTGCAGGAGATCTACGAGACGCGCGGCGACTGGGAGAAGCTCATCCAGTCCCTCGAGATCCTGGCGGCTGCGGAGGCGGACGTCGGCACGCGCGTGAACCTGCTGCGCAAGGTCGCCCGTACGGCGGCCGAGCACCTGACGGATCTCGCGCGGGCGTTCGAGGCGCAGAGCCGCGCGCTCAAGGACGATCCGTCGAACGGCGAGACGCGCGGGGAGCTCGAGCAGCTCGCGGCGCAGGCGGGCTCGTGGGACAAACTCTTCGCGGTCTTCAGCGAGATCGCGGGGGGCCTCAGCGACGAGCGACTCGCGCGCGAGTACTGGATGCGGCTCGCGGGCATCTCGGAGAAGCTCGGCAAGATCGAGGACGCGGCGAACGGCTACAAGCGCGTGCTCGAGATCGATCCGGCGGACGGCGAGGCGCTGGCCGCGATGGATGCGCTCTATCGTCGCACGGAGCGGTGGCAGGACCTCATCGAGGTCTTCCGTCGTCGGATCGCGCTCGCGCCGGAGTTCACGGATCGCGAGGCGCTCTTCGCGCAGATGGCCGAGGTCTACGAGGAGAAGCTCTCGCTGCCCGGCGACGCGATCGCGGCCTACCAGGAGGTGCTGCGCGAGGATCCGACGAGCCACGTGGCGCTCACGGCCCTCGACGGTCTCTTCTCGCGGCAGAGCATGTGGGAGGACCTCGCGGACAACCTGGAGCAGCAGCTCCGGTACGCCACCGAGGACGAGCACCAGATCCGGCTCATGCTCCGCCTCGCGGCGTTGCGCGAGTCGAAGATGAACCTGCTCGAGACCGCGATCGAGGGCTACCGCCAGGTCCTCGAGCGCGAGCCTTCGAACGAGGAGGCGCTCGGCGCGCTCGAGCGGCTGGGCAAGCTGCCGGAGCACGAGGTGGCGATCGCCGAGATCCTGGAGCCGCTCTACAGGGCGTCGGGCGACTACATGAAGCTCATCGGCGTGCACGAGGTGCAGGTCCGACGGAGCGACGACGTGAGCCGCAAGGTGGAGCTGCTCCATCAGATCGCGACGCTCTACGAGGACGCGGGCGGTGATCTGAACTCGGCCTTCGACACGTACGCGCGCGCGCTCGGGCACGATCCGGCGCTCGTCGAGACGCAGCAGGGCCTGGATCGGCTGGCGCGCGCGACGGGAAGGTTCCCCGACTTCGCGCTCGTGCTGGTGAACCTCGCGGAGCAGCAGCAGGAGCCGGAGCTCTCGAGCCAGCTCTTCACGATGAGCGCGCGTGTCTACGAGTCGGACATCGGCGACATCGAGAGCGCGATCAAGCACTACCGCAAGGTGCTCGAGATCGACGCGCACAACCTCGGCGCGGCCGAGGCGCTGGAGAACCTCTTCCGGGCTGCGGATCGGTACGAGGAGCTCTCGGCGATCCTGCAGCAGAAGGCCGACATCCTCGACGAGCTCGGGGAGAAGAAGGGCGCGCTCTTCCAGGCGGCGTCGATCGAGGAGGACATCCTCCAGCGGCACGACGCGTCGATCGCGGTGTACGGCAAGATCCTGGAGCTCGATCCGGAGGATCTCGGCGCGATCGATCAGCTCATCAAGCTCTACCTCGGTTTGTCGCGGTGGGCCGACCTTCTCGCGGTCTACACGAAGAAGGTCGATCTCGTCGGTGATCCCGAGGAGAAGAAGAGCATCTACTACCAGATGGGCGCGGTCTACGAGAGCGAGCTCAAGGACGTGACGGCGTCGATCGACACGTACCAGCGCGTCCTCGAGCTCGATCCGGACGATCAGCAGGCGCTCGGTCGGCTCGACGTGCTCTATCAGCAGGCGCAGAACTGGCACGAGCTGCTCGGCGTGCTCGAGCACCTGTCCCGCATCTCGGCCGATCCGGCGGAGCAGATCTCGTACAACTACCGGATCGCCGAGCTTTACGAGAAGCACCTCGGCGACATGCAGCGTGCGATCGAGCTCTATCGGGATCTGCTGCAGGTGATGCCCGATCACGAGCCCACGCTGATCGCCCTCGAGGGCATCAAGAGCAGCGGCGCGGCGGCGGCGCTCGAGGCGGCCCTCGTGCTCGAGCCGATCTACGACACGGCCCAGCAGTGGGAGCAGCTGATCAGCGTCCTCGAGGTCCAGGTCGCGAAGGCGGACGATGCGTACGCCAAGGTGGAGCTGCTCCACCGCGTCGCGCGCCTGCACGAGGAGATGCTCGGCAACCACCAGGCGGCCTTCGACACGTACGCGCGGGCGGTGACGTTCGACATCGCCAACCAGGACTCGCTCGGCAACATCGAGCGGCTCGCGATGTACGTGTCGCGCTGGAAGGACGTCGCGGCGCTCTATGATCAGGAGCTCGGCAAGCTCGGTGAGCAGCCGGATCAGTTCGTGGAGCTTGGGCTGCGGCTCGCGGGGATCTTCGAGACGCAGCTCGAGGACGTGGACAGCGCCGTCGCGCGCTACCGGCGCGTGCTCGAGGTCGACGCGGAGAACTGGACGGCGGTCTCCTCGCTCGACCGGCTCTTCACGATGACCGAGCGCTGGACCGACCTCGTGCCCGTGCTCGCGCGCGAGGCCGAGTCCTCGCCGAACCCGGAGGACTCGCTCGAGTTCAAGTACCGGCTCGGCCAGGTGCACCAGCTCCGCCTGAACGATCTGACGGCGGCGATCGGCGTCTACCGCGAGATCCTCAACGCGGCGCCGGATCATCAGGCGACGCTGGAGGCCCTCGAGGGGCTCTTCTCGGCGGGCGTGAAGCAGCTCGAGATCGGCGAGATCCTCGAGCCGCTTTATCAGTCGTCCGGCGACTGGGAGAAGCTCGTGGGCGTCCTGGAGGCGCAGCTCGGGCACCTCACGGAGCCCGCGGATCGGCTCACCATGTACTACCGCATGGCCGAGATCCACGAGGAGCGGCTCGTCGCGCTCGACGGCGCGCTCGAGGTGTACGTTCGCGTGCTCAAGGAGTACCCGACGGACGAGAAGACGCTCGAGGAGGTCGAGCGGCTCGGCGCGTCGACGGACAACGGCTGGAGCACGCTCGGCGACGCATACGCGGACGTGCTCGGCCTGCACGCGGACAAGGCGGTGCAGACGAACATCGGCACGCGGCTCGCGCGCGTGTTCGAGGAGGAGCTGCGCGACATCGAGAAGGCGGAGCAGACCTACCGCTACGTGCTCGGTGTGGACCCGCTCGATCCGAAGGCGCTCGCCGAGCTCGATCGGATCTACTCGGGGCTCGAGCAGTACGCGGAGCTCGCGGGGATCCTCGAGCAGCGGGTCAAGGTGCCGATGGAGGCCTACGAGCTCATCGAGCTCTACGGCCGCCTGGGCCAGGTGTACGAGGAGCAGCTCGGGCAGGTGGACGACGCGATTCGCGCGTTCCGCAAGCTCTTCGACGAGCTCGACACGAAGAACGAGGCGGCCATCTACGCGCTCGAGCGCCTCTACGGCGGCAAGGGGGCGTGGACGGAGTTGATGGGCGTCTACGAGCGTGAGCTCGAGATCACGGCGGACGAGGGCGAGGTGCGCGCGAAGATGGCGCGGCTGCTCATGCCGGAGCACCTCAACAACATCGCGGCCGCGATCGAGATGTGGAAGCAGGTCCTCGAGATCAAGGGCGAGGACACGGAGGCGCTCTTCGCGCTCGCGAATCTGCACGAGCGCGAGCAGCGGTGGGCGGAGCTCTGCGAGGTGCTCGAGCGGCAGTTCGACGTCGAGCCGACCGACGAGGCTCGCGTGGCCGTCCTTCTGCGTCGCGCCAAGCTCTACAACGATCAGCTCAGCCGCGATGATCTCGCGCTCGACGATTACAACCGCGCGCTCGACATCGAGTACGCGAACGTCGAGGCGCTCTACGCGATCGCCGAGATCTGGCGCAAGCGCGGGGACGACAACGAGCTCGTGAGCATCCTCCACCAGACGGTGGATCGTGCGGGTTCGGTGCTGCCGGCCGAGAACGTGGTGGCCCTCTACCGCGAGCTCGGGATCATCTACCAGACGCGCCTCGTCCAGCCGTACGACGCGATCGACGCGTGGCGGAAGCTGCTCGCGGTCGACCCGCGTGACTTCGAGGCGATGGCGGCGCTCGAGAACCTCCTCCGCGCGGAAGAGCGCTGGGTGGAGGTGATCGACGTCAAGATGGGCCGCGCGGCGGCGTACGAGGACGGCGCGGAGAAGATCCGCGAGTACCTCGAGGTCGCCGACATCTGGGAGCACCAGGTCCAGGACAAGGACAAGGGCACGACGGCGTACGAGCGTGTCCTCGAGATCGAGCCGACGCACGATCGCGCCTACCTCACGCTCGAGGAGCTCCACAGCGCGGCGCACCGCGCCGAGCCGCTCATCGAGCTGTACCTGGCGCGCCTCGACACGCGCGAGGACACCGACGAGAAGACGGACATCCTCCGCAAGGTCGCGCGCGTGTTCGAGACGGAGCTCGAGGACCGGATGCAGGCGTTCGACGCCTTGCTCACGGCGTTCGAGCTCGACTTCGACAACATGGACACGGTCCGTTACCTCGAGCGCATGGCGCAGGCGACGAACCGCTGGCCGGAGCTCGTGCAGACGGTCAACGGGTGGCTGCAGGCGCTGAACCCGGAGAGGGATCCGCTGCGCACGATCCGGCTCTGCCTGCACCTCGCCAAGTGGTACGCGGAGGACCTCGGCCACCCCGAGTACTCGCAGCCGTACTACGGCAAGGTGCTGCAGATCGATCCAAACAACGTCGACGTGCTGCGCCAGATGGCGAACTTCCACAAGAAGGGCGGCCAGTGGCAGCAGCAGGGCCAGATGCTCACGCGGGCGCTGGAGATCGCCGTCAAGGACACCGATCGCAAGGAGATCCTGACGGAGCTCGGCGAGGTGCTCGAGAGGAACGCGGGCGACGTGGAGCAGGGGCTCTCGTTCTACAAGCGCGCGCTCGACGTGGACGCGTACCACCTGCCGGCGCTCGAGGCGCTCGACCGCATCTACACGGAGCGCGGCCTGCTCACCGAGCTCGTCGACGTCCTGACCCGCAAGGGCAAGGCGCAGACGGAGCCGTCGCAGATCGCGACCACGAAGCTGCGTTGCGCAGGGCTGTACGAGAAGGACCTCGGCCAGATCGAGAAGGCGGGTCAGGTCTACCGCGAGGTGCTCGAGGTGGACGCGGCCAACCTGCTCGCGATGCGAGGCCTCGAGCGCGTCTACAACCAGACGCACCAGTGGCCGGACCTCGTGAGCGTGCTGGAGATGCAGCTCGACGTGGTCACGACCGAGCGCGAGCGCATCGACGTGCTGCTCAAGATCGCGAAGATCCAGGAGGAGCAGTTCCTCAAGCCGGATCTCGCGGCCGCGAGGCTCGAGCAGGTCGTGGACATCGATCCGCACCACGAGGTGGCGCTCGATTCGCTCCAGCGCTGCTACCGCCGGCTGCGGCAGTGGCACGATCTCATCAACAGCTACGATCGCCACATCAACGCGACGATCGATCGGCAGAAGAAGATCGAGCTCTGGTCGGCGACGGCGAAGGTGTACGCCGAGGAGGTCCAGGATTTCGACCGCGCGATCGACGCGTGGCTGAACATCACGGACCTCGACGACAAGCACATCCCGGCGCTCGAGGCGCTCGCGAAGCTCTACGAGAAGCAGGACGATACGTCGCGCGCCATCGATTACATGACGCGCGTCGCCGACCTGACCGCGGACGGCAAGCAGCGCGTCGAGATGTATTACCGGATCGGTAAGCAGCTCGACGAGAAGATGGGCGATCGGTTTGCGGCGCGCGACCGGTTCGAGATGGCGCTCGATCTCGATCCGACGCACCTGCCGACCCTCGCCGCGCTGCGTGTCATCGCGATCGACGCAGCGGATTGGGATACCGCCGCCCGGTACCTCGATCAGGAGCAGATGAACACCGAGGCGCCGCGCCAGCGCGCCAAGCTCCTCGTGGAGCTCGGCAAGCTGCGCGAGCAGATCGGTGAACACGACCTCGCGGTGCAGGCGTACGAGCTGGCGCTCCAGAGCGACGCCGACAACGAGGACGCGGCGATGCCGCTGCTCACGGAGTACGTGGGCACCGAGAAGTGGGCGAAGGCGGAGCCGCTCGGCGAGATGCTCGTGCGCAAGTCGGGCAAGCGCGAGAAGGCCGAGCAGCACAACCTGCAGAACACGTTCGGCAAGGTGCTCGTCGCGATCGGGAAGAACGAGCAGGCGCTCAAGGCGTACCAGGCTGCCTACGCGATCGACATGACGAACCGCGAGACCATCGAGGGCCTCGCCGACGTCTGCTTCCGCTTGGGTGACTGGGCCGGCGCGCTGACGAACTACCAGAAGGTCCTGGGGACGACGGACGAGGCCGAGACCGAGGCGCGGGCGAACGTCTACTACAAGCTCGGCCTCATCAAGCAGAACCAGGGCCAGGCGAAGCAGGCGATCAACAACTTCGAGAAGGCGCTCGGCGTGGAGCCGGCCCACCGGCCGACGCTCGACGCGCTCGTCGCGGTCTACGACGGGCTCAAGGACTGGAAGCAGGTCGCGCACTACAAGCGCCAGATCCTCGACAACATCATCGACGGCGCCGAGCGCTTCAAGCTGCTCGGCGAGATCGCCGATACGTGGGAGAGGGATCAGACCCCGGCGAAGGCCGTGGAGGCGCTCGAGGAGGCGCTCGATCTGGAGCCGCAGAACCACGTTCTGCTGCACCGGATGCTCACGCTGTACCAGAAGGTTGGTCAGTGGGAGCAGATGGTGGACACGCTCCAGCGCATCGCGGACCTCGAGACGCAGCCGGGTCGCAAGTCGCGTTACTTCTTCACGATGGCGCAGATCTACCGCGACAAACTCGAGGATCTCGGGCGCGCGGTGGACCTGTTCAACGACGCGCTGGATCTCGATCCCGCGTTCCTCGACGCGTTCGAGCGCATCAACAAGATCCTCACGTCGCAGAGGGACTGGAAGCAGCTCGAGCGGGCCTACCGGAAGATGCTGCACCGCGTGGCAGGCAAGGGGAACATCGACCTCGAGTTCACCTTGTGGCACGCGCTCGGCCTCATCTACCGCGACCGACTCGAGGACACGAACGCGGCGGTCGAGACGTTCAAGATCGCGTCGCGGCTCAAGCCCGAGGACACGCAGGAGCACCAGATCCTGGCGCAGCTCTACACGGGCGTCGGCAACACGGAGGACGCGATCACCGAGTACCAGGCGCTCGTGAAGATCGACGCGACGAACGCCGACTCCTACCACGAGCTCTATCGGCTCTACGTGGAGCAGAAGTCGTACGATCCGGCGTGGTGCACGGCGGCGGCGCTCGCGTTCATCCGCAAGGCCGACGAGGACGAGCAGCGCTTCTTCGAGGACTACCGTCCGCAGGGGATGCTGCAGGTCAAGAACCGGCTCGACAACGAGCAGTGGCTCCGGAACCTCTTCCACGAGGAGGAGAACCTCTACATCGGCAAGATCTTCGAGATGATCGCCTCTGCGGCGCTCAAGGCGAAGATCGCGACGCTGGAGGCGAAGAAGGAGAAGCCGGTCCTCGATCCGCGGTTCCGTCAGGATCCGGCCACGTCGACCGTCACGTTCGCCCGCACGTTCGGGTGGGCTTCGCAGGTGCTCGGCATCCCGTGCCCGGCGCTCTACGTGCGCAGTGACGTGCCGGGTGCTCTCGTGGCCGTGCCGGCCGAGCCGCCCTCGTCGGTTGCGGGTCAAACGGTCTTGACTGGGTTCTCGCCGCAGGAGCTGACGTTCATCATCGGCAAGCACCTCGCGATGTATCGCGGCGAGCACTACATCAAGACGCTGTTCCCGACGGTCACCGAGCTGACGGTGCTCCTCTTCGCGGCGATCAAGCTCGTCCAGCCGGACGCGCCTTCGCCGCCGGACATCGACAAGCAGGTGCTGGCGACGGCGCAGACGATTCGCCAGTTCATGCAGCCGATGCAGATCGAGGGTCTGCGGATGGTCGTGAAGAAGTTCGTGGCGGACGGGGCGAAGGCGAACCTGAAGCGGTGGTCGCAGTGTGTGGACATCACGGCCAACCGCGCTGGGTACCTGCTCTGCGGCGACCTCGAGATCGCGAAGAAGATCATCGCGGCCGAGCCGCAGCAGCCGGGTGATCTGCCGCCGCAGGAGAAGCTGAAGGAGCTGCTCCTGTTCTCGGTCTCGGATCAGTACTTCGCGCTGCGGCAGCAGCTCGGCATCGCGATCGGCGGCGAGTAACCGCTCCCAGACAAACGCGAACCGCCCTCCTCGCAAGGGGAGGGCGGCTTCGTTTGTGCACCAACGGTCAGCCGCTACCCTTTGCATCGACCGCGTCGCGGTCGATGCGTTGCTTGACGATGGGGCTGCGCTCGGCAAGCCGAGCTACGCCCCAAACCCCCGGTCCAGGCCGTGCCTGGTCCGGGTCCAGGGGTGGACAACCCCTGGTCGGGTCCGGGGTGAAACCCCGGCGCAACGCTCCAGCTACGACTCGTTTGGCGGAAGCGAGAGGATCTGCTCGATGGGCTTCGTGACGCAGCCGTAGGCTTCGGCGGCGGCGAGCAGGCCTGCGTTGTGCGGGAGGTTCACCAGAAAGGCGCGCGCGTAGGGCGTGCCTTCGAGGCCTTTCAGGCGGCGCTCGAGGTGCGGGATGGCGCGCTCGACGCCTTCGCGGGCGCTCTTCAGGTCGCCGATGTCGACGTAGGCGTCGTGCAGCGTCAGGTAGATCGAGGCTTCGTTGAGCAGGCTCGGGGCGCCGGATTCGACGAGGCCTGCTGCTTCGCGGGCGAGATCGATGGCCTGGTCGGAGTTGCCGAAGCGGCGCTCTGCTTCGGCCCAGAAGCCGAGGGCGACGGGGAGAACGTCGCGGTTTTGGGAGGCTCGATAGGCCTCGGTGGCGGTCTTGAGCAGCGAGCGTGCGCGCGGGATGTTGCCTGCGCCGTCGGTGCGGAGCAGCTCGCAGCCGCGGTAGAAGAGCGTGCCGAGTGTCACGCGGTCCTTGTGGAACCAGGCGACGGTCGCTTCGTCTGCGCTCGCGCGGGGCTCGGCGAGGGCTGCGTCGAGGCGGCTATCCGGGCCGAACGTCGCGGCCCAGCAGAGCAGGTTCATCTGTGCGTTGCGTACCGTGCCGGGGCTGCCGATCGCCGAGGCTTTCGCGAGGCCTGCTTCGAGCTGGTGCAGGGCCTCGTGGCGCGCGCCGATCGTGGTCAGGGCGAAGCCGACGTTCGTGATGAGCATGGCCTCGCGCTCTTGCAGGCCTGCGCTCTTCGCGGCGCGGGCTGCGTTGCGCCGGGCTTCGAGTGCTGCGCCGAGCTGCCCCTGCGTTTGCCTCACGACGGCGAGGGCTTGCCATGCGTCGACGGCGGCCCAGTCGATCGAGCGGTGCTCGGTGAGGTCCAGGAGGACCTTCGTTTCGCGCTCTGCGAGGGCGAGCTGGCCGGCGTAGGCGTAGAGGTTCGCGAGCGACGCCGAGCAGCGCGCCTCTTCCTCGACGAGGCCGAGCTTCGCGGCGCGATCGCGGCACTGGATGAGGCGGGCTTCGACGTCGAAGCCCGATCCGAGCACGTAGTCGTAGCGGACGCGGGCGCCGAGGGAGCGGATCTCGCTCTCTTCGTCGAAGACGTTCTCGGCCATCGCGTCGATCGCCTCTTTGCGCTCGGTGGACTTCGCGTCGAGGCGGCAGTGGGCCTCGTCGAGCAGGACGGCGCGGGCGAAGGCGGTGGGTTTGTCCGTCGCGTACGTCAGCGCTTTTTCGGCCATTTTTACGGCTTCCTGGAGCGAGTTCGTCGCGAGGGCGCGGCGGGCGGCCGTCTCCCAGTGGACGGCGGCCTTCTCGTTCTGGGCGCCGAGTTCGAAGTGTTGCGCGACCGTCGCGGCGTCCTCGCCCATGTTGGCGAGCCACTCGGCGGCGGCGGCGTGGATCTGCTTGCGCAGCTCCTCGTTCGCCGAGGCGTAGGCGACGTCGCGGACGAGGGCGTGTTTGAAGAGGAACTCACGTGTGCCGGCGAAGCGGCTCGCGCCGTGCTCGACGAGCAGCTCCGCGGCGATGAGCTTTTTCAGGGCGCCGTCCGCGTCTGCGACGCCGACGGCGCTGATGCCGGAGTCCCACACGCTCAGGCCGAGGACGCTCATGCGCACGACGGCCTCGCGCGTCGCGTCGTCGAGGGCGTCGAGGCTGACCTGGATCGCGGCCTCGATCGTCGCGGCCGTGGTCACGTCCTTGCCGGCGGCGATGACGCGCGCGAGCTCTTCGGCGAAGAGCGGCGAGCCGGCGGCTTGCTCGGCGACGCGGTTCAGCACGGCCTCGTCCGCGTGCTCGCCGATGATGGCGCGGGCGATCTCGCGCGTGGCCTTCTTCGACATCGGGCGCAGGTCGATTCGCACGTGATCGCGGCCGACGAAGCGCTGGCCCTGGTCGCGCCAGAACGACGGTCGCATGACCATCATCACGAAGAGGGGCAGGTTCGTGGCGCGGCCGAGCAGGTGCTCGATCCAGGAGATGCTCTCGGGGTCGGACCACTGCGCGTCTTCGAAGAGCAGGACGCAGGTGCCGGCGGAGGCGGCGCCGAGGGCGAGCTCGGTCATCGAGAGGTAGAGCGAGTCGCGGGCGCCGCGTGGATCGAGGCCGTCGTCGAAGGGCTGGTTCGCGAGCAGGCGCGAGAGCAAGGTGCTGTCGCCGCTCCGGAGCTTGCGGACGCGCAGGCCTTGCTCGACCTGATCGAGGCTCGCGCCCTTGGGCAGGCCGAGCAGCGCGCGGAGGGCGTCGGTGGCGACGCCGAGGGCCTGGGCGCGGCCGAAGGACTCGCAGCGCACGCGGACGAGGAGAGGTGGCTCGTCGCGGGTCGTGATGCGGTTGACGAACTCGCGGCCGAGGCGGCTCTTGCCGATGCCGGGCGGGCCCGAGATCGTGACGATGATGGGGGTGCGATCGTCGACGCAGCGCTCGTACTGCGCGAGCGCGTTGATGAGCTCCGCCTCGCGTCCGATGAACTGCTCGGTCTTGCGGCCCTCGGGCTTGGCCTTCGCGCCGACCTTGAAGTGACCACCGGGGACGGGGTCGAACTGGAAGAAGCCCTTGTCGAGGTCCTTCGTGGTGCTGTCGCAGAGCAGGTTGCCTTCGCCCGCCTTCCGGGCGAGGGCGCTCGCGCGATCGACGACGTCCCCCGCGGACTTGACGCGATCGAGCCGCGTGCGGCCCGTGGAGACGCCGACGCAGGCGCCGTCCTGGGCGAGCCATCGGCCGAGATCGAGGGCGTTCGTGGCCTCGTCGCCGTGCGACTGGCGCATGCCGAGGTGCGCGACGATCGAGTCGGTGCCGAGGGGCAAGGCGTCGGCGCCGCGCTCGCGCAGGCGCTCGAGGAGCTGCAGGCGTTGCTCCTTGCGCGAGCCGACTTGCAGCGCGACGAGCGTCGTGACGAGCCGCGTGTTCATGGGCGGCGGCTCGGTCGAGGTGGCGAGCGCGCGCGCGACCTCGGGGACAGACGGGTCGCGGCAGAGCGCGTCGAGCTCGAGCGCGACCTCGCGTGACGAGGAGGGGCGATGCTCGCGCTCGGACATGAGCATGCGCGCGACGAGCTCGTCGAGGGCCTCGGGCACGTCGAGCAAGAGCTCGTTCAGGCGAGGCGCGGGGGTCGTGGCGAGCAGCGCGATCGTGGCGATCGAGTTCGAGCCGATGTGCGGGGGCCGTCCGGTGAGCAGCTCGAAGAGCGTCGCGCCGAGCGAGTAGATGTCGCTGCGCGCGTCGGCGATCGCGTCGCCGCGGGCCTGCTCGGGGGCCATGTACGCGGGGGTGCCGACGAAGATGTCGTTGCCGGTCAGGCGCATGTCGCGCGAGGTGGCGACGCCGAAGTCGACGAGCTTGGAGGTGAGCTGCTCGGGGGCCGCTTCGCCTTCGTCGCGTGACCTGCGTGTCGTGCGGGTCGAGACGGGGGGCGAGTCGGGATCGGGGAAGCGGCTCGAGAGGATGAAGATGTTCGAGGGCTTGATGTCGCGGTGCACGACGCCTGCGTCGTGGGCGGCGGCGAGCGCGAAGGCGACCTGACGCGCGATGTCGAGGGCCTGGCGCATCGTGAGGGCCGCGCGGAGCTGGCGCGTGAGCAGGTCCTCGCCTTCGAGCCACTCCATCGCGATGAAGGGCGTGCCTTCGTCGAACTTTCGGCCGAGCGCGGCGGTGTAACTCGAGTCGAGGGCGCCGTAGGCCACGACCTGGACGATGCCCGGATGATCGAGCTCGCTCAGGATCTTGCCCTCTTGCAGGAGGCGCGTTCGTTCGCCGGGGTCCGACTCGCCTGCTGCGATGATCTTCAGGGCGACGCGCCGCTGGGAGACCGTGTCGAACGCGCGGAACACGATGCCGACGGCGCCGCGCCCGACCTCGCGCTCGACCTGAAATCGCCCGGCGATGAGCTGCTGCGTGCGTGCCATGCCTTGCTCGGGGAGACCGGCGCGACGCCGGCCGAGGGTGTACGTAGGCCCGTTATGCGGGCCCGCCCAAGGGTACACAATCGGCGCACGAGCCAAAAGGCGGCTGCGCACCCGAGAGCGCGCTCGCTTGACGGTCCCGGGCCGAGCCCCTAGCCTCACGGCCACGCGCCCGCCGAATCGTGTGATCGGGCGAGCGCAGAAAGCGCGAAGAGGAGAGCTAGCGCATGCTCGAGCGGGTCGCGGTCCACCAGACGAGGCTCCGCACGCCGGGCCTCGGCCTGGATGCGCGCGGCGTGGCGCTCGGCGCGAAGGGCGTGGTCCTCCTGCCCTCGATCGATCGGCTCGTCGCGTTCCTCGCGCTCTACACGAGGCAGGGCTCGCTCGCCGACATCCTCCGGTCGCTCGCGATCGAGGTCGTGCGATCGAAGCTCGGGGCGCGCGAGGTGACGCTCACCTTCGCGGCCGAGACGAGCGATCGTATGGATCGCATCGCCGAGATCGCGCGTCTCGCCGGCGGCTACACGTTCACGGGGACGAGCCGTCACTTCGTCCAGTACCGCGACGCCGCGGCGCCCTTCGGCTACGACGTCGCGCAGATCAGCGCGGGCGACGCGACGTTGTGGCTCTACCACAACACGTTCTCGCAGAGCTACGAGACCGAGCGGAAGATCGACGTGCGCTCGCTCGTCCTGCGCCTCGAGCCACACGCCGATCCCTCGACAGGACGTGAACCCGGTCCGCGCTGGATCGCGGCGGAGGCGGGGCTCGGGCCGGCGCTGATCCACTACTTCGTGCGCTCGGGTGTCGCTGCCGAGGTCGGCGTCGCCGAGTGGCCGCCGGCCTCGAGCTTCGATGACGGGCCCGTCGTGCGTTACCTGTTCCGCGTGCCCGAGTTGCCCGAGCGGATGCTGCCGCTGCTCACGCGTACGCCAGGGGTCTCGATGTTCGTGCCGGCCGCGCCGGGCACGGCCGTGGAGGTGGGCTTCCGGCACCCCGTGAACCTCCGCGCTTGTCCCGTCTTCGCGGAGACGGGCCTCGTGCTCTTCCGCGGCCACGGCCTCGATCCGCTGGAGATCCCGAAGCTGCCCGCGCTCGGCGACGTGCGCGCCTTCGCCCGCATGGAGATGCGCAAGGACGTGGCCGCCGCGCGCGAGAGCGCGCCGAAGGCGACCTCGGTCTCGGTCGCGCTCCGCCTCGTGCCCACGCTCGATCCGTGGCGCCACGTCACGGCGACCTGGGTCGAGTCCGAGGACCTGCCCGTGCTCCGCCGCATCGCGTATGCGCTCGGCCCGGAGAGCTTGCGCGCGGCGCGCGTCGCGTTCACCGAGCGGGGCGCGATCGTCCGCCACCCGACGGGCATCGAGGGCATCCCCGTGGGCCAGTTCTTCCGCGAGGTGCACAAGCAGCTCTACGTGCCCGCCGGCTACGACGTGGTGCCCGCGGTCGCGCCGGACGTGCTCTACCGCTCGCTCGGCGCGCCGCCGGGGCAGGTGCTGTTCATCGGCCGCGACGGCAGCGTGCTCGGCGTGCCCGAGGAGGGCTTCGTCTCGCTCGAAGTGGCCGTGCTCGAAGCGCAGGCGTGGCTCCCGCTCGCGGCGGATCGCTTCGCGGACGCGCTCTCCTCGGCGCTCGCCACGGAGTTGCCCGAGGTGACGCTCGGCGGCGTGGGTTTGCGGCCGCTGCGTGACGTCACGGCGAGCGAGGACGGCGCCCTCCCCGCGCTCCCGGGTGCAGGCAGCGGAGGCTAGCTTGGCGAGCGACGACGAACGGTTCGAGGAGCTCGTCACGGGGATCGTCGCGCCCCTCGTCCTCGGCGGAAAATTGCGCCTCGTGCGTCCGTTCGGCCAGCTCGGGGCGCAGCTCGGGGAGGGGAAGGGCGTCGTCGACGCGGACCTGCGCTCGCGGCTCGACGTGGCGCGTGTTCGTCGCGCGCGGCTCGTCGCGCCGGTCGACACGTTGCCGGAGCTCGACGAGCACGAGTGGGCCCTCGCCGCGGCGCTGAACGATCTCTTGCAGGTGACGAACCACGAGCTCGGCGGGCTCTTCACGAAGGGGCGCTACATGCGCCTGCTCAGGAGCGTGTTCGATCTGTGCGGTCGGGTTCCGCCGCCGCGTGACGTGGGCGCGGCGCTCGCCCGCCATGCGACGTTCGCCCGCGTGATGGAGCTCAGCCGCGCGGACACGTCGGTGCGGTGGTGGACGGGCTCGGCGAGCTTCCGCGGCATGCCCCCGCCGAAGCGGCTCTTGCTCTGGCAAGACCTGCGGCGCGTGCACGTGGAGACGCAGCGGGTGCCGATCCACGAGATGTGCGACGGTCTGCCGACGATGGTCGCCGAGGGCTACACGACGGCGCTCTCGGCGTGGCTCTCGCGTTCGCCGCTCACCGACCTCGCCTCCGTCACGCGCGCGGCGCCGCTCTTCGCCTGGTCGCCTCCGACGATCGCGCTCATCGCGGTCCCTGCGGGTCGGATGCTCGCCTTCCACGTGCTCGCGCGGCAGCGGGCCGAGCACGTGAGCGCCGCGCTCTCGCGGGCCAGCGCGGGGCTCGACGGCCCGCTCGCGGCGCATCGTCCGGTCGTGGAGGAGTTCTCCCGGGAGATCGCCGCCGCCTTCGAGGCGATGCGGACCAAGCCGGACAGACGGGTCGCTGCGCCACGCGAATGATCGTTTGACTTCAAACGGTCAAAGCCACCGAGCGAGCAGCGCCGCGACACGCCCGCCGAACGTGCTTGGGCCCGGGGGCGTGAGGATCACGTGGAGCTCGCGGGCGTCGGATCGGGCGCGCTCACGGCGCTCGTCGTCGAGCAGCGAAGCGGCAGCCGCGGCGAGCGAGCGGCCCCGCGCCTCGTCCTGGAGCAGCTCGGGGTGGGCACGGCGACCGAGCAAGACGTTCGGCAGGCCGATGTGCGGCGTCCGTACGAGGCGACGGGCGAGGGCGTAGGTGAGGGGATCGACGCGGTAGGCGATGACCGTGGGCAGCCCGGCGAGCGCCGCCTCGAGGCAGGCCGTGCCCGAGGCGCAGAGCGCGAGATCGAAGGCCCCGAGCAGCGGGGAAGCGCCGTGCTCCGCGTCGGCTTCGGTGATCCCCACGCCGGCGCGGCAGGCCGCCCGTTCGAGCTCGGCGCGAGCGCGCGCGTCGAGCCACGGCGCCACGAGGACACGCGCCTCCATCACGTCGCCGCGCGCGACGAGCATCGCGGCGGCTTCGCAGAAGTGCGGCGCGAGGCGCGTGATCTCGCCGGCGCGGCTGCCCGGCATGACGCAGGCGGCGCGACCGCCGCCGAGCCCGAGACGGCCACGCGCGACCTCGCGGGGGAGGCGCGGCGCCTCGGCAGACGGATGCCCCACGAAGCGCGCGTCGTAGCCCGCGTTTCGCCAGAGCGGCTCCTCGAAGGGCAGGACGACGGCGAGCGTGTCGACGGCGTCGTGGAGCGCCCGGATGCGCCCTTCACGCCAGGCCCAGACCTGCGGCGCGACGGCCCAGAGCACGCGTGTCCCCCGGCGCCGGAGCGCGCGCCCGAGCCGCGCGTTGAGCTCCGTGAAGTTCACGAGCAACGCGGCGCGCGGCGGGTCCTTGCGGATCTGGCCGATCAGCGCGCCGAGCGATCGTCCCAGCGCCGACGCCTTCCGCAGCACGTCGAGCGTGCCCATCGCCGCCACGTCCGACGTATCCGCGAGCGTCTCCATCCCCTGCGCTCGGCACCCGCGCCCGCCGATGCCGAAGGCGCGCGCCGCTCCTGGCCTGAGCGCGCGCAGCACCTCGGCCGCGATGCGATCCCCCGAGGCTTCGCCGGCCACGACGAGCAGCGGCGCGCCCGCGCCGCTCACGATGCCTCGCGTGGCCCGCTCCCTTGCGCCTGCGCGGCGGCCTCGCCCGGCGCCGAGAGCAGCGAAGCGAGGCGCTTGCCGTACCGCTCGAACCGCTTCGCGCCGAGGCCCGGGATCGCGGCGATCCGCGCGAGCGTCTCCGTGGGTTCTTCTCCCGCCGCCGTGAGCAGGATGCTCGCGACGTCCTGCGCGCAGTGTCCTGGCAGCACGGCCTGCTCGTCGACGCCGCGGCGCTTGGCCTCGGCGCGCCGGAACGTGCTGATCTTCGACTCGAGCTCCCGCCGCCGCGCGATCTCCTTCCGATCGATTGGCGCGACCTCGAAGTGCGCTCGTTCGTCCGGAGGCACGTCCCCTTCGGCGGCGCCGCGCGTGACCGCCTCGAGCCACCGCGCCGCGTGCCTGCCTGCGCGGCCCGAGAGCGCGCCCGGCACGCGGCCGAGCTCCCGGATCGACGTCGGGCGCCTCGCCGCGAGCTCGAGCAGGATCTCGTTCGTGACGATCTTGAACGGCGGCACGTCGGCGGCCTCGGCGATCGCCTCGCGCGCCGCCACGAGGCTCCGCAGCGCGGCGCGGCCCGGCCGATCGAGCTTCTGCGCGCCCTTGATCCGCACGTAGGCGGGGCGCGTCTCCCGGGGCGGCGCGAGCGCCGCGCGCAGCTTGTACGCGCACTCCTCCTCGATCTCCTCCTCGATGTCCACCGCCGCGGCCTTCGCCGCGAGCGCGCGATCGAGCCGCAGGAGGTAAGCGACGTCGTCGCCGAGGTACCGCCGCTCCGCCGGCGAGATCGGCCTCCGGGACCAGTCGTGTTGCTGGAAGCGTTTGTCGAGGACGATGCCGAGCTCCGCCGCCAGGAGCGACGCGAGCCCGGTCGCCTTCTGACCGAGCAGCCGCGCCGTGACCGACGTGTCCCGCACGCGCGCGAGCGGCGCGCCCGCCTCGGCGAGCATGCGCGCGTCGAACGTGAGATCGTGCAGCACCTTCGTGGGGCCGTCGGGGCCGAGGAGCCTGTCGAGCGCGGCCGCGCTCGTGGCGAGGGTGTCGACGAGCAGGACGACCGTCTTCTCGCCTTCTTCCCAGGCGACCTGCGTGGCGCAGAGGCGAGGGCGGTAGACGAACAGGCCGTTCGCCTCCACGTCCACCGCGATCGCCGGGGCCTTCATGGCGCGCTCGAGCGCGCCGCCGAGCGCGCGCGCCTCCTCGACCCACAGGACCTCGTAGGGCGGCGCTTCGTGGCTCGTCATGGACGCGCGCGCACGGCTCGCCGCTTCGCCGCGAGGCCGAGGGCGAGGGCGAGGGCCGCGAGCGCGCTCGTGCCCGCCGAGCGAGGCGAGCCGGGGGCCGTCGCGCAGCAGCTCCCGTCTTCGGCCACGATCGGGGGCGGAGAGCACTCCGTTTCGAAGCCACGGCGCGGCGTGGGATCACACTCCGCGGGGATCGGATCGCCGGGCGGATAGGCCGCGCAGATGCCGTCGATGTCGTCGTTCTCCAGCGATCGCAGCTCCATCGAGCCGGGCATGTAGTCCGCGAACATCGTCGCCGTCCCGTCCGCGGAGTGCGACATGCCGAGGAAATGCCCCGTCTCGTGCGCCGCGATCGAGGGCAGGTCGTAGAGGACGTTGTCGATGCCGGTCGTGAACTCGACGTTCGCGCCGTTCAGCTCCATGTCCGCGTCGTAGATCTCGCCCGTCTCGACGTTGTACGTGACCGTGGTCAGCGCGAGCGTGCTCCCTGCGCCGGCGTGGGGCCACACCTTGTCGTGGAAGAGGATCACGTTCGCGTTGCCGGCCTTCTTGTTGTACTCGTGCACGTTGCACGCCACGGGACCGAGGTTCACGACCTTGATGCGCGGGTGCTTGCCGTCGCCGCAGTCGGCGTCGGTCCACTTCTGGAAGGCCTCCAGGAAGATCTGCGTCGCGTCCTCGAGGTCGATCTGCGCCGACGCGTCCTTCTGCATGGAGAAGCCGACGCAGGGCTTGCTCCAGAAGAGCTCGACGCCGCAGTCGGTGGGACGCACGGGCACGCAACGAGCGCCGGTCCCGACGCCCTTGCAGCTCGTCGTGCGGCAGTAGGCCGAGGCCGACGGCGCGAGCAACGCCGCCGCTGCGAAGAGCGAGAGCCCCAGGGCGATCGGCGCGAGCCGCGCTCGATTACTTGCGTTCACGCGGCGCACGTTTCGCCTCCTCGATGGCTGTGATCGCACGCGACAGCGTCGACCCGACGAGCACCTCGCGGGCGGCGACGCTGGGCCCGGTCCGCGGCAAGATCGTCCCCGCGTCGGGGCTCGCCGCGAGCTTCGGGACACCCTCCACCGTGGCGAGCACGGGGTAGTGGCCCTGCGCCATCGCCGTCACGACGACCGTGGTCGGCGTCTTGCGCAGAAACAAAAGCGAGCGCTCCCCGGGCTTGATCACCGCCTCGCCGGAGACCCATTGCCCGACCTCGCCCACGACGCCGCCGAGCGTCCGCACCCACACGCTCGTGCCCGGCTCTCCGACGACGGATTGCTCCACGTCGAGCCGCGTGTACGTGACGATCCGCCGGCCGTTCGGCGTGTCTTCCCACATGCTCTGTCGTTCACTCGCCTTCGCGACGACGACGTAGGACGAGCTGCCCACGAGCTCGTCGAGCGAGACGACCACCGACACCGCCGCCGCGGCTTCCTTCGGGCCCGTGTGGGGCGAGTGTGGTGACACGAAGAGCGCCGCCGGCAGGGCGAGCGAGAGCGCAAGCAGGGAGGCTCGAACGCGCATGCCGTGAAGGATACCACGTGGGGCCGCGCTCGCTCGCGCGTCGACCTCGTGCCGTGGGGACATGAGGTTCGACCCCTCCAAAAACGAAGCGCCGCGGCCCTCGAGAGGACCGCGGCGCCTCGACGCTCCCAGGGCACGTTTGGGGCGCCCTTCGAGCTTGTGATCGCTCAGCTACGACGGCGACGTCGTGCGAGCGCCGTCCCGGCCGCGAGCGCGACCAGGAGCGGCAGGCCCGGGGGCGCGTCGTTCCCGGGCTGCGCGGCGCAGAAGCCGTTGCCGCTGAGGATGGTCCCGTCCGCGTCGTCGTCGGCCGGATCGAGCGGATCACCCTCGCCCGTATCGACCACGCCGTTCTTGTTCTTGTCCTCCTCGCCGTCCTTGAGCCCGCCGCCGTCCGTGTCCGGGTTCAGCGGATCGGTCTTCGTGGCGCCCTTGTCCGCGTCGGAGATGCACGTCTCCTTGGTCAGGTCCGTGTCCCCGTTCGTGCACTCGAGGCCGAGCTCGGTGCCGTCGAAGAGGCCGTCGTTGTCGCTGTCCGGGTCGAGCGCGTTGATGATGCCGTCGCCGTCCGTGTCCTCGCCGGGGCTCGGCTCCTGACCGTCGGGCACGCCGTCGTCGTCCGAGTCCGCGTCGTTCGGGTCGGTGCCGAGCTCGCCCTCCTCTTCGTCGGTGAGACCGTCGCTGTCGGAGTCCATGGGCGGCACGACGTTGTCGTCGGTCGGATCGTTCGGATCACGCTCGTTCGGATCGACCACGCCGTCCTTGTCCGTGTCCTCGTCGCCGTCGCTCACGCCGCCGTCGTCGGTGTCGGGATCCACCGGCGAGGTCGTCGTCGCGCCGTTGTCGCCGTCGGGGACGCAGTTGTTCGCCGCCGGGCTCGTGGCCGGATTCGAGCAGTCCTTGCCCATCTCCGTGCCGTCCTTGAGCCCGTCGCCGTCGCTGTCCGGATCGAGCGCGTTGATGGTGCCGTCGCCGTCGGTGTCGTCCGTCGGGTTCGGCTCCTCGCCGTCGATCACGCCGTCGTCGTCCGAGTCCGCGTCGTTCGGATCGGTCCCGATCGTGTTCTCGTAGTCGTCCGTCAGCCCGTCGCCGTCCGTGTCCGGCTTCGTGTTGTCGTCGGCGGGGTTGTTCGGATCGAGCTCGCCCTCGTCCACGGCGCCGTTGCGGTTCTCGTCCTCGGAGCCGTCGATGACGCCTCCGTCGTCCGTGTCCGCGTCGAGCGGCGAGGTCGTCGTGCTCGGATCCGCGTCGGCGATGCAGTTGCCCGCCATCGCGTTCGTGGCCGGGTTCGAGCAGTCCTTGCCGCTCTCGGTGCCGTCGAACAGGCCGTCGTTGTCGCTGTCGGGATCGAGCCCGTTGATGAGCCCGTCGCCGTCGGTGTCCGCGCTCGGGTTCGGCTCCTCGCCGTCGAGCAGGCCGTCGTCGTCCGAGTCCGCGTCGTTCGGGTCGGTGCCGATCTGCTCCTCGAGATCGTCGCTCAGCCCGTCGCCGTCGGTGTCGGTCGGCGGGGTCGCGTCGTCGCTCGGCTCGTTCGGATCACGCTCGCCCTCGTCCACGGCGCCGTTGAGGTTCGTGTCCTCGTCGCCGTCGGAGACGCCGCCGTTGTCGGTGTCGGCGTCGAGCGGGTCCGTCGTGGTGTTCGGATCGGCGTCGGCGCGGCAGCTCTGCGCGTCCGGATCCGTCGCCGGGCTCGAGCAGTCCTTGCCCATCTCCGTGCCGTCGAAGAGGCCGTCGTCGTCGCTGTCCGGATCGAGCGCGTTGATGAGGCCGTCGCCGTCCGTGTCGACGTTCGGCGAGGGCTCCTCGCCGTCGGGCACGCCGTCGTCGTCCGAGTCCGCGTCGTTCGGGTCCGTGCCGTACTGCGTCTCGACGTCGTCCGGGATGCCGTCGCCGTCGGAGTCCTGGCAGCCCATGTCGGTCGTGCCATCGCAGTCGTTGTCGATGCCGTCGCCGCAGACTTCGACGCCGGGCGTGCCGGGGGTCGCGTCGCACGCGGTGTTGCCCATCGCGTCGCACGCGAAGACGCCCGTCGCCATGCAGGCGCCGACGCCCACGGAGCAGGCCGTGCCGACGTCGAAGCCCTCGTCGGTCTCGCCGTCGCAGTCGTCGTCGACGTTGTTGCAGGTCTCCGTGCCCGGCTCGCCGGGGAACGCGTCGCAGGCCGACGTGCTGCCGTCGACGCAGACGAACGTGCCCACGCTCATGCAAGCGCCGACGCCCGCGGAGCACGCCATGCCGACGTTGAAGCCGTCGTCGATCGTGCCGTTGCAGTCGTTGTCGATGCCGTCGCAGATATCCATGCCGGAGGGCACGCAGGTGCACGTGTTCGTCGCGACGTCGCAGGTCGGCGTGGCGCCGCCGCAGGTCGCGTCGGTCACGCACTCGACGCAGGTGTTCGGCGTCCCGGCCACGTTGCAGACCGGCGTGGGCGCCATGCAGTTCGCGTCGGACTCGCACTGATCGATGACGATCGGCGTGGGCGGCTCGCCGCTCGTGGGACCGTTGCCGTCGGTCGGCGTGTCCTCGGCGGGCGCGCCTTGCTGGCCCGCGGCCGTGATCGTCGCCTGGTTGTTGATCGTGCCCGAGGCGTCCTGGTTCACGGTGACGCGGAACCTGACGGTCGTCGTCTCGCCTTCGAGCATCGTGCCGCCGACCGCGCCGGTCGCGCCCGTGCCGAGGCGGATGATCACCGCGTTCGTGCCCGCGTCGAACTCGCCCTGATCGTCGGCGAGGTCGTCGGTCTTCATGCCGACGTTCTCCCCCGAGAGGACCTCGATCGAGCCCGGCACGTACGACACGCCCATCGGGATCGGGTCGGTCAGCACGGTGTTGATCGCCGTGTCGTTGCCCGTGTTCGTCACGACGATCGTGTACTCGACCTCGTCACCCGGCAGGAGCGCGCCGCCGTTCACGTCGACGGCCGACTTCTCCGACGTGGAGAAGTCGGGCTTGAACGTGGGGATCGAGGTCACGAAGCCGGCGAGCCAGTACTGGTCGCCCGTGCTCGTCGCCGAGATCGGCGCGGACGTCTGGCCCGCCGTGAGCTGATCCGTGACGTCCACGATGTCCATGTCCATGCCCGCGAAGCTGCCGGCGGTGCCGTCGAGCTGGGGCAGGTCGCCCACCACGGTCACGGCGCTCCCGAGGTCCGTCCGCGTGCGGTTGAAGAAGTTGTCCGCGGGGTTCAGCGCGTTCGTGAGCTGCACGCCGCCGAAGGAGAACTGATCTCCCGAGACCGTCGTGTCGCCCTCGAACGCGACGACGCCGAGCCTCGCGTCCGCGAACGCCGGCGGGACGAGGAAACCCGAGAGCGTCACGTTCTGCGGGTTGGCGCTGGCGACGAGGTCGAACCCGTCGAAGACGGTGAGGTTGCGCGGCGGATCGGAGGCGCGCTCGTAGAGCACGACCATCCACCAGCCGGCGAACGTCGTCTCGTCGTTCACCCCCTGGCCGACCGGGTTCTCGACGTCCACGCCCGAGACGCGGTACGCGCCGGACCCTTGCGCCTGTACGATCGCCGTGATGTCGGCGACGCTCTGGTAGGCGTTGTTCTGCGTCGTCGTGTAGCTCTGGGTCGCCGTCAGATCCTGGGTGAAGCCGCCCGGCCTGTCGAGCGTGGCCGTGGTGTCGGCGCCCGCGGAGCTGCGCGTCGCGCCCCAGTAGAGGTAGGCGTGCGTGACCGTCGCGCCCGCGGGGATGTTGAGGATCGCCGTGCTGCGCGCGTTGGCGACCGTGATCCCGGTGCTCGCCTCGGCCTGCCCGGCCATCGGCGAATCGGAGCGCCACAGGATGTCGATGCCGCTGTCGGTCGCGTTGTTGCCGCAGGCCCCGACCGTGCCCACCACGGGCGCGGGCGGCGGGTTGCCCCCGATGAGCTGGCAGTCGTAACCGAGCGTGTTCCCGATGAGGAGGAAGTCGCCCTTCTGATCGACCTGCACGCGCACGTTCTGCGCGGCGGACGCGTCGCGGGCGCAGATCCCGAGCGCTGTCACGCTCGCGAGGCCCGCCAAAAGCAAGTGTCTTCTCATGACCAATACCTCTGTCGAATGGGTGGCGCGGCCTTCAGGGCCTCACACCACGCGGATCTCCGCGCGCACCTCGCGGCGCGAGCGGAGGCGTTGCAGACCGGCCGCGGAGGCCCTCGCGAGCCTCCGGACCGTTCCCGTTACGGGGCGCCCGCGTCAGCGGGCGCCCCGCTCCTCGATCACTTCTTGGTGGGAGCCGGCGCCTTGGTGGGCGCGGGAGCCTTCGGCGCGGGAGCCTTCGGCGCGGGGGCCTTCGGCGCGGGAGCCTTCGGCGCAGCGCCCTTCGGCGCGGCGGGCGGCGGCGGCGGCGGCGCGGCGTTCTCGAACTTCTTGATCGAGCCGTCCTTCATCTTCTTCTCGAGGATGACGAACTGGACGCGGCGGTTCGCCTGGCGGCCCTCCTCCGTCGCGTTGTCGGCGGCGGGTCGATCCGGGCCGTAGCCCTGCGTCGACAGGCGATCCGCGCTCACGCCACGCTTGGCGAGCGCGGCCTTCACCGCGTCGGCGCGCGCCTTCGACAGCTTCGTGTTGAGCAGCTTCGAGCCGCGGCTGTCGGTGTGGCCCTGGACCTCGACCTTGAGGAGCTCCGGGTGCTCGTTGAGCACGCCCGCGACCTCGTCGAGAAGCTGATCGCTGACCTTGCGGATCGTCGCGCGGGCCGTGTCGAACTGCACCTGCTGCAGGATGATGACCTCGGTCTCCGTGACGCGGACGGCCTTCGGGCAGCCGTTCTGCTTCGGATCCGGATCCGCCGCGCCCTTCTCGTTCGGGCAGGCGTCCTTGTCGTCGCGGATCTTGTCGCCGTCGGTGTCGCCGGGGCAGCCGTTCGTCGCCGGGTCGCTCGTCTTGAGGCCGGGGATGTCCGGGCACGCGTCCTGCGCGTCGTAGACGCCGTCGTTGTCCTTGTCGGGCGGGCAGCCGTTCTTCTTCGGATCCGGATCGGCCACGCCGGGCACGTCGACGCAGGCGTCCTGCGCGTCGATGATGCCGTCCTTGTCCTTGTCGGGCGGGCAGCCGTTCTTCGCGGGATCCGCGTCGGCCACGCCGGGCACGTCGACGCAGGCGTCCTTGTCGTCGTAGATCCCGTCGTTGTCGCTGTCGGGCGGGCAGCCGTTCTTCTTCGGATCGTCGTTCGCCACGCCCTTGAGATCCGGGCAGGCGTCCTGCACGTCGATGATGGTGTCGTCGTCACGATCCGACGGACAGCCGTTCTTCTTCGGGTCGGAGTGCTTGACGCCCTTCACGTCGACGCAGGCGTCCGCCTTGTCCGGGATGCCGTCCTGATCGGTGTCCTTCGACTTCCACTTCGGCGTGTACGCGAGGGAGCCGACGACGCGCACGTCCGGCGTACCGATGCCCGAGGAGAGGCCGGGGCCGGCGGCGATGCCCGCCTCGAAGTTCTCCGCGAAGCGATACTTCGCGCCGACGAGCGCCTCGGCATTGAGGCTCTGCCGCGTCGTCTCGCGCATCGAGGCGACGACGTTGAACTCGGGGCCGATCTGGAAGTTGCGCTCCTCGCCGAGCAGGAAGCCGATACCGCCGCCCGCGACGAACGTCGTGCCGAGCAGCGTGTTGTCGTAGTAGTTCTGATCCGGCCGGATCTCCGGGCCGATCGCGGCCGAGTACACGAACCGGTCGTGCTTGCCGCCGACGATCACCTGCGGCAGGCCGCGCACGGCGCCGTCCGTGACGAACGTTCCCGTGCCCGTCGGCACCCACAGGTAGCCGCCGATCGCGAGCTGGAACAGATCGTCGTAGTCGCCGAGCACCTTCAGGCGCAGGCCGAGGCGCAGGTCGCCGAAATCCGCGCCGCTCGGCGAGCTGATGCCGAGGGTGTTCGCCGGGTTCTCGCCGCTCTGGAACAGCGCCACGGGGACGTCGACGTTGACGAGCAGCCGCTCGAAGAGCGCGAACGAGCCGTTGAGGTGCAAGAAGAGCTGGTTGCTCACGACCGAGCCGAGCGACTCGTCGTCGCTCCGGCGGCGGATCACGAGGGGGTTGTGCGCGTAGTCGACGATGAGCGCCGCGTGCGGCGTGAGCTCGCCGTTCACGAAGGGTGACTGGACGCCGAAGAGCCGATCGCCGGCCGCGGAGGGGTAGAACCGGTTGATGGCGAGATCGTCCGCGCTTGCCGGCGCGGCGATGCCCGCGATCGACCCCAGCGCCGCCGCGCAGAGCAGCCACCTATATCCCTTGGAAGTTCGCATCGCGTGATTGACCTCTCGAATTTTCGTGTCGGAGTCCGCCAAAGGGAAGGCTCGACGCAAGACGTCGCCCTGGAGTGACCCGATGGTCCGCCGCGCGTGTGAGTGGACGGCGGCAGCGGACAATGGAGCTACCTATACACGGACTGTGCCGGAGACGGACCACAAACGATCAGCGCAAATCTCGTTCTCCGCCCGTTTCCAGTGAGGCGCGTCGGCCTCAACTCGGGGCCTCAACTGAGGCCTCCGGTCCTCGGAGCTCCCACACATCCTCGCGCAACGATCCGAAACCAATCGTGTTTTGAATGGATCGCCCCCGTTTGGCCCGACCACCGGGGGGCCGGCCGCGCCACACCCGATCCACCGGATCGTTGACAGCGGAATCGGTCCGGCCACGATGCACTCCGTGCTCCTCCCGCTCCTCCGCGCGCCTGCTGCGGCCGTTCTCCTCGGCGCCCTCGCCACCGCCCCCTTTCAATGCGCGCGGGATCCCGACCCCGAGAAGGCCATGGAGGAGCCGGCCGAGGACGCGCTCTACGAGCTCGCCGAGCAGTTCCGGGAGAAGGGCGACAAGGAAGCCCGCATCACCACGCTGCGATTCCTCGTGACCCGCTACCCCTCGAGCCGCTTCGCGGAGCGGGCCCGGCGGGAGCTCGCGGAGCTGGGCATCGCCTCGCCCTGACGCTGCCGGCCTCCGATGACGACGCTTCGAGGCCCTTGCGCTTCCCACGAGCGCCGCGCAGGAGGGCTGCCCGTAAGCGCGAGGACCACGGGGAGTCGCTGCCGTTCTCCGGCAGGACGCCGGGGAGTCGCTGCCGCTCTCCGGCAGGACCTCGGGGCGTTGCTGCCGGGGACGGGCAGGGGGCGAGGGAGCTCGACGCCCTTTCAGGGCGAAACGTGCTAAGCGCAGCCGACCATGTCAGGCCGCGAATCCTCCCCGAAAAACCTCTTCAAGACCGTTCGGCCCGAGCTCGATTTCCCGAGGGACGAGGCCGAGATCCTCGCGTTCTGGAAGAGGGAGGGCATCTTCCAGAAGACGCTCTCGGCGGAGACGCGCGCCACGGGGCCTTCGAAGGGCACGTTCGTCTTCTACGAGGGGCCGCCCACGGCGAACGGCATGCCGCACAACGGCCACGTGCTCACGCGCGCCGTGAAGGACGTCTTCCCGCGCTACAAGACGATGCGCGGCTACGACGTGCCCCGCAAGGCCGGCTGGGACACGCACGGCCTGCCCGTCGAGGTCGAGGTCGAGAAAGAGCTCCGGATCCACGGCAAGGCCGACATCGAAAAGTACGGCGTCGAGCCCTTCGTCGCGCGCTGCATCGAGAGCGTGTTCCGTTACACGGACGCGTGGGAGAAGCTGACGGACAAGATCGGCTTCTGGGTCGACCTGCCCGACGCGTACGTCACCTACCACCGGAGCTACGTGGAGAGCGTGTGGTGGGCGCTCGCGAAGCTCTACGAGAAGGGCCTGCTCTACCAGGGGCACAAGGTCGTCTGGTGGTGGGCGCAAGGCGGGACGGCGCTCTCCAGCGCCGAGGTCGGTCAGGGCTACAAGACCGTCGACGACCCGAGCGTCTTCGTGGCGTTCCCGCTCGTCGACGAGCCCGGCACGGCGCTCTGCGTCTGGACGACGACGCCGTGGACCTTGCCGTCGAACATGTATGCGGCGGTGCGCGCGGACTTCGATTACGTCGTCGTCGACGCGGGTGATCGTAAGCTCATCGTCGCGGCGGGCCTGCGCGAGGCGCTCGCGAAGAAGCTCGGCAAGGACCTGCCGGTTCTTTCGACCACCAAGGGATCGGCGCTCGTCGGCAAGAAGTACGTGCCGCCGTTTGATCTCTACGCGGCGGAGGCGAAGGCGTACGAGGCCGTGCATGCGGTCGTCGCGGCGGACTTCGTCACGCTCGACGCCGGCACGGGCATCGTCCACATCGCGCCTGCGTTCGGCGAGGACGACTACGGCGCGCATCGGCAGCTCCTCGCGGCGGGCAAGACGCGGAAGGACCCGTTCTGCGCCGTGAAGCCCGACGGCACGTTCGTCGACGAGATGGGCAAGTATGCCGGCCGCTGGGTCAAGGACAGCGACAAGGATCTGCAGAAGGACCTCGCGCAGTCCGGCAAGCTCGTGTTTGCCGAGCTCTACCGCCACGAGTACCCGTTCTGCTGGCGCGCCGACGACGATCCCTTGATCCAGTACGCCCGCCCGGCCTGGTACATCCGCACGACCGCGCTCATCCATAAAGCGATCGAGAACAACCAGACGGTCAACTGGTTGCCCGAGCACATCAAGACCGGCCGGTTCGGCGACTTCCTCGCGAACAACGTCGACTGGGCGCTCTCGCGCGAGCGGTACTGGGGCACGCCGCTGCCGATCTGGGTGAACGACCAGACGGGCGCGATGGAGGCCATCGACTCGGTGACGACGCTACGCGCGAAGGCGGGCAACAACGTGGCCGAGGTCGAGGCGGAGCTGAAAAACGCGCACCCGAAGACGGCCGAGCACCTGCTCGTGCACAAGCCCTGGATCGACAAGATCACCTACCAGAAGCCCGGCGAGCCCGGCACGTACCGGCGCGTCTCCGAGGTCATCGACTGCTGGTTCGACTCGGGCGCGATGCCCTTCGCGCAGTGGGGTTTTCCGCACGCAGAGGGCTCGAAGGAGAAGTTCGACCGCGCCTTCCCGGCCGACTTCATCAGCGAGGCGATCGATCAGACGCGCGGCTGGTTCTACTCGCTGCTCATGATCTCGACGCTCGTCTTCGACGAGCAGACGCAGAAGTCGCTCGGCCTGTCGCGGATCCGGAGCTACCCGCACCCGTACCAGACCTGCGTGGTGCTCGGTCACGTCGGCGATCGCGAGGGCAAGAAGGAGAGCAAGTCGAAGGGCAACTACACGCCGCCCGAGGTGATCCTCGACCGCGTCCGCATGGAGTTCGCCGTGTCGACCGGCGAAAAGGCACACATCGGCGTGGTGCCCGAGGGCGTCGGTTACATCGCGCGCGAGGACTACGAGGGGCTCGATCTCTCGGGCGAGAGCGCGAAGGTGAAGCTCTACCGAGGTGATCGGCCCGGCGACGTGATGACGCTCGAGCTGCGTCCGGCGACGGGCAAGCTCAGGTTGCCGCGGCGTATCCTCGCGCTCTCCGGCGCGGATCTCGCGAAGCTCGGGCTCGTCCCCGGTGAGAACCCGCTCGACGTGAAGCCAAACGAGGTGTTCCGCCAGCCGCAGGAGGCGCGCGCGTACATCGAAGACCCGAGCGCGCCCGCGCCCGGCGCCGACGCGTTCCGCTGGTTCTTCTACGCGTCCTCGCCTCCGTGGACGAACACGCGCCACTCGCTGACGAACGTGCGCGCGACGCAGAAGGAATACGCGATCAAGATCCGCAACGTCTGGTCGTTCTTCTCGATCTACGCGAACATCGACGGCTTCGATCCGGCCCGCGGAAACGGAGACGCGAAGGGCGTCACGCCCGCGGATCTCGCGAAGAGCGAGGGGTACCGGCCGGCGCGCGAGCGCAGCCTGCTCGATCGGTGGTTGCTCTCCGAGCTCGCCCTCACGACCCGCGAGGTCACGCAGCACCTCGACGACTACCGGCTGTACGAGGCGGCGCAGCGGCTCGTCGACTTCGTGGACGCGCTCTCGAACTGGTACGTGCGCAGGAGCCGCGCGCGTTACTGGTCACCCGCGGAGAACGTCGCGGCCGTGGCCCTCGCCGACAAACGCGACGCGTATTTCACGCTGTACGAGGCGCTCGTCGTGATCGCGCACCTCACCGCGCCGTTCACGCCCTTCCTCGCCGAGGAGCTCTACCAGGCGCTCGTCCGTGGCCCCTGGAAGACGTCGCAGCCCGAGAGCGTGCACCTCGCGCGTTTCCCCGAGCCCGACCTCGCCGCGATCGACGAGGGCCTCGCCGCGGAGATGCGCGCCGTGCGCGAGCTCGTGAGCCTCGGCCTCCAGGTCCGCACCCTGAACAAGCTGAAGGTCCGCCAGCCCCTCGCGCGCGCCGACGTCATCGTCTCGAACCAGGCCATGCGCCGCGCGATCGCAGAGCACGCGGCCCTCATCGCAGAGGAGCTCAACGTCAAGGAGGTCCGCTTCCTCGAGCCGGGGCAGGAGGGCGAGGCCGTTCGTTACGTGCTCAAACCGAACTTCCGCGCGCTCGGACCGAAGCTCGGCAAGAAGGTGCAGCTCGCCAAGCAGGTCCTCGCGAAGGCGAACGCCGCCGAGCTGCGCACCGAGCTCGTCACGCGCGGCGCGATCGAGCTCGAGCTCGACGGCGAGAAGGTCTCGCTCGGCCCCGAGGAGATCGAGGTCGTCGTCGAGGCCGGCAAGGACTTCGCCGCGGCCGGCGGCAAGGCCGGCGTCGTCGTCCTCCACGCCGCGCTCACCGACGCGCTGCGTGACGAGGGCCTCGCCCGCGAGATCCTCTCGCGCGTGCAAGGCCTGCGCAAGGACCTCTCCCTCGGCTTCACCGATCGCATCACGCTCGCCGTCGAAGGCAGCGAGCGCGTCCTGCGCGTCACGCGCGCGGCCCAGGACGACATCACCCGCGAGGCGCTCGTGCGTTCGTTCGAGATCGGCAGCTCGACCGTGGCGGGCGAGCGGCGCGAGCTCAACGTGGACGGCGAAGCGCTCGTCCTGACGATCACGCGGGCCTGAGGCATGCCGCCGGGGTCTCCACCCCGGTCCCCGACTGGTCAACGATGGGGCTACGCTCGGCAAGCCGAGCTACGCCCCGCGTGTCGGCCCATCACGCCTTCGTTTCGGGCAAATAACGCGCGCGGTTCTTCTCGAACTCGTCCTGCGCATCGGCGAAATCGTCGCTGCGCCCGATGTCGAGCCAGTGCCCGTGGAACGGGTGCGTCTGGATCGGCACGCGCGCCGCGAGCAGCGCGTGCATGAGCTGATCGAAGCCGAACGGCACCCCCGGCGGCACGTACCGCAAGAGCGTCTCCCGGCTCATCGCGTAGATGCCCATGCTCACCCAGAACGAGTAGGACGGTTTTTCTCGGAACCCCGTCACGCTCCCCGCGGCGTCGAGCTCGAGCACGCCGAGATCGATCTTCGTCGCGCGCTCGAACACGCAGACCGTCAGCGCCGCGTTCGCCTCGGCGCTCGTCCTCGCGAGCTCGCCGAAATCGAGGTCGCAGAGGATGTCGCCGTTCATCACGAGGAACCGCTCGGGGAGCTGCTCGGCCATCGCGCGCAGCGGCCCGATCGTGCCGAGCGGCTGCTCCTCGCGCCGATACGAAAGTTTGACCCCATAACGATCGCCGTCGCCGAGCACGGCCTCGATCAGGGCGGCCTGGTGCCCCGTGCAGAGCGTCACGTCTCGCACGCCGTGAAACGCGAGCTGGCGGAGGAGGATCTCCACGATGGTCTGCTCGCCGATCGGCATGAGCGGCTTCGGGATGAGCGCCGTGTAGGGCTTGAGACGGCTGCCTTTGCCGCCGGCGAGGACGATGGCCTTCATCGCCGGCGAAGGTACCACGCGTGCCGGATCACTGACGCGGAGGCACGACCTCTCCCTTGGGATCGGCCGTGAGGCACCCCTCGTCGAGCCCGAGCTGGCAGGCCTTCGTGAACAGCGCGAGCGCGCGGTCCGGGTCCTTGCGCACGCCGTGGCCGCGATCGTAGAGCCGGCCGAGCTCGAGGCAGGCCTCGGCGTTGCCGCGCTCGCAGACGCGCGTGAAGAGCGTCGCGGCGAAGACCGGATCGAGGCCGACGACGCGCCCCTCGAGGTAGGCCTTGCCCGCGGCGACGCAGCCCCGGTTCGCGCCCGCGTCGCACGCCTTGCGGTAGAGCGTGACCTCCTCGGCCGGATCGTCCTGGAGCGTGCCGTCGTGGTAGAGGTCGCCGAGCTTGATGCAGCCACGCGCGCTGCCGCTCGTGCAAGCGCCGCGGAAGAGCTCGACGGCCCGCGGCGGGTCGGTCCGAACGACCTCGCCGCCGCGCAGGTACATCACCCCGAGCGTGACGCAGTCCTCGACGATCCCGTCGTCGCAGCCGTTCGTGCAGCCCACGAGGTCGTCCTCGGCGCACGGCAGGCGCAGCTTGGGCGGCGCGGGTTCGGCCGTGACGGGCGCTGGCGCGGGCTCGATCGCGCCCATGTCCTCGGAGGTGGCGTCCTCGCTCGGAGGCGCCTTGGGCGCGGGCGCGGGGCCGCAGGCGACGAGCGTGATCGTCCCCAGCGTCAAGAACGCGGCGCCATGCTGGAAGGGGCGCATCCGTGAAGGATGACACACGGCCCGCGCGCGCCGGTGGTTTTCCTCGTTCGGCACGTCCCGGGCGTCCCTCGCCTTTTCAGCGGTCTTTTGGCCTCGGCGAGGACGGTGTAGGAAGGGGACATGGCGCCGATTTCCTTGCGGTCCTCGCACACGCTCGATGAACCGAAGCTCGAGGCCCTCGTCGAGCTCATGTACCTCGCCGCTTACGCGGACGGCGAGTTCGGCGCGGAGGAGAAGCGCCACTTCGCGCGGAGCGTGCAGTCGCTGACGGACCGCAAGGTGACGCCGGATCAACTCGAGCAGCTCATCACGCGGCTCGACGCGGCGCGCAGGGCCTCGGGCACGGCGGCGCTGCTCGCGGGCGCGCGCACGACGCTCGGCAGCCCCGCGGCTTGCCGCGTCGCCTTGAGCCTCGCGATCGGCGTGATCGCGGCCGACGGCACGATCACGACCTCCGAGCGCGCGATGATCCACGAGATCGGCGCGGCGCTCGGCCTCGACCGTGGTGGGACCGAGGAGATGCTCCGTGAAGCGGAAGGCGGATGACGCCGCGCGCCGCCCTGGGCGCCTTCGGCGCTGAAGAGGCCCGGGGCGGCCTGATTCTTGTTAAATTGAAGGCGCGTGAACTGGGCGAATCAAACCGGCTCGCATCTGATCCCGTTCCCGGTCCCCGGGACGACGTTGACGTCCACGCGCGGCACCTACGTCGTCGGGGCCCTCATCGGGGATGGCCAGTACGGATCGGTGTACGAGTGCATCGGGCCCTTCGATCAGCGGTACGCGCTGAAGATGCTTCGCCCGGCGAACAAGTCCTACCAGGCGGTGAAGGACGAGTGGGCGCAGGAGCTACGGCGCCTCGAGCAGTTCCGCCATCCGAACATCGTCTACATCCACGACGCGTTCGAGAACAACTACCTCTTCTACCTCGCGCTCGAGCGATGTGACACGAGCCTGCGCGCGCTGCTCGGCCGTCCCTTCTCGGACCTCCTGCTCGTGGAGCTCTGCCGGCAGCTCCTGATGACGCTGCAGTACCTGCACGACAGCGGCGTCGTGCACTCCGACCTCCACGCGGGCAACGTGCTCATCTCGCAGCTCGACCGATCGCCGATCGTCAAGCTGACCGACTTCGGCGTGGCGCATCAGCTCCAGGGCAGCACGCGCTGGTTCCGCCCGCAGGTGGCGAACCCGAAGATCCTCACGCCGGAGCTCGTCACCGCCGGATACACGACGACGCAGAGCGACCTCTATCAGTTCGGCCTGCTCATGTACCAGATGCACACGGGCCAGCCTGCGATCGACGTGGACGTCGCCTACCCGGAGATCACGCGGCAGATCTCCGAGGGCGCGCCGCGCAAGAAGGCCGAGGCCCTCGGCACGCCCGTCGGCAACGTGATCGCCAAGCTGCTGCGCCGTCGCGACGCCTATCGTTACCAATCCGCGCGGGAAGTCTGGGAGGATCTGCGCCAGGTCACCTGGCGCTAGGCGCTCACTTCTTCGGCGCTTCTTTGAGCGCGCCCTTCGCCTTCGTGTCCTTGCCGCCCTCGGCGGGCTTCGCGTCCTCGCCGACGATCTCGAGCAGCTCCACGTCGAAGACGAGCGTCGCCTTGCCGGGGATCTTGGGCGGGCTTCCACCGTCGCCGTAGCCGAGCTTCGAGGGGATCGTGAGCTTGCGTTTGCCGCCGACCTTCATGCCGGCGACGCCGAGGTCCCAGCCCTTGATGACCTCGCCCTTGCCGAGCTCGAACTCGAACGGGTCCTTGCCGACCGAGCTGTCGAACATGAAGTTCGTCTTGAGCAACCGGCCCGTGTAGTGGACCTTGACCTTGTCGCCTTCCTTGGCCTCGGCGCCCGTGCCGACGGTGATGTCTTCCTTGATGAGGTCTGCGGGCTCGGGCTTCTCCGGCTCGCGCGGCGCCGCGGCGCGAGGCTCGGCGGCAGGCTCGGGGACCTTGTTCTCACAGGCGGCGGTGGTGGCGACGCCGAGGGCGAGGATCACGAACGAACCCAGACGACGGATGACCATCATGCGCCCCTCCTATTCGACGAGAGGCGTTCGAGCAAGCGCCCCGAGGCGCGAGCGGCCGGGGCCGTAGGGCCTCAGAACGGCTTGGGGATGCTCTTCTTGGTGGTCGTCGTGGGCTTCGGCGTCGGCGACGTCGACGTCGACGTGCCGGGGAGGGAGACGGTGGGCCGCGACGGCGGCGTGGTCGACGTGGTCGTCGGCGAAGGTTTGGGCGCCGAGCCGGTCGTGGTCGGGGTCGACGTCGGCGGTTTCGTCGTGGTCGTGGAGGTCGCGGTGGGCTTCGGCGGCGTCGTGGACGCGGGGCGCACGGGCTCGGGCGGCGGCGCGGGCGCCTCCGCGGTGGCCTCGGGCGGCGGGGCGTCGCCGGTCGCGGGCGGATCGGAGGCGACGCTGATGGCGCTCGGCTGGCTGACCGGCGCGAGGGGAACATCCTCGGCCGTGCTGCTCGAGCCGCCGCGGAGGAGGAGGAAGCCGCCGAGCGAGAGGCCGCCGATGACGAAAGCGGCGGCGAGGCCGATGGCGACGAGCGGCGGGCCGCTGTTGCCCGAGGAGGCCACGCGAACCGGCGGAGGCGGGGGCGCGCCGTACGCGGGCGGGCCGGCCATCCCCGGGACGGGCGGGCCGTAGGGCGACGGAGCGGGCGCGCCGTACGGAGCCGGTCCGGGGACGGGCGCAACGCCGTAGGGAGCGGGTCCGCCTGGTTGGGTGCCGGATCCTTGGCCGAAGGGGGCGCCGGCGGGCGGCGCGTGGGCCGGGTAGACGGGGGCTTGTGCGGGGCCGGCGTCGACCATGGTGGCGGGCACGGGCGCGCCTGCGAGGGGCGCGGGGGCGGGCATGCCAGGCGGGGTGACGCCGGGGGCGGGCGAAGGGCCGGCGCCCTCGGGCCCGAACAGGGGCTCACCGACGATGGTTTTTCCGGGACCGTAGGGGCTTCCCGGCGGCTGTTGTTCGCTCATCTCGCCGACGTTCTCCTTGGCTACGAGCTGCGCGTTGCGTTCGGGGAACGAGACTTCAAGGGTTCTGCCCCGGGATCGGGATCCGGATGCGGGGCCGACCGCTCGTGCTGGTCGAGGGCCGCGGCGTCGGGGTCGACGTCGTGGGGTTGGGCGCGGGCCCGGTGTTCGTCGGTTGCGCCGTCGGCTGCTGGCCCGGGATGGGGAAGGGGAGCGGGATCGGCGTGCTTCCCCAGGGGATCGGGATCGGGCTCGAGCCCCACGGGTTCGGGATCGGGTTCGTCCCGGTGCTCCCGGACGCGGAAGGTTGCGGGGCCGTCGAGGTGCCCGTCGGCTTCGGCCCGCCGACCGTGTTCGTCGGCCGCGGCACGTTGGTCTGCGGCGGGGGCTGCTGCGGCGGGTTCACGTTCACCGCGCCGGTCGTCTGGGTCGGCTGCTGCGCGCCGGTGTCCACGGGGACGACCGCCGTCGGCGGCTGCTGAAGCGGGATGGGGTCCCCGGCGTGCTCCTCGTTGCTCGTGAGCTTCTGCCCGAGGTACACGCCGCCGACGACCACGCCGGTGACGGCGGCCGCGAGCAGGAGCATCATCAGGATCGACGCGCCGCCGCTGCGCTTTTGCTGGTTCTGGTGCCCGGGCGGCCGCGCCCCGATCGGGTTCATCGGGGTGGTGGGCCCGTAGCCGGGGGTCTGGGCGTAGCCGCTGTTCACGGGCGGATAACCCGGCGGCGGACCGTAGTTCGCGGGGGCTGCCCCGTAGCCGGGGGACGAGAGGGCCTGGCCGACCGCGGTGCCGCCGGGCCGCGGCGACATGTCGTACGCGCCGGGCGGGGCCGTGTGCGAGGCGAGGGGCGCGGCGGGGGCCGTGGCGTCGTACCTGGGGCTCTGCTGCGCGAGGCTCTCGGGCAAGGGCTCGCCGATGGCCGTGTGGGGCCCGGCGGACCTGTTCGGCGCGTCGAACCCGCCGAGCGGCGTGGCCAGACCGGCCGCCACGATCTGCGGCGGGATCGAGGGTTCGCTGACCCCGGGCGGCGGTTTGTCGTCGGTGGGGGGGAGCGTCTTCGGGATGGGCGAGGCGCCGGCCTCGGGCGTCGCTCCGGGCGCGGCGGGGGAGATGGCGGGCCTCGGCGTGACGCTTCCGGGCAGGGGCGTGGCGAGCGCGGCGCCGGTCGAGGCTCCGCGCGTGCCGGCCGCGAAGGGATCGAGCGCGCTCCGGAACTCCGCGACCGAGCTGTAGCGATCGGGCGGCTTGGGCCCCATCGCGCGGTGCACGACGCTCGCGAGCTCCGGCGGCACGTGCGGTGCGAGGTCCGTGAGCTGCGCGATTTGCCCGGTCAGGTAGGCCGACGCGATCTGGTGCGGCTCGTCGCCGCCGACGGGCCTTCGGCCGGCGAGCATCTCGAAGATCATCACGCCGAGCGAGAAGATGTCGGCGCGGGCGTCGACCGCGTCCGCGGAGTAGGCCTGCTCGGGGGCCATGTACTCGGGCGTCCCCATGATCACGCCGGGCCGCGTGAGGCCTCGATCGAGCTCGCCCGTGACCTTGAGCTTGGCGATGCCGAAGTCGAGCAGCTTGAGGAGCGGCTCGCCCTTGGTCCCGCGGGTGATCATGACGTTGTCGGGCTTGAGATCGCGGTGCACGACGCCGGCGGCGTGGGCCGCCTCGACGCCGTCGATCATCTGCATCGCGTACTCGAGCGCGTCGGTGTACGAGAGCCGTTGACCCGCGTGGTAGAGCTCTTCGTAGAGCATCTGGAGGGTCTTGCCCTCGAGGTACTCCATCACGATGAAGGCTTGCCCCGTGGCCGTCTGGTCGACGTCCTTGACCTCGACGACGTGGGGGCTGCGGATCTTGACCGAGACCTTCGCTTCCTGGATGAAGCGCTGCACGAGGCCTTGGCGCCGCGAGAGCTCGGGGTGGAGGAACTTGAGCGCCACGGTGGTGCCGAGCACCTCGTGACGCGACTCGTACACGCTTCCCATCCCGCCATCGCCGATGACGCGGACGAGCCGGTACTTGTTGTTGATGACCTGGCCGACCTGAGGGCGCATGGGGACCTGTGCGGCGCTACTTTGGACGCGGGAGAGTGTCACAAGCCTATGGACGAACGACAAAGAATTTCGTCCTGCAGAACGATCCCTTCGTGATCTCGCGGGACGGACGCGAAAATCCAGGGCGGGAGGTGAGGAGCGAGGGCGCCCGCGGGTCAGGGGGCGGCGGCGAGCTCGTGGATACGGAAGCAGTTATCGAAGCGGACCCGCGCTCGCTCAGCGCTGCCCGTCCCCGGCGCGCATCCGTCTCGCCTTCACAGGGGCGTCTCCGACCTCCACGAGGGCGCCGATCGCGTCCCGCAGCGCGTCGCCCATCGGGTCGAGCACGTCCTGCGCGCAGATCATCTCGTGGTCCGCGGGCAGCTCACCCGAGAGGAGCCACGCGCCGAGGTGCGCCTCGTCGCGCAGCACCGCGAGCACCTCCGGCGCGCCGTCCTTCGTCACCACGAGGGCACCGAGGCTCGGGCCTTCGTGGAGGATCTGCGCCTCCACCGCCGCGAGCCGCGTCGCCGAGAGGCGCGGCCGCCTCCGCGCGAGCGTCGCCCGGACGTGGATCCGGAGCGGGAGCTTCGTGTTCTTCGCCTCGCGCGGGAGACGCTCGAGCGGCAACGGCACGAAGCCATCCGAGGTGCGGAGCACGTGCACGAGCCGACCGCCCGACGGCATGAGCGTGACGCCCTCGAGATCCTCGTACGCGACCTCCACCGTCCCGCCGCGCACGAGCGGCAGCGCAGGCACCGTCAGCGCGCGCAGCCCGAGCACGATCGCGAGGTCCTGCCGAGCGCCGAAGCGCCTCGCCAGCACGGCCGCGTAGACCCCGCACCCGAGGAGCACCACGCCGAACGAGGCGAGCCCGACGCCGGTCGCGCCGCCACGCGTGATCCCGACCGAGACGCCGAGCGCGAAGCCGAGCCCGAGCAACACCACGAACACCCAGAGCATCCGGGAGGGGTTCCTGAGCGGCACCCGGAGCTCCCGTCCCAGGCACGCCGCCGAAAGCTCCGCGTGTTCACGCCGGAGCAGCTCTCGTTCTCGTACCTTCGCCTCGCGACCTTCCATCGTTCGTTGTGTCCCTCCTACGGCCGCCCGAGCATGACGGAAAACAGTCGCGAAATGGAGCGACGGAGCGAACGCGACACCGCAAAAAATCATACGCGGCCATTGCCGCGTCCGCTCGGTCGGACGTATCTCGTCCGCTGACGCACCGTGTCGGTCGTTATGCCTTTGATACCCGGCCGAGTCGCATTACGAGCCCAGGGATGCGTTCAGCGATTCTGGGCGTCGGCCATTACGTGCCGACCAAGGTGGTGACCAACGACGACCTCGCTCGCACGATGCCGACGAGCGACGAGTGGATCCAGCAGCGCACGGGCATCAAGGAGCGGCGGTTCATCGAGCGTGACGGGATCGGCGCGAGCGACCTCGCCGTGCCGGCCGCGCAGATGGCCCTCGAGCGCGCCGGTCGCAAGGTCTCCGATGTCGACATGATCATCTTCGCGACCCTGAGCCCGGACCACAATTTCCCCGGCTCGGGTTGCTTCCTCGGCGAGAAGCTCGGCCTGCCCGGCGTGCCCGCGCTCGACGTCCGCAACCAGTGCTCGGGGTTCCTCTACGGGCTCAGCGTCGCCGACGCGTGGATCCGCGCCGGGGCCTACAAGAACATCCTCGTCGTGGGCGCCGAGGTGCACTCGACGGGCGTGGAGTTCACCGAGCGCGGCCGCGACGTGGCCGTGCTCTTCGGCGACGGCGCAGGCGCGGCCCTCGTCGGCGCGAGCCCGTCCGACGATCGGGGCCTCATGTCGATCCACCTGCACGCCGATGGTACGGGCGCGAAAGATCTCTGGCTGCCCGCGCCCGCGTCGAAGCACATCCCGCGGCTCACGCAGGAGATGTTCGAGCGCGGCGATCATTACCCCAAGATGAACGGCAAGCAGGTCTTCCGCTGGGCCACCGAGAAGATGCCCGAGGTCAGCCGCGAGGCGCTCGCCGCGGCCGGCATCGACATCAGCAAGATCGACCTGTTCGTCCCACACCAGGCGAACATGCGCATCAACCAGTACGTGGCCGACAAGCTGGGTTTGCCGCCGGAGAAGGTCGTCCACAACATCGAGCGGTACGGCAACACGACGGCCGCGACGATCCCCATCGGCCTGAGCGAGTCGGTCGCCGACGGCCGCATCAAGGAAGGATCGACCGTGCTGACGGCCGCCTTCGGCAGCGGCTACACCTGGGGCGCCGCCGTGCTCCGGTGGTAAGAAGAGCCCGATGATCGCTCCTCCCCTCCTCGACGCCATCGTCGATCGCGCGCTCGAAGAAGACCTCGCCGGCGGTGACCTGTCCGGCGAGGCGTGCGTCGACGCAGAGACCCGAGCCGACGCCGCCGCCGTCGCGCGCAAGGCCGTCGTCGCCTGCGGCGCGGAGGTCTTCCGCCGCGTGTTCACGCGCGTCGATCCACGCTGCGTGGTCGAGACGCTGGTCCCGGACGGCAGCGCCGCGCCCGCCGGGACGACGCTCTGGCGCGTGCGCGGGCCGGCCCGCGCCGTGCTCGCCTCCGAGCGGACCGCGCTGAACCTCGTGCAACGCATGACGGGCATCGCGACGATCACGCGCCGCTACGTCGACGCCGTGCCGACAGTCGCGCGGACGCGTATCACCGACACGCGCAAGACCACGCCGGGCCTGCGCGCGCTCGAGCGGTACGCCGTCCGCATGGGAGGCGGGGTGAACCACAGGAACGACCTCGGCAGCGCGGTGATGATCAAGGACAACCACATCGTCGCGGCCGGCGGCATCGGCCGCGCCGTCGAGCGCGCGAGGGCCCACGCCCCGCACACGTCGCGGATCGAGGTGGAGGTCGACTCGCTCGTGCAGCTCGAAGAGGCGATCGCAGCCGGCGCGGACATCATCCTGCTCGACAACTTCTCGACCGAGGACGTTCGAACGGCCGTCGCCCGCGCAGCCTCGCTCACGCCTCGCCCGATCCTCGAAGCCTCGGGCGGGATCACGCTCGAGCGCATCACGGAGCTCGCCCTCGCCGGCGTCGACGTGATCAGCGTCGGAGCTCTCACGCACTCGGCGCCCGCGGCGGACATCGGCCTCGACTTTTTGGTCGACGCTCGGGGGCTCCGCTCGGACGAGCCGAGCTCTGCCCCCGAACCCCCGCTTTGAACGACCTCGACCCTCTCCGCATCGAGGCCGAGCTCGAAAGGCTCGGCGCGAGCATCGGCCGGCCCGTCGTCGTCGCACGGATCACCGCCTCGACGAACGACGACGCGCGCCGCGCCGCGGCCTCCGGCGCGCCCCACGGCGCCGCCTTCCTCGCCGACGCGCAGACGCGCGGACGCGGCCGCAGCGGCCACGCGTGGCACTCGCCGCCCGGGGAGAACCTCTACCTCTCCGTCGTCCTTCGCCCGAGGATCGACCCGCGCGCCTTGCCGCCGCTCGCGCTCGTCCTCGGCGTGTGCGTGGCGCGTGTGGTCGACGAGGTGCTCGGGGCGAGCCGCGCGCGGGCCGGTGTCAAATGGCCAAACGACGTGCTCGTCGACGGCAAGAAGCTCGCGGGCCTGCTCGTCGAGACGGCCCTGCGCGGCGGCACGATCGACGCGGTCATCGCGGGCGTCGGGCTCAACGTGCACGCGGCCTCGTTCCCCGCGGAGCTCGCCTCCCGCGCGACCTCGCTCCACGCCCTCGGAGGAGCCGGGCTCGACAGATCCTCGCTCGCCGCGCGTCTGCTCGCCGAGATCGGCCACGCCGTGCGCAGCTTCGAGGCCGACGGCCTCGGCGCTTTCCACGGCGAGCTGCAGCGCCGCGACGTCCTCCGCGGGGTCCCCATCGACGTCTCGGGTATCTCGGGGACGGCGGCCGGCATCGATCACGAGGGCTACCTCCTCGTGATCGGGAGCGACGGAGAGACGCACCGCATCGGCTCCGGGAGCGTCACGACGCACGGCCCGCTCGGCTCGCCGGGCGCTCGTGTTCGTGGCGGACCTGGCGCGGGCGGGGCCGAGGGGTAAGAACGTCCCGCCGCACGTGAAGGAAGACACCCTCGTCGTCCACGAGATTTATTCGAGCATCCAGGGCGAATCCACGTTCGCCGGGCTGCCGTGCACGTTCGTACGCTTGACGGGGTGCAACCTGCGTTGCGCCTGGTGCGACACGACGCAGGCATTCTTTGGAGGCCAAAGAATGCGGCGCGGCGAGGTGCTCGACCGTGCGCTCGCCTCCGGCACGCCCCTCGTCGAGCTCACGGGGGGCGAGCCGCTCCTGCAGCCCGGCGCGATCCCGCTCCTGCGCGAGCTCTGCGACGCAGGCCGGACAGTGCTCGTGGAGACGAGCGGCGAGGCCGACGTCTCACGCGTCGATCCGCGGGTCCACAAGATCATGGACCTCAAGGCCCCCGGCTCCGGCGAGAGCCATCGCAACCGCTGGTCGAACCTCGCGCACATCGGGCCGCGCGACGAGATCAAGTTCGTGCTGGCCGATCGCGCCGACTACGAGTGGATGCGCGGCGTGATCCGCGAGCGCGAGCTCACGCGGCTCGGCTGCACGCTGCTCGCCTCGGCGGTGTGGGGAAAGCTCGCGCCGAAGGATCTCGTGGCCTGGGTGCTCGAGGACGGCCTGCTCGTGCGCGTGCAGGTCCAGCTCCACAAGATCATCTGGGGCGCGGAGGCGCAGGGCGTTTGAGGCGGGTGGCGTAGCGCCGGGGTTTCACCCCGGGCCCGTCTGGTCGACGATGGGGCTACGCTCGGCAAGCCGAGCTACGCCCCAAACCCCGGGGTTATCCACCCCTGGACCCGGACCAGGCACGGCCTGGACCGAGGACGACCGCGCGAAGCGCGGTCGACCGGGTCAGCGATGCAGCGGGCTGTTCTTGAAGCGCTCGAGCAGCGCGTCGAGCGCCGCCTGATCCCCCGGCCTCGCGCCGCGCTTCGCTTGCTCCACGAGCGCAGGCGTGGACGGGTGATCCACGATCAGCACGGCCTTCGTGATCGCCGCGCGCGCCTCGCCTTCGTAACGCAGATACGACGCCACGAGCGCCCGCGCCGCGGTCGAGCGCACGGCCTCTTCTTCGCCGCTCGCCGCGATGATCGGCGTCTGCCAGGCCCACGCGGAGCCCACGTCGCCGAGCGATCGCGCCACGACGATGGCCGTCTCCGCGTCCGGGCGCGCCGCGAGCGTGGAGGCGAGCGCCTCGGCGACCACGAGCCGCCGGCAATCGCCCATCCCCGCGAGCACGCCCTTCTGCTTCGGGCCCTCCTTTTTCGCCAGCGCGACGAGCTTCTGCGCCGCCGCGTCCGTGCCGAGCTTGCCGAGCGCCGAGGCCGCGGCGCGCACGAGATCCGGGTTCTCCTCGGGCGCGTCGAGGATCGCGAAGAGCACGGGCGCCGCGCGGCCGTCCCGCAGCGTGCCCGCGGCCTCCACGAGGCCCACGCGCCACGCGTGCCAGGCGTCCGCGGACATGTCGCCGCGCGGCTTCGCGTCCACCGCGAGCTCGTTCAACACCGGCAAGAGCACGTCCTTGCCGAGGCGCTTCAAGATGGCCGCGACGGGCACGTACCGGCCGCGCTTCTGCGCGTCGAGCGCCGGCATGTCCTCCCGCAGCCGCGCGAGCGTCTCGAACGCCGCGGGGTTCTGGCTCCGCGCCGAGCCGATCGCTTGCACGAGCGTCGTTCGGTCCTGCGCGGCGAGTTTGTCCGGACCGATCCACACGCCCTCGGCCGCGCTCGCCGCGCCCGTGAGCGCCGAGAGCAGGAGCCCGGCCGTGAGCAGCCCGATCCCCAGGACTCGTTTTGCCTTCACAGTGCACCTCCCCACCAGGGGTTCGTCTCCGGCACGACCCGCGTCGTGTTCGACCCGCAATGAACCTCTCCGCTGTTGCGGTGGTAGAGGTTCCAGTTCTCGATGAAGCTCACCGTGATCCCGTAGGGCTTGAACGCCTCGACGAGCTGCGTCTCGAAGATGTCCTGCCCGTTGATGTTCGGCCCGTGCGGCTTCGGCGGGCCGAAGACCGTGTCCGAGAGGTAGATCCCGTTCACCGTGCCCGGCTGGTACGCGAGCGAGTAGCCCTGCGCCGGCTCGTGCAGGAACGGGATGGGGATGATCTCGGCGTCCGTGATGCCCGTCTCCTGCTTCAGCACCTCGAGCTGCCCGGCGACCTCGACCGCGGACGCGGCGCTCTCGTTCATGACGTCGGGATCGGCCAGCACCTCGTTGATCGTGACCTCGGCGGGGTCGTTCCCCCACCAGTATTTCCCGACGAACATCGGCACGTCGCCGTGCCCGGCCGCCTTCGCGTCCTCGAGCATCTTCTTCGCGAGCGCGACGTCGTTCAGGCCGAGCGCCCATCCGCGCGGCGTGTTCGACTTGACGAACGTCGTCGTCTCGTCGACGTGCCCGACCAGGAGCCACTCCGTGTCGATGTAGAGGATCGGCTGCTCCCGCTGCGAGCTCACCATGCGGTCGAAGCTCCTGTCCGGGTAGTAGCTGGCGGTCGATCCGCGCAGCACGCGTCCGTTCGGGTAGCTCTTCCCGTCGTGCGTGTACGGCGGCACGGTCTCGAAGTTGCCGAACGAGTTCAGCGTATCCATGCCGTTCGAGTGGTTCGGATCGAACTGCGCGAGGCCCGCGACGTCCTTGCCGCGTAACGCGAAGACGATCCGCCCCGCGCTGCGCAGGCTGCCCGTGTGGTTCGCGGAGCGGAAGTTCACGTGCATCACGTGTTGCTTGCCGCCGGGGCCGGGCATCGAGGTGTACGCGGTTTCGAAGTAGTCCTGCGTCCACTGATCCTGGCTCTGGTGCTCGTAGAGCGGCTCGGCCAGGCTCGCGACCTGCATGGCCGCCTTCAGGTCGTCGCGGAAGGCGGTGGACGAGGTGGAATTCTGGGCCGCCGCGTAGATCGTGCGCGCCGGGTGCAGGTGGTGGCGGAAGAGCACCGGCGCGACGCGCAGCCGCACCGTGTCCTTCGTCTCGGGCATCGGCGCGCCCGAGGGCTCGGTGCCCGTCACCGTCAGCGAGACGTCGACGAACCCGTCCCACGTGGACTCGTCACGCACGATGTCACGCGCCTCGATCGCGAGCTCGACGCCCGCCGCGAGATCCGCCTGGCCGAGCGTCGTCGAGGGATCGAAGAGCTCGAACGTACCGCCTTCGGTCTTCCGGAAGAGCCGCACTTGCTCCGGCGCGCTCACCGTGATCGTGCCCGATGCGTCGGCGTACGCCTCGGGCCACGGCGCGGCCACGATACGCGCGAGATCGGCGAGATCCTCCTCGCCGTTCACCACCGTATCGGCCGCGTCGTTGCAGCCGACGAGCTGCGTGTCCGTCTGTCCGCTCGAGGGGCACTGCTCCTGATCGTCGTCGACGTTCGCCAGGAAGATCGCGCCGTGCTGGGCGTCCCAGGTGTCCTCGCCCTGATCCTCGGTGGGATCGTCGAGATCGATCGTGCCGTTGCGGTTCACGTCGGCGCGGAGATCGGCGGGGCTCTTGGGCCCTCCGCTTTGCCCGCCGCTGCCGCCTTGCCCTGCGCCGCCCGGGCCTGCGGCGCCCTGCCCTGCGCCGCCCTGGCCCGCGCCGCCTTGTCCGGCGCCGCCTCCGACGCCTGGGCCCGCGCCGAGCCCGAGATCCTCGTCGGCCCCGCCGCACCCTGCCGCGAGCGCGGCTCCCGAGAGCGTCGCGGCGCACAGCCACGTCCATCGTCTTCGCATTCGTTTCACCTCGAACGATCGCTTCGTCCCGCGTGAGGGTATCGATGTAGGCCGATCAAAAGCCGCGCGACAAGCGTCGAATCGTGTCGAAATGTGTACGTTTCACGTGAGGCAGGAATAGTTCGCCGAGCGTGTTCGCGCGGCCCCTGCGTCACATCTGGGGTGCAGCGGCGACGTTCTCTTCGGCGCGGAAGTGCGCCTCGGCCTTCCTCGGATCGCAGAGCAGCAGCAGCGGGATCACCACGACCTGCACGACCGAGGCGATGAAGAAGGCGCGCTGGTAGCCGAACGTATCCGCCATCCATCCGCCGTAGCGCGCGGTGAACGAGTAGCAGAGGTTCGTCATGGCCATGTACGCCGTGAACTGCGTCGCCCCGAGGGCCGGGTTCGAGAGCCGCATGAAGAACTTGAGCGCCGACGCGCTGTAGGAGCAGATCGCGATCTGCAGCGTCGCCCCGTACACGACGAGCAGCGCGTACCGCGGCCAGAGATCGCTCAGCGACGCGAACGTCGCCATGACGACGCCGATCAGCGTCATGCTCATGGCCATCGTCTTTCGCGTGCCCATTCGATCGGCGAGCGCGCCGCCGACGAGCGCGCCCACGACCCCCGCGGGCGTGTCGATGACCGTGAGCAAGTAGAGCGCCTCCTCCGAGAGCGCGAGGTCCTTGCGGTAGAGGCGCGTCGTGAACGTGCCGACGAGCGCGAAGCCCGCCGGCATGACGAAGCCGAGCAAGAACCCCGAGAGCGCCGGCCAGAAGCGCAACGTGCGGACGAGCTCGGGGACGTTCAGGCGCTTGCCTTCCTGCGCGAGGCGCGTGTCCTCGCCGCGAGGTCGCTCCCGCACGAGCAGCGGCACGAGCATGATCAGCCAGACCGGCAAGGTCATCGCGACGAACGTCGCTTGCCATCCGACGTGCTTGGCGAGCACCGCGCCGGCGCCGCCGATCATCACGCCCACGACCTTGCCGGCCCACATGATGCTGTTGGCGCGCCCGGTCTCGTGCTCCGGCAAGATGTCCACCGCCAGGCCGTCGACCGCCACGTCCTGGAGCGCGGCAAACGTGTTGTGCAGGAAGAGCAGCACGTTCACGAGGCCGAGCCGCGCGGGATCCACGGCCGCGAGCGCGAGCAGCGGCACGCCCATCAAGATCTCGGCCAGCACGATGAACGGGCGCCGCCGGCCGAAGCGACCGCCGCGGTATCGATCGAGCAGCGGGCCGAAGAAGACCTTGAAGCTCCAGGGCAGGTAGGCGACCTGCATGACCGCGCCGAGCGCCTCGTTGCTGAGGCCGCGGTCGATCAAGAAGACACGATAACCACCCGCGAGGAAGCCCCACGGGATGCCCTGCGCGAGGTAGAGCAAGCCGAAGAAGACGAAGCGGAGCATCCGGCTCTCCACCAGCGTCGTGCCACGCGCCTTCGGTGGATCGGCCTCGCCGGGAGCCGCGTAGGGGTTCGGGGCCGGCTCGCTCATCGCGCCGAGGCTACCACGCCTGCTCGTCGCCCGAGGCGGCGCGGCGATCGCGCAGCCGCGGGAAGAGCGCCGCGCGGATCGCCGAGGCCGGCGCGTCGAAGAGCGCTTCGAGGCGCATGTAGACCACCGCCGCGATCCGCCCCGCGGGAGGGCGGAGCGTGGCCCGCACGAACGCCACGTCGACCTCGATGCCCGCGTGCATCGACGCGTCCTTCGCGAGCTCGCCCGCCCGTTCGTCCGAGCACGAACGATCCCTCACCGCGCGGATCCGGATGCGCAGGCTCGCGCGGAGCAGGGCGTGATAACCGATCATCCAAGCGATCCAGGCTTCGATCCCGCCGCCCGCGAGGGCCGAGCGGATCGCCTCGAGGCGCGCGTCGACGACGTCGAGCGGCAACGTGTCGAGCTCGCAGAGCGCGCCCGGGAACCGCTCGGCGAGGGCCTTGAACACGGCCTTCTCGGGGATCGGCTCGCCGCGATCACGCGCGCGCCGGAGCTCCGCGATCTCCGCGTATTTTCCTTCGAGGGCGACGAGCGCCTCGTGGCTCGGTCGCTCCGCCTTCACAACCACGTGTAGGGGAAGGCGGTGACGTCGCCGATCGCGCGCGCGCCGATGCCGAGCGCGACCAGCCGATCGACGCCGAGCGCGTTGCCGGCCGCGGGCGGCAACCCCTCCGCGAGCGCCGCGACGAACCGCTCGTCGATCGGATAGACGCTCTTGCCCTCGGCGCGCCGCTGGGCCTGATCTCGCTCGAAACGCGCGCGCTGCTCGACCGGATCCGTCAGCTCGCCGAAGCCGTTGCACACCTCCACGCTGCCCACGTAGAGCTCGAAGCGCTCCGCGACACGTGGATCGTCCGGGCAGAGCCGCGCGAGCGAGGCGAACGGGGCGGGGAACCTCTCGACGAACACAGGCCGGCCGAGGCGCGCGAGCTTCGGCTCGACCTCCTCGACGAGCAGCCGGAAGAACCGATCCGCGTCCTCGCTCGCCATGGTGATCGCCTCGTCGTGGCTCGTGCCCGCGTACCGCGCGAACGCCTCGCCGACCTCGATCCGCTCGAACGGCGCCGCGAGATCCACGCGGGTCCCCTCGACCTCGATCACGCTCGACCCCGCGAGCTTCGTGACGACCGAACGCACGAGCTCCTCCGTGTCGCGAACGACCGCATCCATCGGGGCGAAGGCGCGGTACCACTCGAGCATGGTGAACTCGGGGTTGTGGCGGCTGCCGATCTCGCCGCGGCGATAACAACGCGCGAGCTGGAAACAACGGGGAACGCCGCCCACGAGCAGGCGCTTCATCTGGTACTCGGGCGACGTGATGAGCCAGAGCGGGCGACCCTGAGGCGCTCCAGTCGACGCTCGGGGCTTCGGAGCGCCTTCGGCGTCCTGCGCCCCGAACCCCTCGATGCCAAACGCATCGAGGTGCAAATCGAGCCCGGGGCAGGGGACCATCGAGGGCGTCTCGACCTCGAGAAAACCCTGGCGCACGAAGAACGATCGCACCTCGGCGAGCGCCTCCGCCCGCGCCCGCAGCGCGCGCCCCACGCCACGAAGGACGAGCCGCTCGGTCTCGGTCTCGGGCTCCTCACTCGCCGCGCCTCGCGAGACGTTTGGCGTCTTCGGCCCGTGCCGCTCGATCACGCGGCCGCCTTCGAGCTTGCCTGCGGAGAACGACGCCTCGACGACCACGAGATCCGCGGGCGCGACCGTGCCCTCGGTGAGCGTGATCGTCACGCGCGCGAACGCGTCGGCGAGGATGACCTCGTCCCCCACGACCTCGAGGACCCGGCCCGCCACGCGGATCGACCCGGGCGCGCCCGCGAGCGTGTCGAGATCACTCGGAGCGAACGGCAACACCAGGGCTTCGTTCAACGTCGCCACGCGCGTGAGGCTCAGCCCCCGCCCGCGCCGCCCGCGCCACCCGCGCCACCTTGTCCACCCGCGCCGCCTTGTCCACCCGCGCCACCTGCGCCGCCCGCGCCGCCACCACCACCGACGCCGCCCGTGAGCGCCCCGGGCGTGCACGCCGGATCGTCACTGCCCGTCGGCGGGCAGCAGATGTCCGAGTTGCCGAGCAGCTCGGTCTTCGACACGCACACGAGGCCGTCCTCGCAGTCCGTGCTGTTGTTGTCGATGCTGCAGGCCTGACCCACGCCCTGGTTCGAGCACGCGGCGAAGGCGAGGCCCGCGGCGAGCGCGACCAGGACGAACCCCGGGAAGAAGATACGGCGGGAAATCACGCCGCCTCTCTTATCATTTTTCCCGCGAAGGCTCCGGTCCCTCGTACGCGGCCTTGTTCTTCGCGTCGATGGCGTCCACGAAGAGGCTCATGTACCGGCCCGCGCTCCAGAGCGAGAAGACGAGCGACGTGTAGATCAACATCCTCCCCACGTGCACGAGATCGACGACGCCGAAGTCGAAGACGCCGATCGTGAACCAGTACGGGTAGCCGAGGATCAGGCACACGATCCCGATCATCTGCAGCGCCGTCTTCGTCTTCCCGCCCTCGCCCGCGGCGATGATGATGCCCTCCGACGAGGCGATCGAGCGCAGCGCCGTGATCGTGATCTCGCGCGAGATCAAGAGCACGACCGCCCAGGCCGAGATCCGCCCCATCGGCACCAGCCAGACGAGCGTGCCCGTGACGATGAGTTTGTCCGCGAGCGGATCGAGGAACTTGCCGAGCACGCTCACGAGGCCCTGCCGGCGCGCCAGCCACCCGTCGAGCATGTCCGTGATCGCCGCGAGCGCGTAGACCGCCGCGGCCCAGAAGCAGTCGTGGGGGCTGCCGCGCCCGAGCAGCATCAAGACGATCGGGATCATGACGATCCGCGCGAACGTCAGGAGGTTCGGGACGTTCTTCGCGTCCTCCCAGAGCGTCTTCCGCCGCGCGGCCTTGATCTGCCGCAGCGACGCTTTGTCCACCTTCGAGCCGCTAGCGACCATGGAGCAGCACCGTGCCCTCGCCGGAGAAAACGACAAAACTCCGGGCGCCGCCGAGGGCCTCGCTCGGGGGCAGCGCCCGCGGGATCACGCGGCCCATCCATCCGAGCACGCTCGGCGCGTGCAGCGCGGAGCTCTTGCCCTCGCGGACGTCGAGCGCGAGCAGCGGCGCTCGCAAGCGCGCGACCAGCGTGCCCGGGCCGCGGAGCTGCACCATCCCGACCGCTTCGCCCTCCCCCGCGGGCATGCGGCCGTTCTCGTAGCTCATCGCCCCCTCGAACCCGCCGAGCAGATCCTCGCGCAGGTAAAGCGGCTCCTCCTCCAGGCTGATCGACACGAGCTCGTGGTCCGCGGGCGGCGCGAGCACGAGATCGCCGCGCCCCTCGAGCTCGACGAGCGCGTCACCCTCGCCGCCGAGCGGCTCCTCGAGCGACTTGCCGCGCATCCTGCGCATCATCGGCTTGTGCTTGAGCCCGCCCGCGTACGCCATCGAGCGCACGAGCGAAGGCCGAACCGCGAAACCACTCGTCGCCGCCACGAGCAACACGCCGCCCGGGTGCAGGGCGATCTTCCCCTCGGCCGGGAACGTGAGCGTGTGTCGTCGCCCGAGATCGGTCGGCGACAGCGGCCCACGCGGCGGCGTGTCCGAGTGCGCCTTCGTGTTCGTCGTGTTCGTCGCGGCTTGCGCCGCGCGCGCGGGCGTGGCCTCCGCGGCGGCGAGCAGCGCGTCCCAGCCGGCCGAGAGCGACTGCGGCAGGGCGCTCGAAGGCGTGAGGTCGGCCGAGCGATCGATCTCGTGGAACGAAGGCCTGCGCTCCGTGGTCGGCGTGCCGCCGCTCGCGTCCATCACCCGCCGCGCCATCGCGTCGTGGCCGCCCCGCGTGAACGCGTGCAGCGCGCGATCCGCGTCGCCGAGCGCCTGGTGCGCGAGGCCGAGGTAGCCCCACGCGCGTTTGTGCCCCGCGTGCGCGGAGACCACCTTCTCGAGCTCCTGCCGCGCCCGCGCGGGTTGCCCGGTCTTGAGCAAGCAGAGCGCGAAGTTCACGCGGGGCTCGTGCGCCTCGGGGTGATCGTGCACGAGCTTCTCGAAGACGCCGATCGCGCGTGGATAGAGGCCGAGCCGGAAGTAGACCACGCCGACCAGATCCTGGGCCTTCGCGTCCGCGGGCGAGAGCACGAGCGCCTGTTCGAGCTCCGCGCGCGCCTCCTCGAGGCGACCATCCTGCAAGAGCTCGCCGCCGCGATAGAGGTGGAACAAAAAGTCCTCTGCCGGATCACGCGTCGGGTGCGGCGGGGATGCTCGATCGGCCACGGCGCGAAGGGTACACGATGATCGCCTCGGGAAAAGGGCGCGCCGGGCGTTTTGCCCGCGCGCGGCCGGCGCGTCACGCAGCGGGGGCCGCCGCCGCGATGGCCTCTTCCAGCGTGAAGACGCGCTCGTAAAGCGCGCGACCGACGATCGCGGCGGCCACGCCCGGGACACGCGCGAGCGCGCGGAGGTGCTCGAGGGTCCCCACGCCGCCCGAGGCGATCACGGGAAAACCTCCCTTCTCGGCGAGCGCCGCGGTCGCCGTGACGTTCGGCCCGGCCTGCGTCCCGTCCCGCGCGACGTCCGTGTAGAGCAGCGCCGCCACGGGCGCGCCGGCGAGATCCCGCGCCACGTCGAGCGCCGTGCGTGTCGACGTCTCGACCCACCCCTCCACCGCGACGAACCCGTCCTTGGCGTCGAGCGCGACCACCACGCGCCCCGGGTGCGCGCTCGCGAGCGCCCGGACCATCACGACGTCGCGGATCGCCGCCGTCCCGAGCACGACCCGCTCGGCCCCGAGCGCGAGGTACTGCTCCGCGGTCTCGGCCGCGCGCACCCCGCCGCCGACCTCGACGCCCGGCCCGAACGCCTGCACGACCGCGCGGACGAGCTCCTTCTGCACGGGCCGGCCCTCCCGCGCGCCCTCGAGGTCCACCACGTGTAGCGCCTCGACCTTCCCGCGTAGCCGCGCCGCGAGGCCCACGGGATCCGCGTCGTAGACCGTCACGGCGTCGTAGCGCCCTTGATGCAGCCGGACGGCCTTGCCCTCGAAGAGATCGATCGCGGGGAGGATCTGCATGACGAACGGAGGCCTACGATGGAACCGGGCCGAGGAAAAGCTAGGCTCCCGCCATCATGCGCGAACGTATCGCCGAGACCCTCGGGGACGTCCACTGGAGCGACCTGCGCGCGCACCTCGCGCGGGACGCCGTCATCATCGTCGACGACGCGCTCGATCTGCTCGACGTGGGCGTGGCCCTCGCGAAGAACGACGTCGCGTCCGTCGACGCCTGGATCCGCGCGGGCAAGCTCCAGAAGCCCACGACCGAAGATCTCACGCGCTGGTCGCTCGACACGAGCGCGCGGTTCCTCTCGGCGATCGTGCAGCCCTTCGTGCTGATCCGCAGGCCTCCCGCGAAGGCGCTCTCCTAGGCGCTCGACACGAGCGCGCGTCTCCAGGTCACGAGCGCGCGTCTCCAGGTCACGAGCGCGCGTCTCCAGGTCTCGTCCACGCGTCTCCAGGCCACGACCGCGCGTGTTTCAGGTCACGACCGCGCGTCTTCCGGTCTCGCGCGCGCGTCTCCAGGTCTCGTGCACGATACCTCAGGGTCTCGTCCACACGTCTCGAGGTCTCGTGCACACGTGTCCCAGGTCACGAGCGCACGTCTCGAGGTCTCGTGCACACGTGTTCCTTGTCACGAACGCGCGTCTCCAGGTCTCGCGCGCGCGTCTCCAGGTCTCGTGCACGATACCTCAGGGTCTCGTCCACGCGCCTTCAGGTCTCGTGTTCGTGGGGCCTACCTTACATCCCGCCGGCGCCGCCCATGCCACCGGCGCCGCCCATGCCACCGGCGCCGCCCATCCCGCCGCCGCCGCCCGAGCCGGGGCCCGCCTGCGGATCGAGCCCTTCGATCCACAACTTCACGCACTCCACCTCGCGATCGGTCATCGACCCGCCGAGCGGCATCTTCAGCCCGCAGGGCGGCGGATCCACGAGCTTCGCGTAGATCAGGCTGCCCGTCGGATCGACCGGGTTCGCCAGGATCGCGCTGCCGCACGACTCCGTCCCGGCCACGCTCACGAGCCGCGACGCCACGTTCGGCGAGGCCAGATCCACCGACGCCGATCCCGGGCCGTGGCAGTTCGCCGAGCCGCACTTCTCCGCGAGCATCGCGGGCACGTCCGGGCAGGCCCCGCCGCCCTGGAAGATCGCCTTCTCCTCCTCGGTCAACGTGCCGGGACAACCTGCCGCGAGCAGGGCGACGAAGGGGGCTCCGAGTGCTGCGACGAAGAGCCGGAAGAAACGCGTGTTGTTCATCGTCTCCTCAATCCATGTAGGCCAGGCCGAGCCGGACCCCGAAGAATTGATCGAGCGCTCCGCCTGCCACGTACGCATCGCCGAGCACGGGATCGAAGCCCGAGAAGAACCGAAGGTACTCGCCCGACAGGCGGACTTGCAGCCCCGACTCGAAGCGCACCGCGAGCCCCGCCGTCGCCGAGATGCCGTGCACCGACGGCCCCGAGAATCGCTCGTACACCTCACCCGTCGCGAGCGGCTCGATCCACTCGAACCCCACCATCGCCGCCACCGGCCCGATCGGGAACCAGCCGTCGACGCCCGCGCGGATCGCGAGGTAGTCGACGTTCGGCACCTGCGTGCGCAGCGCAGTCGGCGCGTCGATCTCGAACGTCTGCCACCGGACGCCGCCGAGCACGCCGATGACCGGCCCCGTCGGCCGCGAGATCGGGATCCGGTACTTCAGCGCCGCCGTGATCCGCTGGTAGACCGTGCCCACCGGATCCCCGTCCTCCGTCGCCGATTGCAAGCCAAACGCGCGCGCGTACCCCGCCGTGATCCCGAGATCCCGGAGCACCGGGATCGTCGTCATCGCCGCCGGGAACACCTCGATCGCCGCGGCCGCCATGGGCGCGCCGTAGACGTCGTACCGCCGCAGGTTCCCCGAGATCCCGTCCGAGTACGTGAACACGCGCCCGCCCATCTCGAAGCCGACCTCGGCCGTGATGATCGACGATCCCGCCTGGTGCCGCACCCGCTCGGGCGACTCCTCCTCCTTGGGTTTCTCCTCGCTCGGCGGCGGCGCCGCCTCCTCCGTCGGCTCGGGCGGCGGCGGCGGCGCGAATTGCTCCACCGCGCTCGTGATCGCCGCGGCGATCCCCTTCCTCCGTTCGTCCTCGGATCCCTTGAGCGACACCGCCTCGTCGACGGGCGTCGCGGCGTCGTCGGCGTTCACCCAGACGAGGTGCACCTTCTTCTCGCCGCGCACCTTCTGCACGACCCCGACGAGCACCGCGTCGGCCCCGAGGCTCGACGCCGCCTTCTGCACCTTCGGCACGAGCTTGCCGCGTTGCTTCGGGTTCGTCATCGCCGCGCCGAGCGGTTTGCCCTGGCCCGCTTTTTTCAGCGCCGCCGAGAACTCCTTCGCCGTGGCGACGGTGATCCGATCCGGCAGCGAGGCCTCGATGTCGGCGCGCACCGAGGCCGCGTCCGGGCCCTCCACGTGCACGGCCAGCACCTTCGTCGCCGCGGGCTCCGCGGCCGAAACCGAGGCCGGCGCGCTCGCCGCCGCGAAGGCCACGAAGCCGAGGAGGGGCGCCACGAGGCGCGTCACGAGCGCGACGGCGAAGACCGCCGTGCGCCTGGATTTCGAGCGAATCGCCGCCCGTCGCGGCACCGCGTTCGTCGCAAGCACGGCGTGAGCCTACAGGGGCCTTGGCCCGGGGGTAAAGCCCTACGCAATCACAGCCGTGACAGCAAAATCCCATACCATTGCGATGGAAAGATTCGTCCCAATGCGATCGACGGATTCGCGGGTCATTGGGCTGCTCCGTCGTTGACGCGCGTGGAGAGTCGGCATACCACCGAATTCGCCAAAGCCCTGGAGGTGGCCGGCATGGAGACTCATAGCGCCCCTTCCTCCGTCATGCGCCGCATTCCGACGCTGCTTCGCGCCGGAGCGCTCGTCCTCGCTTGTCTCTTGCCCTCGTGTGTCGGGACGATCGGCGGTGCACCGGACGAACAACAAGCCGTCGAATCGATCCCCGAGCGGAGCGCCTTCCCGCGCTTGACCCACACGCAGTGGGAAAACTCGGTCCGTGACGTTTTGCGCCTCGAGCAGCGTCCGGGCCTCTCGACGTCGTTCACCGGGGACCCGCTCGGCGGCGTCTTCGACAACAACGAGGCGGTCCTCGCGGTCACGCCGAACCTGTGGGCCGATTATCAGCGCGCCGCCGAGGAGCTCGCGGCGATGATCGTCGCCGATCCCGCGAAGGTCGCCCTGCTCGTGCCCGCCGACGAGGGGCAAGGCGACGAGGCCCGCGCCCGCGCGTTCATCGAGGCCGTCGGCAAGCGCGCGTATCGCAGGCCGCTCACGGCCGCGGAGATCGACGAGCACGTCGCGCTCTTCAACCTGGCCCCGACGGTCATCGACGGGGATGCCTTCCTCGCCGGCGTCGCGCACGTCCTCTCGGCGTTTTTCCAGTCGCCGCATTTCGTCTACCGCGTCGAGGGCACGCGCGAGCCCCGGGAAGACGGCTTGATCCCGCTCGGCTCGTACGAGCTCGCGTCGAGGCTCTCGTACCTCCTCTGGAACACGATGCCCGACGACGTGCTCTTCGACGCCGCCGCCGCGGGCGAGCTCGACACGAAGGAGGGCCTGCGCGCCCACGCCGAGCGAATGCTCGCCGATCCGAAGGCGCGGGAGGTCATCCTCTCGTTCCACAGCCAGCTCTTCGACTGGAGGAAGTTCGAGGACCTCTACAAGGACCCGGCCGTCTTCCCCGAGTTCGTCCCCGAGATGGGCCAGGACCTCGTCCGCGAGGCCGAGCTCTTCGTCGAGGACGTGGTCTTCGCGCAGGAGGGAGGCCTGCACGAGCTGCTCACTTCGCGCACGGCGTTCGTGAACGAGAGGCTCGCGGCCGTCTACGAGGTCGACGCGCCGAGCGGCGCCGAGTTCGGCAAGGTCGAGCTCGACCCCGAGAAACGCAGCGGCATCCTCACGCGCGCCGGCTTCCTCGCGGCGAACGGCACGGCGCGCGCCTCGGACCCGATTCATCGAGGCGTCTTCGTGAACCTGCGAATCCTCTGCGCGCGCCTCCCGCCGCCGCCGAACAACGTCCCGCCGTTGCCGCCGGCCGAAGGCAAGACGACGCGTGAGCTCGTCGCCGCGCACACCGGCAAGGGCACGTGCGGCGCCTCGTGCCACGGCACGCTCATCAACCCGGCTGGCTTCGCGTTCGAGAACTACGACGCGATCGGCCGTTATCGCACCGAGGACAACGGCTTCCCCGTCGACGCCGCGGACGCGTATCCGCTCGGCGGCGGGATGGCGAGCTTCGACGACGCCATCACGTGGAGCCAGATGCTCGCCGAGAGCCGCGAGGCGAACGAGTGCTTCGCGCGCAACTGGCTCGAGTTCGCTTATGGCCGGGACGCCGAGGTCGAGGACGCCGTGCTCATCGAGAAGCTCGGCGAGGCCTCGCGCACGGGCATGTCCGTCAAGGAGCTCCTGCTCGAGCTCGTCGGCTCCGAAGCCTTCTCGACCCGCCGCCCCGTGGAGGTCGCGCCATGAATCGCCGTCATTTTCTTCGAGGACTCTTCGGCGTCTCGCTCGCGCTCCCGTTCATCGAGAGCTTCTCGCCGCGCAAGGCCGAGGCCGGCCCGGGTGACGTGCCGCCCTTCGCCATCTTCATGCGCCAGGCGAACGGCGTCGTGCAGCAGACGAACGACGAACCCGAGATGTTCTGGCCGAGCCAGACTGGCGCCCTCACGACCGAGTCGATGAACGCGGAGGGTGATCGCGCGGTCAGCGAGCTCAGCGCGTATGCCTCGCGCCTCATCCTGGTGAAGGGCATCAATTTCGCGTTCCCAGGCAACGGCTGCGGCCACTCCGGCGGCGGCAACCAGTGCCTGACGGCGCAGAAGGTCTCGCAGGATCCGAGCGGCAACGAGTCGCTCGCGATGGGCGAGTCGATCGACAACCGCATCGCGCGCGAGCTCAACCCCGCGGGCGTCGAGCCCCTCACGCTGTATGCCGGCAAGAAGGCCGGCTACATCAACGAGGTGCTCTCGTACCGCGAGGCGAAGGTGATCCGCGCCGCCGAGCACAACCCGATCAACGCCTACAAGGCGCTCTTCGGCCTCTCGAACCTCGACCCCGAGGTCCTGAAGAAGCTCGCCGCGCAGCGCAAGAGCGTGAACGACCTCGTGCGCGAGCAGATGCAATCGCTCATGACGCGCAGCGACCTCGGCAAGGCCGATCGGGATCGATTGGACCTGCATTTCCAGTCGATCCGCGACCTCGAGGTCGGGCTGCAGTGCGCGCTCACGGCCGAGGAGGTCGCGGCGATGGAGGCGATGAGCCCGGACGCACGCGCGAACGACAACCTGGAGAAGGTCGCGCGGATGCAGATGGACATCATCGCGCTCGCGATGGCCTGCGGGACGACACGCGCCGCGACGATCCAGATCGGCGACGGCAACGACAGCACGCAGTACACGATCAACGGCGTCAAGCAGAAGAGCTTCCACAAGATCTCGCACCGCATCGACAGCGACGGCTCCGAGGGCCCGCCGATCGAGGGCGCGCACCTCTTGCACCACGAGATCGACCGCATCCACGCGCGGATGTTCAAGTACCTTCTCGACAAACTCGCGTCCTACGATCTCGGCTCGGGATCGCTGCTCGATTTCGGCGTCGCGGTCTGGCTGAACGACCTCGGCAACAAGTACCACTCGTACACCGACGTCCCGTACGTCCTCTGCGGCGGCGCGAATGGTTACCTGAAGACGGGCCAGTACGTCGACGTGAACGGCGTGCACAACGGCCGGCTGCTCGGCACGATCGGCGCCGCGCTCGGCTGCAAGAACGGCGCGGGAGGCCCGCTCGACGATTTTGGTGATCCCGAGCTGCCGAAGGGCATGCTCACCGAGATCATCGCCTGACGTTGGGGGCTCCGCTCGGCGAGCCGAGCTCTGCCCCCAAACCCCCGCCTGCGTCGTAAGTGCTATATCGGGCAGCATGCCCACGCTGCCCGAGCGTCTCCTCACCCTCTTCGCGACCTACCACATTCGCCGCGAGAAGGTCCTGCCGGATCTCGACGCGATCTACGCGCCCGACGTCCGCTTCGTCGACCCGTTCAACGACGTCACGGGCAAGGATCGATTCCTCCGCATCAACGAGAACCTCTTCAGGCGCCTGAAAGAGATGCGCTTCGACGACCTCGCGCTCGTCGGGCAAGAGCCCCATTTCATGCTCTCGTGGACCGCGACGATCGAGACCCGGCTCGGCCTCACGATCACGGCCCCGGGCGTGAGCGAGTTCCGCACGGAGAGTGGCCTCGTCGTGTATCACCGCGACCACTGGGACGTGCTCTCGTCCATGGCCGGCAGCGTCCCCGGCATCCGCAGGCTCTATCCGCGGATCACGGGGATGTTGTTCGGCTGAGCGTCACCCCGCGACGAACGCCCCGAGCAGCATGAGGCCCGCGGCCTGGCTCTTCTCCGGGTGAAACTGCACCGCCGTCACGTTCTCCCGCGCGACCGCCGCCGTGATCACGTTCGGCCCGTGCGTCACCGTCGCCACCACGATCGACGGATCCTCCGGCACCGCGTGATAGCTGTGCACGAAGTACACGTGCGGCGCCTCCCTTCCCCAGGCGCCGAGCGCCCCTGCCGCCTCGCGCTTCCATTCGAGCCGATTCCACCCGATGTGCGGGATCTTTACCGCCTCCGCGCCGGATCCGGGATCGAGCCGTCGCACCTCGCCGCGGAAGATGCCGAGCCCCGCGGCCCCCGGCGCCTCCTCGCTCCGCTCGAACAACGCCTGCAGCCCCAGGCAAATGCCGAGATAGGGTTTGCCCTGGCGAACGACCTCCCGCAGCGCCTCCCCGAGCTCGCCCGCGAGCGCCGCCGCGCAATCGCGGAACGCGCCTTGCCCCGGCATCACGATCTTGTCCGCGCCGAGCACGTCCGAGACGCGCCCGCTCCGGACGACCTCGCACGACGCGCCTCGATCCGCGGCGGCCTGCGTGATCGCGCGCTCCACGCTGCGCAGGTTGCCCATCCCGAGATCCACGACCACGACCCGCGTCATGGCTAGAGGCTCCCCTTGGTCGACGGCACGCCCGTCACGCGTGGATCGATCCGCGTCGCCCGCATCAGCGCCTTGGCGAAGGCCTTGAAGCTGATCTCGATGATGTGGTGCAGGTTCTCGCCCTCGTGCATCCGCAGGTGCAGGTTGCACGGCGTCGAGCGGGCGACGGCCTCGAAAAACACCGGCACGAGCTCCACGTCGAACGTCCCGACCTTGGCCTTGGGCAAGGGCACGCGAAACACGAAATACGGGCGACCCGAGAGATCGAGCGCGCACGTCACGAGCGCCTCGTCCATGGGCAACGTCGCCTCGCCGTAACGCGTGATCCCGGCCTTGTCCCCGAGCGCCTGCGCGACGGCCGAGCCGAGCACGATCCCGAGATCCTCGGTCGTGTGGTGCCCGTCGATCTCCACGTCGCCTTGCGCCTCGACGGTCAGATCGAACAGGCCGTGCCTGGCGATCTGATCGAGCATGTGCGAGAGGAACGGGAGCGGCGTCGAGATGCGGCTTTTTCCCGTCCCGTCCAGATCGATCTCGACGGCGATGCGGGTCTCGTGGGTGACTCGTTCGACCCGAGCAACTCGCGGCATGGCGGGCATCCTAGCTCCTTTCGCCCGTAGATGTGTTATGCCCGCCTCGTGAAGCTCTCCGCCGCGCTCGTCGCCTTCGCGCTCCTCGGCGCCGCCTGCAGCCCGAGCACCCTCGTCCAGCAAGGGCCCAGCGACACGCTCCGCGCCTACGCCCGCGCGCTCGAAGAGGGCCGCGTCGACGACGCCTACCGCTTGCTCTCCGACGACGCCAAGCGCTCGATGTCGCTCGAGGCGTTCCGCCGCGCCGTGAAGGAGAGCCCCGACGAGGTCCTCGAGATCGCCCGCGCGGTCTCGCGCCCGTCGAGTGATCCGCTCGTCACGGCCACCGTGAGCTTGCCGAACGGCGACGAGCTGCTCCTCGTCTACGAGGACGCCAAGTGGCGCATCGACGCCGCTGCGATCGACCTCTACAGCCAGGCCACGCCGCGCCAGGCGCTCGCTGGCTTCTTGCGAGCCTTCGAGCGCAAGCGTTACGACGTCATCCTCCGCTACGTCCCCGACGCCGAAAAAGAGGGCATCACCCTCGGCGAAGAGCCCGCGCCCGCCGCCCCGCCCGACGGCGCTCCGCCCGCAGGAAAGACCGACGCGCCTGCGACCAAGACGAACGGCACCGAGCTCACGGCGGACAAGCTCCGCGCGGCCTGGGAGGGCCCGCAGAAGGACCAGATCAACCGCATCGTCCAGGCCATTCGCACGGCGCTGCCGACCGCGGTCATCGAAGAGACCGGCGACAGCGCGTCGATGTCCTACGGCGCCGGCGGTACGGTCGCGCTGGTGCGCGAGCACGGGCTCTGGAAAATTCGCGACTTCTGACCGGCGCTGCGTCGAGCCTGCGCCTCACGAGCAGGTCCGCAAAAAATGTACTAGGGTGTCGCGCATAATGGCCTCGAACGGCGCGCCCCCTTCACGACCGCCCTCTTCCTCGGGCGAGGATAGCGTCCCGATCCTCCCGCTGCGGAACTCCGTTTTGTTCCCGATGTCGGTGGTCCCCATCAACGTCGGGCGTCCTCGCAGCGTCCGGCTCGTGGAGGACCTCCTCGGACGCGAGCGGGCCCTCGTCGGCGTGATCAGCCAGCGTTCGCCCGAGATCGACGAGCCGACCTTCAAGGAGCTCTACACGATCGGGACGATCGCGCGGGTCGTGAAGGTGATCCGCCTCGGGCCGAGCAACTACTCCGTCGTCCTGAACGGGCTCGGCCGGTTCCGCGTGAAGAACATCGTCGCGCTCGAGCCGTACATGCGCGCGAAGATCGAGCGTATCCCCGAGTCGCTCGTCCGCGACGTCGAGCTCGACGCGCTCGGCACGGGCCTGCGCGAGGCCACGCGCGAGGTCCTGCAGCTCATGCCGAACTTGCCGCGCGACACGGCGGGCATCCTCGACAACGTCCGCGAGCCCGGCGCGCTCGCCGACCTCATCGCCTCGAACTTCCCGCAGGCGCAGGCGTCCGTCGCCGACAAGCAGGAGATCCTCGAGGCCTTCGACGTGAAGGCGCGCGTCCGGCTCGTGCTCGCCATGGTCGGCCGCCAGCTCGAGGTCCTGCGCGTGAAGAAGGAGATCTCCTCCATGGTCCAGGAGGAGATGGGCAAGAGCCAGCGCGAGTACATCCTGCGCCAGCAGATGAAGAGCATCCGCGAGGAGCTCGGCGAGGCGGGCGAGGACGACGAGATCGAGGAGCTTCGCGAGCGCGTGCGCCGCGCGAAGGTCCCGGCCGAGGTCGAGAAGGTCGTGAAGAAGCAGCTCGGCCGCATGCGCTCGATGGCGCAGCAGTCGGCCGAGTACAACGTCACGCGGACCTACGTCGAGTGGATCGCCGATCTGCCGTGGTCGAAGACGACGGTCGATCGCATCAGCGTGCAGGAGGTGCGTCGTTGCCTCGACGAGGACCACATGGGCCTCGAGAAGGTGAAGAAGCGCATCGTCGAGTACGCCGCGATCCGGCAGCTCCGCGCCGACAAGAAGGGCCCGATCCTGCTCTTCATCGGGCCGCCCGGCGTCGGCAAGACCTCGCTCGGCCGCTCGATCGCCCGCGCGATGGGCCGCCAGTACGAGCGCATCGCCCTCGGCGGCGTGCGCGACGAGGCCGAGATCCGCGGCCACCGCCGCACCTACGTCGGCGCCTTGCCGGGCCGCATCCTGCAAGCCTTGAAGAAGGCCGGTACGAAGAACCCGGTCCTCGTCCTCGACGAGGTCGACAAGATGGGCGTCGATCTGCGCGGCGATCCGGCGGCGGCGCTGCTCGAGGTGCTGGATCCCGAGCAGAACTCGACGTTCCAGGATCACTACCTCGACCTGCCGTTCGACCTCTCGCAGGTGATGTTCCTGGCCACCGCGAACAACCGCGACACGATCCCGCCTGCGCTCTTCGACCGCATGGAGGTCATCGAGGTCCCGGGCTACACGCGCACGGACAAACTCGGCATCGCGCGTGAGTTCCTCGTGCCCAAGCAGCTCTCGGCGCACGGCCTCACGGACGAGCGGCTCGAGTTCACCGAGCCCGGCATCGCCACGCTCGTCGACCACTACACGCGGGAGGCCGGCGTGCGCGGGCTCGAGCGCGAGATCGCCGCGGTCTGTCGGGCCACGGCGGTCAAGCTCGCCGAGGGCAACGCCGTGATCGAGGTCGTCACGCCCGAGCACGTCGAGAAGGTCCTCGGCCCGCACAAGCACCGGCCGGAGATCGCCGAGCACCACCTCGAACCCGGCGTGGCGACGGGCCTCGCGTGGACGCCCACGGGCGGCGAGATCCTCTTCATCGAGGCCACGAAGATGCCCGGCAAGGGCAACGTCGTGCTGACGGGCAACATGAAGAACGTGATGCAGGAGTCCGCCACCACGGCCGTCTCCTTCGTCCGCAGCAAGGCCGGCGATCTGCACCTCGATCCCGAGTGGTTGAAGAACATCGACCTGCACGTGCACATCCCCAAGCACGGCACGCCCAAGGACGGGCCCAGCGCGGGCGTGACGATGTTCACCGCGGTCTGCTCGCTCCTGCTCGGCTGCCCGGTGCGCTCGGACGTCGCGATGACGGGCGAGATCTCGCTGCGCGGCCGCATCATGAGCGTCGGCGGCGTGAAGGAGAAGCTGCTCGCCGCGCACCGCGCGGGCATCAAGCACGTCATCATCCCCGCGAAGAACCGCAAGGACCTCGAGGACGTGCCGCAAGACATCCTCGACGAGGTCAAGGTGACGCTCGTCCACGCGATGGATGAGATCCTCCCGCTCGTGCTCGAGCCCCCGAGGCAGACGTCCGTGAGCACGCCGCCGCCCCTGGCGTGAGCGTGAACCTCCGTCAACTGGCGAGCGCGCGGCCGTCCTCGATCGGAATCGGGGCGGTCGTGCTGCTCGTGGGCGCGATCGGCTTCTTGCCGCTCTTCGACGGGCCCGGCTACGAGAGCGCGCTCGCCGCGGGCCTCGTCGTGCCGAGCGCCGCGGCGATCACGACGGCGCTCGAGACCAGCAAGTCGCGCCCCGCGCCCTTCGACGCGTTCGCCGAGGGCCTCGCGCGCGGGGCGAAACTCGCGGCCGTCGCGTGGCTCGTCACGATGCTCCACGGCCTGCGGGCGGGCTTCTGTGACCCGCTCGCGGGCTCGGTCCTGTTCGCGCTCGGCCCCGGGGCCGGCGCGCTGCTCGCGGGCGCCTGGGGCGCCGTGGCGGGCGAGATCGCGGGGCGCGTGGCGCGCCGCCGGCTCGTGGCCGTCCTCGTCGCGCTCGCGGCGCCGCTCGGCTCCGTCGTCGTGTCGCTCGTCCGCTTCTACACGAGCCCGATGGTCTTCGCGTACGACCCGTTCGTCGGTTACTTCAGCGGCAGCCTCTACGACACGGTCATCGACGCCTCGGGCCTCCACGCCTACCGCGTGGGATCGGCTGCGACCTTGCTCGCGGGCGCCGTGCTCGCGTCGCACCTCGCGCGCACCGACGAAGGCAAGCTCTCGCTCCGCGTGATCCGCCGCCCGAGCGCGGTCGTGCTCGGCGCGCTCGCGGCCGCGGCGAGCCTCGGGGCGACCTTCTTCGGCCACCACCTCGGCCACTGGCACACGCCCGCGACCATCGCCGCGACGCTCGGCGGCAGGGTCGAGAGCGAGCGTTGCGACGTCGTCTACCCGCGCGGCATGCCTCGCGAGGACGCGCTCCGCTTCGCGGAGGATTGCTCGGCGCACGTCCTCGCGCAGGAGGCGTGGCTCGAGACGAAAGGCCCGCCGAAGATCACGGCCTACCTCTTCGCCGATCCCGCGCAGAAGGGCGCGCTCATGGGCGCGGCCGACACCTACATCGCCAAACCCTGGCGCAACGAGGTCTACGTCCAGCAGAACGGCTACCCGCACCCCGTGCTCGGCCACGAGATCGCGCACGTGATGGCCGGCTCCTTCGGTCGTGGGCCTTTCCGCATCGCTGGCAGCTTCGGCGGGCTCTTGCCGAACCCCGGCCTCATCGAGGGCATCGCCGTCGCGACCTCGCCGCACGAGGGCGCGCTCTCGGCCCGCGAGTGGGCCAAGGCCATGAAGGACCTCGGCAAGCTGCCCCGGCTCTCGCGCCTCTTCGCGCTCGGGTTCCTCGGGGAAAACTCCAGCGTCGCGTACACGGCGAGCGGCGCGTTCGTGGGGTTCGTCAAGGAACGTTACGGCGCGGCCGCGGTGCGCGCCTGGTACGGCGGCGGGGAGCTCTCCGCGATCACGGGCGCGAGCTGGGACGAGCTCGAGCGTGCCTTCCACGAGGACCTCGATCGTGTCGTGCTGCCCGAGGCCGCGGCGGCCCAGGCGCGCGCGCGCTTCGAGCGGCCCGGCATCTTCGGCCGCAGGTGCCCGCACGTCGTCGACGCCTGCCGCAAGCGCGCCGAGGAGCAGCGGGCCCGCGGCGACGACGAGGGCGTGATCGAGGCGCTGCGCGAGGCCCTCACGCTCGACCCGGGCGAGAGCGGCGCGCGCGTCGCCATCGCGCGCGCGCTCGTTCGGATGGGCAAGCCCGACGCGGGCAAGGCCGAGCTCCAGGCGATCGCCGACGAGCCGCGTTTCCCGCGCCACGTGCGCGACCGCGCCCTCGAGGAGCTCGGCGACCTCGCGCTCGCGGAGGGCGATCACGAGCGCGCGATCGTGCATTATCGCGAGGTCATGTCTCGCACCGTCGAAGAGGATCAGCTCCGCACCCTCGACGTGAAGCTCGGCGCCGCGGAGGACACGCGCGGCAAGGACGCGATCGTCGCCCTGCTCGTGGGCACGAAGGGCCGCGGGCCCGACAAGGTGCGCGCCGCCGAGGAGCTCGGCGCGTGGGCCACGAGCGCGCCGGACGACGGCCTGCCCGACTACCTCCTCGCCCGTCAATACATGGGCAGCGGCGATTTCGCCGAGGCCGCCCGGCGGCTGGATCGCTCGCTCGCGCGCCGCCTCGGGATCCCACGTGTCGCGGCCGAGGCCGAGCGCCTGCGCCTCGTCGCGGCGTGCGCGCTCGAAGACCCCGAGACCGCCAAGCGGATGGCGACCGCCTACGTCACGCGCGCGGACGTGCCACGCGCGCGTCGCGAGGCGGCCGCGAGCCTGTATGCTCGTTGCACGGGCGCACCTGCGCCGGCCGTCCCCGGGGCCACGCCGACGGGGGACGCGCTTCCATGAGGGGAGGATCGGTGCCGGATCCGGACAAGCTCGTCGTCCTCAACGCCGTGTTGCGTGTCGCCGCGCGGCACCCGAGCCTGCTCGCGCCTGTGGCGTTCGAGGAGCTCCGGCGCGCGCTCGCGGCGCACATCCCGTTCGCCTCCCTCGTCGTGCTCCTCCCGGACGACGACGCCCATCAGCGCTTCTACACCGACACGGACAACCCCAAGCTCCCCCGCGACATCCGCTTCGGCGGCCGCATCCCCTCGGATCCTGCCTTCTGCCAGCGCGTGTACGTCGAGGTCCGCCCCTTCGTCTGTGACGACGCGAGCCTCGGCAACGCCATGGATCGCGCGGGGTTCGAGGCCGGCTACCGCTCCTACGTCGGCGTGCCCGTGCGCTCGTCCGGCGACGCGCGTGTGTTCGCCGCGCTCGTCATGTCCTTCCCGCAGCCCGGCGAGGCGGGGCGCGCGCCGATCGATCTGCTCGAGGAGATCGCGGACATCATCGGCGTCGGCGTCGAGCGCTCGCTCCGGTCGGCGCGTGAGCGCAGGCTCGCGATGATCCTCGACACCTCGTGTGACGCGATGCTCGCCTGGGATCGGAGCGGCCGCGTGACCGACGCGAACCGCGCCGCGCTCACGCTCACGGGCCTCTCGCGCGAGGAGCTCATCGGCCGGCGGATCGGCACGCTCCTCGATCCCGAGCCCGATCCGGCCGTGGGTTTGCCGCAGCCCGACGCGCGCCTCGTGCTCGTCGCGCGTTTGCCCGACGGCGAGGCGCGCCGCTTGCCCGTGGCTGCGACGGTCACGGCCGTGGAGGACGATCCGCTCGTCGCTTGTCACGCGCTCTTGCGGGACCTCTCGGCGTGGGAGGCGAACGAGCGTGAGGTCGTCGCGCACCTCGCGCGGATCCGCGAGCTCGAAGAGCAACACCGCACCCTGCTCGACAACGCGCCGCTCGTCATTTTCCGCCTCGATCCGCGGTCCCTCGAGCTCGTCTACCTGAACCACTGCGCCGAGCGCCTGCTCGGGGTCCCGCTCGACGAGGCGCTGGTCACGCCGGGCTTCTTGTGCGGCTTGCACGTCGATCCCGAGGGCACCGCCGCGTACGAGGAGGCCGTCCTGCGAGCTCGCGCGGGCATGCGCTCCTCGCCGTACGAGGCCCGCCTCGCGCGTCGCGGCGCGCACGCGATCACCGCGCGTGGCACGATCTACCCGCTCGTCGGCAAGGGAGGCGAGGTCGTCGCGATCGAGGGCCTCTTCATGGACGTGAGCGTCGAGCACGCCGCGCGCACGCGCCTCATCCAGGCCGATCGCCTCTCCACGCTGGGCACCCTCGCGGCCGGCGTCGCGCACGAGATCAACAACCCCGCCGCGTTCATCCTGCTCGGCCTCGACATGATGGCCCGCATGCTCGACGGCCCCGGCGTGGACCTCGGCCCCACCGTCTCCGAGCAGGTGCGCAGCATGCTCGGCGAGCTGCGCGACTCCACGCGGCGTATCGTCGACATCGTCCGCGACCTTCGTATGTTCGCCCGTGCTCCTGGTGGCCCGCGTCGCATCGCGGTCGACGTGAACCGCACCGTCGAGAGCGCGCTCTCGCTCACGCGGGGTCAGATCATCGAGCGCGCGCGCATCGTCCGCGACCTCGGCGACGTGCCGCCGGTCCTCATCGACGAGGGCCGCCTCGGGCAGGTGCTCGTGAACCTGCTCGTCAACGCGGCGCAGGCGATCCCGCGCAACGCGCCTGGTGAGCCGGCGGTCACGGTCACGACGCGCAGCGAAGATCCGCGCACCGTGGAGATCGAGGTGCGCGACACGGGCCTCGGCATCGCGCAGGAGATCCGTGATCGCATCTGGGATCCCTTCTTCACGACGAAGGAGCCTGGCGCGGGCACGGGGCTCGGGCTCTCGATCAGCCGTGAGATCATCGAGCGCAGCGGCGGGCGCATCTACGTCGAGAGCCCGATCGAGGGCGAGGAGCTGCCGCACGGCGGAGCGCGCTTCGTGATCGTCTTGCCTGCCGCGGGCCGTGGTGACTCGTCGATCCCGCCGATGCCCTCGACCCCGCCGCGCTCGATCCGCAGCGGCGTGCGTGTGCTCGTCGTGGAGGACGAGGCGCCGCTCGCGCGTGCGCTCGCCGAGGAGATCGGCCGGGTGCACGAGGTCACGCTCGCGAGTGGGGCGCAAGGGGCGCTCTCGGCGCTCGGGTCGCAGCGGTTCGACGTGATCCTCTGTGACCTGCGGATGCCTGGCATGAGCGGCGAGGCGTTTTACGAGAAGGTCGCGGCCGACAGACCCGACGTGGCGAAGCGCTTCGTGTTCATGACGGGCGTGGGTTTCGGCGCCGACGTGGAGCGGTTCCTGGCGGAGTCGGGGCGTCCGGTGCTCGAGAAGCCGTTCTCGGCGGAGGACGCGCTCTCGGTGATCCAGAAGGTCGTGACGAGGCTCGGGCGGGCGGCGAATCCGGGGCGGTGAGGGGGGCGGTCAGCCGCCGGTGGGGCTGCCGGGCGGGGGGGAGGTCTTGCCGTCCTTTTGCATTGCCTCGAGGGTGTCGAGGTAACCGAACACCTTGGCCTCGAGGTCCCTGGGCAGCGCCGGGTTTTTCTTGATTTCGCGGACCAGATCGTCGCGCAGTCGCCCGAGCACGCCGACGGCGCTCGATCGGAGCTGAGCGGCCTGCTTCCGGGCGGCTTTGGGCACGTCGGCGCGGTCGCTGAGGGCGTAATGGATTTGCTCGCCGGCATCGAGGAAACCTTTTGCGGCGTCGAGCAGCGTGCCGCCATTGGCGAGGGGGAAGTGCTCGAGGTCCTTTTTCATGGAGACGAGCAGGGGTTTCCGCTCGATGGCGCGGTCGGCCTGGACGGCGTAGGACGCGCTGAGCTCGACCATTTGAGGGATGAACGCGGCGCGGATCCGCTGCGCGGCCTCGACGGTCGAGGGGATCGCGCTGGGCAATCGCAGATAGACCTCGGTCGTGAGATAAATGGCGGCGCCGAATCCATCGTGCGTGTCGTTGAGGGTATCGAGCGTCGCGGCGAGGGGCGCGCCGGTGAGGGCGGGCGGGAGGGCCTCGATGGCGGCGAGCTGCTCTTCGAGGTCGGTTTCGTAATACGCGCCGGCCTTGGACAGGAGGAGGTCGGGCCGGCGCTTGTCGAGCAGGTCCCGGAGGACGAGCTTGACGGAGGTGAGGGTCAACATGGGGGCGGAGTGTACGGAGAATGTGTGGGACGGACAGCAAAAGATGGCGTCGACGGCGTGCTCAGGCGAGTCGGGGTGGCTCGGGGGTGCGGTCGACGGCACGGGCAGGCGAGTCGGGGTCGCTCAGGTGTGCGGTCGCTCGCACAAGTGAGCGAGTCGGGGCAGGGGGATGGGGCGGTCGACGGTAGGGGCGGGCGAGTCGGGGTAGGGTGGCGGGGCGGTCGACGGCATGAGCGGGCGAGTTGGGGCAGGGTGGGGAGGCGGTCGACGGTAGGGGCGGGCGAGGTGGGGTGATTGCAGGGCGCCTCAGCCCCCGCCGCCCATCTCCTCCCAAAGCGCCTCATCCCCCAACCCCGCCGCCCGCTCCGCGTCCGCCCGCGCCTCGTCCACCCGCCCCATCCGCAACAAAGCCCGCCCCCGCCACACGAATGCCGTCGCGTCCTCCGGATCGGCCGCAATCGCCCGCTCCGCGTCCGCGATACACGCTGCGTCGTCCCCCTGATCGAAATGCGCCTCCGCCCGATTCGACAGCACACGCGCCACCTCGGGCGACAGCTCCAGCGAGCTCGTGTAATCGGCGATCGCCCCCTCCACGTCGCCCACGAGGTGCCGCGCGATTCCACGCGTATCGAATGCGTCCGCCTCCGGCTCCAGGTAAATCGCCCACGACGCGTCCGTGATCGCTCGATCGAATTCGCCCGCTTCCAGCCACGCCGTCGCGCTCGCTCGGTACGCCGCCGCGATCGCCCCCGCGTCGCGCACGCCCCACGTCCACGCGCGCGCTTGTCGCGTGTCCTCGAGCGCGTCCGCGATCCGCTCCTCCTCCAGCGCTTGCAGCGCCGAGTCCGTGTGCACGACCATCTGCTCGATCCGCGTCGCCTCCGGCTCCGCGAGCACCGTCGATTCGAGCCGGTCCATGAAACGTGGCCCCGAGGCTCCCTCGTCGAACTCGTAAAACACCGGCTCGTCCTCGACCGTGAACACGGGCATGTCGTGCGCGACCGCGAAGGCCAGAGCGACGAGGCCAAAGGCGTGCGCGTCGGACGGGACCGAGAGGTAACGGCCGAGCGGCGTGTCCGGGTCGAGGTCGAAGAGACGCGCGAGCAGATCCTCCGTGCCGAGCTCACGCAACGACGCCAGCGAGAGCGGCTCCTGCTCCGGCAGCGCCGCGTGGATCGCCGCGAGAAGCGCGTCCCACTCGTCCTTGCGTAGCTCCCACACGAAGGGAAGCGACCAGCGCACGCGCGCGCCCTCGTGGCCCTTCTCCAGCAGCGATCGGATGTGCCCGTCCGCGCGCCGAAGCGTGGACAGGAGGTGGCCGAGCACGAGGTCGAGGTCCGCCGTCGAGGGCAACGTGACGAGGTCCTCGCCGTACGGCAAAAAGAGCCGCGGCGCCGCCTCGCCGAGCGACGAGAAGAACGCGTCGTCGTCCTCGAGCGGCGCTCCCTCGGCGTCCACGAGCTCGAAGCGCGGCGCGCAGAACATCCGCCCGACCCCGAGGACGTGCTCCAGGAGCGGAAAGGTTGCGAAGCTGCGGAACTCGAAATCCGCGTCACCGAGGAGGGAATGGCCCATGCGACGCGCGCATCATGGCCCCGCACAAGGTGCGCGAGCAAGGGGGGGAGCCGTGCTCCGCCGGAGCTTTCGCCATGGTGTCGGTTCTGACCACGAGCCGCCCAGAACGATCCTCGGACGCGCCCAGGGCCCCGAAATGACTTGGATGATTGCGCATCGGCCCGGATAGAATTCCTCCGCGATGTTGAAGCCAGGGATGCGAGTCGCCGCGCGCTTCGAGCTCGAAGACCACACGATTTCGGGCGGGATGGCCACGATCTACCGCGCGCGGGACCTCGAGACGGGCGCCGTGGTCGCGGTCAAGGTCCTCGGCGGACGGAACGTGCGCGAGATGGAGCGCTTCTCCGCCGAGGCCGTCTTGCTCGCCGAGCTGAGGCATCCGGGCATCGTCCGGTACGTCTCCCACGGCTCCTTGCCCGAAGGAGAGCTCTTCCTCGTCATGGAGTGGCTCGAAGGCGAGGACCTCTCCGACAGGCTCGCGCGCGGACGCTTGCCCCTCGACGAGGCCGTCCGGCTCGCGAGGCGCGTCGCAGACGCGCTCGGCGCAGCACACGCGCGCGGGATCGTCCACCGCGACGTCAAGCCGAGCAACGTGTTCCTGCCGCGCGGCGACGTGGACGAGGCGAAGCTGCTCGACTTCGGCATCGCGCGCCTCGGTTACGGAAGGACGCTCGCGACACGCACGGGCACGCTGCTCGGCACGCCCGGGTACATGGCCCCCGAGCAGGCGCAGGGGCGCAAGGACGTCGACGCGCGCGCCGACGTGTTCTCGCTCGGCGCGATGCTCTTCGAGTGCTTGACCGGGCGGCCCGCGTTCGCCTCGGAGCAGCTCATGGCGACGCTCTCGCGCATCCTGTTCGAGGAGCCGCCGCGCGTGCGCACGATCCGCAGCGAGACGCCGGCCGCGCTCGACATGCTCGTCACGTCGATGCTCTGCAAGGATCCCGCAGGGCGGATGCGCGACGGCGCCATGGTCGTCGCCGCGATCGACGCGCTCGATCCGCTTCCCGGAGGCCCGCCGTCGAGCGAGCTCGTGCACTCCTCCGTGATGAGCAGGCCCGCGATCACCGTGCGCGAGCAGCAGCTCCTCTGCGTCGTGCTCGCGACGAGCACGTACTCGAAGACGATCGCCGACGGAGACTCCACCGCGACGGACGTGACGCTGACGCCGGGCATGATGGCCGAGGCCATCATGCGCAGGAGCCTGCCGAGCCTGCCCGGCGACGCGGTGAGCGCCACCGCGGGCACGCTCGACGATCTGAACGGCGTCGCGGCGGCGTACGGCGGCAAGCTCGAGCGGCTCGTCGACGGCTCGCTGCTCGCGGTGTTCTCGGGCGCGGCGGCCGCGATCGATCTGGCCGCGCGCGCGGCGCGGGCCGCGATCGCGCTCCGTGAGCTCCTGCCGAGCGTGCCGATCGCCGTGGCGACGGGGCGCGGGCTCGTGGCCCAGCAGCTCCCGATCGGCGAGGCCGCGGAGTCGGCCGCGCGCACGCTCTCGGGGGCGCGCCGCGAGGGCGCGCGCATGGAGGGGCGCGTGTTCGTCGACGAGGTGACGGCGGGCCTGCTCGACGCGCGCTTCGACGTGCGCGAGGAGGGGCAGACGCGGGTGCTCGAGGCCGTGCGGGATCGCGCCGACGCGGCGCGCACGCTGCTCGGCAAGCCGAGCCCGTGCGTGGGGCGCGAGCGCGAGATCGGCACGCTCGTCGCGATCATGGAGGAGAGCATCGCGGAGCCGATCGCGCGTGTCGCGCTGGTGACGGGGCCCGCGGGCGTCGGCAAGTCGCGCGTCGCGACCGAGGTGCTGCGCAGGCTCGACGCGGCGGGGCACGACCTCGAGGTGTGGGTCGCGCGTGGTGATCCCATGTCCGCGGGCTCGACGTTCGGCATGCTCGCGCAGATCATCCGCACCGCCGCGAACATCGAGGTCGGCGCGCTCGCGGCCGTGCAAGAGGAGCGGTTGCTCGCGCGTGTCTCCTCGTGCGCGCCGCCCGAGGACGTCGTGCGCGTGACCGTGTTCCTCGGCGAGATCCTCGGCCTGCGTCTGCCGGCGGAGCGCAGCCACCTGCTCGCCGCGGCCCGCGCGGACGCGATGCTGATGGGTGATCAGATGCGCCGCGCGTTCGAGGACTGGCTCTTCGCCGAGTGCACCAAGAAGCCCGTGCTGCTCATGCTCGACGATCTGCATTTCGGCGATCTGCCGACGGTGCGGCTCATCGACGCGGCGCTGCGCCACGCGCGGGAGAAGCCGCTCAGCGTGCTCGCGCTCGCGCGCCCCGAGATCTCGCGCGTCTTCCCGCGCCTCTGGGAGGAGCGGGGCATGCAGGAGGTGCGGCTCGGCGAGCTCGGGCGGCGGGCGAGCGAGCAGCTCTGCAAGGTCTGGCTCGGCAACACCGTCTCGTCGGAGCTCATGGCGCGTATCATCGAGCGCGCCGCGGGTAACCCGTTTTACCTCGAGGAGATCGTGCGCGCGGTGGCCTCGGGCCGCGGCGACGCGCTGCCGGGCACGGTGCTCGCGATGGTGCAGGCGCGCCTCGAGGACATCGAGTCCGTCGAGCGCCGCATCCTGCGCGCCGCGAGCGTGTTTGGTGATCTCTTCTGGCCCGCGGGCGTGGCCGCGCTGGTCGGCGGCGAGAAAAAAGAGGGCTCGGTGCGCGAGGCGCTCGCGAGCCTCGTCGAGCGCGAGCTCGTCGTGCGCCGGACCTCGCGCCGCTTCCTCGAGCAAGAGGACCACGCCTTCCGCAACGCGCTCGTCCGCGAGGCGGCGTACGCGACGCTGACGGACGCCGACCGCATGCTCGGCCATCGCCTCGCGGCGGCGTGGCTCGAGTCGACCGGCGAGACCGAGGCGATGGTGCTCGCGCAGCACCACGAGCTCGGCGGCGATCTGCTACGCGCGGCCTCGTGGTACGGGCGCGCCGCGGAGACGGCGCTCGGCGGCAGCGACTTCGAGGCGGTGATCGAGCGGAGCGAGCGCGCCATCCAGTGCGGCGCGCACGGCGAGGAGCTCGGCCGCCTGCGGCTGCGCCAGGCCGAGGCCTACCGCTGGCAAGGCAAGTTCCAGGAGGCCGAGGAGCGTGGCCTCGAGGCGATCCAGATCCTGCCCGCGGGCAGCGATCCGTGGCTCTTCGCGGTCGGCGAGATGGCGAGCGTGTTCGGCAAGCTCGGCAGCGTCGAGCGCGTGGAGGTCCTCGGCGACGCGCTTCTCACGGTGGCGTGTATGCAGGAGGCGCCCGCGAGCGACGGGCACATCGCGGCGCTCTCGCGCACCTCGACGGCGGCGCTCCTGCTCGGCAAGAACGAGCTCGCGGAGGCGCTCTACAAGGAGCTCGAGCGCCTCGGCGGCGGCTCCGACAAGCCGCTGTCGATCGGCTGGATCGAGCGCGCGCGGGCGTTCCGTGCGCCGTTCGTGGGCGAGACGGGCGCGTCGGCGCGTTACTTCGCGCTCTCGGCCGAGGGCTTCGAGAAGGCGGGCGACGTGCGCAACGCGTGCCTGCAGCGCGCGAACTACGGCGCGTCGTGCCTCGAGGTCGGCGACTGGGGCGGCGCGGAGAAGGCGCTCGTGCCGGCGATCGTCGACGCGGAGCGCATGGGCGCGAAGCACATCGTCTCGTCGGCGCAACGCGACCTCGGCTACGCGCTCGCGCGGATGGGCCGGCTCGAGGAGGCGAAGACGCTCGTGGAGCAGGCCGTCGCAGAGTTCGCGGCGCACGGCGATCGGCGCCTCGAAGGCGTGGGCCGCGACGAGCTCGCGACGATCCACCTGATGATGGGTGATGTCGCGGAGGCGGAGGCGGAGGCGAGGCGCGCGGTGGATCGGCTCTCGGTCGCGCCGCCGTACCTCTGCCACGGGCAGGCGACGCTCGCGCGGGTGCTGCTCGCCGTGGGCCACGTGGAGGAGGCGCTCGCGAACGCGCGCGCGTCGCGCAAGCTGCTGACGGAGGTCGGCGCGCTCGAGGAAGGCGAGGGGCTCGTGCGGCTGATCCTGGCGCGCGCGCTCGACGCGTCGGGCCAGGTGGAGGAGGCGCGCGCCGTGCTCGAAGAGGCCGTGCAGGAGATCGAGCGGCGCACGACGACGATCGCGGACGCCGAGGCGCGGCGCACGTTCGTCGTGATCCCCGAGCACGTGGAGACACGCGAGCTCGCGAAGGCCTGGGGGATCACGGGCTGATCACTCGAGTGACCACGTTTGCGCGCGGCGGGCGCGTCTTGCGGAGCTCGTACGAGGTCGGATAAAACGGATGTTTGGCCGGGCGAACTCCGCCCGGCGTTCGTCCCGGTACGGGCATGGCAGGAGGTCCTCGCGTGGCGTTCCTTCTTCCCAGCATCGAACGGACCGACTGGAAGACGTTCCTCCTCCTGCAGCTCGTCCTCGACGCCATCGCCGATCCGATCTTCGTCAAGGACACCGCGCACCGCTGGATCGCCTGCAACCAGGGGTTTTGCAGGCTGATCGGGCAGCCCTACGAGGCCGTGATCGGCGCGAGTGATCCGGACTTCTGGCCGAAGGAGCAAGCCGAGGTCTTCTGGCGCCACGACGACGTGGTGTTCCGGAGCGGATCGCCGAACGAAAATGAGGAGGTCGCGACGGGCTCGGACGGCGTGACGCGCACCATCTGGACGCGGAAGTTCCCGATGCGGAACGCGCACGGCGATGTGGTGGGGCTCTGCGGGATCATCACCGACATCACGACGATGAAGGCGCGGCTGCAGCGCGCCGAGCGGATCGAGGCGGAGAACCGCGAGCAACGCGCGGTGATCGAGGCGCAGACGGCGATGCTCGATCGGATGTCCATGCCGGTGCTGCAGGTCGGGCGAGGCGTGCTGCTCTTGCCGCTGGTCGGCGAGCTCAGCGATCGGCGCGCCGAGCGCGCGCTCGAGGTCTTGCTCCGCGCGATCCACGATCGTGGCGCCGAGATCGTGATCCTCGACGTGACGGGCGTGCCGAGCATCGACGCGACGGTGTCGGCGCACCTCGTGCAGGCGGTGCGAGCGGCCGAGCTGCTCGGCTGTGAATGTGTGCTCGTGGGCCTGAGCCCGGCCATCGCGCGGACGCTGGTGGAGTTCCAGGTGGATATCGGGCGCGTCGCCACCCGCGCGACCCTCGCGGACGGGCTCTCGTTCGCCATGAAGATGCGCAAGCGGCGCCCGGGACCAACACGCGGGAACGCTTGAGGCGGCCCGGGGAACACCCTCCTCAGGGGTTCGGCATGAGGAACGGCGGCTTTCGCGTATTTGCGTCGTTCTTCGCGACCTTCGTGGGCGCGGGTCGCGCGGCGCGGAGGAGCTTCTCGAGCTCGCCCGTGACGCCGTCGGCCCATTTCGTGGCGGCCTCGATGCCGGCCGGGAAAAAACCGTAATGCCAGCCGTCGCCGCCGTCGGGGTAGGCCGAGAGCTTGCGGCTGTCGATGAGGTGGCAGGCGGGTGAGCCTGCGGGCCAGGTCGGGTCGTCCTCGACGGCCTTGATGCCGGCGCGCAGCATGGCGTAGACCTTGTCGCCGAAGCCGGACGACCATTTTCGCATCGAGGGCGGGCCGATCCAGACGCAGACCGTGTCCGGCCGGGAGCGAATGCGCCGGATGGTCTGCTCGACGTTCTTGACCTGCAATGCGGGCTCGCCGGGCATGTTGCTGCCGAGCCCGACGAGGACGACCTGTTTTTCGTACGTGCCGGGCGGGGCGAGCAATTCGTCGACCGAAGGGGCGCGTTGCTTGCGCTCCGGGACCCGGATCCGCGGGAGGATCGGGGTCTTGTCGCAGCTATGGTAATGGTAGCCGCGGAGCGACACCTTCGCGGCGACGAGCCACTCCGTCGACGCGCCGCCGAGCGTGTAGCTCTCGAGCTCGGCGTCCTTTTGCGCGAGGATCCAGCCGTCGATCCGCTCGCCGAACGCCGTGAGGCCGTGCGAATCGTAGACCGTCACGAATCGGACCCGCCCGCAGGGCGCCGCGTGCGCCTCCTCGCTCGAGAGGAGCAGCGCGGCGAGCGCGATCCCGGCCGTCAGGATGCGACCCAAAGCAAGCACGAGCCGAGGCTACCACGCCGAAAGGCGCGCGGAAAGGGGCCCGCGCAGCCGGCCTATTTGCTGAGCGTGATCGGGATGTACGCGAGGCGCATCTTGGAGTTGGTGCCGTCGCGTGTATACCCCGCCAAACCGTAGAGCACGTTCCACCAGTGGCCGGTGGGCGATTGGCCGTACGAGAAGAACGGGAAGAAGTGGAACTCCCACTCCGAGCCGTTCGCGACCCTCTTCTCTCGATAAAACGTGTTCAGCGCGAGCTGCGAGACGCCGTCCTGATCGGCGAAGCGGAAGAAGCCGGGGAGCACGACGGTGGCGCGGGAGGTCGGCGAGGCGAAATCCCACACGAACGGCGCGAGCACGAGGTGCGACGAGTTGTACGTGCGCCCCATGTGGAAGAGGGGGAAGAGGTTCGCCGCCCAGCCCGTCGTGTCCTTGCGATAACGGAAGAGTGGCGTGATCCAGGTCTCGTCGCTGAGGCCGTGTCGCTGGAAGCGGCCATAAAACGGGAAGACCGCGAGGTCCTTGCCGCGCGGCGATTCGCCCTTGTAGAAGAACGGGAAGAGCAGCTTCCGATCGAGCCCGATGTCCGGATCACTGTAATGCCAGTAGAAGGGCGTGATCATCTCGAGCTCGGTGCGACCCTGGTAATGGGCGTACCCCCAGGTCACGAACGTCTTCTCGCCCTTCTCGCCCCGATCCCACCAGAAGAGAGGCGTCACGAGCCGCGAGGCGTTGCCCTCGTACCCGTAATGAAAGAACGGGAAGACCGTGAGGTGTTCCTTGTTCTTGCCCCACTTGTGCCAGTAGAAAGGCACGATGTGGCGGCTGTCGCTCTCGCTGTCGTGGCTGCGGACGTACGGGCCCCAGACGTTGAGCCAGCTCTCGCCGATCTCGTTGTAACGATAATAATGCAGGAGCGGCGGGATGACCTCGTATTCGGTCGTCTCGTTCCGGCCGTAGAAATAGAGCGGCGCGACGCCGAGGTCGATGTCGTCCGCGGTGCGCGTGTCACACGCCGGGCCGCCCTTCCATTTGCAGAACATCGGGCCGACGATGTCTAGGCCGTCGTGATCCGTGTGCTGCGTGAAGGTGAGCAGCGGCGGGATGTGCAGGTAGCTCTTCTTCCCCGTGTTCCCCTCGAAGAACAGCGGGGGCAGGAGGTTCATGTGGCCCGCCGGCCGCTTCGCCGTCGCCTCGCGCTCCTGATGCACGAAGGGGCCCACGACCGTCGTGCGGGTCTGGCCGTCACGCATTCGCCAGAAGAGCGGGAAGAGGACGTCGGCGTCGACCTTCGGGCTGCGCCGGTTGTAATAAAAGAGGCCGAAGAGGCTCGCGCGGTCCTTCTGCTGCGGCTTCTTCCACTCGGCCCAGAGGGGAAAGAGCGTACGAAACTCGTATTTCGGGCTCTTCTCCGAATACCAGAGCCCATAAAAACGACGATCCGCCGGCTCCATGGGCGCGACGGCCTCCGGATCGACGCTCGTCCCGATCTGCTTCGCCACGGCCGGCGGGACCTGGAGCGGCTCCTGCGGCAGCGCGGGCTCCTGCGTCTGGAGCGGCGAGGCCTCCTCCGCGCCGGACGCGGCGTGCGTCTGCGGCTCCGTCGGCGGCGGCGGCTTCGAGCGCCCCTGCGGCGGAGGCGCCATGCCCGGGCCACCCGGGCCCACCTGCGCGAGCGTCGCCCCAGGGACCACGACGAGCGCCGCGATCACGAGGGAGGCCAGCGCCACGCCGCGCCTTCGGAAGACGCTCACCGCGCCTCGCCCGGCGGAGGCCCTGCCTCGGCCCTCGCCCGCGCCACGAGGACGTCCGCCGCGTCCGCGAGCGGCACCTCGTCCTGCTTGTGTTCCGCGAGAGCCTTCACCGACACGACGCCACGCTCGAGCTCGCCGTCGCCGAGGATCACGCAGAGCTTCGCGCCGAGCGCGTCCGCGCGGCGGAGCATGGCCTTCAAGCGTCCGCCGCGGCCGTCGACCTCGACACGCACGCCACGCGCCCGCAAGTCACGGCCGAGCACGAGCGCCCGGCCCGTGCACGCGTCCGAGAGCGGCGCGACGTAGATCGCAGGGCGCTCGCGCGACGCCTCGCCAGGCATCAGCGTGAGCAGACGCTCGATGCCCATCGCGAAGCCGATCGCCGGCACGCTCGGGCCGCCGAGCCCCTCGACCATGTTGTCGTACCGTCCGCCGCCGACGACCGTGCTCTGCGCCCCGAGATCCCCGGTCGTCGTGACGAACTCGAAGAGCGTGCGCGTGTAGTAGTCGAGCCCGCGCACGAGCGTCGGATCGACGACGTACCGCACGTCGAGCGCGTCGAGGTGGCGACGAACGCCCGCGAAGTGCGCGGCGTCGGCCTCGTCGAGCAGCTCGAGGATCGAGGGCGCGCCCTTCGAGGCCTCGCGATCACGCGGGTCCTTCGAGTCGAGGATCCGGAGCGGGTTCTTCTCGAGCCTGCGCTGCGAGTCCTCGGAGAGCTTGTCCTTGATCGGCGTGAAGTGCGCGACGAGCGCGTCGCGGTAACGCCCGCGTGTGCCCGAGGCGCCGAGCGAGTTCAGCCGGATCTCGATGTGGCCGATGCCGAGCCCCGCCGTGAGCAGGGAGTAGATCATCTCGATCATCTCGGCGTCGGCGACCGGCCCCGCGTCGCCGAAGAGCTCGCAGCCTGCCTGGTAGAACTGCCGGTAGCGGCCCTTCGCCGGCCGTTCGCCGCGGAACATCGGGCCGAGGTAGCACCAGCGCGAGACGGGCTCCTTCGTGTGGACTTTGTGCTCGACATACGCGCGCGCGGCGCCTGCCGTGCCTTCGGGACGCACCGTGAGCTCGTCGCCGTGACGCGCGAACGAGTACATCTCCTTCTCCACGACGTCGGTCGTCTCGCCGATCTGCCGCGAGAAGAGCGCGGTGTGTTCGAGGATCGGCGTGCGCACCTCGTCGTATCCGTACCGAGCGACGTGCTCGCGGAACGCCTGCTCGAGGCGCTGCCAGCGCGCCGCCTCGTCCGGCAGGATGTCGTTCATCCCCTTGACCGCGCGAAGTTCCATGTCCGCCGCGGCTTATGGTCGGAGAGCCGAGAAGGGTCAAGCGCTCCTGACCTCTTGACGTACGACGGGGTCTGTCCTCCCTTGTCTCCCGTATGGCAGAGCGTCCCGAGCGTCCCCGAATCTGCGCCCTCGACCTGGGCAAGGCCCGGGTGGGCGTCGCGATCGCCGACGAGCTCGGCCTGCTCGCGCACCCCCGCCCCCCGCTCGACGGTCGCGACAAAAAGGCGCTGATTCGCGCCCTCGGCGAGCTGGCCCGCGAGGAAGGGGTGGGCCTCTTCCTGGTCGGCCTGCCGCTCGACATGTCCGGCGAGCACGGCCTGATGGCCTCGCGCGCGGAGGCCCTCGCGCAGGAGATCGGCCAGGGGACGGGCATACCCGTGGAGCTCTTCGACGAGCGCTGGACGACGGTGGAGGCGGCCCGGAAGCTGCGCGAGGGCGGCACCTCGGGCCGGAAGCAAAAAGGCGTCATCGACGGCATGGCCGCGGCCGTGATGCTCCAGGCCTACCTGGACCGGGCCCAGGGGCTCGGCAGCGTCGATTCGCTCGCCATGCCGCCGCCCCCTCCGCCGCGCGGGCGGGGCGGTCGGCGTTAGCAGGCGTCAGGCCACCTTCTTGTCGCCGTCGAGCATCACGTGCGCCGTGACCGACGCGACGAGCGCGATCACGAGCAGGAGCACGTCCCAGACCGGCCACGCGACGCCGACCGCGCGCCGGAGCAGCACGGACTCGATCAGCCGCACGAGCATCGAGCCGAACCCGTAGGCGCACAGGCCCACGACCACGGGGCGACGGAGCCGCCCGAGCAGCTCGATCGCCTTCACCGTGTTGGCCCAGACCGTCTTCCGCATGTGGCGGATGAACAGGATGATCGGGGTGGCGAGCGCGACGGGGATGAGGAGCAGGAGGAGGACGGACTCGGACACCGTGAGGTTCGCCGTCGCGCTGCCGCCGCGGGTGATGCGGAAGATCGACGCCGCGGTCGTGATGAGGCCGCCGAGCGCGAAGAAGATGCCGAGGGCCGTCATCAAGACGAGCATCGGCCGCGCCATCGTGGCCTCTTGCTGCTGCTTCATGAAGAGGGCCGAGGGCCGCGCCGCGGTCCCGGTGGCGGTCTGATCGACGGGGATCATCGCCCCGCTGGACGGCTCGTCCGTGTCCCACGGCGCGAGATCCGCGTCGAGCTCGGCCATGCTCTGGTACCGATCGTTCGGCTCTTTGGCCATCGACCGCTGGACGACCATCTCCAGCGTTTCGGGGATGCTCGGCTCGAGCGAGCGCGGCCGCGGCGGATCCTCGGAGAGCACCGCCATGAGCGTCGCGGCCGGATCCCCGAGATCGAAGGGGCGCTTGCCCGTGAGGGCGCAGTAGAGCATCGCGCCCACGGCGTAGATGTCGGCGCGATGGTCGACGCGTTGACCACGCGCTTGCTCGGGCGCCATGTACGAGGGCGTGCCCATGATCATGCCCGTGCGCGTGAGGGCCTTGCCCGTGGCGTTGTCCTCGATCTTCGAGATGCCGAAGTCGATCACCTTCGCCGTCGGGCGCGCGAGGTCGCCCGTGAGGAAGACGTTCTCCGGCTTCATGTCGCGGTGCACGACGCCCTTCGCGTGCGCCGCGGCGAGCGCCTTGCAGACCTGACGGACGATCCGCACCGCCTGCGGCACGCCCATCTTGCCCATCTGCGTGAGCAGGTCGGCGAACTCCTTGCCGTCGAGCAGCTCGCCGACGATGAACGGACGTCCATCGGCCGTGCGATCGACGTCGTACACATCGACGACGTACGGGCTCTTGATCTGCGCGGCCGCCTCGGCCTCGCGCTGGAACCGGGAGAGCACGTCGGGCTGACGCGCGTACTCCGGGTGGAGCATCTTGATGGCGAAGCGCTTCGACTCTATCCGCGTGTGACGCGCCTCGTAGACGCGGCCCATGCCGCCTTCGCCGATCACGCGGACGATGGTGTACGACTCGCGCAGCGTCTGGCCGACGAGCTCGTCTTGCACCTCGTCGACGAGCTGACTGCCGTCCTTGGGGCAGACCTTGTATTCCCCGGGGTAGCGGCTGTTGCAGGTCGGGCAGACGCGCTCGGCGGCGGCGATGCCTGCGACGAACGAGTCGGCCGATCCGTACCCGGTGGCCGCGGAGCCGATCCCGGTGAGGTTCGTCGTCGCGGGTCCCACGACGATCGAGGGCTGCGACGCGGTGGACGCAGCCATGAGCGGAGGTGCCCCCGGATCGGGGGACCGAGCGTTGCCGGCCATCGTGACGCAGGTTAGCGGAAGTCGGCGCGTCCGGGGTGACAATCCCGCGGCGCCCCTCGCCCGCTCGTCATCGGGCGGCGCCGTCCGTTGACCGGACGGTCGAGATGCGTATACTCCGCCTCCGTTTTCGTTCGGCCCGATCACGTGGGCACGCGCCGCTTCGGGCGCGCGCTCGCCGTCGGGCGTCGCTTGGCCGATCCGGCGCTCGGTAGCGCTGAAGAGGCCGAGGAGCGGTAGACCGATGCTTCATCCGATCCACAAGTCCACGATCATCGACAAGTTCCGCACCCACGAGGGCGACACCGGCTCGCCCGAGGTGCAGATCGCGCTCCTCAGCGAGCGGATCACGCAGCTCACGGAGCACTTCAAGACGCACAAGAAGGACCACCACTCGCGCCGTGGCCTCCTCAAGCTCGTGAGCCAGCGCCGCCGCCAGCTCGACTACATCAAGCGCATCGACATCGAGCGCTACCGCACGCTCATCCAGCGGCTCAACATCCGCAAGTGAGCGAGCGCCAGGCCGCCGCGAGGCGAGCCGGCGAACACGACGAGAGGGTTCGCTCCCGCGCCGCGTGTCGGCAGGGGGCGAGCCCTCTTTTCGTTTTGTCCTGCCCTTTTATCGAAGTGTTTCACGAAGAACGGGGCGTTTGTCCGCCGAAAAAAGTGGCGGGCGTGGGCGGGAAGTTCTACACAGAGAGCCGAAATACGTCGGTTTGGACAACAGAACGGGGCGCGGGGGCGTTCCCCGAGGCCGTGAGCGCTACGGAGCGTCTTCGTCTTCGCTTCGTGCCCAGCAGCGTCGTTGCTCCTGGGCAGGAATCGAGGAAGAAGATCCGCCTTGCGCTCGGGATTTCCTGGTCTTCGGGAGCGCGCTCGCGCGCCGCGAGAGAGAGCGCAAGACACATATGTACGTTCGTGAATCCGTCATGGTCGGCGGCCGAGCCCTCACGCTCGAGACCGGCCGTCTGGCCAAGCAGGCGCATGGCTCCGTCCTCGTGACCTACGGCGAGACCATGGTCCTCGTGACCGCGGTCTCGCAAGAGGAGCGGCCCGGCCTCGACTTCTTCCCCCTGACCTGCGAGTTCGTCGAGAAGACGTACGCCGCGGGCAAGATCCCCGGCGGCTTCTTCAAGCGCGAGGCGCGCCAGCGCGACGAGGAGATCCTCGCCTGCCGCATCATGGACCGCCCGCTCCGCCCGCTCTTCCCCGAGGGCTTCAAGAAGGACACGCAGATCATCGCGACCGTCCTCTCGAGCGACAAGCAGAACAAGGCCGACGTCCTCGCGCTCACGGGCGCGAGCGCGGCGCTGCACATCTCGGACATCCCGTGGAACGGCCCCATCGTCGGCGTGCGCGTCGGGCGCAAGGCGGGCGAGTTCGTGGCGTACCCGACGGCGGCCGAGATCGAGGAGTGCGACATCGACCTCGTCGTCGCCTGCTCGCGCGACGCGATCGTGATGGTCGAGGGCGGCGCCGCCGAGGCGACCGAGAGCGACCTCATCGACGCGCTCATGTTCGCGCACGAGACGGCGCAGCCGGTGCTCGACCTCATCGAGCGCGTGCGGCAGGCCGTGGGCAAGCCGAAGAAGTCGTTCACGGCGCCGCAGCTCGAGGACGCGATCAAGGCGCGTGTCGCCGAGCTCGTCGACAACGACCTGAAGTCGGCGACCCGCGTGACCGACAAGAAGGCGCGCTACGAGGGCTACTCGGCGCTCAAGAAGAAGCTCGGCGAGGCGCTGCTCGCGGAGCTCGGCGCGGAGAAGTACCTCGCGAACGAGAAGCTCATCAAGGCCGAGTTCGAGGAGCGCAAGGCGCACGTCGTGCGGACCTACGTGCTCGACGAGGGCAAGCGCATCGACGGCCGCGACACGCGGACGATCCGGCCGATCATGTGCGAGGCGGGGCTGCTCCCGCGCGTGCACGGCAGCGCGCTCTTCCAGCGCGGCGAGACGCAGGCGATCGTGACGACGACGCTCGGCACCTCGACGGACGAGCAGAAGATCGACGGCCTGATGGGGGAGAGCTGGAAGCGCTTCTACCTCCACTACAACTTCCCGCCCTTCTCGACGGGCGAGACGAAGCCGATGCGCGGCCCCGGCCGGCGCGAGATCGGGCACGGCGCCCTCGCCGAGCGCGCGCTCTCCCGCATGATCCCCGCGCAGGAGCAGTTCCCCTACACGATCCGCATCGTGAGCGAGACGCTCGAGTCGAACGGCTCGTCGTCGATGGCGGCCGTCTGCGGTGGTTGCCTCTCGCTCATGGACGCGGGCGTGCCGATCAAGTCGGCCGTCGCGGGCATCGCGATGGGCCTCATCGCCGAGGACAACAAGTACGCGATCCTGAGCGACATCCTCGGCGACGAGGACCACCTCGGCGACATGGACTTCAAGGTCTGCGGCACGGCGCGTGGCGTGACGGCGATCCAGATGGACATCAAGATCGCCGGCCTGTCGCGGGCGATCCTGGCGCAGGCGCTCGATCAGGCGCGCGAGGGTCGGCTGCACATCCTCGGCAAGATGCTGGAGGCGCTGCCGGCGCCGCGGCCGGAGCTCAGCCAGTACGCGCCGCGTATCACGACGATCAAGGTCAAGCCCGACCAGATCCGCCTGATCATCGGCCCCGGCGGCAAGACCATCAAGGGCATCGTCGATCAGACGGGCGTGGCGATCGACGTGGAGGACGACGGCACGGTGAACGTGGCGTCGTCGGACTCGGAGGCCGTGAAGAGGGCGCTCGACATCATCAAGGGCCTCACGGCGGAGCCCGAGGTCGGCGCGGTCTACAAGGGCACGGTCAAGCGCATCACGGACTTCGGCGCGTTCGTCGAGATCCTCCCCGGCACCGACGGCCTCGTGCACATCTCGGAGCTCGCGCACACGCGCGTCGAGCGTGTCGAGGACGTGGTGAAGGAGGGCGACACGGTCGAGGTGAAGGTCGTGAGCGTCGACCGCGAGGGCAAAATCCGCCTGAGCCGCCGCGAGGTGCTGCCGCTGCCCGAGGGGCAGGCCGGCGTGGAGGCGAAGGCGCGTATGGATCAAGCGCGCGAAGGGGGAGGAGGCCCCCCGCGCCGCAGCGAGCCGGGACGCGACGGCCCCCGCGGCGATCGTCCGCCGCGTGGTGACCGTGGTGATCGTCCCCCGCGTGATCGCGGCGACCGTCCGCCGCGCGAGCGTCGCTAGTCGAGGTGGATCGGGTTGATCAACGTCGAGCACGTTGATCAACCCTTCGACCCCGAAACAAAGGGGCGGGCCTTCCGGGCTCGCCCCTTTCGTTTTTGTCGAGTCAGCCGAAGAGGCGGGACGCGGCCCAGGCCGCGGCGTCGCGTGATTCGTGGATCGCGGCCACGCGGCCTCCCGCGAGGAAGATCTCCGTCGGCAGGCCGCGCCCGTTGTACTCGCTCGCCATCACGAAGCCGTACGCGCCCGCATCGCGGATGACCACCGCGCGCGGCAAGAGTTCCGCGAAGGGGTGCTCGCCGAAGTCGTCGGAGCTCTCGCAGACGGGCCCGACGACACGATAACCCGGCGCCTCGCCGGCCGCGGGCGGAGGCCTGTCGATCGGCTCGATGCGGTGCTTGGCGCCGTAAAGAGCAGGGCGGACGAGATCGTTCATGCCCGCGTCGATCATGAGCCACCGGCGCGAGGGTTCGCCGCGGGATCGCTTCGCCATCACCACGCTCGCGCAGAGCACGCCGTAGGGCGCGACGAGCGCGCGGCCCGGCTCGACGACGATCCGCGTGCCACCAAAACCTCGCTCGGCGGCGAGGCGCGTGGCCGCGCGCGCGAAATCTGCCGGCGTGACGGGGCAACCCGCGCCGTAGTCGACGCCGTAGCCGCCGCCGAAATCGAGGTAGGCGAGGGGTTTGCCCGTCGCGCGGCGCTCGGCCGCGAGGTCGAGCACCACACGCGCGCCTTCGAGGTACTCGTCCGTGCGCGTGAGCTGCGAGCCGATGTGGCAGCCGATGCCCATGAGCTCGAGTGCGTCTCCCGCTCTGTCGATCGCTTCGTACGCCGCCGGAAGATCGGCGAGCGCGATGCCGAACTTCGCCTCGTCGTGCCCCGTCGCCACGTGCGCGTGCGTGTCGGCCTCGACGCTCGGGTTCACGCGGAAGGACACGCGCGCCTTGCGGCCGAGCGCCCGCGCGCGGGCCGCGACGCGCGTGATCTCCTCGACGCTCTCCATCTGCAGGGCGAGGATCCCGCGGTCGCCGACGCCGATCGCCTGATCGATCTCGCGGCTCGTCTTGGCGACGCCGCTGAACAGGATCACGTCCGCGGGGAAACCCGCGCCGAGCGCCACGGCGAGCTCGCCGCCGGAGACGACCTCCGCCCCGCAGCCCGCCGCGCCGAGCGCGCGCACGATGGGGCCCGCCGTGTTCGCTTTGACGGCGTAGGCGATGAGGTGCGGGGCGCCTTCGAAGCCGCCGGCGAGGTCCCGGGCGGCCTGCACGATCGCGTCCACGTCGTACACGTAGGCGGGCGTGCGCGGGGCGTCGGCCCCGAGGTCGAGCAGGTCCTCGAGGCGGAGACCACCCATCGTGGCGGCTCCGTGCGCGTCGCGTTCGAGCATGGGCCCTCGGGTAGCGCGGGGCTGGCACCGGGTAAAGACGCCATGGCGCGAGGCGTCGAGCGGGCTCGTCCCCACGACCCGGGAGGAGGGGCCATTCCAGGTCGGACGGCTCACGGACCTTCCCGGCGGAAGGCCCCTGTCAACGGCGCGGACGTCGTGCCATGCTCCGCCCGTGGTCGTACGTCGCGCGAAGATCGTCTGCACGATAGGCCCTGCGTCCGAGCCCCAGCTCGAGCAGCTCATCCGCGCCGGGATGGATGTGGCGCGGCTGAATTTTTCCCACGGCACGCACGACGAGCACGCGCGCAGGTTCCAGGCCGTGCGCGCCGCCGCCGAGGCCTGCGACAAACCCGTGGCGATCCTGCAGGACCTTTGTGGTCCCAAGATCCGCGCCGGCAAGTTCGAGGGTGGCACGATGGACGTGCCCACGGACGCGCACGTCGTGCTCGTCGAGGTCACGAAGGAGCAGCCGTTCGCCGCCCCGGGCGAGATGCCGATCCTCTACGAGGGCCTCGCCGAGGACCTGCAGCCGGGCGACATCGTGCTCGTCGACGACGGCCGCATGGTCCTCACGGTGATCAAGGTGGACGGCCGGCGCGTGCACACCGCGGCCACGCAGGGCGGGCAGCTCCGCGATCGGGTGGGCGTGAGCTTGCCGGCGCGGCGCGTGCGGCTCGCGGCGCTCACGGAGAAGGACAAGGCCGATCTCTCGTTCGGCCTCTCGCTCGGCATCGACTACGTGGCGCTCTCCTTCGTGCGCACGGCCGAAGACATCCGGCTCGTGCGTGACATCTGCGAGGCGTGGGGCCGGCCGACGCCGATCGTCGCGAAGATCGAGACGCCCACGGCCGTGGAGCACCTCGAGTCGATCATCCAGGCGACGGACGCGGTCATGGTCGCGCGTGGTGATCTCGGCGTGGAGTTCAACCCCGAGCGGGTCCCCGTGATCCAGCGCGAGATCCTCGGCCTCGCGCGCGTGCACCAGAAGCCGGTCATCGTCGCGACGGAGATGCTCCAGTCGATGGTCACGAACTCGCGCCCTACCCGCGCGGAGGCGAGCGACGTGGCGACGGCGGTCTTCGAAGGGACCGACGCGGTGATGCTCTCGCAGGAGACGGCGACGGGCGCGCACCCGCCGCTCGTCGCCCGCGTGATGAGCCGCATCATCATGGAGGCCGAGCAGAGCAAGTTCTTCCGCCCGCTCTCCAGCGAGGTGCCCGGCGTGCGCTCGAACGTGCCCGAGTCCGTGGCGCGCAACGGCTGCGACATCGCGCGCGACATCGGCGCGCGGGTCATCGTGGCCTTCACGGAGAGCGGATCGTCGGCGCTTTATGCCTCGAAACATCGGCCCGTCGTGCCCATCATCGCGTTCTCGCCGAACGCGGCGACGCGCCGCAGGCTCGCGCTCCTCTGGGGCGTCGTTCCCTGGCCGATCGACAAGGTCACGAGCGCGGACGAGATGGTCGATCGGGCGAGCATGCTCCTGCTCGCGAACGGCTTCGTCTCGCCGGGGGACAAGTTCGTCGCGATCTTCGGCGCGCCCATCGGCGTGCGGGGCTCGACGAACTCGATCCGCGTGAAGGTCGTGGAATGACGGAACCCTCCGCCCTGCCGGGGCTCCCCAGGCTCGCGAAGTACGAGCTCGTCGAGGAGATCGGGCACGGTGGGATGGCGACGGTCTATCGCGCCCGGGACAAACGCCTCGGGCGCGAGGTCGCCATCAAGCTCATCCACAAGCACCTGCGCGAGAACACCGAGGTCGGCGCGCGGTTCGTCGCCGAGGCGCGCGCGGCGGCGAAGCTCCGGCACCCGGGGATCGTCGAGGTCTTCGACGTCTCCAGCGAGGAGGACGGCGAGCGTTACCTCGTCGTCGAGCTCTGCCGCGGCACCACGCTGCGCAAGATCCTCCTCGCCCACCGCGACATGCCCGCCGAGATCGGCGCGTCGATCGTCCTCGTGCTCTGCGAGGCGCTCGAGCACGCGCACGCCTCGGGCATCGTGCACCGCGACGTGAAGCCCGAGAACGTGCTCGTCGAGCTGCCCGCCGATCGCGCGAACGAGGCGCGCTCGCGCGGCGACAAGGCCGACGAGACGCCCGTCCCCGAGGCGCCGAGCTCGTCGCCGCGGCCGGTCACGTCGCGGGCCGGCAGCCTCGGCGTGATCATCAAGCTCACCGACTTCGGCATCGCCAAGATCCTCGACGCGCAGGGCGTGACCTCGACGGGGCAGGTGCTCGGATCCCCCGCGCACATGGCGCCCGAGCAGATCGAAGCGGGCGAGGTCGACGGGCGCACGGACGTCTTCGCGCTCGGCGTGCTCATGTACGAGTGCCTCGTCGGGCACCTGCCGTTCGAAGGGAAAAACCCGGCGCAGGTCCTGCGTCGTGTGCTCGAGGGCGACTATCCGCCGGCGGACCATGAGCGGCCCACGGTCGGCGGTCGCTTCGCGCGGATCATCGACGGCGCGCTCGCGCACGCCGCGGCCGATCGGGTCGCGGGCCCCGGCAAGCTCGGCGAGCTCATCCGCGCCGAGCTCGAGGCCCTCGGCATCACCGATCCGCGACGCGAGATCGAGGCCTACTTCGCGGATCCGGCCGGCTACGTCGAGGCCCTCACGGCGAGGCTCGTGCCTTGCCTCGTCGTTCGCGGCGAGGCCGCGCGCAAGGCCGGTGATCGGACGGGCGCCGCTGCCGACTTCAACCGGGCCCACGCGCTCGCGCCGCACGACCTGTCGATCCTCAAGCGCGTCACGAGCCTCTCGGCGAGCGCGGAGCGGCAGAAGCTCGTGCGCAGGGGGGCCGGCATCGTCGCGGTCGCCGTCGCGCTTGGCCTCGTGGCCTTCGGCGTCGCGCGCTTGCGCAAGCCAGCGGCCGCGATCGAGCCCGACGCGGGTCCGAAGACCGAAGGACCGAAGGCCCTCGCGCAGATCCCCCAGAACCCGGCCGTCCTGCCCGACGTGTCCGCGGAGCCCGCGCATCCGCTCACGGCTCCGCCGACCCAGAGCTCCGCCGATGTGCCGCGTAGCATCCGCATCAAGCTCCCGATCGGCCCGAGCACGGCCTCGGCCTCGGCCATCACGGCGCCTCCGACGGCGACGCCGGAGAAGCGCAAGGTCGTCTTCCTCGTGAGCCCCCCGGGCGCGACGCTCGTCCTCGACGGCAAGGAGGAGAAGCATTTTTCCCGGACGTTCAAGCTCGATCCCGGCCCGCACGCCGTCTCCGCCCGGGTGAAGGATTCGAAGTGTTGCAACACCTTCGAGGGCACCTTCGTGGTCGAGCCGCCGCCCGAGAGCGACCCCGAGGACGTGCAGCGCTTCCGCGTCCGGCTCACGCCGCAGCCCGCCACCGTCTCGCTCGGCCCCTCACCGGCCAACGCGCAGGTGGTGTGCTCGGACATCAAGTTGACGCTTTTTCCAGGTGCCAACCAGAAGGTGCAGCTCAACGAGGCCACCTACGACGGCAAGTGCCAGTTCACGGCGCCGGGCGAGGAGCCGTTCCGGCGCAACGTCAGTCTGCGCGCCGGTGAGCACAACGTCGTACCCTGGGCGGCGCGGTGACGCGCGTGGAGGCGGGAGCTCGCGGATAGCGTCCCACGGCGCGCCAAATTCCGGTAGAAGGGTGCCTCGGTTACTCGGTTACGAGGAATGACGGCGCGACCTCGTCTGCAGCGGGCTCTGCCCGGCGGGCTCCGGTTCGGGCGGGACCGCCGCGGCCCCAGGGCCTCCGGGCGCGCGTCGTTCGTGCCGCGGGCGATCGCGCCTGCGATCGTCCTCGTGTTGCTCTCCGTGTGTCGCTCGGCCCGCGCGGACGACATGCAGCAGTTCGAGCTCGGCAAGACGCGCTTCGACGCGGCGGAGTACGACGAGGCGGCCTCCCGCTTCGCGGCCATGCTCGACCCGGCGCAGGAGCCTTGTGAGCCCGAAGCGACGAGCGGCGCCGCGCCTTGCCGCCTCACGGACGCGGACCTCATCCAGCGCGCGCGCACGCTGCTCGCGGCCTCGCTCGTGGCGCTCAAGCGGTACGACGAGGCCGAGGCGGAGATCGCCACGATCCTCCGGCAGAACCCGACCTACGCGCCCGATCCTGCGGTCTTGCCGCAGGAGGTCGTTGATCGTTTCACCCTCGTGCGCGCGCGGCTGCGGGAGGAGCTCGACGCCGCGGCGCAGAAGCGCGCCGAGGAGGATCGGCAGCGGCGCATCGCCGAGCAGAAGGCGAAGGAAGAGGAAAAACGCTGGGTCGAGTCGCTCGTGAAGGCGGCCTCCGAGCGGCAGGTCATCGTGCAGAACTCGCGCCTCGTCGCGGCGATGCCGTTCGGCATCGGCCAGTTCCAGAACGGGAACAAGAAGCTCGGCTGGACCTTCGCGATCACGCAGGCGTTCACGGGCGCGTCGTCGATCGCCGCGTCGCAGGTGTTCAACTACTACGCGAGCTTCGACCAGACGATCGCGACGGGCGCCGAGCGCGCGGAGCTCGTGCGGCGCCAGCAGATCACGCTCGTCATCAACCAGGTCGCGTTTGGCCTCTGGGCCGGGCTCACGGTGGCGGGCATCGTGCAGGCGCAGATCGCGTTCGTGCCGCAGAAGGTGACGATCGAGAAGCGCCCGCTCCCGCCGCGCCCCGCGCTGCGCGTCGTGCCGACGGTCGCGGTGACGCCGGACGGGTTTTCCGTGGGCGCGATCGGCGCGTTCTAACCTTTCCGGATCACGTGATGCGGCTGCTCGTCGGCCTCACGCCCGCGGGGCCCTCGTTGTGCTCGCGGCAGCCGGTGCGCGACATCATCTTCGCGCGGAACGAGACGCGGCCGCACGTGTCGCAGACGCAGAGGTTCTGATCGTACAGGTTGCGGTTCGAGAGGATGTCCGCGGCGAAGAGGCTGAGGACGACGTCGCTCAGCGAGTCTTCCTTCTGCGGCCGCGCGATCCACGACACCTTGGTGCCGATCCCGAGCGGCTGCACGCGTCCGCTCTTCGTGGCGGTCTCGAGGAAGCCGTCCTCGGGCGGATCGGTGATGAGGCCGCGGAGCGTGAAGACGACGCGCGAGCGCGCGCGGCCGAGGATCCGATCGAGCAGCGCCTTCGTGGCCGAAGGCGGCGCGCCCACGGTGTTCAGCGTGTCGAGCAAGAGCGTGCCGGCCATGGGCTCGGTGACCTGGACGGGCCGCTGCATGCGTCCGGCGCGCACGAGGTACTCCTCGATCCAGGTCTTGAGCTCCCGCGCCCCCATGGCCCCGATCCCCACACCCTCGACGAACGCGAGCGCGCCGATGAGGGCGCCGCGGTCGTTGTCCGCGCCGGTGAGGAGGGTCGGGATCGAGCTCGTGGACGACGAAGGAGGCATTGCGGGTCCTTTCAACGACGACGGGCGCTCGGAGGGGGCCCTGCAACGTGCAGTATCGCTCTAGCTCGCGGTGGGGCCAACATCGCCGCCGGGGGGCGGGGACCTCGGGACCCGATGCGCGAAACCTTCCAAGACACGACACGAAAAAATATCAGTGATTTCCGACCGAAACAACAACGACGAGGGACCACCGTCACGAAGGGTCGCCCGGGGCGGGACAGGGGCGGTGCGCTGACGTAGGTCCTTGGCTTTCAGAGCTTCTCGAGCGCGACGATCCAGAAGCCGCCGAGGTGGCGGAGCGGCGAGTCGCAGAGCGCGCGCTCGGCGCGGACGAGGGCGCCGCGGACGAGGGGCACGCGCATCACGGCGGCCGCGGGCGTGACGATGCGGACGCCACGCGAGGCGCGGACGCGGACGCCGGCAGGGTAGAGGCGGCTCGCGTTCCAGGGGCTCACGAAGCGGGTGTAGACGGCGTCTTCCTTCGTGCGCGTGCTGATCGCGCCGGCCGGGAGGAAGCGCTTCACGAGGCCACGCAGGCTGACGGGGTTGTAGAGCTCGGCGAGGACGGTGCCGCCCGGACGAACCACGCGGACCATCTCGGCGATCGCGCGCTCCATCTCGCGGACGTGCGGCAGCACCTTGAAGGCGCAGGCGACGTCGAAGCTCGCGTCGGGGAAGGGGAGGTCGGTCGCGCTGCCGACGGTGACGTCGAGGCCACGCGCGCGCGCCTTTTCGAGCATGCCGGGCGAGAGGTCGACGCCACGCGCCGTCTTCGCGAACTGCGCGATGCGCCGGAGCAAGAGCCCCGTGCCGCAGCCGACCTCGAGCACGTCGCGGCCCTCGGCGAAGCGGCGCAGGAAGGTGATCTCGAGGTCGTCGACGAGGTCGTGGTAGCCGGAGGTGTCGCGGCCGTCGCGCTTGTCCTCGTACCGCTCGGCGAACTCGTCGTAGTACGCGCGCGTCGCTTGGAGGTGGTCACCTTCGGGGAGCGTTTCTTGAGGCGCGCCGTTCATCGGGGCGGGTTGTAGCCCAAGGCGAGGGTGATGGCAGCCCCTGCGCGCTCGGCAGGGCGTGACGTCGCAGCTCGCCGGCCCTATGAATCGGTTGCTGCCCGAGCGGGCGGCCGGACAGGAGGCGACCATGAAGCCCGGCGATCATCCCGACTTCTTCAAGCTCGCGCCCCCGCCGGGCACGTCGCGCGAGAGCACGATCGTGCTCGATCGCGAGGGTCGCTTCTGGCACGACGGCGCGCGCGTGGATCACCCCGCGCTCGAAGAGGCGCTGCACCGTTGGATCACGCGGCACCCCGAGGACGGGCGGCTCATCCTGACGAACGGCTACGACTGGTGTTATTTCCGCGCCGAGGTGACGCCGTTCGTCGTGCGCGGCGTTCGTGTCGAGGACGAGGGGCAGAGGGCGTCGCTCGTGCTCTCGGACGGCACGGAGGAGCTGCTCGATCCACGCGTGCTCTCAGTGTCGAGCGAGGGCGTGGTGTTCGCGCGGGTGAAGGCGGGCGCGGAGGACGCGGTGTTCACGCGGCACGCGCAGGCCGGCCTCGCGCCGCTGCTCGTCTCGGGGGAGCCTCCCGTGGTGCGCGTGGGCGACGTCGCGGCGGAGCTGAAGGAGCGCGCGGCTCAGTAGCGGTATTGCCAGAACAGATCGAGGCCCGAGCTCGGCTGCTGGTTGATCCCTCCGAACCCGAACGATCCGCGCAGCATCCAGTTGCGCCGGAAGCGCCAGTCGAGGTTCAGCTCCGTGCGGTTCTCCGTGCCCTCCGCCGCGCCTGCCGGGGTCTGGATGCCCTGGAGGCGGCTCGAGGGGGAACCTTCGTAACTCGCCTGCGCGGTCACGGTGTCGCCGAGCTCGTAGATCACGGTCGTGCGTAGCCTCCCGGCCTCGGTCGTCCCGACACGCGTGGACAGGCCACGGAGCGGCGCGATCTGCGAGAGGATCGCGTTGATCTGCTGCGAGGCGATCTCGCCGCCGACGACGCCGGCCGCCCTCTCCGCCGCGCCCGGCGAGCCCTCCGTCGAGGCCGTCTGCGACTGCGTGTCGGACTGGGACTCGGGCGTCTCGCCCATGAGGATCATCGACAGGATCGACTGCTGCGACATCGGCGGGCTCGACCGGAAGCGCAGCTTCTGCTCGGTGATCGGCTTCAGATCGCCCACGTAGTCGACGAAGACGCGCGTGCCGTTGGGCGCGTCCCAGCGCGCGGTCACGTTCACGTAGGGGTTGCCCGCTTCCTCGGGCCGCAGGCGCAGGAGGCCTCGCTCGATCTCGAACTTTTTGCCCACGATCTCGAACGTGCCGCGGTTGATCTCGACGTCGCCCGAGAGCCGCGTCTCGTCGGTGAGCGCGACGCGCGGTGGAGGGCTCCCGCCCGTGAGCTCCAGATCCGCGCCCATGCCCTCGATCTCGATGTCGCCGAGCTCGAACGTGACCACGTACGAGAGGGCGTCCTTGGGGCGCTCCTCCTTCGGCGGGCCGAGCGGGTGCGAGACGTCGACGTCGGCGTGTGGATCGAGCGACTGCACCGCGCGCGAGCTCGAAGCGGGCAGGGCGAGGTGGAGCTCCGGCACGCGCACCGTGAGCGACACCTCGCGCCCTTCCTTCGCCGCGGCGAGCTCGATCCGCCCGTGCGCTTGCCCGAGCGGCACGCCTTCGAACGTGACCGGAAGCTCCTCGTCGTCGTCGATGCGCAGCTCGCCGCGCGCCGTCTGGAAGGCGAGCCCCTGCATCTGCACGACGGCAGAACCCTCCACCGCGCCGGAGATGCCCTCGGCGCGGATGTCGTCGAAGCGCAGCTCGCCGCTCTCGGTCGTGCGGATCGAGACGCGCGCGTTCTTGAACTCCTGGCCGATCTGCGGGACGTGGAAGACGCCGCCCCGCACCTCCATGTTCGCGTCGATGCGCCCCTCGTCCTCGCCGAAGCGGTGCAGGCCGAGGCGCAGGTCGCCGTCGAGCGTGCCGTCGAGCCGCGAGAGGGTGCCGGAGACGAGCGGGGTCAAACTCGCGAGGCGGAACCTGGTCGCCTTCACGAGCAGGTCCGCAGGTCGCGTGTCGTCGATCTGCGGGAGGAACCCTTGCCAGTCGATGCCCGCGTACCCCGTCGCGTCGATGCGCCCTCCGCCCCGACCGACGAGCGCGAGCTGCGCGACGCCACGCGCCGGCTTCCCCGGGCCGCCGGGGCTCCCGATCGAGAGCTCGAGCGCGGCGCGATCGAAGGACGATTGGCTGCCGAGCGCGAGGCCCGACACCTCGATCCGCGCCGCGGCTTCGGGCTCGTCGCCGCGCTGATCGAAGCGCATCACGCCGCTCACGCGGCCGGCGACGTCCCGGTCCGCGAAGAACGGGATGAGCTCGAGCGGCAGCTCCCGCAGCGTCGCGCGCACGTTGCCGCGCGGCGGGATGGATCGACCCTCGCGCAGCGCGTTCAGATCCGCGTCGGCCTGCCCCTCGACCAGCGCGAGCTCGCGCGTGCCCTTGCGGACGGCCGCGCGTAGCCTCGCCTTGCCCGCGTCGTACGTCGCGGTCGCGTCCACGTCGACCGGCAGCGCCCACGGGCTCGGCTCGACCGTCGACGCGTCGTGCCTGAGCCGGTAGCCACGCGCATGCACGCGCAGCGCCGGATCACCGAGGCTGCCGCTCGCCGTGGCCGAGAGCGCGACCTCGCCGGCGAGCGGCGGGAGCACGTCCCGCAGGGCCGAGGGCAAGGTCCGGAACGAGCGCACGGTTCGCCGCGGGATCGCGAACTCCGCCGTCCCCCGTGACGCGAGCAGCGAGGCGCGTCGCTTCTTCGGCTCGTCGACGAGCGTCGGCAGATCGAGGTTCACGTGCACGCCGAGCTCCGCGATGGTCGATCGGTCGAGCAGCGAGAGCGTGACGTCCGTCGCGCCCGTCGCGCCGTTCAGCGAGCCCGAGAGCGCGACGTCCATCCGGCGGGACTCCCACGCCGGTTTGTCCTCGCCGAACGCGACCGGCCCCGCGACCACGAGGTCGCGCGTGCGCACGTCGAGGTCGCGTACCGAGACGAACCGTTGCCCGTCGGGCCGCTCGATCGAGAAGCTCGTGCCGAGGCGGCCCGAGACCTCGCCGAGGACGAGCGCGACGGGCAGGCGGGCCGCGATGCACCGCAGATCCCAGTCGGGCGCGTCCACGCGCGCCGAGCCCGTGAGCCGCGTCCACGTCGTCGGATCCAGGAGCGGCCCGCGCAGATCACCCTCGGCGCCGGAGATCCGCACCTCGGCGATCGATCCGTTGCACGCATCCTCCGCGCCCGTGTCGTCGCGATCGACCAGCCGGAGCGTGCCATCCATCGCCGCGCGCGCGCCGTCGAACGTCGCCACGATCGAGCCGGACGCCCCCGTGACGGGCAGACCTCCCGCCGAGAACGTCCCGTCCTCGACCATCACGTGTACGTGCCCCTTGCGCCCGTCCCTCGTGCGCGCGAGCGCGATGTCCACGTCCGCGAGGCCCTTCAAACGTCGATCGAGATCGAGCAACCGGCCGATCCGCGCGAGGTCCACGTCTCTCCCTGCGAGGTTGCCCGTGAGCTCGCGACCGTCGACCGCGAGGGTCCCGCCGAGCGATCCGAGCCCCGACCCCTCGGCCCGGAGCCCCTCGATCGCGAGCCCTCCGCCTCGCACCACGATGCGCTTCGCCTTGCCCTCGATCCGCTCGCCCTCGCGCGTCAGCCGCAGCGCCACCTCGCGCGCGCTCTTCTCCTTCGGCTCGATTTGCGCCGACGCTTCGAGCTCCCCCACGTCGCCGCCTTCGAGCCGCGCTTGCACCTTCGGCGCCGTCACGGGCCCGCTCACGCGCGCCGTCACCCGGTCCGCGCCGCGCCCTGCCGCGACGAGCCCTTCCCCTTCGAGCGAGGCCTCGACGTCCAGCCGATCGAACGGCCCGCGGATGCGACCCTCCACGCGGCCTCGCTCGAGCGAGACGCCGCCCTTCGCTTCGAGGTCGTGCACCGAGCCGAAGGCACGCGCGTCGATCGTCCCCTCGCTGATCGCGCCTCGCACGTGCACGCGCGCGCTGCCCGTCGCCGGACCTCGGAGCCGCGGCGCCGACGCGAGCGACGCGACGTACGTCTCCGCCTCGAAACGCACGGCGCCGCCCGGGCTCACCACGAACGAACCGGAGACCGGCGCGCCCGGCTCGTGCAAGGTCACGCGACCCTCGAGCTCGCCGTGATCGAAGACCAGGTGCACGTCGGCCGCCGGCACCGCTTGCGCCTCCACGACCATCGGCTCGGTCCGCGCGTCGGCCACGATCCGCAGCGCCGGGTTCGTGTCGAGCAGGAGCCGCGCGCCGAGGTCCACGTTCGCCGCGGGCAAACCCTCCACGAACATGCGTGGATCGAGATCGTCCGCGGTCACGTCGAGCGCGAGCCGTGCGCCCTGCGTCACGTCGAGCTCACCTTCGAGCTCGAGCGAGCCCGGCGCGCCTTCCTTCGGCGAGACCTCGAGCCGCCCCTCCACCTCGAACGACGGGATGTCTCCTTCGAGCGAGAGCCTCGCGGAGACGCGCTCGCGCACGGGCAAACCCGGCACGAGCTTGCGGAGATCCTCGGGCTCGGCGCGCGGCAGCTCGATCGCCGCCGTGACCCGCGTATCGTCGAGCTTCGCGCGCGCGAGCACCTCGACGGGCCCCGCGCTCCCCGCGAAGCTGCTCCACATCCGCGCCACGCTCGGCGGGGCCTTCGCCTCGGGCGCCGCGCTCGTCGGGTCCGTGGCGGGCGGCGTCTCGACGTGCAGGTGATACTCGAGCAAACCCGCGAGCTGCACGTGGGCGAGCCCGCGCTCGCGGATGCCCGTCGGCTCCACGTCCACGGACACGCCCCGCGGGCCGACGTGCACCGCGCCGATCAAGCGCGTCACGTCCGCGTCGATCACGCGCGGCGGCGCGACCTGCCCGCGCACGCGCGCGTGACCGATCTCGATGCGATCGAGCGAGATGCTCGTCGGCCGCTCGGCCGCGACCTTTGCTCCGGGTTTTCTGGGTTTCTTCGGCTTCTTCGGCTTCGGCTTCGGCTGGAAGGCCGTGGTGATCCCGAGCCGCTGATCGGGCCCGCGGTCGAGCACGATCTCGGCCTCCTCGATGCGGATGTGCGGGAAGGCGAGCTTGCGCTCGCCTTTGCCGAAGAGCGACGCGCGGGCGAACGGGACGAGGTCGAAGCTGCCGCGAATGCCCTTCGCGTGGATGACCTCCCGGCCGTGGGGATCGAGCGTGACGGCGGAGCGGATCTCCACCTCGTCGAGCGCGAGGTGATCGATCTCGGAGATGACGATCTTGCCTTCGAAGAGCGAGCCGAGCGCCTGGTTGGCGACGTCGCGCGCGAGGCGGCGGAAGGGCGCGGTGTCGAGGTGCAGGCCCACGGCGAGGACCGCGGATCCCGTGAACACCGTGCAGAGCCCGATCGTGGCCGCCGCCGCCCTGAGCGCGCGGCGCGCCCGTCCCGGTCGCCGCGGCGCGGCTTTCTCCGGGGAATCGCGATCGGCTGGCGCGCTCGGGGCCACGCCTGCAGCATAACAAATCGCCGCCGCATGGCCCGGGCTCCGCGCCCCATCGTTTCGTGCTTTCTTTCGAGGAGGGGCGGAAGTTCCCGGAGAATCACGCTCCGCCCGCGTCGTTCATTCGCAGAGGCTCGGCAGGGCTTCGGCCTCGGCGAGCAGCTCCGTGTAGCTCTCGATCCGGCGACCGCCGTGCGCCGCATCGGTGAACTCGATGAACACGCGCCGCTCGGCGGGCTCGACCATCGCGCTGAAATACGCCGCGGCGTCCGTGTCCGTATTGCCGAAGGCGTAGGCGGGGACCATCCCTTTTTGCGCGAGCATCGAGAGCTCCCCCGTCTTGTACGTCGAAGCTTCGCTCCCGAGCGCGCCCGACTTCGTCAGCGTCGTGTGCACGATCCCGTGCGGAAAGCCGTTTTGATCCAGGAACGCCCGCGTCCGCGCCCCCAGCCATTCAGGCCGCGCGGTCATGTAAAACGGGTGATACCCCTTCGAGACGAGCACATCGAAGAGCTTCGCCGCGTCCTTTCGCACCTCGGGCAGCTCCCCTTGCGCGAGCGCGACGAACTCCTCCGTCTCGTACGTCGTGAGCGTCCCGTCGATGTCGCTCACGAACACGGGCGTCCCTTCCGGCACCACCTCGAGGAAGAGGTCCGTCGTCGAGAGGTCGCCCTTGACAACCAGATGAACCCTGTGCCTGCCGAGCCCCAGCGCCTTGTCCGGCGGGATCTGGAAGTAGATGCGCCCTCCCGTGTCCTCCACGCCCTCGATCGTCGCGTGCTCGCCGTCCTCGGTCGTCGTCGCCGTCCCGAGGTGCTCCCACGTGCCTCCGCAGTCGCGGTTCACGTAGACGTCGACGAACTCGCCCTTGATGTCGTCGTCGAGCGTCCCGTACGAGAACTTCGCCAGGATCCACTGCGGATCGCCCGGGTTCAGGAAGAGATCGCGGCCGCGGTGGTTCGGGTCGCCGATCGGCGGGAGGATCGAGTTCCAGTCGATCGCGATCCCCGGCGGCGGAGGAGGCGCGTCGCAAGCCGGGATCGGCGTGCACCACGCCCCCGGCACCTGGGCCGATCCTCCGCCGCCCGCCTCGCCTCCGCCCGCGCCCGCGCCCGCGCCGCCCGCGCCCCCGGACGCGCCGGCGCCCGTCGTCGCGCCCGGCGTCACCGACGTGTCGGCGCCGCTGCCCGAGCCACATGCGGCCATGCCCACGATCCCCGCCACAAAGAAAGCGAACGTTCCACGCATGGCGCTCATTGTGGCCCCGATCGAGCCGCAGAAACAGCGCTTCGACGCGCTGCGTCCTTCGCCTCCGCGCGGGCTACACGGGCGTTTACGCCCCTTGCGCGAGAGAGCGCACCTCTGCGAAGGTTCTAGCCCCCCGTATGCCCAAGCCTGATCCCCGCGTCCTCGCTCGCACCGCTGGCAACTACCTCAAAGAGCACCCCGAGGAGATCGTCCGCGCTCTGCGCAGCGCCCTCGGCCTGCGCGCCTCCATCCCCATGGATGCCTTGCGTTACCTCGCGCGCGAGTTCGTTCCGGACACCAAAAAAGCGCCGAAGGACATCGTCATCGAGGCGGCGCCGCCCGGCGTCCGCGTCGCCGCGACCGTCGACGCGATGGGCACGCCGCTGCGCGCCTCGCTCGTCCTTCACATCGAGGAGATCAACATCTCCCTCGACGAGATACGCGTCGGGGTCCGCATCGAGGGCCTCACCTTGACCGTGCTCGGCGAGTCGAGCTCGCCCCTCGCCGGACTCCTGAAGTCCGGCGCGCTCGATCTCTCGAAGCCCGGCAACCTCGTCGCCTTCATGCCCAAGCGCCCGCCCATGCTGGTCGAGGCCAAGGACGATCGCCTCACGCTCGATCTCATGAAGGTGCCCAAGATCGCGGAAAACCCGAAGGTTCGTCGTTACCTGCCGATCGTCCTGCCCGTCGCCTCCGTTCGCGCGATCCGTACCAAGGACGATCACCTCGACGTGCACCTCAAGGCGAGCCTCGGCGGTATCCCGCAAGCGATCGCTGCAGCGCGGCAACCGGTTTGATACACTGACCCGCGAATGCCGCCGCCTCCTGGGCAAGACCCGTCCGCGCTCTCCTTCCTGGTGCTCGCGGAGATCGCGGCCGGGGAGTCGGCGCGGGTCGATCTCTGCCGCGTGACCCACGGCCCCGCCGAGGGCCGCCTCGTCGCCGTCAAGCGCCTCCACCCGCACCTCGCCAGCGACCCCGCGTTCGTCGCGCAGTTCCGCGACGAGATGTGGATGACCGCGGCGCTCCGGCACGCGAACGTGGTCGAGGTCGTGGGCTGGGGCAGCGACGATCAGGGTCTCTACCTCGCCGTCGAGCTCGTGCAGGGCGTCTCGCTCGCGCGGCTCATGAAGACCATCTTCGACACGAAAGAGGCCTTCACCGAGCGGATGGTCGTCTTCCTCGCGCGGCAGATCTGCCGCGGCCTCGGGACCGCGCACGCCCTGCGCGCGCCGAGCGGCGAGCACATGAGCCTCGTCCACCGCGATCTCACGCCCGGCAACGTGCTCTGCTCGTTCCAGGGCGACGTGAAGATCACCGACTTCGGCCTCGCGAAGGCCAAGCAGCGGCTCACGCGCACGCTGACCGGCATGGTCAAGGGCCAGCTCGAGTACATCTCCCCGGAGCAGGCCACGGGCAACAACATCGACGCGCGCGCCGACATCTTCTCGCTCGGCGTGATGCTCTTCGAGCTCTTCGCGGGCCGCAGGCCCTGGGTCGCGCCGAACGACATGGAGCTCGCGCGCATGCTCATGACGGCGCCCCCGGCCGACCTCTTCAAGCTCCGGCCGAGGATCGATCGCGAGCTCGTAAGCATCGTGAGCAAGTGCCTCGAGAAGGACCCGAAGGCGCGCTTCCAGTCCGTCGCCGAGATCCTCGCGCGGCTCGACGAGTGGCTGAGCGCGCACGGGTACATGGAGGACAACGAGGAGGCCCTCGGCCGCTTCGTCCGCCGGAACGCGATGCGCCAGATGGCCTGGTTCGAGCGCGTGATCGCGAGCCAGACGCCCGAGATCAAGAAGGAAAAACCTCGCCCGCCCACGTTCACCGGCGGCTCGGTCGTGGCCCCGCTCCCGAGAGATCCGCCTCCCGAGGTCGGGGGCTACGCTCGGCAAGCCGAGCTGCGCCCCCAGACCCCCAGGCGCATCGACTCGCCCCCGCCGACGGAGCGCCCGGGCACGAAACGATCGGCAGGGGCCGGCTCGACGAGCCCGATCGCGGCCTCGAACGAGCTCGCCGAGGACACGACCGCCGAAGTCGTGAAGACCCCCTCGCGGCGGGCCGCGACGCTCGGGAGCGCGCCGCGCATCAGCGGGCGCGGCACGGGCGAAGGCGAGGTCGACTGGGGCGAAGAGGTCCCGACGCTCGTCAAGGGCACGCCGGAGCAGCTCGCCATGCTGCGCCAGCAGTTCAAGGGGGGCAAACCCTTCGATCCGAAGCTCGTCGCCGCCGACGTCGCCGCGTCGCGCCCCGCGCCCCCGCCCGAGGCCCCCGAGGACAAACGCGCCTCGCTCCCGAGTTACGCCACCGTCGTCGAGGGCAAACCCTCGGTCGAGGGCGCGGGCCGCTACGAAGGTCCCGACAGCGAAGAGCTCGACGATCCCACGGCGCCCATCGGCGACATGCTCCGCAAGGTCCGCGCCGCGACGGCCGCGCGTGCGGCGCCTCCCGCGCCGCCCGGTCAGATCGTCGCCGCGGACCCCTCCGTGCCGCTGCCGCCCGTCACCACCCGCAGCGCCGGCTCTGCCCCGCCTCCGCCTCCGGTGCCGCCCGAGCCGAGCGGCGAGGAGCGCCTGCTCCGCGAGGCCGAGCGGCTCTCCATCGAGGCCATGCGCCTCGCCGAGGAGGCGAAGGCCGCGTACACCCGCGCCGAGCGGAAGGCCGCGCTCGCCAAGGCCACGAGTGACGCCGCCGCCATCGCCGCGGAGGCGCTGCGGATCGGCAAGGCCCAGGGCGTGACCGACGGCCTCCGCCGGCTCGAGGTCGCGCTCGCGATGGAGCGATCGGCCCGCGCGACCGAGGGCGCGGCGGCCGCGTCGACCGTGAGCGCGCCGCCTCCGGGCTTCGCGGCCATGGCCCCGCCGCCGATGCCGCCGGCCGCGCCGATCCCGGGCCTCTCGCCCATGCCGTCTCCGTCGGCGCCTCCGCTCGCGGGCTCCTCCCTTTCTGTTCCTGCGCCGCCGCTGATCCCGCCGGCGCCTCCCGTGCCGGGTCGCTCGGTGCCGCCGGGCGCCACGCGCCTGCCCGATCGCCACGCCTTGCCTGCGCCCGACCTCGACGCGGACGCCTTCACCACGCGCCTCCGTCCGCGCGTGCTCGGCCTGCAACCGCCGGTGATCGTGGCCATCGGCGTCGGCGTGGTCGTCGTCCTCTTGCTCGTGCTCTGGATCGGCTTTTCGTGACGCGCTGTGCCCAGGCCTTCCGCGCTTGATCTCGGAAGCGGCCTTTCGCTACCGTGATCCGCGATGAGCAAAGACGTTGAATGGGTCATGATCGGCCTCGACCCCAAGATGTCCCGCCGCCAGGGGATGCCGCCGCAGCTCCCCATTCCCAAGAGCGAGTTCGAGGGTCTGGCCGACAAGGGCCTGTCCATCGACAACGCCCGCAAGTGGATCAAGTCGTTCCTCAACGACTCGCCCGCGGGCAAGGATGGCAACTGGCGCAAGAAGAACAGCCAGCTCGTCTCGGCGCTGGAGGTCTTCCTCGACAAGGCGCCGCTGCTCGATCGCGCCCAGAACGGCTTCGCCGAGAACGACTTCGAAAAGGCGCTCTCCGCGCTCAAGCGTATCGCCTCGATGGATCCCGACGATCACGCGGCGCGCCTGAACCTCGCCGCCGCGCAGACGGCGCTGCGTGATTACCCGGCCGCGCTGAAGACGTACCAGTCGATCCGCAAGACCTTCGAGGGGGACGCGGATTATCACGTGGGCCTCGGCCAGGTCCACGCGACGATGGGCAACAAGGACGCGGCGATCGACGAGTTCGTCCTCGCGCTCGAGGCCCAGCCCGACTGCCAGCCCGCGCTCGACGCGCTCGCCAAGCTCGGCGTCCTCGTGCCCGTCTACGAGAACCCGCGTGACGCCACCTCGCTCACCTACGTGCGCAGCGACAAGGTCGACGAGTACCTCACCTCGGTGTGGGACGCCGAGGCGCGCGACGCCGCGTATTACCTCGAGCAGCTCGCGTATCACGAGCGCGAGAGCCGCCCCCTCGTGGTGCTCGCGATCGCCGATCGTATCGTCAAGCTCGGCGACGCGGCGTCCGTCGAGCGCGGCGAGCTCGCGCGTATCGCGGCGCTGCGTGACCTCGGCCGTCGTGACGAGGCCCTCGCGGCGGCGAAGGCGTACGTCGAGAAGGCGCCGAAGTCGGCGGGCGCGCACGTCGAGCTCGGGCGCTGCCTCGCGGCGCTCGGGAACGTGGACGAGGCGCGCGCGGCGCTCGACAAGGCGCTCGAGGCCGATCCGGGGGATCTGCTCGCGCTCCAGTACCGGTTCTGGCCCGCGGACGCGGCCACGAACATCCAGGGCGTTTCGAACGCGATCCCCGCGCTCACGGCCTTCGCCGAGGCGCACCCGAACGCCGTGGGCGCGTGGCGCTCGCTCGCGCGGGCGAAGATCGCGACGGGCGCGAAGGACGAGGGCATCGACCTCCTCAAGAAGGCCGTCGCGCTGCGCGCCGACGACGACGACCTGCGCGCCGAGCTCTGGACGCAGCTCGGCAACGAGAAGCGTTACCAGGAGATCGTCGACGACGCGGGCAAGCTCGAGAACCTGGCCAAGCGCGACTGGAAGCTGCGCTGGAACGAGGCGGAGGCCTACCTCGGCCTCGAGAAGAAGATCGAGGCGCGCGGCGCGTTCTCGGCCATCAATTTCGACGACTCGTTGCACGTCGACATCCGCAAGCGCGCCAAGCGCGCGGTGAAATCGATCGACGAGGGCCTCACCCTCGGCGGCGTCATGTCCAATCCGGAGACGCCCCCCGCCGCGACCTGATCGTCCGGACGAACGACACGAATAAGGCGCGAGCCCGAGGCATGGGGCTCGCGCCTTTTTTTGTTTCACTTCATCGGCAGCGGCTCTTCCGTCGTCACCGTGCCGTAGATGCCACCCACGATCGCGCCGAACGCGAGGTGCGCGGCCACGAACGCGAGGATCCCGAGCCCGCCGTACTTCGACATGAAGAAGCCCGGCGCCGCCACGAGCTCGGGCACGAGCGGGTGCATCAGGCCGACGAGGCCCACGAAGATGCCCGCGAGCGCGAGGTGCACGAGCGAGACCTTGAGGCCCGCCGCGACGCCGGCGCTCCGCGTCACCGTCTCGAACACGGCGCCGTAGGCGATACCGATGAGCCCCGAGAGCATGATGGTCACGAAAAAACCGACGAGCCACGTCATGCTGGTCGGCGCATTTCCGGGCAACGTGCCGAGGAGCTGCGCGACGTCCGCCGACGCGCCGGCCGCGCGCGCGGCCGTCAGGATCAGCGTCATTGCGGCGCCGCCGACGATCCCTGCGAAGAATGCTTTTCCGACGTTCATGCCTGCCCTCCTTTTCCCGCTCGGGGGGCGCGGCTCGGGCGAGCCGAGGCCGAACGGGCGTCCCCGAGCGTTCCCAGGGCAAACGGGGTGCCAGGCGGGCTCTACGGTGTGTTATCGATGTTTCGTGGATTTCCAGGGATCGTTTCCTGGAAATGGGGCGAAGACCGGTTCTGATGAGCGTGGACGCTCGTGCCGGTTACGCCGGTGGGCAATCCCTGCTCGAGCCGGCTTGGCGCGCGTGATCAAAAGTCATTCGAGCACGCAGAGAGCTGGCTGCTGCACGTGGTGTCGATGCAGTTGATGCAGTCGGTGGATCCGTCTCCACCCGCGCAGAAATTCGCGCTGCACACCGCCGCGCAGGTCCCGCAAGCACACGTGTTGAACGCGTTCCAGAGCGACTGCGACTCCGGGCAGAGCGTCGCGCTCGACCCGGGGTAGTACTCGGCGCAGCGCACGCAGGCGCCGCCGCCGCCGCAGTCCACGGAGTCGGAGCCCTCGGGGCAGAGGCCCGAGCCTTCCGGCTCGTCGCAGTAGCCGTCGGACGTGTAGGCGCAGTAGCAATCGGTCGGATCGGTCCCGGCCGCGCAGGTCCCCGTCCCGCCGGGCTCGTCGCAGACGCCGTTGTTCTCGGTGGGGCACGACAGGCCGCAATCGAGCGGATCGGAGCCCTCCGCGCAGAGCCCCGTCCCCTCCGGCTCGTCGCAGATCCCGTCGCCGGCCGAGGGGCACGTCGGCACGGAGCAATCCATCGTATCGGATCCTGCCACGCAGAGGCCATCACCCTTGGGCGGAGGCTCATTGCAGACGCCGTTGTTCACCAGGTTGCAGGCCGGCGGCGGGTTCAGGCACGAATTGAGGTCGCTCTCCTCGGCGAAGCACATCGACTCGTCGTAATCGCCGTCGGCGCAGGCGGCGTCGTTGGTCAGGCAGCGCAGGAGGGTCGAGTATTCCTCGCCGCAGTCGGACTCGGACTCGTCCTTCAGGTTGATCTTGTCGTCGACGCAGGTCGCGCGCTCGCTGTCCGTGCACCCATTGCAATCGCAACGTTGATTGCAGTACTTTTGCTCGGTGGTCAGGGGGTCCTCGCCGCCACACGCGGCGAAGCTCGTCGCGGCCGCGAAGAAGAGCAGGGTCAAGCCTTTGGCCAAACGCTTGTGGGTCATCGGTGCTCCCGCAAATGGGTTGGGGGCGCCGCGCGCGGGCGCCTCGAAAAGAAAGGAGCGGCCTACGCGTGCTGGCGGAGACCATTTGTAAACGTTATCACGGACGCAGGCGCGCGTCCAGGGCGGCAGGGAACGGGGCGTCCCCGCGGAGAATCCGGGGCGGCGTCAGCGCCTCGAGGCCGGCTCGGGCAGGACCACCTTCGAGGGAGGAGCCCCCGTGATGAGCCGCGCCGCGCGCTCGTATGTCAGGTAAGAAAAAGCCCATTCGAACAGCACGAGGAACCGATTCCGGAACCCGATCAAGAAAAACACGTGAATCAGGATCCACGCGACCCACGCGACGAAGCCCGAGAGCTCGACCCGGCCGAGATCCGCCACCGCCGCGTTACGCCCGATCGTGGCGAGCGAGCCCTTGTCCACGTAGCGGAACGGGCGCCGCGGCTCGCCCTTCATCGTCCGCAGGATGTTCCGCGCCGTGTGGCGCGCCTCCTGGATCGCCGCGGGCGCGAGGCCCGGGACGGGCCGGCCGTCCTGCTCGAGGAAGGCGAGATCCCCGATCACGAAGACCTCCGGGTGGCCGGGCACGGAGAGGTCCGGCGTGACCTTCACCCGCCCCGCGCGATCGAGCGGCGCCCCCAGCCATTGGCCGAGCGGCGAGGCCCGTACGCCCGCGGCCCAGAGCACCGTCTTCGCGGCGAGGCGCTCCTCGCCGATCGACACCCCTTCCGGGTCGATGCCCGTCACCTTCGCGTTCGTGCGCACCTCCACCCCGAGCCGCTCGAGCTGCCGCTTCGCGCGCGCCGAGAGCAGCTCCGAATACGTCGGCAGCACGCGATCGATCCCCTCGAGCAGCACGATTCGCGCGGCCGTGGGATCGATCACCCGGAAGTCGTTGGCGACGGTATGGTGAGCGACCTCGGCCAGCGTCCCGGCCAGCTCCACGCCCGTCGGTCCTCCGCCCACGATCACGAACGTCAGCCACGCGGCGCGCTCCTCCGGCGTGGGCGCGCAGCATTCGGCTTTTTCGAATGCGAGCAGCACGCGGCGCCGGATCTCCAGGGCGTCCTCGAGGCTCTTCAGCCCCGGGGCCAGGGCTTCCCAGTCGTCGTGCCCGAAATACGAGTGGCTCGCGCCCGTCGCGAGGATGAGAAAATCGTATCCGAACGTGCCGGCCGTCGAGGAGATCGTGCGCTCGTCCGGATCGATGCCCGTCACCTCGGCCAGCAGGACCTGCACGTTTCGCTGATCGCGCAGCACGCGCCGGATGGGCGCGGCGATCTCGGCCGGGTTCAGCCCTGCGGTCGCGACCTGGTAGAGCAGGGGCTGGAAGAGGTGGTGGTTCTTGCGGTCGAGCAGGGTGATACGTACGGGCGCGTTTCGGAGCGCCTTGGCGGCGTAGAGCCCTCCGAAGCCGCCGCCCACGATGACCACGTGGGGCACGTGCACCGGCTCCTTGCGTGATTTCGGGGAACGGCCCGGCTCACCGAACGTGATGGGGCTGCCGTGCTCGTCCGCGCGGCGCTGTGCGAAACGCGCCCTGCGCGGCGCATGCTTCGGCCTCCCCGTTCGCCCCGACGCACCTTTCATGCCCGGGGCGATGCAATCAGCGGTCCAGGTGAGGCGGTGGGGCGCTTCGGACGGGCGTCCTGGTCCTCAAGAATGGGTCTTGACCCAGTCGTTCATGAAGACGGCGCTGTCGTTCCAGCCGTCGCGGAGCTGCTTCTCGGCGGAGCTCTCGATGAGGCCTCCGATGCCGAACACCTTCGCCTCGATGATGATCTCGGCGATGCGGCGGACCTTCTTGTCGCCGACGGGCTCGACGCGCATCGTGCCTTCGTTGCGCAGCTTGTCGGCCATGTTGCCGGGGATCATCTTCCACGACCAGAGGTTGGTGGCCTTGTTGAGCCGGCCTTCCTCCGTGTAGCCGAAGTTCGAGCCGAGCACCTTGGCGACGGGCCCGGGCACGTTCATCTTGGGCGTCCCTGCGACCTTGCGGACGACCTCGGTGTCGCTGTCGCGCTGGTCGAGGATGCGGAAGTCGGGGAAGCCGAGGTGTCCCTTGTAGAGCTTCTCGTTGAATTCTTTGTCGAGGAACACCTTCCAGAAGGTCTCCACGTCGCAGTTGATCTCGTGTGTGACGGTGAACTTGGCCATGACGTCTCCTGGTTCTGCCCGGGGGGCCGACGCTCGCGCCATCGGGGGCTTCGTGGCCTTCGGGGCTCTCGAGGGCGGCGACTCTACCAGCGAGGGCCGTCCTTCCATAGCCTCCCTGCGACGGCACTTTGCGCTCTGCCCGGGGCGGTCAGCCGCCCCTGGCATCCGCGATGCACGGCGTCATGGGCCTCGGCTCCGGTGCGCATCGCGTTCCCGGTAGGGGGGTCGAAAAGAAAAAGAGATAACCGGGAACTTTTTTGTTGCAAAGTCGATCCGAGACGAGTATCTCTCGCCGGAGAGTTTCCACATGTTGATCCGCCCCACGACTGATCGGAACCACGAACGAGCCGCGCTGCTGGCAGCGGGACTCGTGTGCGTGGCGTTCGATCGGGCGCGGAGTGCGGGACACATGGGGCCCAAGGTCGGCAAAGTCGAGTCTTTCTGCGGATATACGCTTCGTGATTCGCGGCAGCTCGGCAACCCGGCGGAGGGCACGTAGGCGGTAGAGCAAGCGTCATTGTGACGACTGCGAAGGCCGCCTCGGGAGATCCCAGGCGGCCTTCGGCGTTTTTGGCCTTCTCTTTGGCGCTCTTTCTTGGGGCGCTGCGGGGCAGGTGGAAGGGGAGAGTTTCGTCCTCGAATGGGGGGCTCGTGTATTGAGCCCTGGCGGGGAGACGTGTATCGAGCGGGGCAGTATCGGGGAATTTCGCGTCTCGCGGAGCGGGGCGCGGCGACGTCCCTGGGCTCCGTTCTGAGAGACGAACACGAGGGCGCGTGATGCGCTCCTGGGCACGCGTGTATCGATTGCATTCGCATCGACGGCGCGCGCGTGCATGGGCCGTCGTGTGTCCTCGGCTCGGGATCGCATTGACGACGTGCGATGAGGCCCGAGGTGTATCCAGAGAATGCGGATCCGTAGTCTCAATCGGTAGAGCAGCCGCCTTTTAAGCGGAAGTGTGGAGGTTCGAGCCCTCCCGGATCCACTCCTTATATAGAGAGATAGGCATGGCGCTCGATTTCGATGCGAGCGTGTGGAGAGAGGAAAAAATCAAAATCGACGAGCCCATCAAAACATTTCCTTGCCTCGAACGTCGAAATGGATGTACAACGAAACGCGAGGGGACGGGGATAGGGCAGGGGAGAGGGCCGCCCGCGTGCATGCGCGAGGCTCGGGCCTCTGGTTCGGATCCGTAGCTCAATGGGCAGAGCGTCCGCCTTTGAAGCGGAAGCGTGGAGGTTCGAGGCCTCCCGGGTCCTCCATCTGCTGATTTCGATTTCAATGATCGACGACAGACGACAAAAATAAAATCGACGGGGCAGCGAATAAAATGGTTGACCCGAACGTCGAAATGAGAGAGGATAGGCGGACGAGGGAATGGCGATGGGCGAGCATCTGTATGACGAGGACGTGAAGGGGAGCGCCGGCGAGCTGCTGGGCGAGAGCCTCTCCGATCTTCTGCGGAGCCCTTCGCGCAACGCGGCGAACGAGTCGAGCCCGGTGTGTGGTCTCGAGCCTCTCGATACGGGTGGATCCTAGGATCGTCACGACGTGACGTGTCCGAGGAGGCCGCCCGGGAAACCTGGCGGCCTTCTTCGTTTGGGGCCGCTCATGAATATTCGTGGACGCTGGGCATGGGTGAGCCCCGACGGCTGTAAACCGTCCGCGTTTGCTTGGAGGTTCGAGTCCTCCCGTCCACACCGGCGCGTGAGAAATCACGCGCGACAGGCGACGTGTGCGTGCAAGGCGCCGCCTGTTTCGGATTCGTAGCTCAAGGGTAGAGCAGCCGCCTCTTAAGCGGCAGGCGAGGGTTCGATCCCCTCCGGATCCGCGACGTATCCCTCCTCTCCGGAGGCGGGACTCGTTCTATGACAATCGATTCCGATACACAACGCGATGTCGCAGGGGCACGTTTGCCCCTGCGCGTTTCAACGTAGCTCAACCGGTAGAGCACTCGCCTGTTAAGCGAGGAGATGGGGGTTCGAAGCCCTCCGTTGGAGCCACGCCCCGTTCGTCTAGCGGTCAGGATACCGGCCTTTCAATCCGGTTGCCGGGGGTTCGACTCCCCCACGGGGCGCCATTGTGTGGGCGTTACTCATCTGGTGAAGAGGGCAGGTTGTGACCCTGCGAAGGCGGGTTCGATTCCCGTACGCTCACCCGAGAGGCGGGTCGGAAGGTCTCGGTTATCCAATTGCAACCTGGTGAAACATCCGAGATCACCCAGCTCATCCGTCCCTCATTCCCTTTCTTGATCCTTCTCTTTCACTCGCCCGCAGCGCGGGCCGGAGGTTCCCATGGCCAACTACATCCAGCACTTCGCCGCGCTGTTCACCCGACAAAAGGAGAAGGCGCGGCCCGAGCAGGTCGAAAACTACGCAGGCGGCTTCGTCTTCCAGCTCGACGACTGGGCCCGCCTCGACCGGTGGCTCGTCCTCGGCGCCGACGGCGGCACCTACTACGCCACCGAGCGCGCCCTGACGCAGGACAACGCGCGCGCCGTCCTTCGTTGCCTCGACGCGGACGGCGAGCGGGCCGTGCGGCGGATCGTCGAGATCAGCCGCTCGGGCCGCGCGCCCAAGAACGAGCCCGCGATCTTCGCCCTGGCGATGGCCGCGGGGCACGCCCGCCCCGAGGTCCGCAAGTCCGCACTCGCGGCCTTGCCGGAGGTTTGTCGCACCGGTACGGATCTCTTCCACTTCGCGCGAGCGGTGGAGGGCTTCCGGCGCTGGGGCCGCGGCCTCCGGAGCGCGATCGGCGCCTGGTACCAGGGCAAGAGCCCGGATGAATTGGCCTACCAGGCCGTGAAATACCGGCAGCGGGACGGCTGGAGCCACAAGGACCTCTTGCGACTCTCGCACCCGACGCCCGTCACGGACGAGCACGGCGCGATGTACCGCTGGATCGTCGGTGGTATGGACGCCGTGACGAACGAGGCGGCCCGCGGCGGGGCTCTCGACCCCGAGAAGCTGCCTGCCGTCGTCCGGGCGTTCGAGGAGGCCAAGGGCGCGCCGCGCGAGCGGCTCGTCACGCTCGTGCGCGAGAATCGCCTCACGCACGAGATGGTGCCCACGGAGTGGAAGAACGACCCTGCCGTGTGGGAAGCGCTGCTCCCCCACATGCCGCAGACGGCGCTGCTCCGGAACCTCGGCAAGATGACCAGCGTCGGATTGCTCGCGCCCATGAGCGCGGCCGCGAGGCTCGTGGCCAGCCGTCTCACGGACGCCGAGCGCCTCCGGCGCGCCCGGATTCACCCGGTGAGCGTTCTCTCCGCATTGCGCGTGTATGCGCAAGGGCGGGGCGAGCGCGCCCAGAAGCGCGAAAATGCGCTCACCTGGGAGCCGGTGCGCGAGATCGTGAACGCCCTCGACGAGGCGTTTTACCTCGCATTCCGGTCGATCGAGCCGACGGGCAAGAAGCACCTGCTCGCCCTCGACGTATCGGCCTCCATGGATGGGGGCGCGATCGCGGGGATCCCGGGCCTCACGCCCCGGGTCGCGAGCGCGGCCATGGCGATGGCGACGGCGCGCATCGAGCCGTCGTTTTCGACCCTGGCCTTCGCCTCCGCGGGCGGCGCCTTTGGCCCTCGCGGGGTCTCGGGCGTCATGTCGCTGCCGCTGTCGCCGAGGCAACGCCTCGACGACGTGCTCGGCATGGTCAGCGGTTTGCCCTTCGGCGGCACGGACTGCGCGCTGCCGATGATCTGGGCTCAAAAGAACAAGGTCGAGGTCGACACGTTCGTCGTCTACACGGACAGCGAGACCTGGGCGGGTGAGATTCATCCTTTCCAGGCGCTTCGCGACTACCGGCAGGCGATGGGCCGTCCCGCAAAGCTCGTCGTGGTCGGCATGACCTCCACGGGCTTCACGATTGCCGATCCGCAGGACCCTGGCATGCTGGACGTCGTGGGCTTCGACGCGGCCGCGCCGCAGGTGATGGCCGATTTCTCGAGGGCCTGATTGCAGTCGAAAGGACGAGGGGGAGCGTGCCTCCACACGCGCCTCCTCGCCCGGTTTGCTCCCGTATGCTCTCTGGTGAGGCAGCCTGATTGTCGATCAGGTGAGGGCGGGTTCGAATCCCCCCGGGGGCGCTGGGACAATCGTCCGGTACATCCGTCATCAAACCCTCGCCCGGGGGCCGGGCCGAACGATGATGGTTATCGCAATTGTCCCACGTATTTGCCGTCGTAGCTCAGCGGGTAGAGCAACTGACGCCTTCTTCGACAAACTCGTCCGAGTCGGGCCGGCAGAGGAAGGTTATCGTTATTCAGGATGTCACGGGTTCGAGCCCCGTCGACGGCGCAGATTCACGGTTCGGGGTGATGGTTCAACGGAAGAACACTGCCCTTGCACGGCAGGGATCGGGGTTCGAGTCCCCGTCATTCCACGAAATGCGGTGGTGGTTCAACGGCAGAATCCGAGTGTGCCATACTCGGGATGGGAGTTCGACTCTCCCTCACCGCGCTCTTGCACTCGTATTGCTAGTGGGTCAGGCAGCCGGACTCTCAATCCGGTGACGCGGGTTCGATCCCCGCCGAGTGCGCAAATCCGCCGAGGGGGTGAGCTGCTGACTCGCCCCCTCATTCTCTCCCTGTCCTGGCGGCCAGGCGTCGGTCTACGAAGCCGACTGGCGAGGTTCGACTCCTCGCGGGGAGACCATGCCCTCGTCCTGCCGGTGCATGCAGGCGCGAGCGTCCGAAGCTCGACGTTCCAGGTTCGACTCCTGGCGAGGGTATGTCCGAATTCATCTGGGTGTGGCTCAACCTGGTAGAGCGCCGGCTCGGGGTGCCGGAGGCTGGGGGTTCGAATCCCCCCACCCAGACAAGGCGCGCAGAAACATCTGGGTGTGGCTCAACCTGGTAGAGCACCGGCTTCGGGAGCCGGGGATTGGGGGTTCGAATCCCTCCACCCAGACCATGTCCACGTGGCGAAACTGGCAACCGCAGCGGTCTCAGAAACCGTGCTCGAAAGGGCAATGAGGGTTCGACTCCCTCCGTGGATATCATGTCGTCGTGGCGGAATGGCATACGTAGCAGGCTGAGATCCTGTGCCCGCGAGGGCGTGTGGGTTCGACTCCCACCGACGACACCAGCATCCCGCTGCTCGGGTGGCGAAATGGCAAACGCGGCCGGTTCAAACCCGGTTCATTGGGGGTTCGACTCCCTCTCCGAGCACCGGACCATCGCAGTTGGAGAGCGAAATGAAGAAGAAGAGATAGGACGGAGAGGTGGATCATGACCGCGCAGACATTGCTGCTCACGCCCTGGATGGTGCCGCATCAGGTCATCTCCTGGCAGACCGCCGTGACCCTGAGCTTTCTGGGTAAGGTGGAGGTGCTCGAGACGTACGACGACGAGATTCGCTCGCCCACGATGACCATTCGCGCGCCGGCGGTCGTCCGGCTCAAGCGCCATGGGAGTTCGCACAAGCGTGGCGTCAAGTTCTCCCGCACGAACGTGTTCGTGCGTGACGACTTCCGCTGCCAGTACTGCGGTGTCCAGAAGGACGCCGGCGAGCTCACGTACGACCACGTCCTGCCGCGCGTGCAGGGCGGCCGGACGGTCTGGGAGAACATCGTCGCGTCTTGCCAGAGCTGCAATACGAAGAAGCGCGGTCGCACGCCGGAGCAGGCGGGTATGAAGCTCTTGAAGAAGCCCGTGAAGCCCCGGTGGCTGCCCGCAGCCCCCGTCGTTCGGCTCGGCGCGCGCAGGATCCCGGAGATCTGGGTGCATTACTGTGCCGCGAGCTGAGGTCCCCCCGCGGGGCCTTTTTTCAACAATCCCTCATCGAGGAGGTACTCATGACGCTCGAAACCAATCAAATGGCGGGCGTGCGGATTCGTTTGCCCATGGAGTCTGCGGCCGTCGCTGCAGTCGTGCTCGTTGGTGTCCTCATGCTCGCGATCGCCTCGCGGATCGTCGAGGTGAACGGGGCTTCACGGCCGGCAGGCGCGCGCTCGACGAGCGCGGCGTCGCCCGCCGACGCGCCGGACTCGGCGCGGTTGCTCGCGGATCGAGGACGCCCTGGGCGGCGGTTCTGAGCATGACCGTCGAACGTGACCCTCACCTTCACCCCCACGCGGCGCTGCGGCGTCGAATGGGGATCTGGAAGAAGAACTGGTCGGGGACCAGGCCTGTTTGGAAAACAGTGCGCACCTTTGTAGGTGTGAGGTTCGAGTCCTCCTTCTTCCGCCGTGGAGAGCATTCCGGGTGTGGACCCGGCGCCGTTTTGAACACGGAGGGCAGCCTCGCTGCGGGGTTCGACTCCTCTGCTCTCTGCCATTCTGGAAGACGAACTGATCAGGGATCAGACCTGTTTCGAAAACAGTGGGCACCTACGGGTGTGGGGTTCGAGTCCTCCGGCTTCCGCCAGGTGTATCTGGAAGCGAGAATCGGCCGTGGGGCCGAGCCCGTTTGCTACTCGGTGCGTGCCTCCGGCATGGTGTTCGACTCACCCCGCTTCCGCCGAGATCACTTCGATGGCAGGAGAGGCTCGAGCCCCGAGAGCACGAGCACCTTCATGAGCTCCTCCCCGAGCGGCTCCTGCGGGCGTTTTGCGGCGAGCGTCCACAGGTGGCGCATGATGGGGAGCCTGCCGCCTTCCGCGTCGCCGATACGTACAGCCTCCGTGATCCATCCGCTGCCGCCCGGGTTTTTCCGGGCAGCCTCCACCAGCGCCGGCGTGAGTGCCTCGAAAAACAGCCTGGTGGCGTCCATCATCGGCTTTCTGTGGCCTTCGTCGACGTCATCATACGTCCGGAAGTTTTCGAGCTCGAAATTGGCGAGGAGCTCGTCGACGGCCTCGATCGACATCCTTCGCTCGTTCTCGACGATGACGGCCGGCGCCTCGAGCTCCTTCAATCGGCGGAGCCGGTTTCTCCGGTTCACGATGCGCCGATATGCGTCGTGTAGCGTGCGGCAGAAGCACGCCTCGCCCACGAGCGCCTGGGATTCCTCCACGGTGGCTGCGCGAAGTGGGGGCGAAATCACGGGGATCGACCACCAGACGAGCTCCTTGGGGCACCAACCATTCGCCTGCCGCCCCGCCGCTTCGGCCTCGTCGACGCGCGCGACGAGCGCGGCCGGGTCCTTGTAGGAAAGCTCGAGGATCTCCTCCTCGGTCATTGCGAGGAGCGGCGCCAGGAGCTGCCGCGCCGGCCACGGGACCACGGGCTCGACGAGCGCGACGTGCCCGCATCGCCGGAGATCCGGCGGATTGCCGAAGATCGACGGGCACAAGAGCCCTCCCGGCTCGGGACGTCCGGTGCTGAAGTTCAGCGTCTCCGGGCGCTGGATGTCGCCGGCGGACCACGATGGTGATCGCTCGGCGGCCGCGGCTTCGGGGAAGAGATCGAGCGTGCGGCCGCCGAGCCGCACGCCGAGCCCGAGCAAGCGGCCGAGCGCGCGGAGGCGCTGGAGGAGCAGCGACGACGGCAGGTCCATGGAGACGGTGACGCTTTGGGTTTCGCCGGGCATGAAGTCGCCTGTTTGCGTCAATCGACGTCGCGCGTCAATGGCGCCCGCGGGTCCGGGGCTTCCGCCCGGAGCGCTTCGTGTGGTACGATCGTCTCGTGATACGCAGCCTCCTCAGCACTGCGGCCTCGAGCTTCGATACCGCCGTGGGCGGGGCCCTGCTCCTCCGGCGCAGCCGGCCCAAGGGGCAGCCCGATCCCGAGGCGCTCGGCCACGCAGCGCGTATGGAAGCGCTCGCAGAGCTCCGGCGCACGTACGACCGGCCCGAGCATTATGAGCCGACACACGGGTTTTTCGCGCCCCCCGCCCCCCTCACGCCCTCCATCACCCGCGTGCGGCCGATGGGCGGGCCCGAGCCCGGCACCGTGCTGGATCTGACCTGGCCGAGCCTCTTCGAGCCGCTCGCGGAGGACATCCGCGCGAAATATCTCTCGCACGAGGCCAACGCCACGGCGGCGGCCCGGCTCTTCTTGCACGCGGGGCCCGCGCGCCCGGCCGCGATCCTCGTTCACGGCTATCGTTGTGGTCAGTATCGGCTCGAGGAGCGCATCTGGCCCGTGCAATGGCTCTACGACCGCGGCCTCGACGTCGCGCTCTTCGTGCTCCCTTTCCACGCGGTGCGCTCGCACGAGGCGTCGCCGCGTTTCCCCGGCGGTGATCCGCGCGTCACGAACGAGGGGTTCCGCCAGGCCGTGCTCGATTTGCGCGCGCTCGTCTCGTTCTTGCGGGATCGCGGCTCCGAGGCCGTCGGCGTCATGGGCATGAGCCTCGGCGGGTATTCGACGAGCCTGCTCTCGACCGTCGACGATCGCGTCGCGTTTGTGGTCCCGATCATCCCGCTCGCCTCGATCGCCGACGTCGCGCGCGCCGCAGGGCGGTTCGTGGGCAGCCCCGAGGAGCAGCGGCGCCAGTACGAAGAGCTCGACGCCGTGCACCGCGTCGTGAGCCCGTTCGCGCGTCCGTCGCGGGTCGCTCCGGAGCGGGTGCTCGTCCTCGCGGCGAAGAGCGACAAGATCACCCCGGTGGATCACGCGCGCCGCCTCGCCGACCATTTCGACGCTCCGCTCGAAACGTTCCACGGCGGTCATTTGCTCCAGTTTGGCCGGGCAGACGCCTTCCGCGCCGTGGGGCGGATGCTCGGACGAATGGGTATTTTTTCCCGCAGATGAGCACGAGCGGCGAGCCCCCGAGCGAATCGACCCTCGTCCTCACGAACGTCACCGTGAGCGAACGTATGCTCCGCCCCGCGCGCACGTTCGGGCTCGTGGGCCTCGCCCTTGCGTTTGCACCGCCGCTCGTCTCCGTGACCCTCGACGTCCTCCGGGCCGTGACCCGCGCGCCGGCAGGGGAGTTTTACGAAGATACCATTTTACCGATCGTGTGGCTCGTTTGCGCCTTGTCCGCGCCCGCGTTCGGCATCGGGAGCGTGGTCTTGGGGATTCCGACGACCCGGGGGTGGCGAGGCCCGGCGCGCGTCCTCGCGCATGCCGGGGGCCTGACGTTCGAGCGCGGAGAGAGCATCGTCCAGTTCGTACCTCGCGCGGGCATCACGGACGCCGTCGTCGTGCCGGGCCCGGATCCGCGCCTGGACGTTCACCTCGTGCGCGGCAATGTCCTGTCCATCACGCTGCCGAGCGAGGAGCAGGGGCACGAGGCAACGGAGAAGCTCGGCTTTTCGCCCAGCGATCGGCGGCTCTCGATCCAGCTCGCGTCGCCACGAGGCATGATCGTGGCCGCTTGTATGGGTTTGCCCGTGATCGGGCTCGTGCTCGTCGTGTTGGTCCGCGCGTTGCACGATATTGGAATACCCAGGACGATGCAGGACGTCCTCGTCTTCGTCGCGGCGGTCTTCGTGACGTGGCTCGTCATTCGGGCGCAGAAGCCCGACGAGATCGTCATCGGCACGGACGGCGTCGTCGTGCGGCGGTTGTTTTCCCGGACATACCATTCCCACGCGGACATCGAGCACGTGGAGGCGAAGGACAGCAAGCTCGGGTTTGGCCTGCGCGGGGCAAAGAAGCTCGTCACCGCGGCGAAGGGGGAACCTCGGCTCATCCAGGCCGCCGCGCAGCGGATCGAGGGGGCGCGGAAGACGGGCGCCGTCGCCGAGGACGGCGCGAGGATCGCCGAATGGCTCGATCTCGGCGGCCGCTCGGTCGCGGCGTGGCGGGCCGAGCTCCCGGACCTTCTGGGGAATGCCAATTATCGCCGCGCGACCGTGACGCCGAGGGAGCTCGCCTCCGTGCTCGAGAATGCCGCCGAGCGTCGCGACCGCCGCCTCGGCGCCGCCATGCTCCTGCGGATCGCGGCGCCCGAGGAGGCGTCGAGGATCCGAGGCGCGGCGGACGCGGCGGCCGACGAGGACCTGCGCGCCGCGCTCGAGCGCGCCGCCGAGGAGGAGCTCGACGACGCGGCGATCGAGCGGGCGCTCGGCCTCACGCGTAAATCTTGATCATCTTCTCCAGCCGGCCGAGGGCGCGCGTCAGCGACTCCTCGCCCGGGCCGAACGAGAACCGCACGTGGTGACGGAACCGCGAGGCCCGGTGCGCCCTGCGTTTGCCCGGGTTCACGTCGAAGAACTCGCCCGGCACCACGATGACGCGGTGCTCGAGGGCGGCCCGGAAGAACGAATGCCCGTCGTTGATGCCCTGCGGGAGGTCCGCGACGGAGCCGAAGCAATAAAACGTCCCCTCGGGGGCCACGTCGACCTGGATCCCGAGCTTGCGCAGGCCCTCCAGCATGAGGTCGCGTTTCTTCGCGAACGTCCGCTGGATCGCCGCCGTCTCGGCCTTCACGTGCTCCATGTCGAGCAGGGGCACGGCGGCGCGTTGCATCGGCTTCGAGCCGCCGCCGTCGAGGAAGCTGCCCGCGCTCGCCACCGCGTCGATCACCTCGCGCGGCCCCACGGTCCAGGTCACGCGCCAGCCGGGGTATCGCCAGTTCTTCGTCAAACCGTCGAAGATGACCACCGGATCCTGATCGACGTCCTCCACGTACCGCGCCGCGCTCTCCATGGGCGCGGGCCCGCCGAGGCCGTACACGTAATGCGAGTAGAACTCGTCGAAGAGCATCGTGCAATCGAGGTCACGCGCGGTGCGGACCCACGCGGCGAGCTCCTCGCCTCGAATGTGTTTGCCCGTGGGGTTGCAGGGGTTCGAGGTGAGGATGGCGCCGAGGCCGCGACCCAGGATCTCCCGCCGGAGATCGCCCACGGAGAAGGCATAACCGCGCTCGCTCTCCAGCAGGATCGGGATCGGGGAGAAGAGGCGGAAGACGTCGAGCAGCTCCTCGTAGGCCGTGTAATCCGGGAGGAAATGGCCGAGGTTGATCTGCCCGAGGGCGGCGGCCGCGCGCGTGAGCGAGGCCCGGCCGCCGCCGGAGACGCTCACGTTCTCGGCGCTGTACCGCGAGGGCATGCCCCTCCGGTAGGCGCGGTTGTAGAAATCGGCGATCGCCTCGCGCAGCTCCCACAGGCCCGCGACGGGCGCGTACTCCTGATCGTCACCCGCGATCGTCACGGCCTCGCATCGCGGCGGCGCGCCGGGCAAGGGGCCGGTCTCGGGCTGGCCTTGGCCGAGGTTGCACCAGGCGTCCTCGCCCCCTGCGTCCACGCTGGGGCGATAGCCGTGTTTCTGGGCCTCGCCCATCACGTAAATCACCCCCGTGCGGGGCACCTTGCGGAATGCGCCGAGGGATTTCTCCTCGTTTGGGCCGCGCAGGATGGGCTCGCTGCGTGTCTTCGCCGGAGGGAGGGCCTCGGCGCCTTCGGGGGGCGTCTCGATCGTGTCGTTCGTGCTCATGGCAATGGATCCGTCAGGCCTTGGCAGGGGGCATCGATTCGGGCTCGTCTCGGAGGGTGACGACCTTCGGCTCCACCGATTTCGGCAGGAGCGCGAGGAAGAGGCCCAGGCAGAAGGCGAGCGAGATCAGGGTGAGCGCGGTGTATTTGTCGTCGTTCCAGTAGGAGCTGATCCACACGAACTGGCTCAGCGCCGCGAGGCCGAAGAGCGGGGCCTCGAAATCCCTCCGCACCTTGGTGAGCGGCGCCGAGAGGATCATGAACGAGTAGTAATAACAGGTGAGCTGGGACAGGAGGATCATCCAGATCTGCCCCAGGCACTGGGCCACCCACAGGTTCTTGAGGCGGCGCTGCACGTAGATGCTCAGCGCGAGGGTGAGCCCGATGATCAGGTACGCGACGATCTTGTACTTCTTGTACCGCTCGTTGCGCATGTTCTTCCAGGTCTCGAAGGGATCGATGAGCTTGATGTCCTTCGTGAACTTCATGCGCCCGGAGGCCTTGCTCGCGGCCTCCTTGTAATGGAAGACGTCGCCGATCTTCTGGACCGTGTCCGGGCTCAGGAGGCCGCGGGCCTTGAGGCCGTCCGAGAGCGGCGTGAGCGCGTCGCCGATCTGCGAGATCGCCTGCGACTTCATGTCGTGCGCGATGATGACGCGCAGGCCCATGTGGTTCGTGAGCGGGGTCTGGTCGTGGACCTCGAGCGTGTGCTTGTAGAAATCGTGGTACGAGCGCGGGCCCGAGACCGCGATGCTGAGCGGGATGAGCACCGCCGCCGCGGCCGTGCCGCCGAGCAGCATCTGCACCTGCTCGCCCGACATCTTGCGTTTTCGCACGATCGTCCAGCCCACCGTCACGAGCAGGCCGACCACGCAGAGCCCGGGGAAGATACGCAAGAGTCCCGCATACACGAGCGAGGCGCCCGCGAGCTTCGGGTACTTCTTCCGGAGCAGGCAGACCGACAGGACGAGGAAGAAGATCCAGTCCTGCCGCAGGAACGCGCCGCCGGTCCAGTAGAACGGCGCCGACGACTGGCAACCCCAGAAGATCGCGCCCACCGCGAAGACGCGCCAGCCGAACGCCCACCACAGGGCGACGAACATGCCGAGCGTGTAGACGAGGTCGAGCGACGAGAGGAACTGGCAATACCAGACGCTCGCGGGCTGCAGTTCGGCGAAGAACCGGCCCATGATGGTCCACACGGGCGGCGGGTTGTACCCGTGGTCCTTCTGCATGTCCTCCCAGTAACCCTTGCCGGAGACGGCCCGGAAGAACTTCACGTCTTCCTTGAACTTCTCCCAGCGCTCCGGGGGGAAATGGTCCTTGCAGGTCTCGCCGGGGTTCTCGAGGAAGTGCGCGGCGGGAACGAGGAGGTTGTCGCCGCCGAGGTTGCGGATCTTCTTGTCCGGGTGCCGCACCTCCTTCGTCATGTCGATGCGCTCGACCCGGCCGTTGTCGTGCTTGTAATTGACGACCCCGAGCTCGTCCTGCGCGACGAGGGCGCACTTGTAGAGGCCGTCGTACCCCATTTCCTTGAAGTACTTGGCCCCCATGTAATAGTGGAACTGATCCCATCGGTGGTAATACTGCGGGTATCCGAAGCGGAACCCGTTGAAGTAAGCCACGATGGAGGCCACGGCGAGCGTCACGCCGATGTACTTCTTCCAGCGCTCGGAGACCGGTCGCTTCATCGCCGCGCGGTGCTGCTCGTAGAAGACGCAGCCCGCCGCCGTGATGGCGAGCGCGGCCTTCATGATGTCGACGGTGCGGGCGTGGTCGTCGGTGAGCTTCGTGATGCCGAACGCGGCGAGCGCGACCGTGCCGATCACCGCCACGTAGCGGAACCAGACGCGAAGGCGCTCGTCGATGGATCGATCGACGAACCACAGAAGGAAGAAGTAGACGCCACCGACGCTGACGAGCAGAGATATCTGCGAGATGCTGAGCTGCTTCATTCGACTTCGTGCGGCAGAAGGCCCGCTCTCTCGCCGCCTGGGACGGCCGTGAAGGCGAGAGCGGGCGGGACGTTCGGCGACACCTTAGGCGGACCTCGGCCGATTGCCTAGTGCGATGAGCCACGTCCCGACACGCAGCGCGTCAGACCCCGCGGTTGGCCGCTGCAAACGGCCCTTCGCAGCGGGGTCGGGAGGCGCCCGAGGGGAGGACCGGACACGACCGGAGCGAGGCACGCTCGTCCCCGGAGGTGATACCTGAAGGGCTCGTTCTCCCGCCTCGGGCGGAGCCGAGATGCGCGAGAACACGCGCGAAATCCCGCGCGCTTCGGCGCTTCGCTCGTGTATCGTCGCCTCGTGGTCACGAGAGTGATTTCGCCATTCTTCGCGGTGGAGCCAGGGGGTCGCGGCAGGTCGTCGTCGCGTGGTGATCAGAGCCCGCCGTCGGGCGTCACGCGATCGGGTCGCGGCGAGCGCGAGGAGGGGGAGATGGGCTTCGTGCTGGAGTCGGGCGACGCCGCGGGGCCCTTGCCCTGCAGGCTCGTGCTCGGCTTCCGCGAGGCGCTCTCGGCCGCAGAGGATCCGAGCGTCGTGATGCCCGCGCGGCTCGTGATCGTCGAGCCCGACGTGACGACCGACGACTGGCTCGCGCGCTGGTCGGAGGACGATCAGCAGGTGCGTCGCACCGTGACGATCTGCAGGACGCACGACGGCACGAAGGTGACGGCGGTCGTGACGATCGCGTCGTACGGGCGCGGCACGGCGACGTCGCTCGCGGTCGAGTCGGTCACGCTCCCGCAGCGCCGGCGCATCGTGCGCAGCGGCGTGCACCCGAAGTCGTTCCTCGACGCGGTGCTGTCGCGGGTGCGCAGCCAGAGCACGAGTGGTCAAGTGGCCGCGAGCCTCGAGCCGCAAGACCCGTCGCCCTCCGCGTGAGCCCTCGAAGAAGAGCGCGTTCGCCCGGCATTTCCGCGTTTCTCGGTTTGCGCCGTGGACGCCAAAGTGATAAGGTCGCGACAGTACCGGAGGGATTCGTGTCCGGGATTGGTCCTGCTGGGGAGTACCCTGGCGTCGGTACGAAACCACATCGTCGAGCCCTTGGCGCGTCGATGCTTCGAACGAACACCCACGCCTGCCGAGCGCGCGAGCGCAGGCTCGGCAACGGGGTGCCGGCAAGCCGGAGGAGGGATGGTCACCATGCAGAATACCCGTGGCTCTAACCCGGAGGCTTCGGGCTACTGACCATCACGTGGTGCTCCGGGCGGCGTTCGCGCTGCCGGGCATCAGGTCCTCCGGCATGGAGTCGCCATAGGACGCGCCTCTTCACCGGCGGGCCGGGTCAGAGTTGGCCTCCGCTTGGATCTCGACATCGACGGGAGTCGACGCGGTATCCAGGCCAGGGATGTGGGGCCTGAGCGGGCTGGAGGTGAGACCTCCGGCCCGCTCTTTTTTTTGTTTCACGCGCGGCTCGCGCCACCCTCTCGGCGATGTCTCTCTCCGCTCGGAAGACGCTCCTCGTTGGCCTCACCGCGTCGATCGTCGGCTGCCTCGGCGACGGCAAGGTCGATCCTCATCACCCCGGCGAGCCGCTCGGCACGTACCAGGTCGCAGCCACGCGTGAGACGAACACATGCGGCGAAGGCGCGCTCGGCTCGACGGCGACGTGGCAGTTCCAGGTCCGCCTCTCGCGCGGCGACGGCGAGCTCTTCTGGGACAGCGGCGCCGAGGTCACCTCGGGGACGCTCGGCGCCGATGAGCGCCGCTTCTCGTTCGACACGCAGGTCGCCGTCGACATGCGCGCGGGCGAGACGAAGGGCCCCTTGCCACCCTGCGCGGTCGTGCGCGGCGATCGCGCCGAAGGCCTGCTCGACGAGGACGCGGGAGGCTTCACGGGAGAGCTCGCGTATACGTTCACGCCGTCGGAGGGCTCGGACTGCGCAGACCTCGTGACGGGCCCGGAGCCCGCGTTCGCGGCCCTGCCGTGCATGATGTCGTACGTGCTCGATGCCGAGCGGATCGTCGCGCCACGCTGAGATCCGCGGCCCTCGTGGTAGATCCGGGCGGCCTTGGTCTCGGCCTACGACAAGAGCCTCGCGCGACGCGCGCTCGGGATCGCCGCGCTCGTCGGGTGTGTCGTGGTGCTGGTCGTGACGGCGACGGACGAGGGCGCGGGCCTCGCGCGGAGGGTGGCGCTCTGCGCGGCGCTCGCGCCGGTGGCGGGCGGGATCGGCGCGCTCGCTGCGTCGAGGATCGCCCGCGCGAGGGGCGAGACGCGCGCGCTCGAGGCGCTCGGCGCGCACCCCGGCAGGGTGTTGCTCGGCGCCGCGCTCGGCGGGGCGATCATCGCGGCGATCGGCCCGGCCCTCGTGCTCGCAGACGTCGCGGACCTCGAGCCGCTCTTCCCGAGGCCCACGGCGCCGAGCGTCTGGATCGCCGAGCCGGACGGAGGTTTGCGTGACGTCGTGCGCGGCGCGAGGCTCGGGCCCGGCGGCGCGCTCGAGGTCGCCGCGCGTTCACCCGAAGCCCTCGCGCCGGTAGGGGCTGGCGAGCGCCGCGTTGCCGTCGGGCTCGCGCTCCTGATCCTCGCGGTCGGGGCGCCGCTCGGGGCCACGCAGGAGGGTGGTTCGTCGGGCCGCGCCGCGTTCGCCTTGCTCCTCGTCGTCGCCATGATCGCCGCGTTCCAGCTCGTGGCCGCGGGCCACGTGGGCGCGTTCGTCGTGTGCGTCCCGCCGCTCGTCTTGCTCGCGCACGCGCTCGTCTCGCGCTACCGTGCCGTCCCTCCCCGATGAGCGAACCGATCGTATCGCAGGGCGGACTCCTGGGCCGGTTCGGCGTCGTCGTGCACGGCGGCGCCGGCAACGTCAAACCCGAGCGTCGCGCGAAGCACGCCGAGGGCTGCTTGCGTGCCGCGCGCGCGGGCCTCGAGGTGCTCCGGCAGGGCGGCAGCGCGCTCGACGCCGTGGAGCGCGCCGCGCGCGCGCTCGAGGACGACACGCTCTTCAACGCGGGCACGGGCGCGTGCCTCGACGAGGAGGGGCGCGTCGCGCACGACGCCTCGATCATGGAGGGGAAGGGCCTCGCGGCCGGCGCGGTGTGTGATCTGCGCGGCTTCGCGAACCCGATCTCGATCGCGCGTGCTGCGCTCGACGATGGTCGACACGTGCTTTATGCGTCCGAGGGCGCGGCGCGGTTCGCGCGGGCGCGTGGTTTCGTCCCGGTGGGGGACGAGGCGCTCGTCACGGAGGCGGCGCGCGAGGCGCTCGCGACGGCGCGTCAGGGCGCGATGCCGATGGGCTGGGCGGGCAATACGATCGGCGCGGTGGCGCTCGACGGCCATGGCCTGCTCGCGGCGGCGACGAGCACGGGCGGCGTGGTGAACAAGCGCGTGGGGCGGGTGGGCGACTCGCCGATCATCGGCGCGGGCACGTATGCCGACGACGAGGCGGGCGCGGTCTCCACGACGGGCCACGGCGAGGGCATGATCCGGCTCTGCATCGCGCGTACGGCCGCGGAGCACATGCGCGGGGGCCTCGCCGCGGAGGAGGCGGTTCGCCGCTCGATCGAGCATCTCCGGGGCCGGATCGGATCGACCGGCGGCGCCATCGCGATCGACCCGCGTGGCCACTACGGCCTCTCGCGCTCGACGGCGTCGATGTCGTGGGCGGCGACGTGGGCCGAGGGGGAAGCCTCGGGCTTCTGAATCGTGGTTCTTCCAGGCCCAGGGGCCTGATGCACAGACGGGCCACCTTCGTCAATTCTTTTGCGACGAAGCCCGACCGGTGTCTGCGTTTTCCCTGGATCCTTTGTAGATCCGGGTAGATGGGCGCGGGGGTTTGGTCGGCTTTCGTTTTGTCGTCCCGCGATATTTACGCCTGCCGTGATTTCGTGCCGGAGGGGGGAGAAGCGGGCAAGAAAGAGACATGGGGCGAGCAAAGAAATGCTTGACGGCCGGGCAGAAACTCCGAACATACGAACCCACCACACGGTGACCTTCTCGGCTCCCGTGAGGTCGCGGGTTCGGCATCGAGCTTTTCCCGTGAACCATCGTTCCCGAGAGGTGAGACATCTGCCAGCGCGCAATGGGGCGTAGACTGAGTCCAGATCGATTGCCGCCGAGGGAACAGGTCAGGTCAACATGGCTCTCAATGCGTATCTCCGTCTGAAGGGGCAGAAGCAGGGCGAGATCAAGGGCTCCGTGACCCAGAAGGGTCGCGAGAACAGCATCATGGTCATCGCGGTCTCGCACGAGATCGTGAGCCCCCGCGATCCGGCGAGCGGCCTGCCGACCGGCAAGCGCATGCACAAGCCCTTCATCGTGACGAAGGAGCTCGATAAGGCGTCGCCGCTGCTCTACAGCTCGCTCGTCAACAACGAGAACATCTCGGAGTGGGAGCTCAAGCACTACACGCCGCAGGTGAAGGCGCAGCAGGGCGTGGGCACCGAGGTGAACCACTACACGGTGCGCCTGATCAACGCGAACATCGCGTCGATCAACTTCCGCATGCCGAACAACCGGAACCCCGATCTCATGAAGTACGCCGAGTACGAGGAGATCTCGTTCACGTACCAGAAGATCATCTGGACGTGGACCGAGGGCGGCATCACGGCCGAGGACGACTGGGAGACCCCCCTCGTCTGAGACTGGGCTGACGCCCAGCAAAATCAGCCGGGCGGCCTTCGGGTCGCCCGGTTTTCGTTTGTCCGTAGGACGGGGGGAGAGTAAGCTCTTCCAAGATTGGTGCCGAGGCTTGATGGATCCCCCATGGCCCTGAACGCGCACTTGAAGATCGTCGCGGAAAAACAGGGCGCCATCCTGGGCTCGGTGACGCAAAAAGGTCGCGAAGGATCGATTCAGGTCATCGCGGCCATGCACGAGATCGTGAGCCCACGCGATCCCGCGAGCGGCCGTCCGACCGGCAAACGTGTGCACAAGCCGTTCGTCGTGACGAAGGTGCTCGATCGCTCGACGCCGCTGCTTTACAGCGTTCTCTGCAACAACGAGAACATCAAGAGCTTCGAGCTCCAGTTCTACACGCCGCACAAAAACGGCATCGAGAAGCAGCACTACACGGTGCGCCTCGAGAACGCGAACATCAGCTCGATCATCTTCCGGATGCCGAGCACGCGCAGCAAGATCGCGGCGCAGCTCCCCGAGCGAGAAGAGGTCGCGTTCACGTACCAGAAGATCATCTGGACGTGGAACGAAGGCGGGATCACGGCAGACGACGATTGGGAGACGCCTCGTTGACGATGGGGCTCCGCTCCGCTTCGCGGAGCTGTGCCCCCAAACCCCCCCGGTGTTTGCAGAGTGATCATGCGACGCTGCCGCCATGGCGGCCGGCGCCTTGCGTGAAGCGGGAAGCGCCTTCGAGGGATTCGCCCCCGCTCAATGCTGAGAGGCCGTGGCGGAGCTCGTTCTGGAGCGCCTCGTGGAGGGGGAGATCGAACTGCTCGTAGGCGCTCAGCCGGTCGCCGCGCATGCATAGCTGCGGGAAGGCGGCGAGCTCGTGCGCGAGCTTCTCGGCAGCCTCGCGCGAGCGGCCCTTGGGGACGACGCGGTTCGCGAGGCCGATACGCAGCGCCTCTTCGGCGTCGACGGGCCGGCCCGTGAGGATGAGGTCGAGCGCGCGGCCGAGCCCGATGAGGCGCGGCAATCGGACGGTGCCGCCGTCGATGAGCGGGACGCCGAAGCGACGGCAGAACACGCCGAGCACCACGTCCTGCTCGACGATGCGCAAATCACACCAGAGCGCGAGCTCGAGGCCGCCGGCGACCGCATACCCCGCGACGGACGCGATGACCGGCTTCGAGAGGAGCATACGCGTGGGGCCCATCGGCCCGTCGCCCTCGGCGTCGATGCGGTTCGGCGCGCCCGCGGCGATCGCCTTGAGATCCGCGCCGGAGCAGAAGGTGCCGTGATCGCCGTGCAGCACGCCGACGGACGCATGCGGGTCACTCTCGAAGGCGCGGAACGCCTCGGCGAGCGCGTGCGCCGTCTCGCGATCGACGGCGTTGCGGCTCTCCGGCCGGTCGAGGATGACGGTGGTGACAGGGCCCGATCGTTCGACGCGTACGGTCATGGGGCATGGTATGAAGCGTGCGGCGAGCGCCGCAAGGCCACGCAGGCGCGCGAAGGCAAACGGAGGACGCGAGCATGAATTTCGAATTGGACCCCGAGATCGCCGCGCTTCGGCAGAAGGTGCGGGCGTTCGTCGAGGAGCGCATCGTCCCGAGCGAGGCCAGGATCGTGGCCGAGGACCGCGAAAACAAGCGGGAGACGCTCTCGCGGTTGCAGGCCGAAGCGAGGGCGGAGGGGCTCTGGGTGCCGCATTTGCCGGCGGCGTATGGCGGGCGCGGGCTCGGCATCATGGGCATGTGCGCGCTTTTCCGCGAGATGGGCCGCTCGCCCGTGGGCGCGAAGGTGTTCAACTGCGACGCGCCGAACCAGGGGAACATGGATCTCCTGCTCGGCGTGGGCAGCGAGGTGATGAAGGAGAAGTACCTGCGTCCGCTCGCGGCCGGCGAGATCACGAGCGCGTTTTGCATGACCGAACCCGCGCCCGGCGCAGGGGCCGATCCCTCGAACCTGCGGACCCGCGCCGAGCGGGACGACCGCGGCTGGGTGATCACGGGGCGCAAGTGGTATTCGACGGGCGGCCGGGACGCCGCGTTCCTCATCGTGATGGCGAGGACGAGCGACGATCCCCGCGGCGGCGCGACGATGTTCCTCGTCGATCGGAAAGCGCCTGGCGTGGAGTACGTGCGCGACATCCCGACGATGTCCGAGCCGCTGCTCGATCACCGCGAGGGCGAGATCGCGTTCCACGGCGTGCGCGTGGGCGACGACGCGGTGCTCAAGGGCGTGGGCGAGGGGTTCCGGCTCGCGCAGCAGCGGCTCGTTCCGGCGCGCCTCACCCATTGCATGCGCTGGCTCGGCCTCGCGGATCGGACGCTCTCGATGTGCAAGCAGTACCTCGTGACGCGCGAGAGCTTCGGCAAGAAGCTTGCGCAGCACCAGCTCATCCAGCAGAAGATCGCGCACCACGCGCTCGGGATCCACGCGGGCAACCTGATGACGTACCATTGCGCGTCGATGCTGGAGAAGGGGCTCGACAAGGAGTCGCGCCCGTACTCGTCGATGGCGAAGCTGCACGTGGCGCGGCTGCTCTGCGACGTGCTCGACGACGCGATCCAGATGCACGGCGGGCTCGGGTACAGCGAAGACGTGCCCTTCTCGACCTGGTACCGGTATGCGCGGAGCGCGCGGATCGCGGACGGGCCGGACGAGGTGCACGAGGTGGTGATCGCCCGCGATTTCTTCACGCGTGGGCTCGAGCTGCTCGTGTAGGGCGGGCATGACCGGCAAGAAGAAGCCTCTTTCTGCCCGCGCGGCGCGCCGGGAAGCCGAGCGCGCCGCGGTCAAGCTCGCGCGGGATCGCGAGCGGCTCGCGTCGCTCGAGCCAGGCGGCGCGCCTTCGCTTCCGATCGAGATCACGAGCGCGTCGGAGGTCGAGATCGCGGCGCGCGGGAAGCCTTGCGCGCGGTGCGGCGGCGAGGTGCGTGTCGAGGAGCACCTGGCGGAGACGGTCGGGACGTCGCGGCTCCGCGTCGCGCGTGTCTTCTGTCCGGCGTGTGGCGCGCGGCGGGCGATTTACTTCCGGCTCGGCGCGGGTTTGCCCAATTAGCGCCTCTCGGGCTGGCCTACACTCCCCTGCCTGGAGGTGGCTCATGAAAAGCCGATCGTCGTCGTCGCTTTTGCTCTTGCTCGTGTCCTTCGCGCTCGCCGCGTGCGGGGGAGGGGAGGCCGGCCCGGGGGGCCCGGGCGTGGGCGCCGGACCGAGCCCGGCGTGTGTCGCGCTCGGCTGCGCGGCCGACCAGAAGATTTGCGTCGAGGACGCCGCCGGCGCGTATTGCGAGGGATGTCCGATGGGCGCGTACGCGGCGTCCTCGGGGCGATGTGAGACGCTCTCCGGGACGCCGCTCGAGCATACCTTCGCCGAGTTCACCGTGCAGGCGGGGGAGGAGATCAAGGGCCTTTGCCAGAGCGTCACGCTGCACAACGAGACGGAGCTCTGGGTCAACGCCGTCGAGCTCCGGCAAGACTCTTCCTCGCACCATTCCAACTGGACGTTCGTCCCGCAGGACAAGTTCGACGGCCCCGACGGCGTCTGGAATTGCTGGGAGCGTGATTACGACCAGGTCTCGGCGGCGCTCGCGGGCGGCGTGATTTACGCGCAATCGACGCAGACCGAGCGCGAGGTGCAGAAGTTCCCGGAGGGCGTGGCCGTCCGCATTCCGCCGTATTCACGCATCATCGGCGACGTGCACCTGCTCAACACCTCGGCCTCGCCGATCACGGGCGCGCTCTCGCTCACGTTGTATCATATCCCCGAGAAAGAGGTCGCCCACAAGCTCACGCCGTTCCACCTCGATTACCACGGCCTCGACATCCCGCCGCACGCGAAATCGCGATTTTATGGGGAGTGCGCCCTCGAGAACGCCTTCGCGGCCGCGGGCAATACGTTCGATCAGAAGGTCTACTACATCCTGCCGCACACCCACGCGATGGCGAAGCGGTTCTTCCTGGAGATCCTCGGCGGCCCGCGCGACGGCGAGACGATCCTCGAGCTCTCGGCCTACAACGGCGAGGCGCACGGCAGGGTCTACGAGGAGCCGATCGACATGACGGGCGCAGAGGGGTACCGCTTCGGCTGCGAATACGACAATCCCCGCGACGAGGCCGTCGGCTGGGGGTTTGGTGATCAGGAGATGTGCGAGCTCCTGGGTTTCGCCGAGTCGACCGTGGGCTTCGAGTCCAAGATCAGCTCGGCGCAGGAGGTCGGCATGGACGGAGACGTCCGTCTCTTCACGGCCCCCTGCGTGACGTTCGCCTTCCCCTGGGACCACGACAAACCCGGCGGCATGCCGCCGGCCCCGTGAGCTTCACTTCGCCGATTCGAGCGTCGTCCGGAACGCGTCGCGCGAGGCCTGCACCGTGTCGCTCGGGCCGACCATCTTGAAGAACCACGTGCCTCGATCGGGCGTCTTCACGGCCGCCCCGACGAGACGGAAGTTCTCCTTCACCATCTGCATCGCCGCGCGCTTCTTCGGGCCCACGGGCGGGCCGAGGGCGATCTTGTAGGTCCCCGAGACCTCGACCGTCTCGACCTTCAGCGCGCCGACCTCGAAGCTCTCCCGTTTCGCCTTCGCGCCCGCGTCCCCGTCGAACTGGTCGAACCACTCCTTGAAGCGCTTCTCCGGGTCCCCTTCGGCGCCCGTGCCGTAGAAGAACACCTCGATGTCGGCGTCTTCCTTGTCGTCGCCGACCTTCAGGGCCTTGTAGGCGGCCTTCTTCGGCCCGCCCTTGGGCGGATCCTGCGCGGTCCACGCCGCGGGCGCCGTCCACTGGAGCGGGGTGACGGCGGGGCCCTGGGGCGCCGCGGCCGGAGGCGGGTCGGGCTCGGCGGGGCTCTTCGAGCAGGCCACGAGCGAGAGGAGGAGGAGGGCGAGGTACCGGGAAACCATGATAGACGTCGAAGGGGGCACCTGGCCCATGGCTACACCATCCTGGGGAGACGCGCACGTCCTGTAAGTCCTCCGGGGGGGTCATCCGTAGGTAGTCCGGCGGATCGGAGACGCGTGATGGAGCAGCTCGGTGATTACCTCGTCCGGCGCCTGGTCGGCGAGGGGGGGATGGGCAAGGTCTACGAGGGCGAGGAGCGCCTTTCGAAGCGCCGCGTGGCCCTCAAGGTCCTGCACCCCGAGCTCGCGAAGAGCGAGACCGGCCGCAAGCTCTTCGTGAACGAGATGCAGATCCTCGCGCACCTCGAGCACCCGAACATCGTGCGCAGCCTGGCCAGCATCGAGGCGAACGGCCAGCTCGCGATGGTGCTCGAGTTCCTCGACGGTCGCACGTTACGCACCGTGCTCGGCGAGGAGGGGCGCCTGCCCTGGGCCGAGGCGATCCGCATCGTCGCCGCCGTGGCCTCGGCGCTCTCGGCCGCGCACGGGCAGGAGCCGCCGATCATCCACCGCGACCTGAAGCCGGAGAACATCATGATCCTGAGCGACGGCGCGGTGAAGGTCATGGACTTCGGCATCGCCAAGATGCTGCAGGCGATGAACCAGACGAACACGCAGAGCGTGGGCACGCTGCAGTACATGAGCCCCGAGCAGATCGACGCGCGCACCATCGATCACCGCGCGGATCTCTACGCGCTCGGGCTCGTGTTCTACGAGCTCCTCGCGGGCAAACCGCCCTTCTCGTCGGCCTCGCCGCGCCAGCTCCTGAACCTGCAGTGCACGGCCGAGCCGCCGCCGCTCGAGGCCGAGGTGCGCAGCGGCTTGCCGAAGGGCGTCGAGCAGCTCCTCTTCCAGCTCCTCGAAAAAGCGCCGGAGGATCGGCCGTATTTCGCAGAGGACGTGGTCGAGAGGCTCGAGCCCTTCCAGGTCGCGGCGCCCGCGCCCGCGCGCACGAGCCCCGGCCGCACGAGCGCCCACGGCGCCACGACGCCGCACCAGAAATCCCCGACACCCCGCACGATCCCCGACGCGGGCGAGGTGAACGACGAGGACAAACCCGCGGCGCGATCGGATCGTCGAGACGACGAGGCGAAGGGCACGCGGCGCGAGGCGGGCGCGCGCAAGGACACGATCGCGCTCGTCGATCAGGTGGATCAAGGCCGCGAGGTGCCCGCGAAGGTCGCGGTCGGGATCATCGTCGGGCTCTCGCTGCTCGCGGGCCTCGGCGCGTACCTCGTCCGATCGACGCAGGCGCCGGAGGAAGGCGCGGACACGGGCGCGCCGACGGCGACGGCGACGGCGACGGCGACGGGGAAGAGCACGGCGACGGGGAAGGTGAGGGGGCGATGATGAAACGCGCGCGCCCGGAGGCGAGCGGGGTCGCGGCCGGCGCGCCCTTGCCCCCGCTCGGGCGCGCGTCGCGTTTTGCTTGTGACGGCGGGCGCGAGCTGTTTCGCCTGCCAGGATCGGACGAGGCCGCGGCGCGGCGGCTGCTCGCGTTCGGAGAGGCCTCGATCGGCGGGTTTGCCCTCGGCGGCGTGGACGACGAGGGCGTGTGGATCGTGCGCCGGAAGCTCGGGGCGAGCCTCGCCGAGCTCGTTCGGGAGCGGAAGGGGCCGTGGCCGTGGCGCGAGGCGCTCGGCGTCGCGCTCGGCGTCGCGGAGGGGCTCGCGGCGTGCGAGAAGGCGAGCTTGTTCCCGGGGCCGCTCTCGCTCGAGGGCGTGTACGTCGACGAGGAGGGCGCCGTGGTGGTCGCGGCGCCGAGGCTCGTGGGCGCGATCCTGGGCGCGCAGGAGGGCGGATCCCGCGGCGGATCGGCGGAGATCTCCCCACGCTGGACGCCGCCCGAGCAGGCCGCGGGGGCGGTGTGGGACGGCGCGGCGAATCGGTACGTGCTCGGGCTCTTGCTTTATCGGCTGCTCGCGGGGGAGCACCCGTTCGCCGGCGCGGGCCTGCGACACGCGCTCGACGAGGCCGCGGAGCGCGAGGCGCCTCCGTTCGTGGACGCCGTGGCGCGGGCGCTACCGACGGGTCTGCAGAGTTTGTCGCTGCGGATGATCGACCCGGACCCGGCGCGGAGGCCGGATCGCGCGTCGACGATCGCCCAGGAGCTCGGGCGTTTTCTGCGCGGCGAGAGCCCCGAAGCGCAGGCCGCGCGTCCTCCACGCGAGCGAAAGCCCGTCGAGACACGCGCGAGGAGCGCCGAGGAGAAGACGGCCGATCGTCCGGCTCCCGCGCCGCGCGCCGCCGCGGAAAAACCGAGCGCCCCGAAGAGCGCGTGGATCTCCGCGGGCCTGCCCATCGGCGCGGGCCTGCTCGTCGCCGCGTTCGCCTTCTCGCGCCTCGCGCCTGCGCCGCCGGAGGCGCCGAGGCAGGAGATCGCGCCGCTCGCCCCGATCAACGCGACCGGCACCACGAGTGAAGCTTGCGCCTCGTGCCATCCGCGCCAGGCCGCGGAGTGGCGCCGCTCGGTGATGGCGCATTCCGTGAAGAGCCCGCTCTTCAATGGGCTCGAGAGCCTCATCGAGGAGCAGGTCGGCCGCGACGAGGATTGCCCGAACGGCGCGGGGATCCTCCGCCGCGTCAATGCATCGACCGCCTGCCGCAATCGCCAGAGTGGTCTGCCCGTGACGGGCTCGGGCGGCGAGCACTGGTGCGTCAATTGTCACAGCCCCGCCGAGAAGATCGAGCGCCCCTTGCCGGCCTGGGACGGCCGCGCCGGCGGCGATCCGAACACCCGCAAGCCCGTTCGTGATCTGCTCGGCGCGCAGGGCATCGAGGGCATTTCCTGCGTCTTTTGCCATACCGTGCACGGCCCCGTCGGCCCTCGCAGCGGAGGACGCGGCGGCTACGAGGGCAACCCCACCTGGACGTCGTTCGTCACCGGTACCGTTTTTCCGGCCAGACCCGAGGACAACCGCGGCCTGTTCGGCATCGCGAACAGCGGCTACGAGCTCAGGAACGAGGAGCTCTTCCTCGAATCACGCGCGCCGCGCCCGATCGCCTCGGGATCGGCCGGATCCCCCGACGCCGTCGACCCGCTCGTCCACCGCCGCCCGAGCGAACGCGCGGACGCTTATCTCCGCTCGAGCGAGTTCTGCGGCAGTTGCCACGACGTCCGCCTCTTCGGCTCCGACGTCCTCGGCGCGCAGAAGGGCGAACATTTCAAGCGCCTGCGCAACGCCTACTCCGAGTGGGCCGCCTGGGCGCGCGACGAGGAGCGGCGCGGCAGGACACCCGCGACGTGCCAGGACTGTCACATGAGCAGTTATCCTGGCGTCTGCGAGCCCGGCGATCCTCCGAGCGGCGAGCCCGAGCCCGAATGCCCGCCCGGCTCCCATTTCGTCGCCCGCGCGCCCGGCGTGTTCCCGAAGGGCCGCGCCGCCGACAACTCGCCCGAGGCCACGACCGTCAGCACGCATTATTTCTCCGGCGTCGATCTCCCGCTCTCGGATGAGTTCCCCAATTCGCTCGTCGACGAGACGACCCTCGACGTGCACGGCATCCCGCTTGGCGCGCGCCGCCGCCGGGATCTGCTCCTGCGCCACACGTTCCGCTTCGAGATCGACGGCGCTCGCCGCGGAGGATCCGGGATCGAGGTCCCGATCGTCGTCGAGAACGTGGGCGCCGGGCACCGCGTCCCGGCCGGCTTCAGCCAGGAGCGCGAGTTCTGGGTGCACCTCATCGTGCGGGATCGCGACGACCGCATCGTCTACGAGGTCGGACGCGTGGGCCGGCCCGACGAGGATCTACACGACAAGGTCTTCGTCCGCGTGAACACGAATCCCTCGTCGCTCGACGAGCGCGGCCGGCCGATCGGCCTTTTCGGCGCCGACGTGCGCGACGGCCCCGACGTCCCGCGCTGGAATCCTCCGCCCGAGCGCGGCGGCACCTCGTTCCGCGGCAAGGGCCTCGTCAATTTCCAGAACGGCTTTCTGCGCTGCGTGCGTTGCATCGGCGTGATCGGCCCCGACGGCCGCTGCGAGCCCGGCCCGGGGCAAGGTTTTCTCCGGGCCGATCGTTTCGACGACGGCGATTACGACATCGACACGGGCGAGTGCCGCTCGAACCTCTCGCTCGATCACGCGCTCTTCGAGACGTACTTCCCGGTCGGCGCGCTCGACGCGAGCCGCGGCCAGGTCCGCGGCCCCGACGCGATCGTCGACACGCGATCCTTGCCGCCGAACGTGCCCATCCGCTTCACGTACGACCTCGACGCGGGCGCGCGTCGCGGACCCTTCCGCGTCGAGGCGCGCCTCCTCTTCCGGGCCTTCCCGCCTTTCTTGATCCGCGCCTTCGCCGCGTACGAGCGCGAGCAAGCGCGGCGCGGCCTCCGCCCGAACGGGCCCAACGTCACCGAGGACATGCTCCGTCGCCTGGAGGTCGTCGAGCTCGCGAAGGCCGCCGTGGAGGTGCCGTGACCCAGGGGTCGCCCGCGGCCTCGGGCGAGCGCGCCGCGTGGCCTCCGGCGGTGTGGGAGGCGCCGGTGTTCCGTGGCCTCGACGCGCGCGCGCGCCGCGAGATCGAGGACGCGGGGCGCATGGTGTCGCTCGCCGAGGGCGAGGTCGTCTACCGCGCCGGCGAGGCAACGCGCGCGTTTTACGTGGTCGCCGAGGGCCTGGTCGCGCTCTCGGCCGTGCGTCGCGGCGAGGATCACGAGAGCGAGCTGCGCGTCGCGGGGAAGGGCGCCTCGTTCGGCGAGGAGGCCACGGCGTTCGGGGCGCGCAGCGCGACGGCCACGGCGCGGGCCTCCTCGCGGCTCTGCGAGGTGCCCGCGCACGTCTTCCAGCGCGCGGCGGCGCGCAGCGGCAAGGCCGAGGTCGCCGAGCGGCTCGAGCGGATCCTGCGCCGCGCCGCCACGCGCGACCTCCTGCACACGATGGCCTTCGCGCGCGCCCTCGATCCCGAGGACGTCGACGTCCTGCTCGACGCGGCCCGCTACCAGCGCTTCGAGCGAGGGCAGCCCGTCTATCGCGAGGGAGATCCCTCGACGGACCTCTTCCTCGTCGCCGACGGCATGATCCAGATCCAGACCGACGACGGCGAGCGCCTGCGCGTCCGCGCCTACCTCGGCCGCGGCGACTTCTTCGGCGACGCGGAGATCGAGGCTGGATCGCCGCGCCTCACGAGCGCCGTCGCGAGTGGCCCCTCGCTGCTCGTCACCATCGACGCGCGCACGTTCCGCGGCATCTCGGCGCGCCACCCCGAGCTCTTCGGCGCCCTCCGCCGCATCGCCCTCGATCAGCAGGCGGCGCAGCGCGGCGTCGTCGGCCGCGCCGCGCAGAACGCCACGCAGCACGCGTTCCGGGATCTCTATCGGCTGAAGGTCGCCCGATCGCTGCTCGTGATCGACCTCGAGACGTGCGTGCGCTGCGGGCATTGCGCGTGGGGTTGCGCCGAGCTCCACGGCGAGGCGCGGATCGTGCGGCGCGGCGACAAGATGGTCGCGCGCGTGGAGGCCCGATCCGAGGCGCCGCGCAGCCTGCTGTTGCCGAACTCGTGCCAGCACTGCGAGAACCCGAGCTGCATGATCGACTGCCCCACGGGCGCGATCGGCCGCGAGCCGGACGGCGAGGTCTTCATCCGCGAGGCGCTCTGCACGGGCTGCGGCGCGTGCGCCAAGGCTTGCCCCTGGGACAACATCCAGATGGCCACGCGTCCCGCAGAAGCCTCACGTCCCGCGGGCGGCGCCTACCCCGACGTCGCGGTCAAATGCGACCTCTGCCGCGGCTACGAGGGCCCCGCGTGCGTGCAGGTTTGTCCGACGGGATCGATCTTCCGCATGAACCCGAGCGAGGAGCTCGCCGACGTGCGTGATCTCGTCCTCGGCGGATCCACGGCTCGCGCCGCGGTGCAGGAGCGAGTCGCGAGCTCGGCGGGGCTCGTCGTGGGCGGCGCGATCGCGGGCGCGGCGATCGGCGTCGTCGGCCTGATCATGCACGCGCGAGGCCTGTGGCATGCGGACGCGGGCCTCGGCGGCGCGGCGGGTGTCCTCGCGGCCGTGGGGTTCGTCCTGCTCGTCCTCTATGCCGTCCCCAAGCGCCTCGTGCGCCTCTGGATGCGCAAGCGCGGCGGCGACGAGACCGCCGAACCTCGCGCGCCCGTCGCCTCCCGGGTTCGTCCTCAGCTCGCCGTTCACCTCGCGCTCGGCCTCGTCACGACGGGCCTCGTCTTCGCGCACGCGCCGGTTTATCCGATCGCCCCGTCCACGGCCGGCGGCGCGCTCCGGCTCGTCTTCCTCGCGAGCGCGCTCGTGGGAGGACTGTCCGCGTTCGGCTACCTCGTGATCCCGCGCCGCATGGCCCGCATCGAGCGATCGGCCGCGTTGCCGGAGGATTTCTCCGCCGCGCGGAGGGACCTCGTCGACAGGCTCTACCGCGAGGTCAGCGGCAAGAGTGATCTCGTGAAGAGGATCTTCGAGAAGATCCTCGTGCCCTTCGCGATGTCGACGTTCGGCCCGCTCCTCTTGCTCGCGAGCGGCCGGACCTTGCGGCAGGAAGAGCAGGCCTTGCGGGCGCGGATCGATCGGGTCCTCGAGGGTCGCGGCAAGGAGCGGCTCGCGGGCCTCGACGGGCTCGTGCGCATCGTCGTGGAGCTACGCGCGCTGACGGCGCAGCGGCTCCTCTTGCGCCTGCTCCGCGTGGGGCTGCCGCTGCACATCCTGACGTTCGGGATGGCGATGGCGCTGCTCGTGGTGCACGTGGCGGCGGTGATGAAGCGGTGAAACGAGGCGATCCTTCCATGGCAGACCGCGATCGTCGAGACGAACCCTCCGCGGACAAACCACCCGCCGCGCTCCCCACGCTCTACGCGTCGCCGCTCGGTGACGCCCGTGATCGCGCCGCCGTCCCGCGCGAGCTGCCCCGCGGACGCGCCGCCAAGCGCGCGGAGACGACCACCGACGTCACCCGCTTCCGTGGCTTCCTCCCCGCCACGATCGTCGCCGCTCTTGCCGCGGCCCTCTCGGCCTTCCTCCTCCCGCCCCCCGGCGGCCACGCCTCCCCGGGCCCGCTCTCACGCCCGCACGCGCGCGCGGAGAGCGTCACCTGCGCGAGTTGCCATGGCACCGACGCGTCTCCCAAGCGCCCCGACGAAGCCTGCGCCACTTGCCACGGCCCCCACGCGCCGCGCCGCGGCCCTCACGCGCGCCTCTTCAAATCCGGCGCCCTCCGCTGCTCGACCTGCCACCCCATCCACCAGGCCGATCAGGGCGTCACCTTCGTCCCCGGCGAGCCACCGATCCGCTTCGCGCCCGGCGTCGAGCGCTCCCTCGACGACGCGCCACCCGCGCACATCGAGGCCACGGTCCCGATCGTCACCGCCGCGAGCTGCAAGGGATGCCACGACCCGCGCTCGTCACGTGATCCCATCACCCGCTGCTTCGCCCCCGGCCCGGACAAACTCGGCCCGGACAAACCGTCCCTCTGCTTCGACGAACATCAGACCGCATTGCCGCCGGACACGCCCGATCGTCCCGGCTCCGCGGCCCGCGGCCGCGTCTGCGCCGCGCAGCACGGCGATGATCGCCCCGTCGCCTGGGACGCCGCGCGCGACGTCGCCCTCGCCGTGCCGAAGCTCGATCGCCCGCAGACCGGCGCGCTCTCCTGGCTCTGGCTCGGCACGGGCACGCTCGCCTTCGCCCTCACGCTCGGCCTCGTCCGCGGCTCCGGCGCCCTCCGCTTGCGCCTCCGCAAGGCCCAGGACAAACCCCCGGCGCCCGAGGCGCTCCTCAAACCGCAGACGCGCGTCCGCCTCCCGCAGATCGACACCCAGACCTGCCTCGGCTGCTACGCCTGCGTCGACGCTTGCCCCTACGACGTGCTCGAGGTCCAGAAGTACGTCGCGGTCGTCGTGCGCCCCGAGGCCTGCTGCGGCCTCACGCTCTGCGAGCAACGTTGCCCGAACGGATCGCTCCGCGTCACGGACGGCGACTTCATCGGCGATCGCCCGCGCATCGACGACGCCCTCCAGAGCGAGGACACGCCCGGCCTCTTCCTCGCCGGTGACGTCACGGGCCTGCCGCTCATCAAGAACGCGATCCTCCAGGGCGCGCATGCCGTCGAGAAGATCGCCGCGAGCCTCGAAGCGGAGGGGCCTCGCGCCTCCACGGACGAGCGCCCGAAGGACCTCGTCATCGTGGGCGCCGGGCCCGCAGGGATCAGCGCCGCCCTGCGCGCGAAGGAGCTCGGCCTCTCGTTCGAGGTCATCGAGCAAGGCTCGGTCGCGCAGAGCATCCGCAGCTTCCCTCGCGGCAAGCTCGTCTTCGATCAACCCCTCGACCTGCCGCTCACGGGCAAGCTCTGGCTGAAGGAGTCCACCAAGGAAGAGCTCCTCTCTCACTGGATGCGGATCATCCGCAAGGAAGAGCTCCCGATCCGGCAAGACACGCGCATGACCGCCGTCGCCCGCGAAGAAAGCGGCAAGCTCTTCCGCGTCACGACGGAGCCGCGTGACGGCGGTGGTCCGCCGCGAGAGATCCTCGCCCGTCGCGTCCTGCTCGCTATCGGCCAGCGCGGCACGCCTCGCCGTTTGCCGATCGAGCTCTCGCCCGACATCGAGGCCCGCGTTCACTACCACCTCGCCGACGCCCGAAGCTTCGAGGGCAAACGAGTCATCGTGGTCGGGCTCGGCGACGTGGCCATGGAAATTGCCGTCGCGCTCGCACGGCAAGCCGGCACCACCGTCACCGTCGTCCACCGCGGCGCCACCTTCACCCGCGGAAAGTCGAGGAACATCGACGAGGTCAAGCGCATGCACGCCGCGGGCCGCCTCGGCCTGCGCTTCGAGACCGAGATCGCCGCCCTCGACCCCGACGTCGCCACCCTCCGCACCCGCGGCCGCGACGAGCGCGTCCCTTACGACGCCGTCTTCGTCCTCATCGGATCCATCCCGCCCTGGGACACCTTGAAGGCCTGCGGCGTCCGCGTCGCCGGGGAAGCACACACCACCGCAGATCGTTCGCCTTCGATCTTCGTCCAAGGACCCACCGGCGCACCGTAAGCTCGTCCTCGTGATCCCCGTTTCCCTGGCGCCGATGCTCGATCCCCGGAGAAGCCCATGAAATCGTCCCGCGTCGCCGTCCTCGCCTTCGCCGGCATGTTGCTCACGAGCCTTTCCGTCTACTCGTTCACCCCGCCCGGCGGCCTGCCCTCCTCGAACGAGCCCACCATCGGCGCCGAGGTCGCCGAGGACGACACCACGACCGAGAAGACGACCGACGCCACGACCCAGACCGAGCTCGCCCACTTCACCGCGGGTTCGACCGTGATGATCGAGGGGCGCATGGGTCACCCCAAGATCCTCAAGAACCCCCGCGGCGAGACGTTCCTCATGCTCGAAGCCCGCGCGAACGCGTCCGATCGCGCCAAGGCCTCGCCCCAGGTGAACCTCTCCATCGTCATCGATCGCTCCGGCTCGATGAAGGGCACGCGCCTGCGCAACGCCGTCAACGCCGCGATCGGCGCCGTCGAGCGCCTCCACGACGGCGACATGGTCTCCGTCGTCACGTTCGACACGCGCACCGAGGTCGTCGTCCCCGCCGTCGTCATCGGCCCCTCGACGCGTGGCTCGGTCGTCTCCTCCATCTCCGGCATCACCCTCGGCGGCGACACCTGCATCTCCTGCGGCATCGAGACCGCCATGGCCGAGATGAGCCGCGCGAGCGAAGGCCGCATCAGCCGCATGATCGTCCTCAGCGACGGCGACGCGAACCACGGCCTGAAGGACGTCCCCGGCTTCCGCAGCCTCGCCCAGCGCGCCCGCGACCGCGCGATCGGCATCTCCACCGTCGGCGTGGACGTCGATTACAACGAAAAGATCCTCTCCGCGATCGCCGTCGAGTCGAACGGCCGCCATTACTTCGTGGAGAACGACTCTGCGCTCGCCCGCGTCTTCGAGGGCGAGGCCGAGGCCCTCACGCAGGCCGTCGCGAGCGGCGCCGAGGTCGACATCGATCTCGCCCCCGGCGTCGAGCTCGATCGGGTCTTCGATCGCTCCTTCCGCCGCAACGGGAGTCGCATCACCGTCCCGCTCGGGACCTTCAGCGGCGGCGACGTGAAGACCGTGCTCGTCAAGCTCCGCGTCCCTTCGGATGCGAACGGCGAGCTGCCCGTCGCGAGCATCGACATGCACTACAAGGACCTCGTCAAGAACGAGGACGGCCGCTGCAACGGCAAGCTCGGCGTCGAGGTGGTCGACACGAACGGGAGCGATCTCGACGCCGTCGTCGCGGGCCGCGTCAACCGCAGCGAGACAGCCGCCGCCCTCGAAGAAGCCAACCGCCTCTTCGAGCAAGGCAAGGTCGCCGAGGCCCGCCGCCGCATCTCGGCCCGCGAGCAATCCCTGCGCGACTCCGCCGCCAGGGCCAAGACCTCCGCGCCCGCGCCCCGCGCCGCCGACGTCGCCTTCGACTTCGACCAGCAGCTCGCCGTCGTTCAGCGGGCGGAGGCCGGCTTCGCGCAAGCCCCGGCCGTCGCCGAGCCCGCCGCGGGCCCGTTCGCCACGCCCCCGCCGCCCGCGGCCGCTCCCGTCGAGGCCCGCCAAGCGCGCAAGGCCGTCCGCGCCAACCAGGAAGCCGCGACGAACATGGGCTTCTGAGCGAGCTTCAGTCCCCGCCCGTCTCCGCCCGCGTCGCCGCCAGCTCGTACTCGTTCGTCTCGCCCGGGTGCCGCTGCGACGGCTTGAGCCGCCCGGCCAGCTCCTCCAGATCCGCCAGCGCGAACGTCGACGACAGGACCGCCGCCCCGCGGCTGAAAGCGCGATCGTTCGCCTCCATCGCCGCCCGCTTCGCCCGGAGCGTCGCCTCGGCCTCGCGGAGCTCACGCGCCACGGCCGCGAGCGCCTTCTCCAGCGGCGGCAGCTCGAGCTCGAGCTCCTCGGCGAACGCCTCCCGATCGAGCGACAAACCCCGCCGCCGCGGCGCCGGCAGCCGGATCGACTCGTCCCGCAGCGCGTCGAGCACCGAACGCCCGATCGTCGCGAGCACGGAAGGATCGGTCGGCACCGCCTCGAGCAGGTGCAGCCGCGGCAAACCCGCCATCCCGCAGGTCGTCTCCACCGCGGCGCGTAGATCCACCAGGATCCGCCGCACCTTCTCCACCGCCTCGTCGCGCGCCTTGCGGGGCGCCGCGTCGTCGGCGAGCTCCCGCTCGTGGGCCGTGTCGGCCCGCACGAGGGCCTCGTTCTCCGTGGCGATGTGCCTCCCGACCAGCCGCAGGAAGAGCGCCACGTCCGGCATCTCCTCGTCGGGCCGGAGGTGCGCCGAGAGCAGCTCGGCGACCCGGGTCCCCACCTCGTTTGCGTGCGTGTGGGCTGCCGCGGTCACGGCGCGCGCGGACTTCTGCCGATCGGTGACGGCCTTGGATGCCATGCAGGGAAAGGACCTCCTCGTGCCGTGGCATCATCACCCTCGAAGCCGCCCCGTGGCAACGATCGGCTTGACGCCCTTCGGCGTTTGGTGCTTTGCACGGGTCCTGCCGTGCCCACGAGAGCCCCGTCCTCCCCCGGGCGTCGCCGCCGCCGCGCGTCGCCCCCTTCGCCCTCCGTGGCCGGCGCGCAGGCTCCCGCGCCCTCTCCGCCGCCGTCGCCCAGGAAAAAGCCTCGCGCGCGCCTCTCGCGCCGCGCGCGGTCGGCCCTCTTCGCGCTCGCGGGCGCCGCGGGCGCCGTCGTCGCCTCGCTCCTCGTCCTCGTCGTCGGCTACGGCCACCTGCACGCGCCCGACGAGGGCGCCGTGGTCGAGGTCGACTGGCCCGCAGGCCTCGACAGCGACCAGGCCGCGGCCCTGCTCGCCCGGCACGGCCTCGTCCGCAGCGAGGGCGCGACGGCCATGTTTTTTCGTACGACCGGCGGCACGGCGGCGTTCGTCCCTGGCCCGCACCTCCTCGCGCAGGGCCTCGATCCCTGGGACCTGCGCCGCCTGCTCGAGCGCTCGCCCAAGCGCCCCACCGTCCGCGTCACCATCCCCGAGGGGTTCCACCGGTTCGACATCGCGACGCGCCTCGAGAAGCTCCGCGTCGCCGGCAAGGGCGCCTTCCTCCGCGCGAGCGCCGATCCGCGGCTGCTCGACGAGCTCGGCATCGAGCGCAAGGGCGCGCTCGGCGTCGAGAGCGCCGAGGGGTACCTCTTTCCGGCGACGTACGAGTTTCCGATCGACGCCGATCCGCGCGACGTCCTCCGCCGCCTCGTCACGGAGGCCGATCGCCGCTGGGCGACGCTCGCGGTGCGGCATGCCGCGGGGGTGGCGTCGCTCCGCAGCACCCTCGGGTTCGGCCGCCGCGAGATCCTGATCCTCGCCTCGATCGTCGAGAAGGAGGCGGTCCAGGCCGACGAGCGCCCGCTCATCGCCAGCGTCTTCTTGAACCGGCTGCTCGATCCCGGGTTCAGGCCGAAGCGCCTTCAATCCGACCCCACGGCGGCTTATGCTTGTTTCTCCGAGCCCGACGTCGTCCCGGCGTGCGCCGGGTTCTCGGGCAAGATCACCCCGGCCATCAACCGGGATTCGAAGAATCGATACAGCACCTACGTGAACGACGGATTGCCGCCCGGTCCGATCGCGAACCCCGGCGCCCCGTCCATCGAGGCCGTGCTCTCGCCCGCGGCGACGAAATACCTCTATTTCGTGGCCAAGGGAGGCGGCAGGCACACCTTCAGCGAGGCGCTCGCAGAGCACAACGAGGCCGTCCGCAAGCTGCGCGCGGCGACGCCGAGCGCCGAGAGACACGAATGAACCCCTCCGATCGCAAGCGCCAAACGTTCGTCTGGAAAAACTCGTCGTGGCGCGTGGTCCTCGTGACCGCGCCGCTCCTCGTGGCCTGCTCGGGCGCCACCGCCCCCGACGGCTCGGCGCCGGCGCCGACGACGAGCGCCGCCGCCCCGCCCGCGTCGGCTTCTGCGGCCGCGCCTGCGCCACCTTCTGCGGCCGCGCCTGCGCCCTCCGACGCGCCCGCGGCCGCGCCGGCCTCCGCTTCCGCCGCCGCTTCCGCCGCGCCTCCGGAGGCGCCGAAGCCCGAGGAAGCGCCCCTGCCGGCCGTCAAGGTCAAGAACATCGGCATGCACATCGGCGGCGGGCCGCACGACGACGCCACGAAGGCCCCCTTCAACCGCTCGGTCGAGCCCCATTTCGACGAGCTTCGCCGCTGCTTCGCCAAGGTCGACGATCCGAAGAAGGGCGGCGATTTCGGCGTCGACCTCCTCGTCGACGGCAAGGGCGGCAAGGCGCAGGTCTCCCACCCCCGCACGGCCCTCAAGGGCGAGGGCTTCGTGCCGTGTGTCGTCGGCGTGTTCGAATCCATCGAATTTTTGAAGCCGAAGGGCGGAAAAAAGACGATGGTCAGTTATTCGATTCGCTTCACCCCCGAGGGGCGCTGACGACGCGCATCGCTCGCTTGTCGCGCCTCGCCTGCGCGCCATACTCTCCCCTCTTCCATCCACTTCTGCGAGGTCACTCCATGCGCTTGCTTGCTGGATTTCTCCGTTCGAACTTCCTCTTCTCGGGCCTCGTCGCGCTGGCCTGTCTCGGCCCGATCGCGTGCGCGGCGGGAAACGAAACGCGCGGCGCGGGAGGCGGCGGCGAGGGAGGGCAGGGCGCGCAGGGCGGGTCCGGCGGCGCCGGCGGTGAGACGGCCGGTCCGGGAGGCGCGGGCGGAGCGGGCGGCGCAGGCGGCATGATGAGCGGCTCGGGGGGAGCGGGCGGCGCGGGCGGCGCAGGCGGCGGCGGGGGAATGGGCGGGCAAAATGGGACGGCGACGAAGGCCGTCACCGTGTTCGGCGGCGGCAGCGCGACCATCGCGAGCGAGACGGACCTCGAATCGGGCGTGACGAAAACGACGCCCTGGCAGGCGCAGAGCACGGACGCGATCGGCCTCGCCTCCGACGGCACGGGCACCGGCATTTGCGTGCTCCGCTCGAACGTGAACGGCGAGCTTCGCGTCGCGCTTTACTCGGGGGGGGCGTGGACGCCCGCGTCCGGACAAACCGTGCCTTCGCTCGAGGCGGGCCTCCTGAGCGAGGGCGGCGCGCAGGTCGCGGGGGGCGGCGGCGTCGGGCACCTCGTCTACAAGGGCACGGACGGCTTCTATTATTATGGCCGTTTCCAGAACGCGCTCTGGGTGAGCAAGAAGGAGGCGATCACCGCGAACGGACAGCACTCCTCCGGGCCCAATCCGCCGGCCGTGGCGGCGATCGGCAATGCGCCCGTGATCGCGTTCGTCGGCGCCGACGGGACGTTTTACGATCAATCCCGCAGCGGCGGCGCCTGGTCGGCCGCCACGCCGCACCCGATCGCCGGCAAGGCCGCGCCCGCGACGCCCGGCATCGTCGCGCTCGACTCCGGCCCGGAGCTCGTCGCGGTCTTCGCGAACGAGGCGGGGAGCCTGCATTGGCTCTCGCGCACGAGCGGCACGTGGACGAGCCCCCTGCCGATCGAGGGCGCCTCGTCGCTCGATCAGCCGAGCCTCGCGCCTCTGCCCGGCGGCGGCGCGTTGCTCGCGTATCGCGGCGCCGACCAGCGCCTCTACACCGCGCGGCTCTCGGCCGGCGACGCGCCTGCGTGGTCGGTCCCCGTGGCAGGCGCCGGCGCGGCGAACCCGTTCCTGCTCGTCCCGCCGGCCGTCGCCCGCGGCGGCAAGGGCGCCGAGGCGGAAATGATTTACGCCGACAACCTCGGCAGCGTGTATTCGACCCGCCTCGTCGCGGGCGCCTGGATTGCCCCGGCATTCGCGGGCAGCGCCTCGGGCCGGGTTGCGATCGCCACCCTGCCTTGAGCTGCCCGTGCTAGCGTGGGCCCATGACTCACGCGCTCGACGACCTTCAGAGAGCCCGCGTAGGCGGCTGCCTCGTCCTCCGGGACAACCTCTGGAGTGATTGCGGCATCGACGGCATGCGCGGCGATTTTCGCCGCCTCACCGCCCAGGGCACGCGGGGCTTCTGCAACGTGAACGCCGGCCGCCACCACGTCGTCACGCACCACGAGGACGAGCCCATCGTCCTCGATCTCGTGCTCTACCCCGGCGAGACGCTCGTCCGGCGGCTCGACGTCGACGAGCGCGAGTTCGTCCTCGACGACCCCGAGACCGAAAAGAAATACCTGGCCCTCGCGGCGGGCGGCAGCCGCGGGGCCATGGCGGGCGCGCTCGTCGATTACGAAAAGGCGATCATCGCGGCGAGGGGCGGCGCGCCCGAGCTCTTGCCGGACGAGGTGGCGAGGCGCGTCGGGGCCGCATTCATCACGGCCGCGGAGCAGGCGGCGCGCGGCGCCGATCAGGGCGAGCTCATGGAGCGGACGTACAAGGCGGGCCTCGAGCTCATCGGCCACGTCATGCCCTCCTCGCACATCCAGAAGTTCGTGGGCCTCTTCTCGATGACGGCGTCGAAACACGCGATGGCGGGCGAATACGAGCTCGCCGCGCGGATCACGCTGCTCGGCCTCTCCATCCTGCCGGGCGAGCCCTGGCTGCTCGACCTCCTGGCGAACCTCTATTCGGACGGCGGCGCGCCGGTCTCGGCGCTCCCGTTCAGCGAGGAGGCGCTCCGGCGCGCCCACGTGTTGCCCGAGAAGCTCGCCCAGCAGCTCCGGGCGTCGTACGAGGAGATCGCGGCGGCGGCGCGGGGGAGCTGATCCTGATTCAGCCAGCCGCCCTCGTTGCCCGCGTGAGCGCCGTCCGGATCGCCCACGCGGCGAGCATCGCATTCACCAGGAAAAACCCGAGGAAGAGCCACCGCCCCGAGACCTCGGCGGCCCGCGCGTGCTCTGCATAAAGGGCCACGAAATCGACGGCCGTGATGCGCAGGACCTCGCGCACGACCGTCGTCCCGAGGATCACCAAGAAGAGCCCCGCCGACGCGACGGCCAGAGCTCTCCCGCGCCCCGCCTCGGCCCGGAGCAACCCCAGAAACCCCGCCGCTTCCACGACGACGCCGATCGCCGCCGCGACGAGCCACGGCCTCGCCATGGGCCCGATCGCGTGCGCCCTCGCCTCGGGCCCCACGAGCGTCGCGTATCCCGCCGCGCACGCGCCGGCGACGACGAGCCCCCCGAGCCCGATCCACGCGACGCTCCGGAACGACGCCGCGTCCGCGAGCTTCCCGGCCCGCTCGCGCCGGTGCAATTGCCAACCGAGCAACACCGAGAGCGTCGGGAGCGCGCCGAGCGTCCAGAGGAGCATCCGCGGCAGGATCTCGCCGTTCTCGTAGATCATCGCCTTCGACGCGTACATCGGCGCCCACGCCGCCTCGCTCCGCGCGAGCAGGTAGTTCTCCGTCCACGAGAGCGCCGTGAACAGGAAACACGCGAGCGCCCCCATCGGCACGAGCACCCCGAGGCGCGGGCGCTCCTTCACGAACGCCGTCTTCTGCGCATAGAGCAGGTAAAACCCGACGATCAGCGCCGGCAGGATGAGCATCCAGCGGTGGAAGAGCAGCAGGTTCGCCGTGTAAAACGATTTTTTGTAGAGGATCTGGATGAAGAGCAGCGGCGCGATCCCCGCCGTGATCGCGGCCGAGAGCGCGAACGGGAGCCAGTCGCGGAGCAGGTCCACGATCGCGTCGTTCGCCTCGGTTTTCCCGCGGATCCTCCGGACGACGAGGACGCCCGTCCCCGCGAGGACGTAGTTCATGAACACCACGTGCGAGACGAGCGTGAGCACGAACGTCACGAGGTAAAATGCGGTCGGCCCGGGGAATCCGAAGGGGAAGGGGCTGTCCATGATGACCTACTTTTTCACCGAGGCAGGGCGCGTCGTATACCCGGGCGCCGTGCCGGCCTCGTCGAGCCAGCGCTTGATCTGCGCGAGCGTGGCCGCGTCGTTCGTCACCTCGAAGGGGCTCGGCCTCTCGGCGGCCTCCCACTCGATGTACCGCACGAGCGCCTCGAGCTCCTCCGGCGTGCCGGCGAACGGCGGCATGAACGGCTTCGTGTGCTGGAGCTTCGCCACGTTGAGCCGCGTCTGCTCGCCCGTCCACGTGCCCGCGAGGTGCACGATCCCGTTCACGCCGCCCATCGTGTGGCAAACGCTGCACTGAAACCGGTACACCTTCGCCCCGAGGCGCACCTGATCATTCGGGAACACCTGGTCGTCCCGCAGCGGGTAGGGGTCGCGCGTGACCGAGCCCTCCTCCCGAAGCGTCACGATCTCCGCGGGCGTCATCGCGTTCGAGTAGAGCGTCTCGCGCACGGTGAAGGGCTTGCGCGCGCCCTCGCGGACGAACTCGCCGCCCGCGCTCGCCGCGAACCCGAGCGCCACGAGCAGCGACGCGGTCGCGCCGTTGACGTTGAGGCGGCGCCAGAGCAGGCCGACGATCGCGTAGAGTCCGACGAGCAGCGACGCGCCCGCGCCGACCCCGAAGAACATGCTCATCGCGGGGCTGCCGCCGAGCACCCAGCTCCGGCTGTCCTTCGGCATCGCGAAGAGGTACCAGGCCCCGAGCAGGGGCATGAGCGCCATCGGCGCGAGGAGGTGCGCCGCCCGATGCAGGAGCTCTTTTTTCTCGTCCTGCTCGAGCGTGGGTGAGACGCTGAGCACGAGCGCCGCGACGAGGGCCGCGATCGCCATGGCCGCGACGGTGCGGAAGAAGAGCGACGGCCAGAACGTGGGGTTGAAGAAGCCGGCCCAGAGATCGCCGCCCTCGAGCCAGGCGCCCGGCGTGAGCTGCCACGAGAGAATGCCGTTGATCCAGAACAAGCTGAACCACGACGCCGTCGTGTAGAGCCCGAGCAAGAAGAGACGCGAGCGGCTGTCGAGGTCCTTGCCGTAGCGGTAGAAGCAATATCCGGCGATCACCTCGAGCGCGAAGAACGTCCACTCCGTGGCCCATACCCAGTGGAACGTGTCCACCATGAGCCCGATCGTCCGGGGGCTCGTCTGGATCGAGGTGAACCACATCCCGACGCCGGTCAGGGCGCCGACGACGAAGCTCACGAGCACGAGGACCTTGAAGTAGCCGTCCGTGAACCGCCGCGCGGACGGGAGTTTTCCCTTGCCCGAGAGCCACTCGAAATACGTCATCAGCGCGCCGCCGCCGATGGCGAACTGCGCCAGAAAGACGTGGAAGATGCCGAGTCCCCCGATGACCAGGCCCTTCATGAGGGGACCAAAATCGTTCGTGGGGTAGTAGGGCACGCCGAGCGTTGAGGTATCCACGTTGACACCCTGGATGTAAGGGGTGCCCGGCGCGCTTTTCAATGGCAAAATCGCCGCGGTCGGGCCCGCGGGATGCGGCAGGTTGCCGCGGGACGTGGCGCGGCGGCCGGTGGATCGTCGGCGCGCCTCCGTTCGTCTCGAGACCTGCTACCGTGCGCGCCCGTGCCCGGTCGGTGGTTCGTCATGGTCGTGCTCGCTCTCGCGCTCGCGGGGTGCAAGGCGAGCTCGAACGAGGAGCGGAGGCCCGCGAAGCCAGGCCCGAGCGCGTCCGCCGCGGCGCCGTCCGCGCCGCTGCCCGAGGGCGGGGTAGGGGAAGCCAGCGAGATCCACGAGCGACGAGCGGACGCTGGCGCTCCGGACGCGGCGGTCGCAGGCGAGAGGCCGCTGCACCACGCGACGCAGGAGGGGCTGCTCGCGCTGATCTCGATCGCGCCGGGGAAGAAGTGGCGGAAGCGGGATCCGGGCGAGTTCTTGCGGCGCTACGTGGGGCCTGACGGGCCAGGACAAACGAACCAGGGCAACCCGGCGCTCGCCCGGCACGTGATCGGCCGGGCGCAATGCCTCGAAGGGCTGCGCGGGGTCACCCTGCAGACGGAGGCGCAGCGCGAGATGTGCGGCGGGCACGAGAACATGGTGCCCATTTACGCGGGCGGCGACGCGGCGAAGGCGAGAGCGTGCATCGACGTCTTCGAGTACCCGAACCGCGCCTGCGAGCTGCCCATGGTCTGGGTGCCGCCGGCCCACGCGGCGGCGCTCTGCGAGCTCCAGGGCAAGCGCCTCTGCACGCAGGACGAGTGGGTCCTCGCCTGCCGCGGTGACCCCGAGGGAGGCGCGCCGAGCACCTACGCCTACGGGAGCGAGCTCGACCTCGATATTTGCAACACCAACAAGCCGGCGGCGAAGTGGTCGGACAAACCTTGTGATCCGCGGACGATCGACACGACCTGGGCGACGTGCGCGACGAACACGGAGCCCGCGGGCTCGTCCCCGAGGTGCCGCTCGCGGTTCGGGGTCTACGATCAGCACGGCAACGTGGCCGAGGCGATGACGCGGTTCGATCCCGAGGAGGACAAGGTGGTCTCGCAGCTCAAGGGGAGCGCGTTTTTTTACGTCGACGTGGCGCGCAGGCTCGACGAGCCGCCGCGGCGCGAGGTGTACTCGGACCACTGCGCGCACGATCCCCGCTGGCACGTGCAGCCGATCCGGAAGGCGTTCCACGTGAATTACCATCTCGGGTTTCGGTGCTGCTTCACGAGGGGGAAGGGCTCCGGCGGGTGAGCGGTCACCTCGGGGGCGATCCAATGCGGATCCGCGCCGCGCGCGCGAGCGCCGCGAGCCGGTGGAAGAGTTTTCCGCGGCTGACCCCATAGTGCTGGGCGAGCTCGTCGAGCGTCATGTCTTCGAGGAAATAGGCGACGAACAGGGCGCGCTCCTCGTCCAGCATGATGGAGAGGGCCGCGTCGACGAGGCGCGCGGCGTTCGCCCGTTCGTCGAGGTCGGACCCGGGCGCGCGGGCCCGCGCGAGCCCACGATGCCCGAGCTCCTCGTATTCGTGCCGCGCCAGGCGGAGGAAGTTCTGGCCGAGGTGCCAGGTGATCCTCTCGATCCAGGCGCGCCTTCGCCCCTCCGAGGCGTCCTGCACCTCGTGCCAGCGCGGGAGAGCGATCTCGAACGCGTGCTGGACGATCTCCCTCGCGTCCTCCGGCGAGACGCCCAGGCGGCGGAGGCGCCTGCGAAGGAGCCGGACGGTGCTCTTGTAGAGATCGGCTTGCGCCTGCGCGAGCGGCGTGCGGGCAGAGTTCCGGGTCACACCTCCAAAATTTGTTGGCGAGCTCGACTTCTTAAAAAATCTCAGAATTCTGCGAGGGCCGGATTCGCAATATCGCTCGCCGAAATCGTCCCGGAAATCATGGTTGAGCTGCGGCTTCTGTTATCCTGGCCCCATGCTCCCGCTCCGCGCCATCTTCCGGGGCCCGCGCGTCTGCCTCCGCGCGCCTCGCGCCTCGGACGCGCCGCGTATCGTCGAAATTCGCGCTCGATCCCGCGAGTTTCTCCGGCCCTGGGTGCCCGTCCCCGGCCCCGACGAATTCGACGTCACCCTGGCGCGCGCCCGCATTCAGCGGGATCGCCGCGATATACGCGCCGATCGCCACTACCGATTCTGCATGACCCTCGGCGAGGCCGGCCCCGTCATCGGCCGCGTCGCCCTCTCCCAGGTCTTTCGCGGCATCTTCCAGAACGCCTACCTCGGCTACTGGATCGACGTCGAGCACCACGGCCGAGGCCTCACCACCGAGGGCGTGCGGCTCGCGCTCGACGTCGCTTTCCGCGAGATCGGCCTTCACCGCGTCCAGGCCGCCATCATGCCCCACAACGCCGCGAGCCTCGGCGTCGCGCGCAAATGTGGCTTCCGGCAGGAGGGCCGCGCCGAGCGATACCTCCAGATCGCCGGCCAGTGGCAGGACCACTTGCTCTTCGCCATCACGGCCGAAGATTGGGTAGACCTGCCGCGCTAGACCGCTTCGATCAGATCCTTCGCCATCGCCAGCGCGCCGCGCACGCCGACCAGCGGATCCGTCACCACGGCGATCGGGATCTCGGCCATGAGCGCCGCGAAGCGCCCCTTCTTGCGGAACCCGTCGAGGAACTGCTTTCGTCGCCCGAGCACGATGTGCCGCGCGATGTTGCCCACCACGAACACGCCCCCGAGCGCGAGCTGCTTCAGCGCGAGGTTGCCCGCCTCGGCGCCGTAGATCGAGGCGAAGAGGTCCACCGCCTTCGCCGCCGCGCGTGACGCGCCGGACAAACCGAGCTCCGCGATCGTGGCGTTCCGATCCCCCTCCGAGAGCCGCCGCTCCGTCGCTTTCGTCTCGCGCCCGCCGCGCGCCACGAAGAAATCGTAGAGCGCCCCGAGCCCATCCCCCGAGAGCACGCGCTCGTAGCTCACGTGATCCGGGAACCGCTTCGAAAGGAACTGGAAGAGCTCCACCTCGAGCGCGTCACGCGCCGCGAAATCCACGTGCCCGCCCTCGGTCGGCAGCACGAGGTGCCTCGACCCGTCCCACACGAGATGCGCCTCGCCGAGCCCCGTCCCGGCCGCGATCACGGCCACGCTCCGGCCCTTCGACGTCGGCCGCGCCTCGCCGAGCGGCACCACGACGTCCGCGGGCAGGTGCAAGCAGCCACGCGCCGCGACCGCGAGATCGTTCACGAGGACCACGCGACCGAGCGACAAGCTCCGCGCGAGCTTCACCTCGTCGAGCTTCCACGGCAGGTTCGTCACGGTCGCCGCCCGATTCCGGATCGGCCCCGCCACCCCGAGCACCGCGACCTTCGGCGGCGGATGATCGGCGCTGCCCAGGAAGCTCCGCGCGATCTCCTCGAACGTCGCGTGCTCGCGGCTCGGCAACACCGCTTCGAGCAGCAACCTCTTGCCGCGGCCGTCGTAGAGCGAGAGCCGCGTGCGCGTGCCGCCGATGTCGCCGACGAGGATGGATCCCGAGACGCCGCGCTTCTTCATCATGACCTTTCGATCCCGTACGAACATCGACGCGGGAAAGCAAGTTACAGCTTCAGCCGCACGTCGTGGAGGAACCACGTGACCTTGCCCCGCGCCCGGAGCAGCACGCGCGCCGGCACCTCCTCTTCCGACCCATCACGCAGCGCTGCCTCGAGAGGTTTTTTCTTCTGCTTGCCGCGCGCGATGCCCATGACGAACAGCGCCTCGCAGAGCACCGGCGCCGTGAGCGTGAGCCGCGCTTCGAGGCCCTTGTGCGGCTGCGCGGGGATCGCCGCGACGAGGCGATCGTCGATCGTCGTCGAGCCCATCCCCGGGAAGAGCGAAGCCGTGTGCCCGTCGTCGCCGATGCCGACCGTGAGCACGTCGAACGCGACCGCGCTCGCGACGCCGAACGTGCGCCGCAAGCGCGCCTCGTACCGCGCCGCCGCCGCCGCGAGATCCGGATCGTCCGCCTCCATCCGGTGCACCCGCTCCGGCGGGGCACGATCGAGCCCGAGATCCGCGAACGCGGCCCCGTAGTTCGATCGCTCCGAGGCCACATCCACCGCGCGCTCGTCCACCCAGAACCAGTCGATCCGATCGAGCGGCAGATCCATCTGCGCGAGCCTGCGGTGGATCGGACGTGGCGTCGATCCTCCGGAGAGCGCCACCCGCGCTGTCCCATGCTTCGACACGGCGCCCTTGATCAGCCCTTCCAGGGCCTTGGCAACACTGTCCACGTAACTCGCCTCGTACTCGGGCCCGAACGAGATGACGTGGTAGCGCGTCTCGGCGACCCTCGTCCTCCTCGCGGTCCGGGTCCACTGCGCTGCGAGCAGGACCGACGCCTCGAGCACCCGATCTCCCTCCATCGCGTCGATCGCCTTCACCAGCACCCACGCCTCGTCCCGCTGCCCGAGCGCGTGCTCGTGCGACGAGACCCGCGCCCCGCGCCGCGTCCACGCGACCTGCTTCGGGCTGTCCTGGTCGCGCACGCACGCGAGCGAGAGCGGCTCTCCTTCGATCGACGTCTCGATCCAGATGCCCGTGATCTGCCCCGGCGGAAGGCCCTCCCGCGGATCGTCGCGCAGCGAGATCCGGACGGCTTCACCGCGCCGGTCCCGCGCCTCGTCGGCCTTCTCCGGGAAGGTCCAGCCGAGCCGCGAGCCGAGCCAGCCGAGGAACATCGCCGCGGGCTCCGTCACGCCGCCCGGCGTGCGGCCCACCGTGACCTCGCGGATCGACAGAAGCGCCGAGGGCGCGTCGTCGAAGAACCGCGCCACGAGCTCGCGCCACTGGTACGTTCGGACGAACTCGCGATCCCCCACGCAGCCAGCCGCGGTTTTTTGCCCGATCTCCTCGATCTCCGTCGCGCTCGTGTGCGCCGAGTCCACGATGATCCGATCGGCTCGCGGCACGAGCGAGGACCAGAGCTCGTACGGCGCGTCGCGGCCGATCTCCACGACGACGGGCACCTCGGCGAGCGCGAGCGCCGCCACGACCGAGCCTGCGCGCTCGCCGGCCGTCTCGCCGAACGAGAGCTCGATCCAGTCCTGGCAGATGGGCGTCGTCCCCCCGTCGAGCCGGCACGCCGCGCGCACGTCGTACCGCACGTCGAGCGGCGCGAGCGCCTCGTCGATCGACAGCACGAACGAGCGCCCGGGGTGCGTGTCCACGAGTGCGTCGGTCGTCTCGCGCGCGCGCTCGAGCTCCGACGGCGCCGCGACGTACACGAAGCTCATCGTCGACGAGCGCACCTTCGTCATCGGCGCGCCTGCTTGCTCGTCCGGCGACGACCAGAACGACGCGAGCTCCGCTTCGATCCGCGCGAGCGCCTGGCCGACCGGGAGCGCCGTCACGGCTTCCTCCACTTGTCGCCCGGCACGAGCAGCCGATCCGCCTCCGCGGGCCCCCAGCTCCCCGCCTCGTACGTCGCGACGGGCGCGTCCTCTTCGCGCCAGCCCGTGAGGATCGGATCGATGAAGCCCCACTGCGCCTCGACCTCGTCGGCGCGCGTGAACAACGTCGCGTCCCCGCGCATCGCGTCGAGCAAGAGCCGCTCGTAGGCCTCCGGCGTGCTCGATCCGAACGCCGTCCCGTAGCGGAAATCCATCGCCACGTTCCGCATCGCCATCCCGCCGCCCGGCACCTTCGTCGCGAAGCGCAGCGCGATCCCTTCATCCGGCTGGATGCGCACCACGAGCACGTTGGGCTCGTCCTCGCCGCGCCGGATGCTCGGCGGCGGACCTCCGTCGAGCCCCGCCGGCGCGTCGCGGAAGAGCCGGTGCGGCAGCGGCTTGAAGTGCAGCGCCACCTCCGCGCAACGCTTCGCGAGCCGCTTGCCCGAGCGCAGGTAAAACGGCACGCCGCCCCAGCGGAAGCTGTCGATCCGGAGCGACATCGCCACGTACGTCTCCGTCTTCGAGTCCGGATCGACGTCGGGCTCCTCGCGATAGCCGGGCACCCGGTCGCCGCGCACCGCGCCTGCCACGTACTGCGCGCGCACCGTCTTCTCCAGCACCTCGCGCCCGCGGATGGGCCGGAGTGCGCGCAGCACCTTCACCTTCTCGTCGCGCACCGCGTCCGCGTCCCACGACGACGGCGGCTCCATCGTCACCATCGTGAGGAGCTGCAGCGCGTGGTTCTGCACGATGTCGCGCGTGATGCCCGTCTGATCGTAGAACTTGCCGCGCCCCTCGACCCCGAGCTCCTCGGCCACCGTGATCTGCACGTGGCTCACGTGTTGCCGCGACCAGAGCGGCTCGAAGATCGTGTTGCCGAACCGGAAGACGAGCAGGTTCTGCACCGTCTCCTTCCCGAGGTAGTGATCGATCCGGTAGATCTGCCGCTCGTCGAGGCAAGCGAGGAGCTGCCTGTTCAGCGCGTGCGCGCTCGCGAGATCCTCGCCGAACGGTTTTTCCACGACCACCCGCTGGTAACAGGCGTCCGGCGCTTCCGAGGGTGGCTCGATGAGCTTCGCGTCGCAGAGCCCGCGCACGATCGCGGGCACCTCCGTCGGCGCGACCGCCAGGTAAAACACCCGGTTTTGCCGCATCCCGCGCTCGACCTCGAGCCGCCCGAGCTCCGCCGCGAGCCGCTCGTACGTGGCCGGATCGTTGAAGTCCCCCTGCACGTAGGCCAGGCCCTTCTCGAGCTCGCACCACGTCGCCTCGTCGAGCGGCCTGCGCCGGGAGAACTTCGCCACCGCCTCGCGCATTTCCCGGCCGAACTCGGGCTTCGGCCGCCGCGCCACCCCGACGGCCGCGAACCCGCCCGGCAAGAGCCGGCTCAGCGCGAGGTTGTAGATCGCCGGCAGGAGCTTGCGCCGCGTCAGATCCCCGCTCGCCCCGAAGATCACGACCGTGCACGGCCGCACGGTCCGCTCGTCGGGCATGCCCTCGCGGAGCGGGTTTTCCAGGGCGGCGACGTCCTCCGAAAACGACATGCGTATCTCCCCTCGCGGGACGTCCCGCGTCCCTCGGGCGAGGCTACCAGAGCCTCGCCCCCGACGTCGGCGCGCGACGTTTGGTTGATATCTTTGCTACGGGCCCGGCCCTGGCTACCCTCTCGGCCACGTATGGCAGACGCAAGCCTCCCGCGCGTCCGGGTCCCTCATCCGCACGTGCGCTGCGACGCGAGGATCCTCGCCGGCAGCCCCCACGTCGAAGGATCACGCGTGCCCGTTCGGCGCCTCTGGGTCTGGCACCGCGGCGGCGCCTCGGTCGAGACGCTCCTGCGCCGCTACCCGAACCTCGGCCCGGCCCGCATCCTCGACGCGCTCTCCTTCGCGTACGACAACCAGGATCTCATCGACGCCGACCTCGCCCGCGAGCAGGCGCTCTTCGAGAAGCAAGGCGGCCCCTCCGTCGGCGCCCGCCCCCTCGCGCAGCTCGAGCTGCCTTTTGACCCCGACGCCGCGGAGAACACGCCGCCCCCCAAGCAACCCATGCTCCCCGGCATGTCCGTGTCCGCGCCTGCACCTTTGCCTGCGCCTTCGGTGTCCGCCCCGACCAAACCGGCGGCGTCCGCGACAAAACCTGCACGTAAGCGCTAGGCCCGAGCAGTCCCTCGGCGATCCAACGGTCTTTACAGCCCGGCGAGACTAGGGCACAAGGGCGACCGTGCTGGGAGGGATCGACGCGGGGCGTCTGGGCAGCTCTTCGCCTGGTGGGCTCCGTTTGCGGGACCTGCCACTTGGCAGAGACACGCGGCTCGGCGCCCAGCGCGTCCGCACACAGAGAGGCGCCCGCCCGGGTGCCGGAGGGTTTCTCAGATGAGCGTCAATCGTTGGAAGTTGTTCTCCATGCCGGTCGTGGTCCTCGGGATCGCCTCGCCGCTGCTCGCGAACTGCGGCGGCAAGCTCCCCGGCGTCGGCGGCGTCGAGGTCCCCGACGCGGTGACGGAGGGCATGGAGGCCGCGAAGGGCTGCGACGAGTTCAAGAGCGGCGATTTCGGCTCGCTCGCGATCAAGGGTGACGCGAAGGTCCAGGGCAAGATCAAGTCGTTCCTCCAGGTCTCGTACGACGTGAACAAGACCGTCGTCGACCTCGAGAAGGGCCTCATCGCCTCCTGCGGCGCGCTCGGCAAGGACCTCGGCATGAAGGAGGACGAGCTGCGCGCCGAGGTCGGCGGCGGCAAGGGCGCGGACAAGGTCTGCTCGGCGGTCGCCGCGAAGGTGAAGTCGATGCTCGCCGCCAACGCCGAGGCGAAGATCTCGCTCGAGTACGATCCGCCCAAGTGTTACGCGGACGTCGACGGCATGGCGAAGTGCCTGGACGCCTGTGGCTCGCCGATCGAGCCGGGCAAGCTCGAGGCGAGCTGCTCGGGCGGCGAGGTGAGCGGCTCGTGCGACGCGCAGTGCAAGGGCTCCTGCTCGGTCGAGGCGGGCGCGCAGTGCACGGGCTCGTGCAAGGCGACCTGCTCGGGCTCGTGCGAGGCCGGCTTCAAGGGCACCTGCGGCGGCAAGTGTGACGGCAAGTGCGACGGCAAGGACTCGAAGGGCGCCGCCTGCGCCGGCCGCTGCGAGGGCAAGTGCGACGCGAAGGCCGAGGGGACGTGCTCGGGGACGTGCTCGGGCTCCTGCTCGGGCTCGTGCGAGCTGAAGGCCCAGGCGAAGTGCTCGGGCACCTGCTCGGGCGGCTGCTCGGTCGCGTACAAGGAGCCGAAGTGCTCGGGTGACTTCAAGCCCCCCACGGTCGACGTCGAGTGCCAGCAGAGCTGCACGAACCGCGCGGCCGCGACGGCGAAGTGCGACCCGCCGAACGTCCGCGTCGTGGCGAACGGCAAGGTGAACACCGACGTGCAGAAGCTCGTCGGCGCGCTGAGCCGCAACATGCCCGCCATCATCAAGCTCTCCGCGGGCTCGGGCGCGAAGATCAAGGTCGGCGCCGAGGGCCTCGTGCGGACGGGCAAGGGCATGATCGACGTGGCCGGCGACGCGGGCGGCAAGGCGCTCGCGTGCATCAAGGCCGGCGTGGACGCGACGGCGAACGCGACGTCGTCGATCGACCTCAACGTCAAGGCGAGCGTCAGCGTGACGGCGTCCGCCAGCGCGAAGACCAACTGAGCGGTCTGCCGCTTCCCTCACCCCCAAGCCCCCTCTTCCGTCCCGGGAGAGGGGGTTTTTTGTTGGAGCATCAACCGTTGGTGGTCCTCACGCAGGCACCCACGCCGCGTGGAACCCGTACGGCACGCGCCGGGGCATCCGCACGCGCGCGACGGGCCCACGCGAGACCTCCCGCGCGTCGAGCACGATCATCTCCGATTGCCCCGTGCCCTCGTCGTGAACGAACCCGACGACGTACCCGTCGTCCTCGCGCGTGGCGCCTTCTCGTGGCGCGAACACCATCTCGCCTCCGTATCGGTTTTTCCCGAACAGGTGCTTCTCGCTCCGATTGCGCTCGAAATCGTACCGAGTCACCCCGTCGACGAACGGCATCTCCGTGCCCCGCGCGAAATGCGCCGCCGTGCCGAACCGGTTCTTCCTGCCCGTGAGGCGGTCGTCGATCCGCGTGAAATCCACCTGCGCGTCGTCGAGCTGCTCCTCCCTGGCCTCGCCCGTCTCGAGGTCGAACGTGAACCGCCACGCGCGCCCGCCCTCGTAATCGAGCTTCGTCGCCTCGGGCGACGCGCCCATCACGTCGGTCCCCGCGAACCGGCTCGCGAGCAGCACCACCCGCGAGCCCTCCTCGTACGCATTCCACACGTGAAAAATGAAGCACGCAGGCAGCTCGAACCAGCGCACCTGCGAGGCATCCCCCCGCCGCGGCATGATCCCGAACCGCGCCGGCCGATCCGGCTCGAAGGCGAGCGGCACCTGCCCTCGCTCCATGCGCTCCATCCGGAACGTGTAGGGCAGGTGCAAGAGAATCGAAAAATGCTCGGTGACCGCGAAGTCGTGCATCATCACCGGCACGTCGAGCGGGATCTCGACGTAATGGTCGAGCCTTCGATCCGGCCCGATCACCCCATATTTGATGTACGGCAGCCAGAGCGTGTACCCGAAGAAGATCATCTCGCCCGTCACCGCGTCCACCTTCGGGTGCGCCGTGAACGGGTAATCGAGCCGCCCGCCGAAATCGTCCTGCCCCACCGTCTCCAGGCCCGGCAGCCGGATCTCGTGCGGCGCGTCTCCCTCCCAGGTCGCATAGAGCCGCGACGCGTGTTGCGCGAGCGCCGTGTTCGCCACGTTCTTGTACATCATCCCGTGCGGCGGATCCGCCACGTTCGGCGGCTCCGCGAAGCCGGTCCAGAGCGCGCGGCCCGCCTCGCGCTCGTATTGAAACCCCTTCGTGCGCACCCATCGGTTCTGGTACGACGCGCGCCCGTCCTCGACGCGCACCGCGTGTACCATGCCGTCGCCGTCGAAGAAATGGTAACGGCCGATCGGCGCGAACTGCGCGTTCGGTCCGATGCGCAGGAACGTGCCCCGGAGGTCCTTCGGCAGCTCGCCTTCCACGTGCAGATCCGAGACGTCGAGCTCGTCGTGGACCGGTCCCCAGTTCCCCTCGAGGTAAGCGCTCGTGACGATTTGCATGACCGAGCAGTTGCCGCCGGCGCGTCAGGCTGTCAAGCCGCCCGCCGTCGGCGTGGGCGCCGGCGCGAGCGGCAATCGAACGGTGAACGTCGCGCCGTCGCCGGGCCTGCTCTCCACCTCGATCGTGCCGCCGTGGCTCGAGACGATCTGGTGGGCGATGTAAAGCCCGAGGCCGAGGCCACCATAATGCTCGACGGGCACGGCCCGCTCGAACCGACGGAAGATCCGCTCCTGCGCCGCGGGCTCGATGCCGATACCATGGTCGGTCACCACGAGCGTCGCCTGCCCGTCGTCCTCGGAGACGGCGACCTCGATCGGCTTGCCCGCGCCGAATTTCATGGCGTTCGTCAGCAGGTTCGTGAGCACCTGCTCGAGCCGTAGCCTGTCCCATGAGCCCACGACGGGCCCGTGGATGTTCGTCTGCACCGGACACCCCGCCCGCGTCAGATCCGCCGCGAGCCCGTCGAGGACGTCACGCGCGACGAGCGCCAGATCCACGGGCTCGAACCGCAAGGAGAGCTCCCCCATCTGGAGGCGCGAGACGTCGAGCAGCGCGTCGACGAGCTGGTCGAGCCGCTTGACCTGCCGCGCCGAGACGGTCGCGAGCTCGCGGACGGCCTCCGGGGCCAGCGTCTCCTTGCCGGCGAGCCGCTGCAATCGCTGGGTCGCGAGCTGGAGCGAGGTCAGCGGCGTCCGGAGCTCGTGTGACGCGACGGACAGGAACTCGTCGCGCAGCCGGACGGCCTCGCGCAGGGCATTCTCTCCGCGCTTGCGCTCGGTGATGTCGGTCCCGATTCCGCAGACGCCATACGCTTGCCCGGTCGCGTCGTAGACGGGGAATTTGATCACGAGGAAGGTGTGCAGCGTGCCGTCGTGGAAGGCGGTTTCCTCGAGTTGCATGGCCTTGCCGGACTCGAGGACGATGCGGTCGTTCCGGCGGTAGCTATCGACCTCGTGGGGGACGCCGGAGACCTGTGCGTCCGTCTTGCCGAGGATCTCGGTCTTGCTTCGCTGCCAGAGCTCCTCGAACGGCCGGTTGATCAGGATGTACCGGCCCTCGAGGTCCTTGATGAAGACCACGGCGCTCGTGTTGTCGATGATGGCCTGGAGCTGCTGCTGGCTCTTGCGGACCTTCGCCTCGGCCCGCGTGCGCTCGGCGTTCTCCTGCTCGAGCTCCGCGTAGAGCTTCGCATTCTCGAGGGAGATCGCCGCCTGCGAGAAGAGGAAATCGAGGACGGTGAGCTTGTCCTGCGTGAAGGCGCGGGGGGTGAGGTTGTTCTCGAGGTACGCGAGGCCGACGAGCGTGTCCTTGCGGATGATCGGCGCGCAGTAGACCGATCGCGGGCGGAAGCGCAAAATGTAGGGGTCCGTCGCGAAGGGGCTCGGCGCCGACGCGTCGCCGAGCAGCACCCTGTCCCGGGTCCGCCGTACATAATGCAAGATCGACATCGGCAGCGCTTCGAGCGAGCGCTCCTCCGCGCTCGTGACGAGCGTCACCTGCTCTTGCCCCGCCTCCGCCGTGGCGACGACGCTCGAGCCCTCGCCCTTCGCCAGGACGAGCGTGCCGCGCTGCGCGCCCGCGTGTTCGATCACGAGGCGCGTCAGGGTCGAGAGCAGCCGCGGCAGGACGATCTCCTGCGAAATGGCCTGCGTGGCCTTGACCACGGTGAGCGTATCGAGCTGCACGTCGGTCCCGCGGACGGCGTCGGCGTCGTCGCCGGAGGGGCGCTTGTCGAGCGCAGGGAAACTCGCGTCGAGCTGCCGCACCTTTTCGTGCGCCCCCCAGCGTCGATGCCCATCCCGGGCCTCGTGGAGGTACGCGCAGCCGATGGTCACGTACCCGCGGGCGAGGTAATAACGGCCCGCGAGCTCGTTCGCGAGCGCCTCGTATTGCAAAAACCCGTGGCGCCGCGCCTCCTTCACGGCCTGCTCGTACAGGGCCATCGCCTGCTCGTGCCGCCCTTCGAGGCGAGCGAGCTCGGCGTCGACGAGGCTCGCCTTGTGGGCGAAGTTGTCGGGGCACCGCGCGGCCCACGCCGCGAGCAGCCGTCGATGTTCGGCGATCTCCCGCAGCACCGCGTCGGGCGCTCCGGCCTCGGCGCTCGCGGCGAGGCTCACGGCGCGCACGAATGGATACGACGAGACGAACAGATGGCTGCGGGCCGTCCAGAGGTCGGCCTTCGCCACCGCGGCCGCGATCGAGGCGCCCTCCATGTCGCCGGCGAAGAGCAACGACTCGGCCTTGAGCATGTAATACAAGCTCCGCATGGCGCCCTGAAACGGCGCGTCGAGGCGCTTTTCCAGGGCCTGCGCGGAGAGGCTCGGATCGAGGTCCGGCGCCCGCGGATCGTGCAGGCGGCGGATGGCGAGCCGGATGCCCGCGATGCCGTCGATCATGTATCCGAATTTCGCATTACGAACGTAGGCGAGCCGGCGCTCGCTGTCCGCGAGGATCTCCTCGAGCGGATCGGACGCGGCCCACCGAAACACGAGGAGCTGAAAGCTCAGGTAACAGGTATAGGTCAAGTTCCCCAGCCGCAGCGCGGCGTCGAGGCCCTGCTCGGTGAGGCGAATGCCCTGCCGCACGTGGTGGGTCCACGGATCCGTGTGGTTGGCGAAATAGTTGATGACCTTCGGCCGCGAGGCGAGGTTCTCCTCGCGCTCCGAGAGCTCGCACGCGAGGTGCCCGAACCGGTAGCCCTCTTCATACCGCCCGAACCGGGGCCCGAGCACCATCCCGAAGCAGGCATAACCGTGCGCGGAGGCGGGCGCGATGCCATTTCGCAAGGTGACGAGCGCCATCTGGCACGCGAGCAGGCAAAGCAGGTTCTCGTCCGTCAAATAAGCCGGGGCGATGAGGCTCGACATGACGTCGAGGGCCGCGCACGCGTCCGGATCGACCATCGGCGGCTCGTCGAGCAAGGACTCGATCGGGCGCTCGCCGAGCTCGACGAGGACCGCCTCGTAGGCGGCGTCGACCGCCGCGGGGCTCGGGTGCGCGGGCAGGCGCAGGCCGAAGAGCGCGAGGCTCGCGAGGCCGCTCTGGGCCGCCTCGGCGTACCGAGCCTGCGTGATGTGCAGGTCCGTGAGCACGCGGTGGACGGCGGCGCGCTGGAAGCGCGAGCGCGCGCGGCCGAGCAGCGCGCCGAGCAGCGCCTCGGCCTCCGCCGGGCGCCCGGCGAGGAAGCGGCACTCCGCGCGGCCGAGCTCGAGCGACCACATGAGGTCGTGGCGGCTCTCCCAGGCGTCCGAGGAGAGGAGGGCGATGCCCGCCGCATAATAATCGGCGGCGGCGGCATAAGCCGTCGCCCCGTGCGCCTTGCGCGCCGCCGCGAGGTCGATCTCGGCGGCCGTCTCGCGCTCGCGACGGTCGACGATACGCTCGGCGCCCAGGTTGAAATGGTTCGCCAGATCGAATACGTGCTCCTCCGGCGAACCCGCCTCCCGGAGCAGGTGCCGGCCGATTTGCAGGTGGATGTCGCCCCGTCGCTCCGGGGGGACGAGGGCATAAGCGGCCTGTTGCACCCGGTCGTGGGTGAATGAAACGAGATCGCCGCGCCGCACGAGCAGCCCGGCCTCGAGCGGCTCCCAGAGCAGGCGCTGGAGGGCCTCCTCCGTGAGGCCCGTGATCGCCACGAGGGTGCGCATGTCGACCTGATGACCGGCGCAGGCCGAGAGCATCAGGACCTCGCGCGCGGCGGACGAGAGCCGCATGAGCTTCGCTGCCATCAGATCGGCGACGTTGTCCGTGTATCCCTTCTCGTGGATCCGGTCCGTGTCCCAGCGAAAGGCCCGCGCGGAAGCGTCGAATCGGAGCAGGTCCTCGTGATACAGCGCGGTGAGGAACTGGTTGACGAAGAAGGGATTGCCGGCCGTCTTCTCGTGGATGAGCCTCGCGAGCGGGGCGACGGCCGCGCGGCTCGCGTGCAGCGTGTCGACGAGCAGGGTCTCGAGCTCTCGGACGTCGAGCGGGCCGAGGTGGATCGTCTGCACCACGGCGTCGGCTTCGGCGAGCGCGCGCAGCATCCCCGCGAGCGGGTGGGACGCGTCGACCTCGTTGTCGCGATAGGCGCCGACGAGCAACAGGTGCCGCGTGTCGGGGTGGAGCATGAGGTGCTCGATGAGCTCTCGGCTGGCCGTGTCCACCCATTGCAGGTCGTCCAGGAAGAGGACGAGGGGCTTCTCCGGCGCGCTGAAGAGCGAGAGCAGCTTCCACAGGACCCGGCGAAAGCGGCCTTGCGCCTCGGTCGGGGGCAACGCCGGTACGGCCGGCTGTTCACCCACGATGAGCGAGAGGCGCGGCACGAATTCGGTCATCAGGCGAGCGTTCGGGCCGAGGCTGTCGAGGATACGCACGCGCCACGCCTCGATGTGCTCCTCCGGCGCGCCGAGCAGCTTCTGGACGAGCTCCGCGAGCGCCTGGGAAAAAATGGCGTACGGCCGCTCGCGCATGACCAGATCGAATTTTCCTGCGGCGAAGGCGCAATCTCGCTGCATCACGGACCAGCGCAGCTCCCCCATGAGCGTCGATTTTCCGATCCCGGAGAAGCCGCTGAGGAGGACGAGCGCGGGCCGGCCATCCCGGGCGACGCGCTCGAACGCCTCGTGCAGCGCGGCGAGGTCCGCGTCCCGGCCATAAAGCCGCTTCGTGAGCTGCAGGCGCTCCGGGACGTCTTGCTCGCCGAGGGGGAAGGGCTCGATATGCGTCGCCTGCCGCCATTGCGCGAGGCAACGCAGGAGGTCGGCCTCGAGCCCCCGGGCGCTCTGATAACGATCCTCCGGCTCCTTGGCGAGGAGCTTCAGGACGATGTCGGAGACGATCGAGGGAATCGCGGGGAGCCGGGCCGCGGGGGCGCTCGGTCGCTGGGCCACGTGGCAGTGGATCCACTCGACGGGATCACGCGCCGAGAATGGCAACGACCCGACGAGCATCTCGTAGAAGATGACGCCCAGCGAATAAAGATCCGCGCGGCCGTCGACGCGGGCGGCGCGCACGAGCTGTTCGGGCGACGTGTAGGGCAGGGCGCTCGCGATCCCGTGGGCCTCCTCGAGCGGGGCCTCGTCGTGGCGCAGGACGAAAGCGCGGCTGAAGTCGCCGATCTTCACGCCGCCCTCGTCGTGGAGGACGAAGACACACGCGGGCCTGAGGCTCCGGTGCACGACGTCCTGCGCGTGCAGCTCCGACAGGGCGGAGGTTATCTGCGCCGCGAGCGACAGGAAGCGACCTACCGGCATGGGCTCGCCGAGGAGCTGCGCCAGGGGGACGCCCTCCACATCCTCCAGCACGAGCACGGGGCGCGGGGACGACGTGTCGAGGGCGCAGGCCCGGATGGGCGCCGGGGGGCTCAGGCCGCGGGAAATCTCGTATTCGCGCTGCAGCCGGGCGTATTCGTCATTCGTGGGGCGGTCGCCGCGGAGGAGTTTGAGGAGCACCGGCCGTCCATCGTCTCGCCGATGTGCCCGGTACAGGACCGTCCGGCCGTCGTCGACGAGCAGCTCGTCCGTAGAATAGCCGGCGATCTCGAGCACTGGTCAAACCCCGCGTGTTTCCGCGCCGCACCGCGCCATCCCGAGGTGGTCGTGGCGCACTCCGTGGGGGATAGCAACACACGGGCCATTGCCCCTCCCGCGTGCTGCGGCGTGGTGGCGCCGCGCGAGGCGGCGGGCCCTCGGCTGCTTTGCCGTCTCCTCAGCGGAACCGGAGCGACGGCGGGGGGCTGTCGTGCTCGTCGTCGAGGAACCACTCGATCCACGGCATGGCGGCCTGCTCGGAGGCGAAGAGCTTCGTGGGCACGGCGGGCTTCGAGACCGTGATCACGAAGTTGCCGATCATGTTGCTGACGGGCGAATTGCCCGTGATGACCGCGACGCATTTGCAGACGGCCGGGACGTCGGGGCTCACCCAGAACTTGCGGACCGCGTGATCCGCGCCGCGCAGGCCCCGCTCGTCCACGAGCAGGGGGCGCGGCAGACCACCCGCGAGCTTCTTGGCCGCCTCGAAATCCTCCTCGGCGTCCTGCAACGTGTACTCCGCGCCGTCCTTCGTCACCTTTTTGACGAACCCGCGGGGATCGTACGTCAGCACGGCCCCTCGTGTCTCAATCTCGACCGGAACGTCGCTCGAAACCATTATGAACTTCTCCTGGGAGCCTCGGCCTTCTGTGCCTTGCGGTTCATCGAGAGCGCGATCCCGCTCTTCAGCGTGCTGCACGTCCTGACACCGGGCAAATCGAGCCCCATGTCGACGAGGGTCTTCGCCACCTCGGCGCGTAGTCCCGTCAGGACCACCTCCACGCCGAGCATCCGCGCCGCGTGGGCCGCGCGGACGAGGGCGCCCGCCACCTCCGCGTCGACCACCGGCACCGCGGTGATGTCGAGGATCGCGACGCGTGGCTTCATCGTCGAGACCCCTCGCAGGAGCGACTCGATCACCTGATCCGCGCGCTCCTGATCCAGCGTGCCCACGAGCGGCATGACCACGATCTCGTCGGTGATCGGGATGAGCGGCGTGCTCATCGTGCGGATGAGATCGTTCTTCGCGCGGATCGCCTCCTCGAGGCGCATGCGCTCTTCGTCGGCGCGTTTCCGATCCGTGATGTCCCGCAGCACGCACACGAAACCCTCGATGGTGCTGCCGTTCTGGAGCGGCGAGGTGGACACCGAGACCTCGAGCAGCGCGCCCGCCTTCGTGGCGCACTGCAGCTCGTGCCCGCGCAAGGAGAGGATCCGCGCGGGATCGAGGTCCTCCGCGAGGGGCGCGAAGAGCGCGCTCACCGACTTGCCGAGCAGCTCGCGGTCCGTGAAGCCGAGCAGCTCCGTCGTCGCGCGGTTCACGGTCTGGATGTCGCCGCTCGCGTCGGCCACGACGAGCGCGTCCGCCATCGAGGCGAAGACGCTGTCGAGGTACGTCCTCGAGACCGTGGAGCTCTGCAGCTCCTCGCGCAGCATGTTCAGCCCCGCCGCGATGCCGTCGAGCTTGTCGTTCGCCGGGCTGATGTTGGCGCGCGCGTCGAAGTTCAGCGCCGCGAGCTGCACGACCACGTTCGTCAGCGTGGCGATGCGCTCGTCCTCGACCTTGCGCTCCGCGAGGACCTTGCTGCCGAGGGCCTCGATCTCGCGGAGGATCTCGCCGATGAGGCCGCTCCGCTCGCGGCTCGGGAAGACGAGGTCACCGGCGCGCAGGCGCCGGAGCATGGTCACGGCCTCGCGTAGACCGGCGTCGCTCGGCGGCCCTGCGCTTGGGGGCGGCCAGTCTCGTCGTCCGTCGTCGCGATCGTCTGTTCCCATCCGTGTCTACTGGGGACCGAGTTGCCCGACGCGGGAGCATATACCGACACCGGCGCCCTTGGCTAGCCGACCTCGTCCGGGCGCATCGATCAACTGAAACGCGCGGCAAACGCGGGCAGCGAGAGCACCTCGCCGAGGAACGGGCGCTCCATGTCCACGAAGGACATCAGGTTCGACGGGGCGTTCGGGTCACCAATCACAGGCCAAGGTGGCGGGGGCGCGCGGAAGGATCCGTCCGGCAAGCGCATGTGCGAGCGGTCCGAGGTGAAGGTCTCGACGAAGAGATCGGCCGGGACGACGCGGAACGAGGGCAAGAAGCGCGGCTCGACGCCGGGGTGGAAGCTCGCGCGGAGCCAGTCGATCGCGGGCAGGGGCGCGCCGAGGGTGCAGTCGACGTCCCAGATCTCGGCCGGATCCCAGGCGAGCAGGACGACGTGATAATCCCAGACGACGGGTTTGCCCCGACCGGCCTTCTGCGACCCCATGGGGCAGGCGCGCTCGGCATTCGAGACGAACACCACGTCGCGCCGCCGCGCCGCGAGCGCGGGCTCCTGGCAGAGGTGCCAGACGTTTTCTTCGCAATAAAAGGGCTGACGCCGGAGGCGCGGGGCGCTCATTTTGGTGTTGGCGGGCTGCATTTCATCAGCCGTCGCGGCCCTCCATGGTGGGGCTTGTCTCAAAAGCGTCCTTCGGAGGTGGTGGACCGTACCTGGGCGCGGTCGCGCGTGTCAAGCGGGTCGTAACGACGGCGCGCGGCGGGTGGCGCGCGTGTGCAAATCGAGCGAGCGCGGTTGCGGGGAGGGTGTTGCGTCGACGCAAGAGGGGTCAGCACATGGACATGGAGCGTCTTGCACCGGTTCGAGGCAGGTCCCGCGGCGTGTGGGGAGTGTCTTGAACCGGTTCGAGGCAGGTCCCACAGCGTGTTTGAGGTGACTTGCGTCGGTTCGAGGCACCTCCAACAGAGTGTTTGAGGTGTCTTGCGTCGGTTCGAGGCACCTCCAACAGAGTGTTTGAGGTGTCTTGCGTCGGTGCAAGAGGGGTCCCACAGGGCGTGGGGGTCGATTTGCACCGGTTCGAGACACGTCGTGCAGGATCCAGGAGGCTTCTTGCGTCCCCGCGAGCGGTCTTGACAACGTTTCCGCGGCCCGTTCGCATGGACGCATGCGGCGGGGAGCGAGGTTGGTGAGGGGCGTCGCGTGGGTGCGCTCTACGCCCCGAGCGCGCGCGCATGCGTGATGACGTCGTCGACCTCCCAGTGATCGTCCGCGTGGGCGCCGTCGTGGAGCGCGCGGATGCGCCCCTCCGCGTCGAGGAGGAAGTCCGCGGGCAGGCCATTCTTGCCGCCGCCCCCGGCGAGCGGGTTCCCCGACGCCGTCGCGAGGCCCTTCATCGCCGAGAGCATCGCGCGCGGGTGGGCCATGGCGCGCGCCTCGTGCCCACGGCCCGCGCCGCCGCGCTGGCCCCGCGCCTCAGCGAGGCCCTGCGGCAGCTCGAAGCGGCCGTCGCTCCCCCGCAGGCCTTCGATCCAAAGGCGTCGACGTCGACGCTGTCCACGTCGGCAACGACAGGAGCAACGTGGTCGCCGAGGCCCTGCGGAGGCGGAAGCTCGCGCGGCGCGTGGCCCTCGAGGTCCCCTCGTTCCTCGCGGGCCTGCACGTCGTCGCGGCCTCCGACCTCCTCATGAACGTGCCCGTTCCCCTCGTGAACGACGTCGCCGCCGCCCTCGACCTCGTGGTGCGCCCCGCGCCTTTGCCGCTGCCGTCCGTCCCCTTCGCGCTGCTCTGGCACGATCGTTTTCAGCACGACGAGGCCCACCGCTGGGCGAGGGACGTCGTCGCCGCCGCCGTCGATCCGCGGTTCTCGCGCCCCCCCGTCGCCGCCCGTTAACGACCGCGGCGCCGCGAGCCCCGGAGCGCGGCGAGCGCGAGGAGGCCCAACGCCGCCGCCGCGCCGCCCGCGGGCGCCGATTGTCCCGGCACGGAGCAATCGCAGCTCGCGGCCTCGCCCACGCCGCCGTCGCCGCCGCCCGTCGCCGCGCCGCCCGCGCCGCCCCTGCCGCCTTCACCACCCTCGCCGCCCACGCCGCCCCCTTCGCCGCCCGCGCCGCCCGCGCCGCCCACGCCGCCGCCACCCGCGCCGCCCGCGCCGCCGCCGCCCGCGTATTGCACGAGCTTCGATTGCGAGAACGACTCGGTGACGAGGGGTTGGTTCGGGCAAACCTCGAAGCCATACCCCCATTTCGCCTTGAGGAAGAAGCCCGCGAGCGCCGGCGCGCCCTTCACCTCGAGCTCGAGCGTCACCGTCTTCGACTGCCCCGCCGGCAGATCACCAACCGGCACGCCGGCCGTGACCTTCGCCGCGTCCACGGGGTTCCCAGAGGCGTCCCCCGGCGTGCCGTCGACGGCGAAAGAGACGAGGCCGAGGCTCGCCTCGAGCGGGAGCGAAAAGTCGATCTGCTCGGCCGCGACGTCCCCGTTGTTCGCGAGGATCGCCGTGACCGTGAACGTGTCGCCGAGCGCGACCGAGGGCGGCGCGTCGATGACGCTGCTCGCCACGCCCTTGAAGTCGGGCGCATTCACGTCGATCGAGAACGCCGCGAGGATCGGGGCATACGAGTCACCCGTCGTCAGCGTGCGGATCACGGCCGAGCTCTGCCCATTCTGGAGCTGCCCGTCCTGCGAGCTCAGCGGCACCGTGGTCACGTCCCAGCCCTGACGGCCGCCGCTCACGTTCGTGCCGCCGATCGCGTCCTGGTTCCGGTCGCCGAAGCTGCCCTGCGTGTCGAGGTTGCCGTCCGCGTCGTTGATCTGCGAGCAGAAGAAATTGTCCGAGGGGTTGTTCGGGCCCGAGAGATTCACGAACGGCCCCGCCGCGGTGGGGGCAATGCGGAGCTGATCACCAACGAAGTTCGCGTCACCCTCGATGGCGCTCACGACGACGGTGCCCTCGACGAGGCCCGCAGGCGGCGCGCAGAAGCCGCTCACCGTGTAGTCCTGGGTCGTGTTCTCGTCGACGAACGATCCGCCGACGAACACGCTGAGGTTGCGCATGGGCACGCCCTCGTCGCGATACGCGACGACGAGCGTCCAGCCCGCGGCGTTCAGGTTGTTGATCGAGCTCGCCTGCGTGGCCGGGACGCCCGAGACCTCGTACGTGCCCTTGCCAGCCTGCTTGACGAAATCGGTCACGTCCGCCGAGCGCATGTAATACCGGACCGCGAAGCCCGATTGCGCGGTCTCGTTCAGCGTGAGCGCCGTCGTCGGATCGGGCGCGACCATCATCGTCGAGCCATTCGCCGCGAGGGTCACGGCCGTGTCGAGCATCGACGTGACGTTCTCACCGCCATAGTCGTAGCTGCCGCCCCAGAGCAGCTCGGCGTAGAGCACCTCGGCCTCGGGGAGCGAGAGCACGGCGCTCGATCCATTCATCGTCCAGTCGGCCGTGGTGCCCATCGGCCAGGGGTTCGCCGCGTCGACGGGCTCGTCGACCGAATTGCCGAGGGAGATGAACGCGCCGATGGAGTCGCGATCGCCGGGGCCGTTCACGTTCGTGGCCTTGCTCAGGCCGAGCGTGTTGCCCGTGCCGGCGATTCCGCCGGGCACCGTCGCAGTGAAGCGGAGCTGTTGCGCCGCCGCGGTCGCAGGGGCGAGCGCAGCGCAGGCGAATGCAAGGAGGAGAGGTACACGAAGCTTCATGAGAGCATGGCTAACCCGGGCGCGCGCGAGGGTCAAATCCTGTACACCGGAGGGCCGGGGCGTCAGCAGAAGCAGTCGCGCGGCTGTGTTGGTTGACACGTGGCTGGCACCCCGCTTGCCCGGCGAGGACGGAGCGAGGTATTGCTGTGCAAATCGGAAGCAGGTGGGCGGCGCTGGCAGGGCTCTGCATGGCCCTCGCGTTCGGATCGGGCTGCACGGGGGCCACGGTGGCGGCGAGGGTCCCCGTCGGATATGGCTCGGTCTACGGGTATTCGGTCGTCGATCCGGGCGGCGTCCCGTACGATATTTACAATTACCCGAGTTATTTCTGGAACGGGTCGTACGCCTACCTCGTCGGCTCGTCCTGGTATTATCCCCATGGCGGCAACTGGGTGGTCTTCCAGGATGAGCCCTGGGATCTCTACCAGTACCGGAGATCCCGGCCGGTCCAGGTCGCGCCGCCCGCCGCGCGATATCCGGCGTATCGGGAGTATTACCCCCCGCCGCGGCGGTATCGCGCGCCGGACGTGCGGACCTATCCCGCGTATCGCGCGCCGAGGTACCAGACGCGGCCGCCCGTCCAGACGGCGCCTCCGGCCTATCGACGGCCTGCGGACGTGCAGGTCGCGCCGCCGCGCTCGCGGGGCAACGTGCAATCGGCGCCGCCTGCGCCGCGGCGGTAAGCGCGCGGGGGGCGTATCGCGGCGCGTGGAGGTGGGGTAACATCACGCGGCCTCCCGGGCCGACCATGAACGACATCGCCACGCACTCCCCCGCGCCCGAGCGCGCGAACCCCACGCCCCGCGTCCGTATCGACGTCATCTCCACGGTGGTCCAGCGCGCCCTGCCGAACGGCGTGCGCATGGAGATCCGCCCGCCGCGCGTGGTCACGGCGGCGTGGGATCAGGCGCTGCCGCTCTTCGAAGGCTGGATGCAGAGCGCCGAGCTACGCGTCCGCGTCTCGGGCCTCGCCGAGGGCCCGTTCTTCGCGGCGCTCGAGATCGAGGGCGAGAAGGTCGGCTCCGCGGTCGCGGCTTCGATCGGCGCTCCCCCGGGCGAGGCGGGCGCGGGTCCGCTCTCGTCGTTCTCGATCGAGCTCGTCGTGCCGCTCGTGCTGCTCGCGCCCCACGCTGGGAAACGTTGCGCGCTCCGGCTGATCCTCTCGCCGCACGGCTCGCTCGCGGGCGCGCGCAAGGTGACGCTCGCGCGGACGTGGTTCGTGGGCATCCCGGGTTACGGGCCGCTGCTCTCGGCGCTGGATCTGCTCGAGTCGACGGACTCGGTCCTCGTCGACGCGCCCGAGCGGCGGCTCTTCGATCTGCAGAACCCCGAGGAGGGCCTCTGGATCGGCACGGGCAAGTGGCGCCTGCGGCTGTTTGCGGACTGGGCCAAGATCGAAGGCGAGCCCTTCGTGATCGACACCAAGCCCTCGCACGTCTTTCACCGCTTCCAGCGTGACGACGACGCGCCCGCCGTGGTCGTCGAGGACGCGACGCGGCGCGCGGGCGGGCGGCGTACGTACACCGAGCTCGTGCTCGACGCGTCGCACCCCGACCTCCTGCCAATCCCCGAGGAAGGCAAGGACATCCCGCTCGATCTCACGGTCGAACACGCGCTCACCTACGGCGAGCACGCGGGCGTGTGCACGTGGCACGCGGCGCTGCCCGTGCGCCTGCGGGATCCACGTCCGCTCTTGAAGTCGTTCCAGCGCCTCTCCGCGGTGGGCATCGATTTCGGGACGACGGCGACGGTCGCGGCGCTCTACCAGAAGGGCTATCGCGCGCTGCTCCGGCTCGGCAGCGGCAGCGCGCCGGCCGAGAAATCGGCGGAGAACCCGACGTTTTTGCTCGTCGAGGATCACGAGCGGCTCTGGGCCGAGGCGGCGCGTGTCGCGGCGAACGACACGCGTTTCCCGAACCTCCTGCGTATCGTGCGCGGCAGCCACGCGGCGCGCGAGGCGATGACGGACTCGCCAAACGCGGTCGTGCCCGAGCTGAAGAGCCTGCCCGAGCGCGTGCTCAGCCTCGATCAGTCGCCGCAGCTCCGCGATCGTGAGCGTCGCAAGGACTTCTTGCTCGACGAGGGCCGCGTGCGCGTCCTCGTGCGCGCCTACGCGTACCTGCTCTCGCGCGCGATCAACCGGCCGGGGCAGGACGTGTACCTGCGCTACTGGCTCACGCACCCGGCGAAGTTCGACGAGCGCTCGCGCAAGCTGCTCGAGGAGGAGATCCGCCGCGGGATCCTGCTCGGCATCCCGGAGGGCATCCCGGCCGAGGAGGTCGTGGTGGAGATGAGCGCGAGCGAGCCCGAGGCGTTCGCGGCCGAGGTTTGTCCGGAGCTCGCGACGTACCCCGAGCTCGAGCCCGTGATCTCGAAGTTCGGCGAGATGCGCTTCGCGGTCTTCGACTTCGGCGGCGGCACGCTCGACATCGCCTGCGGCCGCTTCCGGCCCGCGACGGACGCGGAGGCGGAGGAGCTCGGCAGCCGCACGGTGATCGAGACGCTCCAGGTGAGCGGCGACGATCACCTCGGCGGCGACTACCTGACGCACGAGCTCGTGTGGCTCACGCATCAGCACGACAAGCACCTGCCCGAGATGGAGGACAAGGAGGTGCCGATGATGCGTCCGCAGACGGTGCCGCCGAACAACCTCGCGAACAAGCCGCACCTCTACAAGCGGAGCCTCGCCGGGCGGCAGAACCGCTACCGCTTCGAGCGCGAGCTCGGCCTCGAGGCCGTGAAGTTCGCCCCGGAGAACGAGCCGCGCCGCGCGGCGGATCTCTCCGCGGCGCGCCTCGACGGCAGCGAGGTGCGGCTCGAGTCGCTGGCGACGGACGTGCCGGCGCTCCACGCGAAGCTGAAGGAGCACCTGCAGACGCGTATCCGCGACGGCGTGAAGCTCATGAAGAGCATGCTCGCGATCGCGCCCTGGGGGAGCGAAGGGGACTGGCGCGAGCAAGGCGTGACCATCCTGCTCGCGGGTAACTCGTCGCGCAGCGCGTTCGTGGAGCAGGCGCTCGCGGACGAGCTCGGGATCCCGGGTTTGAAGGTCTGGCGGCCCGGCAGCAGTGATCCTTTCCAGCAGGTCGTTCTCTACGAGACGCCGCAGCGCACCGAGCGCGGCGTGACCATCGTGGGCGTGACGCCGAAGACGGCCGTGGCACTCGGCGCGCTGAAGATCGCGAACCGCGAGGTGCACCTCGTGCGGCGCGCGCAGGGGTTCTCGTACTTCGTGGGCGACCTGCGGGGCTTCCCGCCGAAGTTCGTCGCGCTCGTGCAGATGGGCACGCCGGTCTCGGATCCGGGCGTGTTCGGGCCGCATTACGTGGACTTCGGCAAGTGGGACACGAAGACGCCGCTGCGCGTGGCGCAGGAGTACGTGCCCGGGAAGATGACGTCGAACGATCCACGCGTCTCGATGATCCCCACGGGCCTCGCCGCGGGCCTCGTCGGGCGGCTCTACGTGTGCGTCTCGGGCCCGGACGAGCTCACGCTGGCCTTGCAACGCGACGGGCAGGACCCGCTCGTCACGACCTTGAACCTCGCGAAGTACATGCGGTGAGCTCGCCATGAAAGAGACGTTTTCCGCGGCGCTGCGCGCCGAGATCGAGGCGATCGTCATGCGCTACGAGGCGCTCGTCTCGTCGCGCGTGGACGCGGCCGAGCGTGATGGATCCACGGCGGCGCGTGACGAGCTCGCCGCGCTGCGCGCCGAGCGCGACGAGATGGCGCGGGAGCTCGCGACGTTGCGCGTGCAGCGCGAGCGTCTGTCGCTGGAGCTCGACACGGCGCGGGAGCGAATCGCGGCGCTCGAGGCCGAGGTGCGGGCCGGGGCGGCGGCGCACCTCGCGCTGGAGGAGCAGTTCACGGCGGAGAAGCGGTTCACGGCGGCCTCTGCCGAGGTGAGCGGGACGATGCTGGAGGGCGCGTTACGCGCGGCGATCGGTCGCGACCTGGATCCGAGCCCCGCGCTTTACGCGGCGCTGAAGGGCAAGGGGCTCGAAGGTGTGCTGGTGGCCGCGTTCAAGGAGCGAGGCCGCACGATCGCGCACGCGCCCTTGCTGGAGCGCGAGCGCGCGCCGCTCTCGGCCCTCGCGTCCGCCGCCGGCTGCGAGCTCGTCTCGCCTGCGCCGGGGACGCGGTTCTCGGCTTCGTCGATGGAGAAGGCGGCGACGACGAGTGATCCGGCGGAGGAGGGGAACGTCGTCGAGTGTATGCTCCCGGGGCTGCGCCGGGCGGGGACCGACGGGATGCTGGTGTTTCCGCGGGTGCGCGTGGCGACGGGGTGAATTCCCCGCCGGAGGGGTGAATCAGCGACGCCTTCGCTTGGCGAGCAGCCCGAGGGCGAGCGCCGCGAAGAGGCCGGCCGATCCGGATTCACCCGCGCCTGCGCCGCGCACGCTGCATCCGCCGTCGTCCGGGGTGCCGCCGCCGCCGCCCGCCTGCCCGCCGGAGCCACCTGCGCCGCCAGCGCCGCCCATGCCGCCACCTGCGCCGCCAGCGCCGCCTGCGCCGCCCATGCCGCCATTGCCGCCAGCGCCGCCCATACCGCCTTCGCCGCCAGCGCCGCCCATACCGCCTTCGCCGCCAGCGCCGCCCATGCCGCCTTCGCCGCCCGCGCCGCCTTCGCCGCCCATGCCGCCCGCGCCGCCGGAGCCACTGCCCGGATCCGTGCATTGCCCGCTCTCGCAGACGCCGCTCACGCATTCATCGCCGATCACGCACGACTCGCCCGCCGCGGCGTTGCCCAGCGGATAGATCTCCACGCTGGCCAGGCTGCCATTGCCCGGCGTGCCGCCCGCGATGACCACGCCGTGCCCGGGCACGTACGTCGCCGTGTGGAACGACCGCGGCGAGGCCATGTCCGGCAGCGAGATCCACGTATCGAGGGCCGGATCGTAGACCTCCACGCTCGCCGTCTCGCCGCCCGATATCCTGCCACCCGTCACCATCACGCGGCCGCTCGGCAGCTCCGTCATCACGTGGTACCACCGCTGCACGCTCATCGAGGCGACCGGGGTCCACGTGTCCGTCGCCGGATCGTAGATCTCCGCCGACGAGATGATACCCGTATTTTCCTCCACGCCGCCCGAGACCAGCACCTTGCCCGAGGACATCAGCGCCGCCGCGTGCCCCTTCCGGCCCGTCCCCATCGGCGCGACCAGGGTCCACGTGTTTGTCATCGAATCAAACGTCTCCGCGACCGTGAGGGTCACGTGGTTCTCCTCCATGCCCCACGTCCAGCCGCCCGTCACGAGGAACCGGCCGTCCGGCAGCATCGTCCCCGTGTGCGCGGATCGATATTGCTTCAGCTTCGGGCTGCTCACCACGGTCTGCGTGACGGGATCGTAGCGGACCGACTGGTTCGTGACGTCCTCGCCGTCCTGGGAGCCCGCGGCGATCACGCTTCCGTCCGCGAGCACGCCGAGCACGCCGTTGTATTCGTAGTTCAGCGCGAGCGCGGGCTCGTTCGTCCAGGTGTCCGTCGCCGGGTCGTAGGTGGCGCCGTGGCCCGCGTCGAGGAAGAAGATGCGGCCATCGGGCAGCACCCCGCTCGACGCGTTTTCGATCCCGGCTGGCGGCGGGGTCAGGGCCGACCACGTGCCGGTCGCGAGATCGAGGCGCTCGGCGGTCATGTAGGCCGTGTCCTCGATACCGTTCTGCGCGTACCCTCCGACGACGACGAGCCCCACGCCGGGGGCGAAGTGCGCCTCGTGCCATCGGCGCGGCGTGGACATGGGCGCGATGGATTGCCACATGGCCGACGATATCGACGGCCCTTTCGGCGCGGCCCCGCCCTCGGGCAGGAACGCGAAGAAGGGGAGTGACGCGAGGAGCGCGAGCGGCAAGAGGCGGCGAAGGCGTCTCATGGAATCTCCTTTCGCGTGGATCCTAGACGAGTCGCCGGGAAAACGCGACCAGAGTACTCCGCACGCGTGTCAATGCGCCGCCGCTGCGACGCGTGATCCACGAGCACCGAAATGGACGATGTAGAGATAGCAGAGCGCCGGCAGGACGAAGGCGCGGTGGACGCCGACGACGTCGGCGAGCGAGCCGAAGGCGACGGGCAGGATCGCGCCGCCGACGATCGACATCACGAGGACGCTCGAGCCCTGGCTCGTGAGCTTGCCGAGGCCCTCGATGCCCAGCGCGAAGAGGGTCGGGAACATGATGGAATTGAAGAGCCCCACCGCGAGCAGGGTCCACATCGCCGAGGGCCCGCTCGACAAGACCGTCGCCGTGACGAGCAGCGCCGCGATGACCGCGCTCGCGGCGAGGACCCGGCCCGGATCGTATTTCCGCACGATGGCCGCGCCGAGGAACCGGCCCACCATGGCCCCGCCCCAGTAAATGGAGACATATCTCGCCGCCTCCGCTTCGCTGAGGCCCGCGATCGAGGGCAATACGAAGAAATTGACGAGGAAGCTGCCGATCGAGACCTCGGCGCCGACGTAAAGGAAGATGCCGAGCGCCGCGCGCCGCAGCTTTGGCATCCGGAGCGCGTCGAGGACGGAGCCGTGTTTCGCCTCTTCGCCCTCGACCGACGTGATCTTCGGGAGCTTGATGAACACGAGCGCGAACGCGAGCACGAAGAGCATCACGGCGAGGCCGACGTAGGGGAGCCGCACGGCTCGGGCCTCGGCGAGCGGGCCCTCGGCGTGCGTCACGGCGCCGAGGATGAGGTGTCCGCCGAAAGAAGGGGCCACCGTGGTGCCGAGCGAATTGAACGCCTGCGTGAGGTTGAGGCGGCTCGAAGCCGTGGCCGGAGGGCCGAGCACGGTGACATACGGGTTCGCCGTGACCTGCAAGACCGTGATCCCGGTCGCGAGGATGAACAGGGCGGCGAGGAAAAAGGGATACGAGGGCAGGCTGGCGGCGGGATAAAACAAAAGCGCGCCGACGCCGGCCGTCACGAGGCCGAGGAGGAGGCCGCGCTTGTAACCCACCCTCGTGACGAGCTCGCCGGCGGGCAGCGACATCAGGAGGTACGCCGAAAAAAACGAGAATTGCACCAGCGCGCTCCGGGCATACCCGAGGTCGAAGACGCTCTTCAGGTGCGGGATCAGGATGTCGTTCATGCAGGTCAAGAAGCCCCACATGAAAAAGACCGTGGTCACCACGCCGAGGGCGAAGGTGTGGGTCGTGGCAGGCGCGTCCGCCGCCGCTCCGCGCTTGGTCGGTACCTCCATGTCCCCCCGGTTGTCTTCTCACGGCGCGCCGTGACGCGCCACCTCCCGCGCGGCTCACGCGGCGAGCGCTTCCGCCCGCGACGGCGGCTCCGCGGAAACAAGGGCTCGACGCGGGCGCGGCGCGCGGGTAACGAGCGCCATGGACAGCACGCCTCGGGATGGAGCGACGCGCGCGGGTTGGGGGTCACGGATCGGCGTCATCCTCGCAGCGGCGGGATCGGCGGTTGGGCTCGGGAACTTCTTGCGGTTCCCCGGCCAGGCGGCGAAACACGGCGGCGGAGCGTTCATGCTCCCCTATTTCATCTCGCTGCTCGTGCTGGGGATCCCGCTCGCCTGGGCCGAGTGGACCATGGGCCGTTACGCGGGCGTCCGCGGCTACCACTCGGCGCCGGGGATCTTCCGGGTCCTGCTCCGGCATCACGCCGCCAAGTACCTCGGCGTGGTCGCGTTGCTCATCCCGTTCATCGTGTACACCTATTACGTGGTCGTCGAGGCGTGGTGCCTCATCTACGCGCTCCATTACGCGACCGGCGACCTGATGCGCGGCGACGATCCCGGGCAATATGCCGCCTTTTTTGGTCGGCTCACCGGGGCCACCGCGGAGGGCTCGGTGTTCGGGGGCGGAGACGGGCTCACGCTGCTCGGGGTCGTCGCCCTCTGCTTCGCGCTCAACCTGTACCTCATCGTGCGCGGCTTGAGCCGCGGCATCGAGGCGTTCTGCAAGGTCGCCATCCCCGGGCTCGCGGTGCTGGCCACGATCGTCCTCGTGCGTGTGCTCCTGCTCGGGACGCCGGATCCGTCGAAGCCGTCGCAATCGATCGAGGCCGGGCTCGGCTTCATGTGGAACCCGCGCGCCGAGGCGCTCTTCGATCCGGAGACGTGGCTCGCGGCTTCCGGGCAGATCTTCTTCAGCCTCTCGGTCGGGTTTGGCGTCCTCGTGCATTACGCGAGTTATCTCCGGAAGAAGGACGACGTCGCGCTGAGCGCGCTCACGGCGAACTCGATGAACGAGCTCTTCGAGGTCTGCCTCGGCGGCCTCATCACGATCCCGGCGGCGTTCGTCTTCCTCGGCGCGATTGACCCGGGCACGCTCGAGTCGTCGTTCAAGCTCGGCTTCGTGACGTTGCCGAACGTGTTCGCGATGATGTGGGGCGGGCGCGTGTTCGGCTTCCTCTGGTTCTTCTGTTTGTTCATCGCCGCGATCACGAGCAGCGTGTCGATGCTGCAGCCCGTGATGGTCTTTTTCCAGGAGGGGACGGGGATGAGCCGGCGACGCGCGGCGGCCCTGCTGGGCGTGCTCTGCGCGGTCGGCTCGGGGATCGTGTTGTATTTCTCGAAGGGGCTCGTCGCGCTCGACACGTTCGATTTCTGGATGGGCACGGTCGGCATCTTCGTGCTCGCCACGGTGCAGGCGGTCCTTTATGGCTGGGTCTTCGGCATCGAGCGAGGGCACGAGGAGCTGCACCGGGGGGCGCATATCAAGGTCCCGTTCGTCGTGCAGATCGGCCTCAAATACGTGGTGCCCGTGTACCTGCTCGTCATCTTCGCGGCGTTCTGCGTGAAGAACCTGCCGGGGCGCCTCGAGGAGCGGCAGCCCGGGGCGCTCGTGGCGCTGGGCTTCGTCCTCGCCGTGACCGCGCTCCTGGTCAAGATGGTGCGCCTGGCCGAGCGGCGGTGGGAGCAGCTCGAGGCGCGTGGCTTGACGCCCGGAGGGAAGGTGTCGTGACGACGGGTGGCCTTCTGGTGATGATCCTGAGCGTGACCTCGGTGGTCGTGCTGTCGGCATATTGCTTGTACCGGGTGCTGACGTTGCCCGCGCCACCGGAGGACGGGGAGGACGGCGCGGATCGGTAGGGTGGGTGACGCCGCGAGCGTGATCAGAAGGGGTGGATCGGCGTCCGGGGTCGCTCCTCGGCGTGGGGAGCGGGTGTGGACGGCCGTCCGGGGTCGCTCCTCGGCGTGGGGAGCGGGTGTGGACGGTCGTCCGGGGTCGCTGCCGAGCGTGAGGAGGAGGTGTGGACGGCCGTCCGGGGGGCGCTGCCGAGCGTGAGGAGGGGGTGTGGACGGCCGTCCGGGGGAGCTGCCGAGCGTGAGGAGGGGGTGTGGACGGTCGTCCGGGGGAGCTGCCGCGCGTGAGGAACGAGGGGAGACGCTCGTCGAGGGGCGCGCGGCGGGTCGTGCTCAGCGAGCGCGCTCCACGTAGGCCTTCAGCGCGTCCAGGTCCTTGTCACACGCCTTCTTGAAGGCGCCGCCCATGAGCTTGCCGATGATCTTGGTGAACAGGCCGCCGGGCATTTCGATGACGGCGCTGGTCCGCAAGAGCGTGCCCGTACCGGCGGGCTCGAAGTCGTAGACGAAACGATATTCGCCCTTGCCCGTGGTCCCCTTGGTGCCGTCGACCCTGAGCCCGAGGCGCTTGCCCGGCTCGCAGGTGGTGACCTCGAAATGCTCGGTCGCCTCTCGCCCGAACATCTTGCGGGTCTCGCGGAACTCGGTGCCCACGCCGAAGTCGCCCGGCGTGACGCGCTCGGCCCGCACGAACCCCTGCATCCAGTCGCCGAAGCCCTCGGGGTTCGCCATCGCCGCGAAGACACGCTCGGGGGGAGCGTCGATGTGGTGCTCGGAGGTGAAGGTGAGTCGGTGCATGGAGGGATGCTGCCCGAGAATGTGCTGGAATGCACGCGGTCATCGGCATAACCTGCCTCCTTCACGCCTCACGACCTGGAGGAACCATGCGCGCTTCGAAGACCTTGCCTTTCGCCGCTGCCGCCCTCGCCCTCGCCCTCGGCGCTTGCAGCAAATCCGAGCCGCAGCCGGCCGCGGAGCCGAAGAAAGACGCGCCCGAGGCGAAGCCCGCCACGACGGCCGCCGGCCCCACGACGGGCGCCGTCGCCACGGCCCCCGCGGCGGCCGCCACGCCGGCCGCAATCGCGACGGCGCTGCCCGCGGGCCGCTCGGCCATTCCGACGCTCGCCGAGTGGAACAGCCAGCAAAAAGAGGTCACCGTCAAGGGCTCTTCGGCCTTGAGCTGCGAGACGAAGGTCGTCCGCGAGTATCTGCGCGTCTCCTGCCGCGGCAAGAACGACACCGGCGGCACCCCCACGAACGTCGTCGTCAAGAAGGGCGGCCACGGCGAGGCGTTCACCTACGTCGGTGCCGGCGTCACGAGCCTCGTCGTGCCCTTCGTCGAGGGGATCGATTTCGCCGCCGATTTCTCCTGGACCGACAAGAGCCACACGCTCAGCGTCGCGTGGCCCCGCGGCAGCGCCCGGCCCGTCGTGGTCGGCGTATTCGAAGGCGCGAAATCACCCCTCGACGCCTCGTTCGACAAGGCGCTCGCCGACAAGGCTTGCCAGTGTCACAAGCAGGTCACCGGCAAGGCGAACTGCGACGACCTGCTCGGCGTGAACGCCGATTGCGCGCGCACCTACCCGAACGACTGCGCGAGCTTCCTCGAGTGCAGCCGCGGCGAGCCCGGCGTCTGGCCGCGCTGCCAGGCCGGGTTCCTGAATGGACCCTTCGGCTTCTGTTACAAGCAATGCGACCCCAGCAAGAGCGAGTGCGGGCCCGACGAGAGCTGTCAGGGCGACAGCAAGTACGCCATCTGCTTGTAGGTCGCGGAGCGGATCACGCGATTTCGCCTCCGCGCACGCTCAGAGGGTGCCCGTGAAGATCGCGGTGCACTCCGGAACGCGCGCCCAGGCGCGCTCGCGGATCTGGGCCACGAGCGCTGGACCGAAGAATTCGCCGCAAATGCGCGCCGCGGCCTCGACGTCGGGGAACACGTAGTCGGTGCGCACCCAGCGGCGCGAAAGCCCATGCGCGTGCTCCAGATGCGCGAAGTACTCGTCCATGCCCGGATGGACCCGTGGCGTCTCGTGGCCGGTGCCAAGCGTCTCGATGACCATGAGCGCACCGCCGGGACGCACCACGCGGCGCATCTCCGACAGCGCCGCGTCCACTTCCTCGCGCCAGCCCTCCGGCATCCAGTGACGAAAATGCCCGAACACCCATCCTGCCATCGCGACATCGACGCTCGCGTCGGGAAACGGCAACGAGCGCGCGTCCGCGTGGTGGATGCTGAACGGCACGCCGGCCTGCGATAGATGCCGGCGCGCGATCTCCAGCATAGGCGCCGCGCGATCGACCAAGTGCAAGCGAGACGCGCGTGCGCCGACGATACGCGAGAGCCGCCCGGTACCCGCGCCGACGTCGAGCGCCACGGCCCCCTCCGGCAGCCATTCGCGCACCACGCTTGCGAGCGCCTCGTCCGCGTCCTCCGCATTGATCAGCGCGTCGTACGCGTCCGCCTTCTCCTGGTACACGCGCGCCTGCGCGTCGCTCACTCGGTCGCTCATCGGCGCGACCTTATCGCAAGGGCGCGCGAACAGCTACGCGGACAGGAACCCATTTCGATTCCACCTTCGGGCGCGAGCGCGATCAGCCGGGCGGAAGCAAAGCGAGCAAGGCCCTCGCGCCGACCTTCTTGTCGACGATGAGCACGCTCCGGACCATCTTCGTGCTGCCGAGGAGCGCTTCGCCCAGCGCTTCCCCCGGGATGTCGAGGCGGCACGCGAGGAGGCGCTGCGGGTAACGGGAGAGGAGCGCGTCGCAATCTCGATAGAATCGCTCGCTGCCATCGTTCGCCAGGAAGAGGAGCCGCGACACGCGGGCGTTCTGCGGGCTGCCGGGGGTCTTCTCGTTCAGCGCGTCGAGGCCCTTCTGCTCGCTGGCCAGCTTCTCGCCGATGAGCTCCAGGCCCATGTAGGCGTGCCTGGCGGCGAGCGCGCCGCGGAGCTCCGCGGCCAGCGTGTCGGTCATCGGGAGCGTCGCGACCTGGTGGCGACCATGCTCCCATAACGGACGCGCGTGCGTCTCGAGCAGGCGCACGACCGCGTCGTGCCGAGGATCGGCGACGACGTCTTTGGGCAACGTGAGGGTGGACATTGCGGGGATGTCTAGCCGACCCAGGCAACCTGTCGCAAAGAAATCTCGCCCCCGCCTCCGCCCCCGCGCCCGCTTCTCTGTTGACACCCACGCCGACCATGGCTTGCCATGTCCCCCATGTGGAGCCCTGAAGGTCGCAAGCAGAACGCGCGCGAGCTGCGCCAGATCGCCGACAAGGTCCTGCGGTACCGCCAGCTCTGCGACCGCTTCGCGAGTTACTTCCAGCCCGAGAGCGACAACGCCCGTCAGCTCCGCCAGATCCGCGGCAAGCTCGAGGACCTGCGCGGACGCGCGCTCGATCGGGAGAAGCGCCTCGCGAAGGGCGTGGTCAAGATCGGCGTCGTCGGCCTGGAGAAGCAGGGCAAGAGCGCGTTCCTCTCGGCGTGGCTGAAGAGCGAGAAGCTCCTGCCGAGCGAGGCCGAGCGCTGCACCTGGAGCACCACCGTCATCGAGCCGGGCGAGCCGGGGCAGTTCGCCGCGACCGTCACCTACTACAACGAGGTCGATTTCAAGGCCCGCATCCAGAGCTACTTCGACGCGCTCGAGCCGGGCAGCGTCGAGCGCTGGCACGGCCTGAACCAGGCCGAGGTCCTGCGCCTCAAGGCGAGCTTCAAGGCGCGCGAGGGGTACGACGTCGACGACCCCGATCGCGCAGGGAGGCGCGAGCAGACGGCGCTCGCCGAGCTCGTGGAGATCAGCGCGGGCCTGTCGGAGATCAAGGCGCGGCTCGGTCGCCCACCCGAGAAGATCACCGCGAGTAGCCTCGATGCCCTCGCCGAGCAGATCCGGCCCTACATCGCGCTCAAGGACACGAAAAACGGCAACCGGCCCTATCCGGGCGTGCGGGCCGTGAAGATCGTCACGGTCACGATCCCCGTCGAGGGCGCCATGCCCGGCGTCGAGCTGATGGATCTGCCCGGCATCGACGCGCCCTCGGACAAGGCGCGCCGCGACACGGAGGACGCGCTCGCGAACGAGGTCGACGTGACGATCTTCGTCAAGGACATCACGCGGCCTTCGCTCGTGCGCAACGAGATCGAGCTGCTCCGCATGGCGCAGACGGCCGATCGGAGCATCTCGCTGAAGGATCGGATCTTCGTGGTGCTGACGAAGGTCGACCTCTTCGACCACGCCGACGAGAACGGCAACTGGCACTGGTCCCTGGCGGCGCGGAACTTCCGCGAGCAGGGCGTGGATCGCATCTTCCCGTACTCGAAGGTGTGGGTGCACCAGGGCGTCGACGCCGAGCACCCGGTGGCGCGGCAGCTCATGGACTTCTTCGGCACGACGACGCCCGTGAACGGGCTCGACAAGCTGAAGGACGCCGTGGAGCGGTACCTCTCGACCGACGTGGAGGCGCTCGATCGCAAGGTGACGCAGGCGATCACGAGCGAGTTCGGCGAGGTCGAGGCGCTCCTGCGTGGCGTGCTCGTGACCGTGAAGGACGGGCTCAGCGATCGCGAGTTCGACAGGCGCGCCGAGCAGGTCTTCGATCTGCACTACGAGCACATCCAGTCGGGCGAGGATCCGACGGGGCTCCTGCCCGAGATCCGCAAGCGCATGTCGGCGTTCATGGACTTCGAGATGAGCGACCATCAGCGGTCGGCCCGCGCAGAGCGCGCGGACGTGCGGATCGATCAGATCCGGAGCGATCTGCTCGCGCGGCTCACGCCCGAGGAGGCGGAGGCGAAGCGGCGGCAGATGCCGAGCCCGGGGCTCATGAACGAGACCGCCGTCGAGATCGAGATGCGCAAGCAGATGCGCGAGCGCGTGGCGTCGCGGATCGCGGGGCTCGGGGAGGACTTCCGCAACACGGCGCGCGAGAGCGTGGAGCGGATGCTGCACGAGATGTTCATCGAGGCCGGCTACGAGGGCGGGCGGCTCGAGGTGCTGCTGCCGGCGGGCAAGGCGCTCATCGAGCGGATCGACGCGCTGGGCCGGTCGGGGCACGTGTCGGAGAGCGTGGTCCGCTACCAGAACCAGGAGATGGCCAAGGCGGACGTCGCGTTCGAGGTGCTCTCGCGGTACTTCGCGCGGCAGATCGTGGACATCCTCGACGCGACGGATCCCTACGATCGGGAGATCCGCGAGCGCGAGATGCGCGGGCTCGAGCAGTTCTTCGGGATGGGGATCGCCGACAAGGCGCAAGCGACCGCGACGGGCGCGGCCACGACCGCGAGCGGCGTCATCGGATCGGTGAAGGCGAAGCTCGGGTTCGGCGAGGAGAGGCCGGACGGCAACGGCGCGGCAGGAGCGGCGCCCGCGCCCGCGCAGGCGCCCGCGATCGGAGGGTTTCCGACGGTGGGCGCGGCGATGCCGGCGCCGAAGCAGGTGCAGGCGCAGCCTTCGGCGGCGGCGCCCGCGGGGAGCACGAAACCCCCGCAGACGAACCCCGGCGCGGCCGCGCAGGCTCAGGCGCAGACGGGCCACGTGCGCGACTGGTCGAAGATGCTCTCGCGGGTGCGCGTGGACGTGGAGCGGATCTGCGACTTCCTCGAGGCGCTCGCGAAGCACCCGCGAGGCCTGCAGAAGTACCACGAGGAGGCGGTGCGCACGGTGCACGACTCGTGGCTCGATCGGGAAGGGGAGCAGTCGCTCCGGCGCTGGGTGCGCAGCGAGTGCGCGCGGATCTGGCCGCACAAGTTCGCCGCGATCGAGGCGGAGAAGGATCGAGCGCGCGCGGACATCGAGGCGCTCGAGGAGCTGTTCGGCGGGAGCCCGGCCCCGCAGAAAGCAGGAGCCTGAGCGTGGCCTACGATCTCGCGCGTCTGTCGAGTTACGTGAGGTTCTACCAGACGGTCGTGAACCAGCTCGTCGCGGCCTGGCAGAACCTCGAGCAGCTTCACCTCACCGCGAAGGACGCGCTCGCCCCGCTCGCCGAGCCGCTCGCGCCCGTCGCCTACGCGCCGCTGCTCGCCGCGCTCTCGGATCCCGCGCCTTCGCGGGAGGCGATCGCCGCGCTCTGGCGGCCCGTGGACGAGAAGGATCTCTCGGATCTGAACGACATCTACGAGGTCGCAGGGAGGTTCGGCTTCCAGGGCGAGGACAACCAGAACCTCGCGCGCGTGCAGGTGCTCGTGGCGACGGCGCGCAACGAGATCCTCGGGCACCGGAGGAGGCTCGCCGATCTGCGGGAGCTGCCGAACGCGGCGCGCGCCGCGGCCGCGCGCCTGCGCGCCGAGGAGGAGGCGCGCGCGTCCGCCGAGCGCGCCGAGAAGATGGCGGCGTTCGGGCCACTCGCCGAGACCGTGGTGACGCGGGCGAAGCAGACGATCGACGCGGTGCGCGCGGTGCCGTTCCCGGATCTCTCGGACGCCGAGACCGCGGCCGAGGAGTACCGCAAGTACGCGGCGAAGCTCGATCACGTCTACCAGACGTGTTTGCCCTTCCTGCGCAAGGCGATCCAGAACCTCTACACGTTCGTCGCCGCCGAGCCGACCGCGTCGTGGCCGGACACGTTGCCGCTCACGAAGGAGCTGCCGCCGGAGCTCGTGACGGTGCCGCCCGCGGGCTCGGGGGAGCTCACGCAGGCGCGCGCGAGCCTGACGGCGCTCGCCGAGGAGGAGATCCAGCTCGGCCGCGCGCGGGACGCGGTGTCGACGGCCGCGGCGAGGCTCGAAGGGGAGATGGCCGCGGCGCAGATGAAGGACGCCGAGGTCGGGCAGGAGATCACGACGGCGCACGCGATCCTGGATCTCGCGGCCGCCTCGGAGCAGGCGGAGCTGACCCGGGTCGAGCTCGAAGGCCTCGCGGCGCAGCGGGCCTCCCGCGTGGAGAGCGCAGGCGCGGTGCTGTCGAAGCAGCGGCAGATCGAGGCGGCGATCAAGCTGCTCGAGGACGAGCTGCGGCGCAGGCACGCCGAGCTCGCCGCGCTCGAGGCGCAGCTCGTGGAGGTACGCAAGGACGAGCCGGTCCTGTTCGGCAAGGACGAGTGGCGATCGAAGGTCGCCGCGATGGAAGAGCAGAAGGCCCAGCAGCAGGCGGCCTACGGGCAGCGGCTCTCGACGCTGCAGCAGTTCCAGATCGATCACTCGAGCGTGTCGGTCGAGGTGCAGACGGAGCAGCAGAAGCAAGCGCTGCTCGAGCGGCAGATCGCGGAGGCGCAGACGAAGTCCGCGACGCTGGAGCTGACGATCCGGGAGATCGGGACGAAGCTCGGGGCGGCGAGGCCGTCGCGGGCGGTCTCCGCGGACGACGCGCGCAAGGCGCTCGCGTCGCTGCAGCAGGCGAAGCTCGGCGTGGCCGAGCGGATGGAGGCGCTCAAGGCGGAGATGCGGCGGCAGAAGGACGAGGCCGTGCGCGTCCTGAACCGCATGAAGCAGATCGCGGTGGAGCGGCAACACGTGACCGCGATGGTGCAGAGCGCCGAGACCGCGGCGACGCAGGGGCGCGAGGAGGCGCTGCGGCAGCTCGCGCGCGAGCGGCGGGCCGGCGTGGAGCGGCACGTGGGCGAGGTGCTGGCGACGCTGGAGAAGTCGATCGCGCACGTGGGGCCGGTCTTCATCGATCCGGCGAAGGACCTGCTCGTCGCCGCGACCGAGCCGAAGGCCGAGGTGACGGCGCGGGTGCTCGAAGCCGCGGAGGCGGCGGCGCCGGTGGTGGAAAAGCTCTCGAAGGAGCTCGATCCGGAGCTGCTCGCGCAGGACGCGACGCTCGGTCAGATCCAGCGCGAGTTCTGCGACGTGGCCGAGGCGGCGTGCGTCACGGCGTGGGGGGGATGATCAGGCGACGGTTCGGGTCGTCCGGGCCGTCGCCGCCGAGCCACTCCTTGCAGAGCGCGCGCAGGCGGACGTTCGCCGCGCGCCGATCGAGGAACGACTGGCGGAGGTCGTCCTCGCCGATCGTGGCGGCGCGCGTGTGGAGCTGCGCCCGCGCCGCGACGAGCGCCGCGCGGGCCTCGTAGGTCGCCTTTTCGAGCAGGAGCGCCTCGACGCGCAGGAGCGTGATCTCGGGCGGAGCCGGGGCCTGCTGTCCGCCGTTCGAGGGGCGCAAGGCGAGGGCGCGATCGACGAGGGTGAGCGTCTTCTGGGGCTTCTTCGCCGCGAGGAACAAGGCCGCGCGTACGCCGAGCAGCGCGCCGGGCGGCGCGGAGGCGGACCGGAGCGCGCCGAGCATGCGATCGGCCCTGTCGAGATCGCCGAGCGCGATGTTGGCGCGCGCCGCGAGCAGCCGCGCCCTGCGCGCGGCGAGGCGCTCGCCCCGCGCCTCCGCCAGGGCGACCACGTCCTCGGCCATCTCCCGCGCTGGGGCGAAGGCGCCGCGCTCCAGGTTGAGCAGCGCCTCGAACGTGCCGCCCACGAGCGAGGTCAGGCTCTCTTCGGGCTGGCCCTGCAGGCCCTCGTGCAGCTCCTTCTCGGCGCGCTCGTGGGCGCCGAGGAGCAGGAGATCGAGGCCGACGTGCACGCGCGCGTGCGGCAGGTAGCGGTGGTCGCCGATGGTCGCGAAGCGGAGGACGCTCTCGCGATCGAGCCCGAGCGCGGCCCAGGGGTCCTGGTCGACCGCGCGCGCCCAGTGGGCGCGGGTGTGGAGCGTCCACGCGACGACGACGGGCTCGCGCTCGGCGGCGGGGGCGGTGACGTGCCGCATGCGCTCGAGGTAGGGCAGGGCCGCGGCCGGCTCGTGATCGAGCAGCGAGTCGATCGTGGCGCTGAAGGCCCAGGAGAGCTCGAGGACCGCGTCGTCCGCGGGCTTCTCGTGGAGGAGCCGCTGAGAGAGCTCGGCGGCGTTCTTCGTGTCGCCCAGGGCGAGCGCCGAGCGGATCGCGCCGCCGAGGGCGCGGGCGTGGTGGCGGCTGCCGGGCGTCGCGTAGAGGAAGGCGCAACGCGCGGCCTCGTAGGCGTGGGCGTGGTTCGATCGCCAGCTCTCGGCGTCCGTGGCGATGGCCCAGAGCTCCGCCGCGGCCTCGCCGTTGGCGCCGAGATGGAGGCCCCGCTTGGCGAGCTCGATCGCCGTGTCGAGCGCGCCACCGGAGAGCGCTTGCTCGGCGGCGCGCACGTAGAACGCGACCGCGCGACGCGCGTCGCCGCCGCGATCGAGGTGGAGCGCGAGCACGCTCGGATCCTGTTCGCCTGCGGAGAGCAACCACTCGGCCGCGCGCTGGTGGCAGAGCCTTCGGTTGTTGTCAGTGAGGCGCGCATAGGCGGCCTCGCGCAGGAGCAGGTGGCGGAAGGTGTACTCGGTCTCGCCTGCGAAGCGGCTGTGTCGTCGTCGCTCGAGCAGCTCGCAGTCGCCGCAGAGCCGCGCGAGCGTCTCGTCGAGCGAGGCCGTGGGCTCGCCGTCGCCGTAGACGAGCAGGCGCAGCGCCCCCTCCCACGCCGCGTCGCCGAAGACGCTCGCGGCGCACAGGACCATGCGCGCCTCGTCGTCGAGCGACTTCGAATCGATCCGCGCGTCCACCATCCCGAGCACCGTCTCGGGCAGGGCGCCGTCGCGGCCCTCGTTCACCGCGCGGATGAGCTCCTCCAGATAAAACGCGTTGCCCGCCCCAAGCTTCACGATGCGATCGACCACGGCGCGCGGGGTCGAAAGGCCGAGCGCGCTCCAGACGATCCGCTCGGCGTCGTCCTTGTCGAGCGGGTGGAGCCGCACGTCCTGCACCTCGCGATCTTGCCAGAGCCCGGGTAGTCGCTTGCGGACGTCGGGCCGCGCGAGCGCGAGCACCGCGAACCTCCGATCCCGGAGCGCGTCGAGCGCGGCGTCGACGAGCTTCAGCGACGCCGCGTCGCTCCACTCGAGCTCCTCCAGCACGAGCAGGAACGGGTGCGTCTCGGTCAGCACGTGGATGAAATCGAGGAACGCGTCCTTGATGTGATCGGCCATGAGGGCCGCGTCGCTGCGCGCGGCGCGGAGCTCGGTGCGGCCCGCGTCGGGGAAGTGCAGGCCCACGACCTCGCCCAGGAAATCCGTCACGCGTCGTCTGTCCGTGCCGGCGAGGTACGTGCCGACGAGCTCGCGGAGCTTGTTCTGGCTCACCTCGACGGGCTCGCCCGCCGAGATCCCGGCGGCGCTGCGCAGCGCGGAGCCGACGATGGAGAAGGCCGATCCGGCGCGCAGCGGATCGCCGCGGCCGAGGACGACGCTGAGGTTCGGCTTCGCGCGGCAGAGGCGCTCGATGAGCTCGAAGCGCAGGCGCGACTTGCCGGCGCCGGGCTCGCCGAGCACGAGCACGGCCTTCGGCTTCTTGCCCTGGAGCGCCTGCTCGACGTACTTGCGGACGGTGCCGAGCTCCTCGTCGCGCCCGACGTAGGGGCTCGGCTTGCCGAGCAGCGTGCGCACGGCGCGCGTCGTCTCGCGCTCGCCGCGCAGCCAGAACTCGCCGATGTAGCTGGCCACGTCGAAGCGCGCGTCGAGGAAGGCGCAGGCGACGTCGTTGACGCGGACGGGCCGCGGCCCCTTGCCGCCGTCGAGCGTGGGCATGTCGAGGAGGTGGAAGACGCCGTCGAGCACCTTGCCGACGGGCGCCTTGTCGTTCGCCTCGGCGTACGCCGCGAAGATGGCCACGCGCGAGCCCTTCGCGAGCCCGGCGATCTCGAGCCCGAGCCGGGCCGCGCGGCCGGCGATCTCGGTGGGGTTGCCCCGGCCGAGGATCTTGATGAGCAGCGCGACGCCCGGCAGCTCGTGCAGTTGCTCGTTCTTCCTGGCGTCGACCTCGGCGCGGATCGCGGCGACGACCTCGGGCTCGATCCCGCGCGGAGGTTTGTCGGAGAGCAGATCCTCGACCTCGGGGACGGGCTTCGCCGCGACCACGAAGAGGAGCTGCTTCTCCAGCGGGCTCATCCGCTCGCTCGCGGGGACGGGCGGCGCCGGCGGGATCGGCGTGAGCTTGCGCGCCCACGGCTCGTGCGGCGAGGCGGGCGGATAGGTCGTGATGACGGGGTGCGAGCGTCGGTCCGCGAGCGGCGGCCGCGTCGAGGCTCGCTTGGCGATGGCCTCCAGCGTGTTCGCGGCGGCGGCGCCGTTCTGCGGACGCTGGGACGGGTCCTTCGAGAGCATGCGGGCCACGAGCTCCGAGAGCGCGAACGGCACCTCGGGGCGGATCTCGGCGACGCGTGGCACCTCGGCCATCACGATCTTCGCGAGCACGACGTGCTGCGGTCCGCCCTCGAAGGCCCTGCGACCCGTGAGGCATTCGAAGAGCACGGCGCCGAGGCAAAACATGTCCGCCGCGGCGGTCACGCCCGAGGCGTAGTCGATCTGCTCGGGGGCCATGTATCCGACGGTCCCGAGGACCACGCCGGTCGAGGTCATGTGTCCGCCCGCGAGCAGCGCGATGCCGAAATCCAGCACCTTCACGCGCTCGACGTCGGAGCCCACGAGGTAGATGTTCGAGGGCTTGATGTCGCGGTGCACGACGTCCGCCGCGTGCGCCGCGCCGAGGGCGTGCGCCACGCGCAGGCCGAGCTTGACCACGTCGTCGACTTGCAGCGGGCCGTGCTTCAGCACCTGGTCGAGGCCCCGGCCGTGGAGCCACTCCATGGCGAGCCAGGGCTCGTTGTCCGTCACGCCGTGGTCGACGTAGCGCACGATGTGCGGGTGCTCGTGGAGGTGCCGCGAGAGGATCTCGATCTCGCGCCGGAACCTCCGGAGCATGCTCTCTTTCGGCGTGGATCCGTCCCTCGGCTCCGCGACGAACTTGATCGCGACGCGCTCCTTCGAGTCCTTCTCGTAAGCGGGCCAGACGATCCCCATCCCTCCGTCGGTGATGGGCTCTCCATCCAGTACGAAGCGACCGCCGATGACGTCACCTGATTTGCGCACGGACAGCCAGGATCACCAGCGGCGGGGGCGGAAGGCAAGGGGGACGCGGGCTGCTTCACCGCGGAGGCGGCTTTTCCGGCAGCGTGGTCCCCGTCAGGGAGCAGGCCTCGGCGTATCCCTGCAGGCAGGCCCGCTCGCGTAACCTGCGCTCCTCGGCCGGGTCCGGCGCGAGCCCGCCCTGGCCCTCGTGGTGCATCCGGGCGAGGGTGGCGCACGACGCGCCGTGGGCCCGTTCGCAGGCGATCCGGCGGTATTTCACGGCGAGGCGGTCGTCTCGCGGGAGCAGCTTGCCCTGCGCGTAGATGCGGCCGAGGTTGTTGCAGGCGAGCGGCTCCTTCTTTCCGCAGGCGAAAAAGTAGAGCTCGATGGCGCGGGCCGTGTCGCGCCGTATCTCCTGGCCGCTCTCGAGGGCGGCGGCGAGGTTGTTGCAGCCGAGGGGCTCTTTCTGGTCGCAGGCGCGCTGGTGCAGCGCGAGCCCGCGGCGCGGGTCCTTGGGCAGGCAGTCGCCGTCCTCGTAGGCATTGCCGAGGTTCGTGCAGCCGAGCGGCTCGCCGCCGTCGCAGGCCCGCTGGTACGCGGCGACGGCCTTGCACATGTCCGGCGCGACGCCGAGCCCCTTGTCGTACAGGAACCCGAGGTTGTTGCAGCCGAGCAGGTCCCCGTCGTTGCAGGCCCGCGTGAAGAGCTCGCGCGCGCGGACGTGATCGACGGCGCCGCCGCGGCCCTCGCGCAAGAGGTTGCCGAGGTTCAGGCAGGCGCCGGCGTCCCCGAGGCTGCAGCCGCGATCGTAGGCCCCGCGTGCAGACGCCGGGTCCTCGGGGGCGAGGCCGCCCATGCCGTTATCGAGCAGCAGGCCCGCGTTGCGGCAGCCGACGGCGAAGCCGAGGCCACACGCCTTGTGGTAGAGCGCGAGCGCTTCGAAGACATCCTTCGGCACGCCGAGCCCGTCCTCGTGGAGGTTGCCGAGGTTCGTGCAGGCGCGGGCGCTGCCGTACGTGCATCCGCGGGCATAGAGGCGCCCGGCGCGCGCGACGTCCCTGGGCACGCCTTTGCCATTGTGGAGCAGCCAGCCGAGGTCGTTGCAGCCGTGCGGGTCGCGGAAGTCGCAGGCTTTTTCGTAGTACCACGCGGCCGACTCGCTCCCGCGCAGCTCCCCTCGCTCGACGCGGAGGCCGAGCTCGGTGCAGCTCGGCCCGTCGCCCTTGTTGCAGCGCTCGCGCAGGGTGTCGCTGGGCGCGTCGGCGACGGCGGACGGAGCGGCGGGCGTCGGCGCCGCCGGGGCGGCGCAGCCGAGGAGCGCCGCGGCGGGAAGGGCGAGGAGGGCAGAGCGCATGATGCGTTCCGGGCTAATCCAGCGGCGCGCCGGATCCAAGAGGCTCGGCGCGTAGCGGCGTGCGCAGCGCGATTGCCCCTTGCGGACCTTGCCAGGGCGCGCGAGGTTGGATAAGAGCACGCGCACCAAAGCTTCTCCTTCGCCCGGATTCACCGGCCATCTTGCGGACCATGCAGGGAAACGAGCTCGTCGCCGTCACGCGTCCTTTCGCCATCGAGGATCGAGCGCGCAGCATTTATCACGTCGCCTCGACGTTCGCCGTGCTCGCGCTCGCGACCGCCGTCGCCGCCGCGGCGCCGTGGCGGTCGCTGCGGATCTTCGGCAGCGTGCTCGAGGGCCTCGTGATCGTGCGCGCGTTCATTCTGGCGCACGACTTCCAGCACGGGGCGCTCTTGCGCAAGTCCAAGGTAGGCAGCGTGATCTTCGGCCTCTACGGCGCGCTCGTGCTCACGCCGCCGCGGGTCTGGCGGCAGACGCACAACTACCACCACGCGCACACGGCGAAGATCGTGGGCGCGCAGATCGGCTCGTATCCGGTGATGACGGTGGAGATGTGGAAGCGCGCGCCGCGCAGCAAGCGGATCGCGTATGCGATCGCGCGCCACCCGCTGACGATCCTCTTCGGCTACCTGACGATCTTCCTCGGCGGGATGTGCGTCTCTGCGTTCCTCCGCAATCCCAGGGAGAACTGGGATTCGGCGGCGGCGTTCGTCCTGCACGCGGGGCTCGTCGCGACGATCACGTATTTCTTCGGCTGGGAGATGACGCTGCTCGTCCTCGTGGGCCCGCTCTTCATCGCCTGCGCGCTCGGCTCGTATCTCTTTTATGCCCAGCACAACTTCCCGGGCGTGCACATGCAGCCGAGGCAAACCTGGACGTTCGCGCGCGCGGCCGTGGAGTCGTCGAGCTTCATGCGCTGCGGGCCGATCATGAGTTATTTCACGGGTGACATCGGTTATCACCACGTGCACCACCTGAACGCGGCGATCCCGTTCTACCGGCTGCGCGAGGCGATGGCGGCGATCCCGGAGCTCCAGGTCGAGCCGCAGACGAGCCTGTCGCCGCGCGACGTCCTGCATTGCTTCTCGCTCAAGCTCTGGGATCCGCAGGCCGGCAAGATGGTGCCGTTCCCGAAGGACGCGCCGCCGCCGCAGGAAGTGGCGGAGGCGGCCTGAGCGATCGTCGGGCTTGGCAGATCCTCCGAGTCGCGGTAAGCCGCGGGCCATGCCGCAAGCGAACGCGCGCCCGAGGCGAACGTGGACCGTGCTTTTCGTGGCGACCCTCGCCGCGTGTAGCCGCGGCTCTGCGCCGTCGGAGGTGACCTCGCCGGCGGGGGGTTCGTCGGCGGTGAACGAGGCGGGCGCGGCGACGGCGAGCGCGCCGCCCGCGAGGAGCCCGCGGCTCGACGATCCGCGGTGGCAGCGGGCGATGGGCGAGGATCCGGCGGGCCTCGCGGCGCTCGCGGATGCGCTCGGCGCCACGGGGCTCGTGGAGGCGCTCGGGGACGGCGGGGTGATCCAGCGGACGGCGCTGCTCGCATTGCCGCTCGCGGACGACGCGGATCTCGCGCTGGGGCCGCTCGGCGGGCGGGCGCTCGTGACGACGGGTGAGGAGCGCGCGGCCGTGCTCGAGGCCCTGCTCGGCGTGGCGGGTCGGCCTGCGGACGCGCGCGAGATGCTGGATCCGGAGGGCGCCGGGGAGGCCGCTGCGGCCGTGCTCTCGATCGCGAACGACGCCTCGCTCCCGCGCGAGCACCGGGCCCTCGCGGTCTCCGCGGCGCGGGCGCTCGCCGAGAAGAAGCTCCTCGACCCGGCGAAGATCCCCGCCGAGCTCGATCCTCCGTAGAGCCGAGAGCCTGGAAGACCCGGAGCGCCAGCGTTTGGCGCGCCGATCCGGCTTCCCATTTCGATCGGCGAGCACATTTCTGGCATCGCGGCGCCCGATGACGGCGCTCGAAGCGCTTGAATGGATCCCGCGCGCCGGGTGAAGCTCGGTCCATGGGAAACGGAACGACCATTCCCCGTGGGGTCCGGCGTGGGGTCGGGGTGGGTGGATTCGCGGCGGCGCTGCTCGCCTCGTCGAGCGTGTTTGCCGCGACGTACCAGGTGGGTCCGGGCAAACCGCATGCGAGCTTGAAATCGGTGGCGTCGCTGCTCCAGCCGGGCGACGTGGTGGAGGTCTCCGGGGATGCCACGTATGCGGGCGACGTGAAGCTCACGAAGTCCGGCACGGCGTCGAAGAAGATCACGATCCGGGGCGTGCGGGTGAACGGGAAGCGCCCCTTGCTCTCCGGGGGGACGAACACGCTCGAGGTGGGGGCCGACCATTACGTGATCGAGGGCTTCGAGGTGGTGGGGGGCAGCTCGCGCTGCGTGTTCCACCGCGGGCACGACGTCACGATCCGGGACACGGCGGTCCACGATTGCCCCTCGCACGGCATCCTCGGCGCGATGGACGGGTCGGGATCGCTGACGCTCGAGTACGTCGAGGTCTACAAGGCGGGCAAGGGCACGACGCGCCACCCCATTTACATGGACACGGACGAGCACACGCACCCCGGCGCGGTGTTCCGGATGCAGCATTGTTTCGTGCACGACGGCCTCGGCGGCCACGCGGTGAAGAGCCGCGCCGAGCGGAACGAGATCTATTACAACTGGATCGAGGGCGCGTATTACCGGGAGCTCGAGCTCGTGGCGCCGGACGGCGAGGCCGAGGACGTCGCGCGCGAGGACGGCGACATCGTGGGGAACGTCTTCCGCAAGACGGGGACGTTTTACACGGTGCGCATCGGCAGCGACGCGACGGGAGGCTCGACGAACGGTCGATATCGATTCGTCAACAACACGTTCCTCCTGGCCCAGGGATCGAAGCCGGTGGTGGAGATCTTCTGGGGCATCGAGAGCATCGAGATGCACAACAACACGTTTTACCGGGTCGGGGGTGGCGCGCTTTCGATCCTGCAGCTCACGGACGTGGAGTGGGCGGCGGGCAAGGTGGTGATCGGGGGCGAAAAGAACTGGGTGCCGCAGGGGAGCTCGGTGCCGTCGCAATGGCAGGGGACGATCCAGGGCGCGGATCCGAAGTTCGCCAACCTGGCGTCGTTTGATCTGCGGCCGGCGGAGGGCAGCCCCCTGCGCGACGTCGGCGCCGCGGCCCCGCCGAGCCCCCCGGGATATCCGTTCCCGTCGCCGCTCGTGACGCCGCTGTTCGAGCCGCCGGCGAAGACGATCGTGGCGAACGCCGGGCAGCTCGGGCGGGTCGCGGCGGGGCCGATCGACATCGGCGCGTACGAGGGCGCAGGGCTCGGGGCGGCCGAGGAGCCGGCGGCGGAGCCCGAAGCGAACCCGGAGCCGGACATGGAGCCGGAAGCAGAGGTGGAGCCGGAGGCGGCAGCGGAGCCGGAAGCGGAAGCGACGGCGGGAGCGGACGCGGACGCGGACGCGGCTGCCGGGGGCCTCATGTGCGCGGCGGGGCCGGGGCGAACGGCGGGGGCGGCTTGGGTCGGGGGGCTCCTTCTGGCGACGGCGATCGCTCGGAGGCGGCGGCGGTAGCTCCTTTCGGCCCGATTTGCGTTACCGTGACGCCCCCGTGACCACTCCCTACGCGAGCGAAGCGTTCCTCCACCAGATCCTCGGCAAGGCGCAGGCGGCCCAGGCGAGCGACATCCACCTCCGCGTGGGGCAGCCGCCGGGGGCGCGGGTGGCGGGGGACATCGTCTACTTCCGCGCCGAACCGCTGCAGCCCGAGGACACCGAGGCCGTCGCGCGGCTCGTCCTCGCCCGGCGCCCCAAGATCCTCGCGACCCTCGGCTCGCTGCGCGAGGTCGACGTCTCCTACGAGATCGAGGGCCTCGGCCGCTTCCGCGTGCACGTCTACCTCCAGCGCGGGACGGTCGCCCTCGTCCTGCGGGTGATCCCCTCGCAGATCCCCTCGTTCGACGCGCTCGGCGTGCCACCCGCCGCGCGCGCCCTCGCCGACGAGGGCCGCGGGCTCGTGCTCGTCGTGGGCGCCGCGGGCCAGGGCAAGACCACCACGCTCGCCTCGATGCTCGCGCACATCGTGCAGACGTACCCGAAGCACGTCGTCACCCTCGAGGATCCCGTCGAGTTCGTGCACGGCGAGGGCCGCGCGACCGTGAGTCAGCGCGAGGTCGGCAGCGACACGGAGTCGTTCGCGTCGGGCGCACACGCGGCGCTGCGGCAAGATCCGAACGTGCTGCTCGTCGGCGAGATCCGCGACGCGGCGACGATGGAGGTCGTGCTGCAAGCGGCCGAGGCGGGCCACCTCGTGCTCTCGTCGCTCCCCACGCCGGACGTGGGCCGCACGATCGGCCGTCTGCTCTCGATGAGCCCGCAGCCCGAGGAGACACGCGAGCGGCTGCGCGCGTGCCTGCGAGGCATCGTCGCGCAGCGCCTCTCGCCGCGCCCCGAGGGAGGCGGGCTCGTGCTCGTGTCGGAGGTGCTCGTCGGTGACGAGCTCCGAGCCTCGCTCTAACCCGCGCGGCGATACGGCATCGGCGGGAACAGGTCCTTCATCGCGGCGGGCAGCTCCGAGCGGACGTCCTCGATCTCGCCTGCGGACACGCTGTCGGCGATGACCTCGCACGTCGCGTAGAGCACGTCCGTCGCGGCCTCGGGCGAGAGCTTGAGGGCGCGGCGCAGCTCGGCCTCGATCGTGTCGGGCGTGATGTCCTTGTTCGAGCCGCCGAGCGTCGCGTCGAGCTGCGGGACGAGCTTCGACGGGAGCTGCGCGAGCAGGTGCTGCGCCTCGTCCTCGGTGAGGCGGCTGCAGAGGTTGCCGAGCACGATCAAGAGCGCGCGCTCGGCCTGCTCGCGCTTGGGCAGGCCCGTCTGGCGCATGCAGGCGTGCAGCAGGCGGCCGTAGGTGTTCTCCGCGCGCGCGGCGCGCCTTTGCCGCGCACGTTCTCCGCCGCGGCTCAGCGTGACGCTCGCCGGGCTCGTCGCGCCGGCCGGCTTGAAGCGGGCGGCGACCTCGAGCTGCGCGGTGATGATCGAGCGGGCGGTGTCGGGGTCGATCGCTCGTTCGATGAGCAGATCGTCGAGCGTGACGATGCCGACGGGCCTGCCTGCTTCGAGCACGGGGACGCGTCGGCAGGCGTGCTCGCGCATGAGCCGCACGACATCTTCGACCGTGTCGTCGATGTCCACGGGCGTGACCTCGTCGCTCATGACGTCGCGCAGGGGCGTGGTGCGCGGGTCGAGGCCGGCGGCCACGACGTCGAGGGCGAGGTCGCGGTCGGTGGCGATGCCGACGAGCCTCTGGTCCTCGACGACCAGGACGGCGCCGACGTGGTTGTCGGCCATGGCGCGGGCGGCCTCGTAGGTGGTGGAGCGGGGGTGGAGGACGATCAACCGGGGGCGGCGGTACCGATCGAGGGACATGTGGCACTCCTCTGCGTTTTGCCCGGAGAACGTGCCAGATCGGTGCCAGTCCTCGGGGCGCGGCGAGGGAGCGGTTCGGGCTATGGCTTTTCGCGCGGGCCTTTGTCGGCTACACCGGCCGGCCATGACCGAGGTCTTCCCCATCCGCCACGACTGGACCGTGGACGAGGTCGTCGCGATCCACGACTTGCCGCTCTTTGTTCTGATGGACCGTGCGCGAGGTGTGCACCGGGCGCACCACGTCGATGGGGAGGTGCAGCTCTGCACGCTGCTCAGCGTGAAGACGGGCGGCTGCCCCGAGGACTGCGCGTACTGCCCGCAGTCGTCGCACCACGAGACGAGCACGAGCCCCGAGAAGATGCTCGACGTCGACGGGGTGCTCGAGGCGGCCGACCGCGCGAAGGCCGCGGGCTCGACGCGCTTCTGCATGGGCGCGGCGTGGCGCGAGGTGAAGGACGGCCCGGCGTTCGACCGCGTGCTCGCGATGGTGCGCGGCGTGAAGGAGCGTGGCCTCGAGGCGTGCGTGACGCTCGGCATGGTGAACGAGGAGCAAGCGAAGAAGCTCAAGGAAGCGGGCCTCGACGCGTACAACCACAACCTCGACACGTCGCGCGAGCACTACCGTTCGATCATCTCGACGCGCACCTACGACGAGCGCCTCGTGACGCTGCGCAACGTGCGCAAGGCGGGGATCACGGTCTGCTCGGGCGGCATCATCGGGATGGGCGAGACGGTGCGTGATCGCGCGGCGATGCTGGTGGAGCTCGCGCGCCTCCAGCCGCACCCGGAGAGCGTGCCGGTGAACGCGCTCGTGCGTGTTCCTGGCACGCCGCTCGAGAGCCTCCCGCCGCTCGACCCGGTGGAGTTCATCCGGATGATCGCGACGGCGCGGATCGTGTTCCCGAAGAGCATGGTGCGCCTGTCGGCGGGCCGGACGGACCTCACGCGCGAGGCGCAGATGATGTGCCTGTACGTGGGAGCGAACTCGATCTTCTACGGCGACAAGCTGCTCACGACGCCGAACCCGGACGCGAACGAGGACACGGCGCTGATCCGGGACGCGGGGTTGTCGGCGAGGAAGCCGTCGGTCGCGGTGGAGGCGGCGGCGGAGGAGTGAGCACGAAACGCAAAGGAGAAATCGTGCCGATCACGGGCGGTTGCTTCTGCGGAAAGGTCCGATACCAGATCGAAGCCCCGCTCGGGCCAGGGCGCTGCTGCCACTGCTCGCGATGCAGGAAAGCATTCAGCGGCGCGGGGTCCGCTTATGCCGAGGTCGTGCCAGGTTCTTTCTCGTGGCTCAGCGGCGAGGAGAATCTCACCTTCCATGAGACGACCCCCGGATGGGGGCTCTGCTTCTGCCGGACCTGCGGGAGCACGTTGTGCGGCACGGCCGGGGAGAAGGTGCACGGCGTGACGCTCGGCAGCGTCGATGGAGATCCGGGCGTCCAGATCGAGATGCATATCTTCGTCGATTCGAGGGCGCCCTGGGATCACATCGGGGGAGATGCCCCCCGGTACGCGGAGTTTCCTTCGTAGGAGCCGTCGAGCCATCCTGCCGGGCACCACCCCCGAATGTCGAGCGGCATTCGGGAGCTGGAGCGATGATGCTTCAAACCTGCGCGAATCCCCGCACGTCGTCGGCCTTGGCCGTCGCGAGCCGCCCGAGCTCTCCGCGGAGCACCACCTCTTGCGCCGGGATCGGATAACCGAGCTTCCCGATCTCCGCGTAGACGGCGAGGTTCGCGGCGGTGAGCGCCCAGGGATATTTCCTGCTGTCGACGTAGGAGTGCGCGACCAGCGTCGGGCCGGCGGCGCTCACGCCCGTCATCTCGATGAACGGCGGCGGGTCGCTGACCGCGTGGTCCGCCTTCGGCAGCTTCTCCTCCAGGATCTTGATGACCTTGTGCACGTCGGCGCCGTGGGGGAGCTGGACCTTGATGTCCAGGCGCGCGACCGGGTTCTCCGTGTGGTTCGTGATGATCTCGGTGAAGATCTTGTTGTTGCCGATGAAGACGCGCTCATTGGCGAAGGTATCGATCGCCGTCACGAAGAGGCCGATCGAGTGCACGATCCCCATCGTCCCGCAGATGGTGACCACGTCGCCGGCCTTGAAGGGGCGCAGCATGATCATGAACACGCCCGCGGCCAGGTTGGCGAGCAGGCCCGACCAGGCGAGGCCGATGGCGACCCCGGCCGCCGCCAGGATCCCGGCGAAGGTGAAGGTCTGGACGCCGAAGACGCCGAGGACCGTGACGATGAGGAGGATGTTGAGCAGGACGCTCGCGACCGAATGCAGGTAGCGCGCGAGCGTATCGTCGATCTTGCGCACCTTCGTCGCTTGATCGAGCAAGCGAAGGACGCCGCGTATCAGCACCCGGCCCACGATCCACAGGACGATGGCCCCGAGGATCTTGGTGCCAATGTCGAGGCCGAGCTGGAGGCCGATTTCCGTATATTTCTTGACGATATCGTTCATTGCGTGAAACTCTGTTGATCGTTGAATCGATGGTCTGTGGAGTACCCGGGATACGCACGGCAGCCGTGCGATCACCCGCGCGTGGCGATGAAGGGGAGCTCGCGGAACCTCTGCTTGAGGTCCAGCCCATACCCGAAGACGAAGTCGTCGGACTCCAGCGTGAAGCCTCGGTAGGCAATGCGGAGCGCCGGGGTGGTATGCCTGGGCCTGTGGAGCAGCGTGCAGACCTCCACGCTGAGCGGCTCTCGCAGCGCCAGGTTCTCCCGCAAATAGGTCGTCGTCATCCCCGTGTCCACGATGTCCTCGACGAGCAGCACGTGCTTTCCGCTGATCGGGAAGGCCAGATCCGCGGTCGTCCGGAGGACGCCTCCAGAGCTCCCATCGCTTCCATACGGCTGCAATCCCATGAAGCCGCAATGCAGCGTGATGGGCGCCAGGTCGAGCTCGGCCTGGGCGAGCTGGATCTGGCGGAGCAGGTCGCCGAAGAACATGAACCCGCCATTGAGGACACCCACGGTCACCAGCTCCTTGCCCGCGAAGTCCCGCGCGACGTCGCGCGCCAGCTCGGCGACGCGCGCGCGGATCTGCTCGGCGGTGAAGACGATGCGCGCGTGCCCGCCGACCTGCTCGTCCAGCCACGAGCGGATGTCGTGGCCCATCTGGGCATTCTTGGTCTGGATGTATTTCTCATTGTGCGGATTGGCCGTCGCGGGCATGGGGCGACGGCCCACGACCCGGATGCCGCTCTCCGACAAGCCGGAGATCTTCACCGGGTTGTTCGTCAGGAGAGACACCGAGCGCACCCTCAGTTGCTCGAGCATCTTGCCCGCCACCGAGAAGTCACGCAGATCGTCCGCGAATCCGAGCGCGCGGTTGGCTGCGAACGTGTCGAGCCCCTCCTGCTGAAGGGCATAGGCTCGAATCTTGTTGCCCAGCCCGATGCCGCGCCCCTCCTGCCTCAGTTAAAGCACGATCCCGCGGCCTGTCTTGGCGATCGTGGTCAGCGCCGCGTCGAGCTGCTCGCGGCAATCACACTTCAAGGAGTGCAGCGCCTCGCCGGTCCAGCACTCCGAATGGATACGCACGAGGACATCCTCGCCCTCCCGAACGTCGCCGACGACGAGCGCGATGTGCTCGTCCAGCGGCGCGTGATGCTGGGAAGCCCGATCGTCACGGAATACGATGACACGGACGTTCCCGTACTCGGTGGGCACCATGGCTTGGGAGAAAACCGAGATCCCTCCGGTCGTCGGAGCCTCGGTGCTCGCGCGCCGCGGCGCTTCAACTTCCATGGTCATGAGCGCAATCCTGTTCGTTGTCGGGAGGCGATGTTCCGGTGGCAGCCCAGGGGACGAGCGGAGTCACGGCAGGACTCTCAGCTGGCAAGGCACCCATACCACCGGCTGTATGCGACCACCATCGGCAACATGTGTACCAGTGACGGAAACGCGGCCCCAGGAGATGCATGCAGACAGAAAGCGCCGCGAAGAGAGCGGTCGCCAGGATCAGCGCCGGGCGGCATTGATGCTCGGAGTCCTCAGTGAAGCTCGCAGGCTGTAGCCTGGCGACCTCACGGATACCGACGACCTGCAATCCACCACCCGATTGACGTGGACGTGTGGGCGTGATATCGCGTCGCCCCTCATGTTACCCGGACTTCGCGACAAAGTCGCCATCGTCACTGGACATCGCAGCGGTATCGGCACGGCTGTGGCCGCGTTGCTGGAGGAGCACGGCGCGCGTGTGCACGGCTTCGACCTCCCCGACGTCGACCTGCGGGATCTCTGCGCCATCGACGCGCACGTGCAGCGCGTCGCCGCGCGCGAGGGGCGGATCGACATCCTCGTCAACAATGCCGGCGTCACGCACCTCGGCAACCTCGTGGACACCTCGCTCGAGGCGGTCGACGACGTGCTCACCGTGAACCTCAAGGCGCCCTTCCTGCTCATGCAATCCGTGATTCCGATCATGTTGCGCAGCGGCGGCGGAGCGATCGTCAACAACGCGAGTGATCAGGCCTTCATCGGCAAGCGCGACAGCGCGATTTATGGCGCGTCCAAGGCGGCGCTCGCGCAGCTCACGAAGAGCGCGGCGCTCGACTGGGGCCCCCGCGGCATTCGCGTCAACTGCGTCGCGCCGGGCAGCACCGATACCCCGATGCTGCGCCAGGTCCTCTCCGTGCTCTCCGCGCGCATGAACGTGCAGAGCGACGACGTCTACAAGGCCGCCGTCCCGCTCGGCCGCTTCGCCGAGCCGCGCGAGATCGCCTGGGCCATCACGTTCCTCGCCTCGGACGCGGCCTCTTTCATGACGGGCGTCGTCATGCCCGTCGACGGCGGCGGGGTGGCGCAATGAGCGCGCGTGTCGCCCTCGTCACGGGCGCGTCGAGGGGCATCGGCGAGGCCATCGCCCAGCGATTCCACGAGGGAGGCTTCTCCGTCGCGGCCCTCGCGCGATCCCGCGTGGAATCACCCCACGTGGCGGAGAGCTACGTCTGCGACGTCAGCGACGCGGGCGCGGTCGCGCAGACCGTACGCGCCGTCCTCGCGCGTTTCGGCCGCATCGACGTGCTGGTGAACAACGCGGGGCTCGCCGGGGCCAACTCGCTCGATCCCGCGGACGACGACGCGTTCTGGCACCAGGTCCTCGCGGTCAACCTGAATGGCACCTATTACCTGTGCAAGCACGTGCTCCCCCACCTGCCCGACGGCGCGGGGCGGATCGTCAACATCGCCTCGGTGCTGGGCCTCAAGGGCGTGCCGGATCAAACCGCGTACGTCGCGGCCAAGCACGGCGTCGTCGGCTTCACGCGGGCCCTCGCGCTGCACGCCGCTCCGCGCCGCATCACCGTCAATGCGATTTGCCCGGGCTGGACACGCACGGAGATGGCCGAGGGCCGGATGCGCGAGCTCGGTATGGACGAGGCGGCGCTCGCGAAGGGCGTGCCCCTGGGCCGCATGATCGAGCCGCGCGAGGTGGCCGACCTGGCCTTCCATCTGGCGGGGGAAGCCTCCGCGGGCATCACGGGGCAGGCCATCGTGATCGACGGGGGAGCCCTCCTTTAGGGAGGTGCGTCGTCGGCCATGAACAGCGAACAGCATGACCTCCCCGCCTACCTCTTTCGCCGGCAACGAATGGCGTTTCAGGTCGGTTATCGGCTCAATGTCTACATCCTGCCCTTCGAGGACGATCCCGCCCAGCGCTGGCTGCTCGGGTCCGAGGGGGCGGAGGTGGAGCTCGACGGGCGCGTCCGTGTCCAGCATTGCTTCGTCACGCGTTATGGAGATGTCGATCCGAGGGTCCGGGAAGAAACGGGGCTGAGGGGCGAGGGGGTGAGCTCGTTCGAGCGCGTGTTCCAGCGATACTGGGCGCAGGAGTACCCGGACCGCCCTCTCTCGGACGACACGCGCCTCTTCGTCTTGATGACGGCATGACGCGCCTGTCACACTCCGCGCCTCCGCTCCGATAACGGGCCAACATGAAGCCGATCGTCGCCTCCCTCCTGGGATCCTTCGCCCTCACCGCGTCCGCGTTTTGCGCCTGCAAGCCCGCGCCGGCAGAATCGCCGGGCGAGCTCCCGGGGGCGCTCGTGGCCCGGCTGCGGGCCGAGCTGCCGGAGCACCACGCCGCCTGTGACGTCGCGTTATCGGGCCCGTGCGCCGTGCGTGGTGATCTCGACGGCGACGGCGCAATCGACGACGTGGTGCTCGTGCGCAGCCGCGCCGGCGCCGGTGGCATTGCCATCCTCTGGGGGACGGGCGCCGCGGAGCTGCTCGGCGGAGGTCGACGGGGGCAATGGTGGACGAGGACGGAGGTGCCCGACCTCGGGGGCAGGCCGGACGCGCCGCCGCGCCCGACGGAGATCGACGCCGATTTCGGCTGGCTCGCGCGCTGGGAGCTGCGACCTCGAGCGCTTCGTGACGGCCTCCCCGTGCTCGTCGGGCGGATCGGCCCGCGGATCGTCGAATCGCCGGCGCCAGGCGCCCTCGGCGACGGTCTCCTGCTCGACGGCGGCGACGCCGCGGCCGTCCTCTACCGCACCCGCGGCGGATGGACGTTGATGCACCTCGGCTTTTAGCCCGAACCGAAGAACCGCGATAACGAGCGAAGCCACGTCCCCCGCCGGCGGACGGCCTCCGAGGCATACCCGTTGCAATGACCGTGGTCCCTGCGGGGCTCGCCCTCTTGCGAGCCCCCGAAACACGTCTGCGCCCCACCCACGAGGGACAACAACATGCTTGCAAGGACCAACCTTTTCTTTGTCTGCGCCATTGCCACCGCTTCCGCGTTGTTGCTTGGCTGCGGAGCCGGCGACCCTCCTCGATCCGACGGCGCCGGTGGGAGCGGCGGAGACGGCGCCGGCGGCGCGGGTGGCGCCGGTGGCGCGGGTGGCACAGGTGGCACAGGGGGAATGGGCGGCTCCACGCCCGGCTGGGCGCTGCCCGCGTGTGAATCGGTGAGCGGCACGTCCGCCGTCACCTTCACGCTCGATGAAGGGAAAAACCTCGCAATGACCGCGGGGGAGCTCCAGGGGATCGGGTACACCTACGGGCTCGCGGCGCTCGATACGCCGAACACGTTGCTCGCCGAGCACAAGGGCGAGCTCCTGCGCTCCGAGGACGCCGGCTGCACCTGGAGCGTCGTGGGCGCGCTCGCGGGCAGCATCTTCAGGATCACGGCCGCGAAGGGGGGCCTCGCGTATGCGTGGGCCGAGAACGGGGCGGGGTTTTATCGGATCGATGAAAACGGCCCCCAGGCCTTCACCACGCCCGCGCCGAACATCATTGGCCTCGGCGTCGATCCGGCCGACGGCAAGCACCTGCGCATCGGCGACGCGAGCGGCAGCCTGCACGAATCCCACGACGGCGGCGAGACCTGGTCGAAGCAGGGCACCCCGCCCGCCTCGGGCAGCGTCATCGGTTATCGATTCGCCTTCGATCCCGCGAACCTCGACCACGTGCTCTGGGGCGAGAGCGTGAACGGCGGCGCCGTCAGCTTCGACGGCGGCGCGACGTGGCAGAAGAGCGCGGGCCTCGGCGCGAACGGCGCGAACCTCTTCTCGATCGCCGTGTCCCCCGCGGCGAGCGACGTCGTCTGGGCCGAGGCGCTCGAAATGGGCCCGGACATCCGCCACATCCACCGATCGAAGGACGGCGGCAAGACGTTCGAGGTGGTGGTCACGGAGTCTGCGGAGGTCGACCTCATCAATGGCACGTTGATCGTCCCGCACCCGACCGACGCGGCCGTGCTTTATTTCGTCTTCGGCACGGGGTACAACGATTACGGGACGGACCTCTTCCGGTACGACCATGGGACCGGCGTGGTCACGAAGACGCACAACGGCTACGACGGCGTATCGGCGATCGTCGCGTCGCCCGCGGACCCGAAGCTCTTGTATCTGGGGCTCACGGTCGAGAATGGGGGCGGCTAGGCCGCGGCGACGGGCCCGTCGCTAGAAACATTGCGGATCCGGGCGATCCCACTCGCCCCACATGTTGAACACCGTGTTCTTGCAGCGGGTCGGCGGCCCCCAGTCGAGGACGGGCGTCTGGGCGCAGGCGGCCTCCCAGTTCGCGCCGCGGGGAATGTTCCACAGGATCGCCGAGAATTGCCGGAACCCCGTCGACTTGCAGCCGTCGTCCTTCAACGCGCCCCAGTTCACCGCGTGGGCCTGCGAGGACACGAGGAAAACCAGGCCGAAGACGGCACCGACGAGCAATCGAAACATGACTCCTCCTTCAACGCCTCACGGGCGCCTTCGACAGACGATGGAGTCGGGCGCTCGGGACCACAAGCCTTCGATGGCTGCTTGTGCACCGACGCGTCGACACTACGTACATCCAAAGGCGGGAGGGAGGATGTATGGCGACGAATTCATCGACATTCGCAGCCTCGTCGGCGGCGCGGCTCGTGTTTCTCGGGGGCGTCCTGCTTTTCTCGTTGATGAGCGGATCGGCGTCCGCGGCGGCGTGCCGTGACCTCGACTCCGTCAAGCAGAGCGCCGACCCGTCGCGGAACACGGCGATGGGTGGACATCTCACGCAGCACATCCTCGGCATGCGGCCTCCGCCGGGGACGTCGCAGGTCGGAAAGACGCTGTTCTCGGAGAGGGGCAAGTTCGAGCTTGCCTGGAGAGTCTACATGAACACCGTCACGAACCCGAGGACCTGCTCGGGCCGCGGGGTCATTCAGGTCTTCGACCTCGGCTTTCCGATCGACGCCTTCTCGTGCAGGAGGGCGGACGGCAATGGGCAATGCACGGACTGGGCCTCGTACCACGCGACCCAGGTCAGCGTCGCCTTCCTCTTCGTGAACGGGTCCTGGATCTTGAATACGGCGTTCCCGATGCCGATCGATTGATCTCTGTCACCGATTCCGGTGCATGACCACGCCGACCTTGCCGAGCTGCGCCTCCCACCCCGTGTTCATCAGCACCATGTAGCCGAGCTGCTGCGCCGCTCCGGTGAACGCCTTCATGTCCTCGATGTCGCGGATCCCGTACGTGAAGCACTTGCCTTTCCTGTCCGGCAAGAATCCGATGAGGGGGAGGTCGACATCCTTGACGTAAGGCCGCCCCGTCTCGTCGCTGTGATGGCACATGTTCCGGAGGGGCAGCCCCGTCATCGCGCCGATGACCGAGTTCAATAGCTGCGCGATCAGGAACACGCGGTTCGTGATATTGCCGAGCTGCGGATGCTCGTTCGCGAGGATGCCCGTGTTGCTCGACGCGCCCGCGAACCTGTTGTCCTCGTGGATCGGATCGAAGTCGCGGATCATCGGCCAGACCGTGAAGAGATCGTAATCGCCCGTGATGACCGAATAGGGCGAGCGGGGGTTGTCGGCGTAGGGGTTGATCATCCCCATGACGTGCTCGTACCGCTGGCCGAAATCGCGGCTGTACTGGTGAGGTCGGCCGAGCGTCTCCTGCCTCAGCCCGCCTCGGGTGTACGTGGTGGTGTCGAGGCAGAGGGCCCACATCGGCTTGCGCGCGCCGGGCGGGATGTGGTGGTGGTTCTTGATGAGCGCATAATGAATGGGCTCGATGCCGTTGAAATGATACGTGCCGAGCACCAGGTCGATGCCCTTGAGCGTCGGCGCGTGCCGCGGGACGCCGAGCTGGCCGTGCGCGCGCAGCCACTGGATCCGCTCGTCCGAGATGTAGATGGGGCCGGTGTTGGCCTTCCACTGGCGGTCGTGCGCGACGTTCTTGTTCGCGAAGGACTCCATGTGCTCATTCGCGTTGGATTTCGCGCCGTCGAGCCCCTTCTTGTTGAAGCGCGGGTCGAGGCAGACGAACCCCGCCATCGGCCCCCACGTGCAGGACTTCGCGTGGATCCGATACCCCTTCGTCTGGTACCCCTCCTCGATGAGCTGCGTACACGCCTCGCCCACGGCGCGGCTCATGATCACGCACCGCTCCTGGACGGCGACGCGCTCGAAGGCGGGCCCGTGGGAATGAGGAAAACCAACGAGATCGAGCGCAGCTCGGTCGGCGGGTAGGTTCAGTCGCATGATCGGATCACGGTAGAAGAATGTCGATGCGCTTGTCCAGTCGCGCGGGTGACCTCGTGCCCGGACGCGGTGGCTTCGCCTCACCTCTCGGGAGGCTCGTCACCCCCGAGGTCGAGGTGCGGAGCTCGGCGCTCCCCGAGACGATGTCTCCGACCGTCCCCTCACGGCTCCCCACCTTCACGAGCCCATCGATGGAGCGCCGCCGGTGTGGGCGGCGTGGATCAACGGCCTCGTTGCGCGTCCCGCCCCCGGCCGACGTGAGCGTGCTTCATTTCGTCTTCGGCACCGGGTACAACGAGTAGGAGACGGACCTTTTCCGGTACGACCACGGGGGCGGTTGACCCCTGAACCATGAGCGCGATTCCTGACCACCTCCTCCCCATGTCTCGCCGCGTCCGCGCCGCGTCCGTGCAGGACCCTCCCGCCCCGTGGAAGCGACGTGGGGTGCACGCCGTCGGAGGCCTCACCGATGTGGGCTTCGGCCGCGGGTCGGATCTCCTGCTCGTCGTCTCGACCAGCGGCCGCGGGGTCATTGATTGCACCGGTGGATTGCGTGTTGCTCGCGACCCATCCGTCCCGGGGCCTGGCGAGGACGACTGGCAGGATACGTTCGAGCTCGAAGTGGAGGGCATTGGCCCGCTCGCCGGGCAGAGGGTGCGTACGGCCGGCCTCTTCGGGGGAGGGCTCGCGCGCTGCACGCGAGACGGCTGGACGGTCGAGCGTCTCGCTCTCGACTGGCCCGAGGCGTCGCTCCTGCTCCTGCCTCCCGGGGCTTGGATCTACGAGACGCGCCCGGGTCGGTCCGCGGAGTTCACGAAGGTGGCCGTCGAGAGCGAGGTTCGTGCCTGGGGATTTTCACCGACGGGAAGGAGCCTGGTGATTGCGACGAGCAGTGACGTGACGGTGTTTGGCCGGTAGTGTCACGCGGGAGCGCGCGTCAGCTCATGCAGGAGCAGGCCGGGGAACTCATTGGGCAGATGGACAGGAGCAGGTCCACGGCAGCCGTGTTTTGGGTCTGCTCGCTTTGGAGTCGGGAGAATACAAGATGGTCGATATCTTTCACGGCGACGATGCCAAGACACATCGAGCCTTTCAGGCTTGGAGACGTACCAACGTCGATGGGTTTTACATGACGGAAGCCCCGCCGGGGACGTTCACGATTCACTACGCGCAAGACAGGCGAGAGAATCCCGAAGGGCGAGGCTGCTGGCACCAGGGGGGCAGCGACAATGACTATCGGGCCGACAAGAACGGCTGTTACACCACCGCTCGGAAGGTCTGCTCCAGGAGGCTCGCCGAGTTGATCGCTTGGGCGAAGCAATACGGTCTCGAGACCAAAAATTGCGGACATTGTGACACCAAGAAGTTCCCCTTCCGAAATGCTCATGCGGTGTCCAATGATGGCCCGCAGCAGACCGCAACGGGCGACACGCACCCCAAGCCTCACGTTTTGCAGATCCAGCTCGTGGCCAGCCTCGCTGACATCGCTCCGAAGGACCACCACCTCGTCATGGACCTGGTCGAGGCTGCCGGTGTGGACGTAAGTGATTGGGCGAACTACAAGGGTGGGGCGGACAAGGCGGCCGCAAATCCGAAATATTGCTATCAATGGTCGTTCGTCGAGCCCCGCAAGGTCGTCGTCCTCAACTTGTGGCATGGTTTGCTGCAGGAGCGGGACGGAGTCATCTCCCAGGAGTTCAACATGCGACAAGAGGCACGACGGTACCGGCGGGCCGGTACGATCCCAAAACCGGTCAATGCACGCTCACCCGCGCTGTCGTGCCGGTTCGGTTTGCTGATCAGTTTTCGAGTGGGGAGGAGTCAAATCGACCGGCAGAGCGACGCCTCGTCTCCGGTGAGGTGTTTCTTCGTAACCCCGCAGTGCGGCAGCGCGTCCTCATGCGAGCTCAGGGAAAATGCGAGTGGTGCGGTGAACCTGGCTTCGCGATGGCAGACGGCCGAGTATTCCTCGAGACGCATCATGTGATACCACTGGCCGCTGGTGGACCCGATACGATCGCAAATGTCGTCGCACTCTGTCCCAATCATCACCGCGAAGCGCACCACGGGGCGAAGCGGCAAGAGATGAGCGACAAGTTGCTCGCGCGCCTTTCGACATTCGGTGCCTCATGAAGAGACGCGCCTTGCGGCTCGTCGTCGACGGATGCCTGCATTCGCGAAGCATCATGAACGAGCGGCGATAACCAACCACGCAGAGATCGAGCGGCCCCGGCCCACGCCCGATGCCCTCCACCACCACGACACCCCCACCTCACCCCTCGGACCCGAGTCTCACAGCCCCGTCCCCGCCTCTCGCCCCCGTGACCTCGTCTCCTGACGCGTCGCCCTCATCTCCTGGGGACACGTCGCGTCACCTCCGGCGATCGCCGCGTAGCTCTCCGGACACGCCTGCGTCCTTTCCCGCGGAGTCCTCGTCTCTCGACGCATCTCCCACGCCTCTCCGCCCCGCGCCCTCGACCCTCCGGAGGCTCGGCCTCGTGTCTCCGGAGACTCGACCTCCTCTCTCCGGACCTCGCCCCCAGCCCCCGCATCCACGTCCCCGACACTTTCTTGCTCGACCTCCATCCTTGAAGACACGGACTCGTCCAACCCACGCGCTGCAATCATGCGGCTCGACTGTACAGCCCCATACCCCCCGACTCGGGGAGGAGTCTTCCGATGTCCGATCCCAAGCATCCCAAGCCGTATGATCAGATCTTCGACCTCTCGGATCTGCAGCTCGTCGACATCACGCCGGAGCACATCAGCCACTTGACCAAGCTCCGTGACGGGCACGACGTCGCTGTCGAGACCCTGCTCTTCGCGTCGCCTCTCGCGCTCAAGCGCGCGGGGATTCATCCCGACGAGGCCCAGGAGCTCGCCGCGCTCTGGGCCGATGCCCAGCGTATCGACGAGGTCCTCCCCGCCGCCGAGAAGCTCGTCGAGCTCCTCCGCGAGACGCGCCTCGTGCGTGGCCACGAGATCGCCATCCGCCTCGGTGAAATGGTGCAGCAGATCCGCCGCCGCGCCGATCGATCCCCCGACGGCGCCGAGATCCTGGCGCCGTTCGAGAAGGTCATCGCTTACCAGTCCGCGCCCGCCCTCAAGGCCGCCGCGACCAAGGAGAAGATGCGCGCCAAGGAAGAAGCCCCCGGCGCGCCCGCGCCCTCGGACGGCTGAGCTTTAGAGGGTGTTTCACAGGCGCCGCGCAGCAGCCTGTGGAACACCCTCTCAGAGCTTTGGCCAGCTCAGCTTCCACAGGTCGTCGAAGAACGTGCTCGAGCCGCCGTCGGAGGAGGACCCGCCGTGGAGGAAGAGCTCGAAGGCCGCCTTCGTCTCGCGCACGAAGGCGACGCCCCCCACGCGCGCTGGGGGAATCGCGGCGGCGGGATCGAGGGTGATCTCGGTCCACTGGTTCGCCGCCGTCGAGTAGAACCAGAGATCATTCGAAACCCCGTCGAACCCGCCCCCGCCGAAGACGACGATCCCGCCGCGCGTGGTGTCGAAGAAGGCGACGGGGTTGTCGCGGGGTGACGGCAGCGCTCCCACCGGCTGGAGCCGGGTCCAGGTAAACGTGTCGAGGCTGAGCGACCAGAGGTCATTCTCGTAGTTGGTCGGACCAAAGAGCTCCCCGGGCGGCGTGTCCGGCCCCTGGGCCGCACCGAGGCGGTAGCCGCCGAAGATCAATAACGAATGGGTGTCCGGATCGTAGACACCCGCGGGCCAGGCCCGCGGTGCGGGCTTTTCGCCGTGGGTCGGGACGATTTGCCAGCCCGCCTCCCCGTCGTAGACGGCGAGGTCGTCGCGAAGGCCGCCGGGCGTCGTGGCGAACCGCGGCAACGTATTGCCCACGCCGCCGAACGCATAAAACGTCTTCTTCTTCGGGTGGCCGACCACCGGCACCGCCACGACCGCGGCGGACGAGCGGCGCATGGCGAAGGGATCTCCCTGCTCCTGCTGCGGGGCCAGCTTCCATTTGCGACTCTTCGTGTGGTAGGTCCACATCTCGGGGAACATGTGATCCGAGCCGGTCCGGAACCGGCCCCGGCCGCCGACGATGCTCACGCAATTGCCGCAGGGGCCAGGGATCATCAGCGTGTCGGCCCGCGGGGCGGGCGTGTCGGCCGCCCCGAGGTTCGTCCACGTCATCGTGGAGAGGTCGAGGGCGTAGAAGTCGTTCACCGTGAAATCGGTCGGGAACTGGCTGATCTGCCCGCCGAAGCGGTAGACGATATCGGGATCGTTGGTGCGCGCGAACGAGACGCCGGCCTCCCATAACGCGGTCGGGAGGTCACCATGCTGCGGGACGGCCTCCCATTGCGGAGCCGCGGTGAGCCCCACGGAGGTTATCGCCGAAAGTGCCTCCGGCGACGACGCCTCGGGGATCGTGGGGTCTTGCGCGCCGCAGGCGGCCACCATGAGGCTCGCTGCGAGGCCGGCGCAAAGGTGGCGCATGGATGTACGAGGCGGATGGGAAAGATGGGTCATCGATGGATCTCCTCACTGCGCCTTCATGACCTTGACCGGCCGACCATCTCCATCGACCTTGCTCTCCCCGGCCGGCGCGGCCTTGGGCTGGTTGCCCGCGTTGATCGTGAATGACTGCACCTTGGCCTGCTCTCGGCCGCTGAAGGTGCCGCTGACGCGTATCGCGAGGTTGCTCGTGGTCGTCGGGGCGTCGTAGAGGACGGACACCTCGAGGGATTGCCCTTTCCTCACGGACGAGGCCGAGACCGGAGTCGCTCCTCCGGTGAGCTTCAGCCCGTCCACGCCCCAGACCTCGATGGTGACATTCGAGCCGTCTGCCCCGAAGACGACATCCAGATCGGCCGCGCCTGGCTTCAGCGTCGCGGTCACGTCGACGGGGGCGGAGGGCTTCGCCGTGGGCTCGGACGGGCCTGGCTTTTCAGCCGCGACCGCGCTTGGCGCCGCGGCCTCGGGCTCGAGCGCGGCCGCCTCGGGAGAGCCGCCCGCGCTCGCCGGAGGAGCCGGAGGCCGCGTCGCGTCGGTCCCGCACGCCGCTGCCGCGAGAAGGACGACCATCCCCACGATATCGATGTATTTCATTGTCGACTCCTCTTTCAGTGCGAGATGGTGATGTCGGCCGAGTACGACACGGGCATGGTGTTGTACCCGCGCACGGTGAGCACGTAGATCGTCCCTGCCTCCGAATTGAACGTGAGGCTCTCTTCCCCGCTCGGGTTCTCGTCGGACGTGACGAGGACGCCGGCGTCGTACAGCGCCAGATCGACGTTGCTCGGGCTGGTGGAGGTGACGGTGATGGGCATCCCGTCGCCTTCGATCTGGTAGTAGACGTTCTGGCAGAGCCGATTGGATTCGACGTCGCCGGTCAGATCCACGGTGTAGGTATTGCCGACGACGCCCTGCTTGTAGACCGGCAGGCTCCCGGTGAAGCCGCCGGAGTGCGTCTCGTTCGTCCCCCACTCGTCCTCGATGGGGTCGATGCCGAAATCGGCGCTCGCGTTGTAGAACGACGTGAGCGCGTCGATGTCCGGCGCGGCTCCCGGGTTGCTCTCCTTGAGCGAGGCCACGAACGAGAAGAGCGTCGTGAACGAAGCCCTCTGCTTCTGGATCTGGAGCGCGTCGTAGATGCCACCGATGCCCACGCCGACCTGGTCGAAGGGCTCGTCCGGCCCGTCGTAGAGATCATAAACGATCCCCTCGACCGTCCTCTCCGAGAACCAGCCCGGGTTCGACTCGACATCTTTGTGGTTCACCTCGACGTCATTCGAGAATCCGCTCGCCTGCCCGGGCCCGGAGCTGTCGGTGTACGTCGTGTCCGGATCGAGGACGATCGCGCTCAAGCCGGTGCAGAGCCCTTCGCTCCAGGCGAGCCGCGGGTCCTCGATGTCGCTGGCGCCGTGGGTGCCTCCGATGGTGTCCGCGCGGCCGGTCGTCTGGTCGAACCAGTGTCCCCACTCGTGGACGATGATGTGTGAGTCGAACTCGTCGGTGTCCACGTCCGCCTTGCCGAGGATGTAGAGCTCCTCGCCGTCGAAATGGGAGGTGCCGACCTGGCCCATGGCCTTGTCGCCGTCCTCGGGGCGATTGTCGATGCTCCAGTTGAACTTGAGCGGAGGGAGCTCCGGGGGCGGGGAGACCTCGTCGAGGAAGCGCCTCGCCGCCGTGTAGGCCGTATCGAGCACGGCGAAGGGCGCGGCGGCGCGGGTCTTCGTGTACGCGGCCCCGTCCCAGCCCGTGGCGGCGAGGACGTCGAGCTTCGTGTCCTCGCCGCTGTCGGCCGTGGCGCTCTCCATCACGTAGATCTCGTCTCCGGACGTATTGTCCTCGACGGTCAACGAGGGGACCTCCGTCTGGGCGTAGACCCAGAGCTTCACCTTGGCGGCCCCCATGTAGTCGAAGCTGTAGGCGCCCTCGTCGTCGGAGGTCGTCTTCGCGATCTCGGCGTCGGTGTCGGCGTCGATCAGGCGGACCGAGGCCCCGCGGATCGGGCGCTTCTCGATGTTGCCATAATCGAGCTTCTCGAGGTCGACGTCGAAGGGCACGTATTCGTACGACAGCGACCCCGAGAGGCGAAATCCGGTGTCCTGACCGCCGGCTCCGCCGCTTCCCGAGGAAGAGCTACTACTACTGCTGCTGCTGCTGCTATTGCTGCTGCTGCTGCCATTGTCGTCGTCGCAGCCGGCGACGAGCCCGAGGGCGAGCGCCGACACGAGGAAAGGGAGGGTCCTGCGGAGAACGAGCAAGCGTGTGTAGATCATGAAGCATCCTTCGACCGGACTGTCTGGACGCGCCGGCGATGCGTCAGCGATGGATGGGCGAGACCGAGGTCGTGAGGGGGCCCGGCCGTCTGTCAGAGCCCGTTGGGGATCACGGTGAGGGTGGCGGATCCCCTGTTCGTCAGGATGAGATCATCGTACCCATCTCCATCCAGGTCCGCGGCGGCGATGGCGTTGAGGCCGGGCGAGGTGCCGGTCGGGACGACGGCGCCTGCGGCGAAGGAGCCATTGCCGTTGCCGGTCATCGGGCGGACCCCGCCCGAGGCGGCGGTGACCAGGATGTAGGCGTCGAGCTTGCCGTCGCCGTTGAAGTCGCTGGCCACGACGCCCAGCGCCGAGTTGGCGATGGCCGAGGCCCCCGTGGCGGATTGCACGCCGCTCGCGACGGTGCCGTCGCCGTTCCCCTTGAAGAAGAAGAGATACGCGCCGGCCGCGCCGTTCGCGAGGATGTCGAGCGTGCCGTCTCCGTCGGAGTCGCCGAAGGCGAGGCCCGCGGTCTGGCCGTTGACCGCGTTCGTGTAGGAGACCGGGGCCGCGAACGAGCCGTCGCCCTGGTTGACGAGGATCGAGAGGCGCGCGGAGCTGGGGCTCGTCACCACGATTTCGGGGCGGTCGTCGCCGGTGAGGTCGCGACAGGCGATGGTCGACTGGGCGCCGCCGGTGGACGGGATGGAGAGGAGCACGGGCGCGCCGAAGCTGCCCCCGCCGTCGCCGTACATGACGCTCACCTGGTTCGTGACCACGCTCGTGGTCGCGATGTCGATCCGCCCGTCGCCATCGAAGTCCCCGGCGCAGAGGTGCACGGAGCCCGGGGCGCCGGTGGTGAAGCTCGTCAGCGCGCCGAAGGTCCCGGGCGCGCTCGCGCCGAGGTTACGGTAGACGCTGATGCTGCCGTTGATGGCGGGCAGGTTGGCCTGGCCGTCGACGGTGACCGCGTCGAGCCATCCGTCGCCGTCCACGTCGACCGCCACGACCGCGTTGCTGGAGAGCGTCGCGCCCGCGTAGTTGACCTCGGCCTGGACGGTGGCGTCGCCATTGCCGAGATACACGGAGACCGAGCCGGAGGGGTCCATCGTCGAGCCGGATTCGCCGTTGGCCACCAGGATGTCGAGCTTGCCGTCGCCGTTCACGTCGGCGACCGCCGGAGCCAGCGGGGTGTGCGTCGCCGGGACGGAGATGGGCGTGCCGGGGACCTGGCCGGTGGGCGGAGCCTGGCAGGTGCCATTCGAGCAGATGTCGCCCGTCGAGCACGCGAGGTCGCAGGCGTTGCAGTGGTCGACGCTGCTCTGGAGGTTCACCTCGCAGCCGTCGGCTGCGCTCCCGTTGCAGTCGGCGAGGGTGCCGGTGCACGCCTCGCAGTTCGTCCCCTCGTAGGTGGGGGCGCACTGGCAGGTGTAGCCGTTGATGCCGTCGGTGCACGTCCCGCCGTTCTGGCAGGGGTTCGGGGCGCACTCGTCGATGTTCGTCTCGCAGTTCGTCCCCGTGAACCCGGGCGAGCACAGGCACATGTAGCCGTTGATGCCGTCGATGCAGTCGCCGTTCTGGCAGGGGTTCGAGACGCAGTCGTCGATGTTCGTCTCGCAGTTCGTCCCCGTGAAACCCGCCGCGCACTCGCACGTGTAGCCATCGACGCCGTCGGTGCAGGTGCCGCCGTTCTGGCAGGGGCTCGGCGCGCAGTCGTCGACGTTCGTCTCGCAGTTCGTGCCCGTGAACCCGGCCGCGCACTCGCAGGTGTAGCCATCGACGCCGTCGGTGCAGGTGCCGCCGTTCTGGCAGGGGTTCGGGGCGCACGCGTCGACGTTCGTCTCGCAGTTCGTGCCCGTGAACCCGGCCGCGCACTCGCAGGTGTAGCCATCGACGCCGTCGGTGCAGGTGCCGCCGTTCTGGCAGGGGTTCGGCGCGCAGTCGTCGACGTTCGTCTCGCAGTCCTTGCCCGTGAACCCGGCCGCGCACTCGCAGGTGTAGCCATCGACGCCGTCGGTGCAGGTGCCGCCGTTCTGGCAGGGGTTCGGGGCGCACGCGTCGACCTGCGTGCACTTGCTGGGCTGCCCGGAGCAGGTCCAGCCGCTCTCGACGGCGCAGCCGCTGGAGCAACCATCACCGCTCGCCTCGTTGCCGTCGTCGCAGGCCTCCGACGCGGCGAGGGCGCCGTCGCCACACGCCGCGCTCATGCCGCTGCCGCCGTTGCCCTGGTCGATCTCGGTGCGATCGACGCGGGCGATGATCTCGCACCCCGTCGACCCGAGCAGCATCCCGACGCCGAGGGCCCAGCAGCCCAGCCGCCCGACCCGCTTCGACGTCGCTTTGTTCATGGAACCGGAAGAGGAAAAAGAGGAGGTCATCGGCGGAGGCGTATAGACCAAGGCACGCGCGCCTACGACGGCCATCCCCGAGGGAGGACCGGAATGTTGCGCTTTTTGATCAGCCGCACGTTTTTGGGTTACCGCGGCGCAGGCCGCGCCCGCGCGCGAGCGTCTCGGAGGGGCTCTCCTGGAAGCACTTCCTGTACTCGACGCTGAACCGCCCCGCGTTGCGGAAGCCGATGACGGCGGCGACGCCCGACACGGTCGTCTCGGGCCGCGGGGCGAGCAGCATGTGGCGCGAGAGCTCGAGCCGTCGGAGCTTGAGAAACTCCATGGGCGTCACGCCCCGCGCCGCGCGAAAGGCCGCCTGGAGCGAGCGGGCCGGCGCGCCCGCGGCGGCGACGATGTCCGAGAGCCGGATGGGCTCGCCGGCGTGCGCCGCGATGTACTCCTCGGCCCGGCGCACGACCGCAGGAGCGACACGCGGGGGCGGAAGATCGAGCAGGCGCGAGCCCTCGTGGCGAGGGATGGTCACGAGCGCGGTGAGGAGCACGTCGAAGAGCCGCGGCCGGACGAACGGCGAGGCCGCGGGGCGCTCGATCTCCTCCCGGAGCAGGCGCACGATCCCGTGGAGCGTGGCGCCGCCGCCCGCGGTGATGTCCAGCTCGGGGTCGAACGAGATGACGCCGCGGCTCGTGTGGCCCGTGAGGAGGGCGAAGTGCGCCTCGAGGGCAGAGCGCTCGACGGTGAGGGTCCGGCCCTTCGTGCCCACGGGCATCCGGATGCTCGCCGGGCGCCCGGGGATGAAGAGCGCGGCCCGCTTTCCAGGGGTGATCGAGAGGCGCCGGCGCCGGATCTCCACCTCCCCATCGCTGCTGCCCTCCCCCGCGAACACCAGCGCGTAACGATCACCGAGGGCGGCCGCCTCGACCCGGCTGCCGAGGTCCCAGTCCCCCGCGACGAACGACACGGTCCCGGCCGCGGTGACCCCGAAATGACACCGGAAGGCCGTCCTTGCCAGGGGCCGGAGCGTCGCGCCCGGGTAGAGGCGGGAGAAGGTGGGGAGCAGCTCGTCGGGGTCGGTGGTGCTGAGGTGGGTCTTCACGACCAGGAGGGGCGCCGGTGCTCGCCTGGCTTCGAGCGCCGGCGTGTCGGGGAGGGGCTTTGGGTGGGCGAGATCCGTTCCCGACCTGGCGTGCATCATGCAGTTCCATGATCACGCGTAGCGGCAATCAAAGGCAACGTGATGGTGCTGCCTGGACATCAGGCTCGGCGAGCGCCTCGCCGAGACGACGGTCCCCCTGCACCCTCGAATGACCAGCCCCCTCGCCGCAACTGACCTCGCCGTGGAGGTCTTGTTGCATGGTCTACAGTGGAAAGACACGAAAGTCCTGGTGCGTGGCCCTCGGCGTCCTGGCTTCGGGGCTGCTGCCTGCGTGCAGCGGTTGCCAGGTCGACATCGAGCGTGGCTCGGCGACACACGCGGATGGGCTCTTTCGCGGGCTCCTCGTCGGGGGGACGGAGCCGGATGGGCCGTTCGTCGTGGCGCGGCGCGAGCGCGCGCCGGGGGACGAGGAGCTGGTCCTCGTCTCGCTCGTGGAGGGTGAACGGCGCTCCTGCTCGCTGGGCAAGGCTGCCCTCTACACCACGAACACGCCCAATGCCGGGTTCGGGGGCGAAGAGCCACGCGTCGACGCTCGGCCGGCCCGCATCCTGACCATCGAGGGAGAGCTCGGGGACGAGAGCGGGGATTTGCGTATCTTCGACGCATCCTGCACGGAGCACGTACGCGTGCCCTCGGTCGCGGTGGCTGTGTGGCCGAATCGGACCCTAGCGTGGGTCTTCGACGAAAACTACGAGCCCGTGGGCTACGTTGTGCGGACGACGTCCGGTGAAATCGTGACGATCGATCCCTGGGCCGGCTCGGTGAAGACGATCGTCAAGGGCGTGAGCTTCTGGAGTCCCATGTACAGCCGATTCTGGTTGATCGAGGGCGGGAGCCTGGTCGTGCGTGAGCTCGACGGGAAACTCGTGCAAACCGCGGGCGCGGGCGTGACCGAATTCGTGGTCGGGCCCTCCGGGGCCGAGGTGGCCTATGTCGACGAAAAGGGCCTCTGGGTGCTGAAGCTGGGGGAAGACGCGCCCACGGCCATTCCCACGCCGGCCGCGCCGTGCAAACTCGAATATCTCTGGGGCTCGTCGAGGCTCGCCTACCACGAAGACTGCGCGGCCGGCGTGCTCGCGGTCCGGGATTGGGAGACGGGGGAGAAGCGCGCGTTCGGTCCCGGGGTCACGTACGTGGATTCGCGCAGGCTAGAGGAGAGCCCCTGGCTCTTCTTCGAGCGCGAGGAGCCGGGCAAAAAGCGCGAGCTCTGGGCCGTCCCGGAGGGCGGCGAGCCGGTGCTCGTCGGGACCGATTCGAGGCTCGACCTGGGCCTCCGGTCGCACGGGGATGGTTTTCTCCTCACCCTCGACCACGACGGCACGGCCGGCACGCTGGGGAAATGGAAGCCGGATGGCGGCTTTTCTCCGCTCGTCGAGGGCATCGCGGGGGCGGCAGGGGGAGGGAGCTTCACCGGTTATCTCGTCGCGGTCGCGGACGCGCAGGAGGAGGTCGGGACGCTCGTCGTCTTCGACGGGCAGACCCTGGCCGAGACGCTCCGGGTCCCGCGGGTCCACGGTCGGACCTGGCGTCTTTCCTGGCAAGCGCCCGTGCTCGGATATGTTCGCGACTGGGACGCCGCGCTCGGCGCAGGCACCCTCGAGGCCTGGATCCCGTTTAATGGCCAGCAGGTCGAGGTCGATACGGGCGTCGCCGAATTCAATGAGGTCTTCTGGCCCGAGCCCGGCATCGTCTACGCCGTCCGCACGCCCGGACGCGCGGGGCTCTGGACGGCGTATCCCGACCTCTAGCAGGCTACTTCATCACCCGCGCCCGATGTTGCTCCACCCACGGTGACAGCCGGCCTCGATCCTCGAGCGCCTGCCCCGCCGTCCGCTGCGCCTTCCGCTCCGCCCGCGCCGCCGCCACCGCGATGGCCACCGCGAGTGTCGCCTCGTCCTCCTCGTGGACGTCCGAGTAACCGAGCAGCGCTTCCTTGTTCTCGTCGATGAAGCCCGTCGTGTAGCGGCCCTCCACGAACGACGGGTGCGCGAGCACCTTCTCGTGGAAGACGATGTTCGTCTTGATGCCCGTCACCACGTACTCGGAGAGCGCACGGCGCATGCGCCCGATGGCCGTCTTCCGGTCCGGTCCCCACACGCTCACCTTCGAGATCAGCGGGTCGTAGTGGCTCGGCACGGTCGCGCCCTCGTAGAAGCCGCCGTCGTCGCGCACCCACGGGCCCGCGGGCACGCGGAGCGCTTCGATCTTGCCGGGGCTCGGCAAGAAGCCGATCGGGTCCTCGGCGTAGATGCGGCACTCGATCGCCGCGCCTCGACGCACGAGCTCGTCCTGTCGCCACGCGAGCTTCTCGCCCGCCGCCACGCGTACCATTTCGGCCACGAGGTCCGTGCCCGTGATCCACTCCGTCACCGGGTGCTCGACCTGGAGGCGGGTGTTCATCTCCAGGAAGTAAAAGCTCCCGTCCTCGCCGAGCAAAAACTCGAACGTGCCGGCCGAGAAGTAACCAACCGCGAGCGCGCCCTTCACCGCGACCTCGCCCATGCGGCGGATGAGCTCGGGTGTCGCGACGGGGCAGGGGGTCTCTTCGATGACCTTCTGGTGGCGGCGCTGGATCGAGCAGTCGCGCTCGAAGAGGTGCACCATGTTGCCGTGGCGATCGCCCATCACCTGGATTTCCACGTGCCGGGGGCGGAGGATCGCCTTCTCGATGTAGACCGTGGGGTCGCCGAAGGCGCGGGCGGCTTCGCTCTGGGCGCGCTCGAAGGCGCTCGCCATCTCCTCGGCGTTGTGCACGAGGCGCATGCCCTTGCCGCCGCCGCCCATCGCGGCCTTGATGAGCACGGGGTAGCCGACACGTTCGGCCGTCGCGCGGGCCTCTTCGACCGTGGAGGCGTCGCCGCCGGGCGTGATGGGCACGCCGGCCGCGGCCATCTTGGCGCGCGCGGCGGTCTTCGAGCCCATCGCGGCCATCGCGCGGGCCGGGGGGCCGATGAAGGTGATGCCCGCGCGCTCGCAGGCCTCCGCGAATTCGCTCTTTTCCGAGAGGAAGCCGTATCCAGGGTGGATGGCGTCGGCGCCGGATTTGCGGGCGGCGTCGAGGACCCGCTGGATGTCGAGGTAACTCTCGCGCGCGGGCGCCGGGCCGATGCAGTAGGCCTCGTCGGCGAGCCGGACGTGCAGAGATTTGCGGTCGGCTTCGCTGTACACGGCGACGGCGGCGATGCCCATCTCGTGGAGCGTGCGGATGATGCGGACGGCGATCTCGCCGCGGTTGGCGATGAGGACCTTGCGAATCACGGGAGGCCACGTAGCACGGCTCCGCTCAGGCGGGTTTCCCTTTCCCTCCGGCGCGTTACGAGCTACCTCTCGGCCCGCCGTGCAGCGACGCGAATCGGGCCCCGCGCTCTCTTTCCACGGGGCATCGGTCCCTGACGACGTGGCGGGCTACCAGCCTCTCGGGAGCTCCTACCCCGCGCGCCCCGAGGCACCGGACGAGCCCGAGGTGATCTCCGTGGCCGCGCTCGATCAGCGGCTCCGGAGGGTCGTCGAGGGCGCGTCGCAGGACGTGCGGGTCCTCGGCGAGGTCGGAGGCTTTCGGCTGCACGCGAGCGGGCACGCGTACTTCACGCTGAAGGACGAGCGCGAGGACGCCTGCATCGATTGCGTCATGTACAAGACGGCGTCGCCACGCGCGCGGAAGCTGCTCGCGGACGGGGCGCGTGTGGTGCTCATCGGCCGGGCCACGGTGTACGTGCCACGCGGGAAGCTGCAGTTCTCGGTGAGCGACGTGCGGCCGGCCGGGCGGGGCGCGTTGCTCGAGGCGCTGGAGCGGCTGAAGCAGAAGCTCGCGGGCGAGGGGGTCTTCGCGGCGGAGAGGAAACGCGCGCTGCCCGTGGATCCGGCCGTGATCGGGGTCGTGACGAGCGGCAGCGGCGCGGCCATCCACGACATCGTGACCGTGTCGTACCGGCGCGGCGCGCCGCGGATCCTGCTCGCGCGGGCGACGGTGCAAGGGCCGGGCGCCGCGCAGTCGATGGCCCGCGCGCTCGATCAGCTCGCGCGGGTGCCCGAGGTGGAGGTGGTGATCCTCGGGCGCGGCGGCGGATCGGCCGAGGATCTCTCCGCGTTCAACGACGAGGCGCTCGTCCGGAAGGTGGCGAGTTTCCCCGTGCCGGTCGTGAGCGCGGTCGGGCACGAGGTCGACGTGACGCTGACGGATCTCGCGGCGGACGCGCGCGCGGCGACGCCCTCGCAGGCCGCAGAGATGCTGGTCGCGGACCGGATGGAGCGGCGTATGCAGCTCCGGCATCTGTACATTCGTATCGCGCGCGCGACGCGGGCGGCGATCGAGCGGCGGCGGGCCGTCGTCGACAGGCTCGCGCGGTCGATCGGCTCGCCCGCGGACGTGCTCGCGGCGCGGCAGCAGAAGCTCGACGAGCTGACGAGCAAGCTCGAACGGGCGCAGGAGCGGGCGACTTCGCGGCGCAAGGAGGAGCTCGCGGAGCTCGAGCGGCGGCTCGCGGCGAGGCACCCGCGGGCGGTGATCGCGGGGGCGCGCGCGGCGACGGGGACGCTCGAGGTGCGGCTCGTGGCGGCCGAGCGGCGGAGGGTCGAGCGGCTGCGGACGACACTCGGGAGGCACGCGGCGCGGCTCGACGCGCTCTCGCCGCTCGGGGTGCTCGCGCGCGGGTACGCCATCGCGACGACGGCGTCGGGGCGCGCGGTGCGCGACGCGAAGGAGGTGGCCGTGGGCGAGGCCATCACGGTGCGGGTGCACGAGGGCCAGATCCGCGCCGAGGTCACGGCGGTGCTGGAGAGCGCGCCGGATGCGGGCGGGGGAGACAATGGCTGAAGGGCAGGTCTTCGCGCTCCTCGGGCACCCGGTGGCGCACTCGCTCTCGCCCGTGATTCACACGGTGGCGTACGCGTCGCTCGGGCTGCCGCACGTGTACCGGGCGATCGACGTGCCGACGGCGGGCGAGCTCGTCGCGGCGTTCGACGAGCTCAGGTCGGGCGCGATCGGCGGGGCGAACGTGACGCTGCCGCATAAACGCGCGGTCCTGGAGCTCGTGGACGAGGTGGACACGAGCGCGACGGAGCCGGGGGCGGCGAACGTGCTCTGTCGGGGCGAGGACGGGCGGCTCCGGGCCTACAACACGGACGCGGACGCGCTCGCGGACGACATCGCGGCCCTCGCGCCGGGCGCGTCGCGCAAGCGGGCGATGGTGATCGGCTCGGGCGGGGCGGGCGTGGCGGCCGTGGCCGCGTGCAAGAAGCTGGGGTTCAAGGTGATCGGCGTGACGTCGCGCTCGTGGGCGCGGTCGGAGGACATCGAGTCGTCGCCGTCGGCCGAGCAGGTGCGGCGGATGGGGGCGCTGCCGCTGCTCTGGCCTTCGCCGGGCGAGTCGGCGCCGGACAGCTTCGCGACGCAGGCCCTGCGGCTGCAGTGGTGGGACCTCGCGCGGGGCGCGTCGGTCGTCGTGCAGGCGACGAGCGCGGGCATGCTCGGCAAGGATCCGGGGGAGTCGGTCCGGGACGTCGTGCCCTGGGACGATCTCGGAAGCGACACGTTCGCCTACGACGTCGTGTATACCCCGAGGATGACGCCGTTTCTGCGCGCCGCCGCCTCCCGGGGCCTCCAGGCCGAAGGGGGGCTCGGGATGCTCGTCCGGCAAGCCGCCCGCGCGATCCTGCTCTGGACCGGGAAGGAGCCGCCGCTCGAGGTGATGCGCCGCGCGGCCGAAGACGCCCTCGATCGAGGAGGGCGCACGGTATGAGCGGGAGCGGTGGCGGAGCGGCCGCGGCCGCTTCGATCTGGCCGCACGTGGACGTGCGGCGGGAGCTCGGGCGCGCGCTCTTTCGCGAGTGGGTCGCGAGCAACGGCGCCGGGGCGTACGCGAGCTCGACGGTCGCGTGTATGCACACGCGGCGCTACCACGGCCTGCTCGTCGCGGCGCTGGAGCCGCCGCGCGCGCGGCACGTGGTGCTGTCGCACGTGGACGTGACGGTCAAGTCGCTCGCGCCACGCGCGGCGTGGGATCTGGCGACGCACCAGTTCCCGGGGCTGAACCCGGAGCGCGGGCCGTTTTACCTCGACCGCTTCGATCAGGATCCGGTGCCGCGCTGGACCTACGCGGTCGCGGGCGGCGAGCTCGAGGTGCTGCTCGCGCTCGTGCGCGGCGAGAACGCGGCGGTGCTGCGGTACACGTGGCGCGGGCCGCACCCGGTGGTGATCACGCTCCGGCCGCTGCTCGCGATGCGGCACATGCACGCGCTGATGCGCGAGCACGGGGCGATGGAGCAGCGGGTGGAGCTGCGCGCGGGGGAGATGCGCGTGCGGCCGATGAAGGGGCTGCCGCGGCTCTGCTTCCGCTACGAGGGGACGTTCGTGGGCTCGCCCGACTGGTGGCGGCGCTTCGAGTACCTCGTGGAGCGAGATCGAGGGCTCGAGTTCCAGGAGGATCTCTGGACACCGGGCGTGTTCGAGATCCGCGCGGATGGCTCGGGCGCGCCGAGCTTCCTCGTGGTGGGCGTGGACAAGCTGCCCGAGGGCAAACCCGAGGAGATCATCACGCAGACGGTGACGGCGATCCAGGCGGAGGACCCGGGGCCGACCGTCTCGACGCTCGAGCGCAAGCTGTCGGTGGCGGCGGAGCTCTACCGGGCGGATCTGGCGCCGGTGCCGTCGGTCGTCGCGGGGTACCCGTGGGCCGAGCACTGGGGGCGGGACGGGTTGATCGCGCTGCCGGGGCTCTACCTCGCGACGGGAAAGGTCGAGGAAGCGAAGCGCGTGCTCCGCGGGATCGTGGCCACGATGGAGGGGGGCCTCGTGCCGGGCCGGAGGGCCGACGAGGACGGCCGCCCGGACACGGCGATGGCCGGCGCGACGCTCTGGCTCTTCGAGGCGGCGCGCTCGTTCGCGGACGTGCTCGGCGACGCGGATCCCTTCCTGCAAGGCGAGGTCGTGCCGGCGATGACGGCCGCGTTCGAGGCGATCCTGCGCGGCGACGCGCCAAACGGGATCCGCGTGACGGCGGACGGGCTGCTCGCCGCGGGCAAACCAGGTGACGCGCCGACATGGATGAACGCGCGCGTGCACGGGCAGCCGGTGACGCCACGCGTGGGCTGCGCGATCGAGCTGTCGGCGCTCTGGGCGCGAGGTTGCCACACGCTGGCGCGTCTCGCGCACGCGGCGGGCGCGGGCGCGCTCGCCGATCGAGCCGACATCGCCTGCCGGAGGGCGCGCGCCGCGTTCCACGCGCGGTTCTGGTGTGACCAGACGTCGTATCCGTACGACGTGATCTCCGAGGTGAAGGAGGGCGAAGAGGCCTTCCAGGACGCGGCGATCCGGCCGAACGCGGTGCTTGCGCTGGCGATCGATCCGGCCTGCTTCTCGCCGGAGCGGGCGCGCGCGACGCTGCGGCGAGCGCGGGAGGAGCTGGTGACGCCCGCGGGGCTCAGGACGCTCGCGCCTTCGGACACGGCGTACAAGGGGTATTACGGCGGCAACGTCGCGGAGCGCGACGCGGCGTATCACCAGGGGACGGCGTGGCCGTGGTTGCTCGGGTTTTACGCGCGCGCGGCGCGGGGCGTGCTCCCCGCGGAGGATTCGCTCGTCGTGGAGCTGCCGGAGCTCATCGCGTCGGCGGCCGAGCGCGAGGTCGCGGTGGGGCAGGTGGCCGAGCTCGCGAGCGGGGACATGCCGTACACGCCGAACGGCGGGCCGGCGCAGGCCTTCAGCGTGGCGGAGCTTTTGCGGGCGCTGAAGGGCTGACAGCCTTTCGGTAGAGCGCCTCCCAGCGGTCGACGCACCTCTCCCAGTCCGCGTGCTCCTCGACCCAGGCCTTGCCGTGCGTGGCGAGCCTCGCCCCGAGCTCGGGGCTCGCGGCGAGGCGATCGAGGGCGCCGACGAGCGCGCCGTGATCGCCGGGCGGCACGAGCAGGGCGCGCTCGTCGTGCGCGAGCACGCCCGCGTAGTCCGGCAGATCCGTGGCCACGACGGGCACGCCGAGCGACATGAGCTCGCAGAGGGTGCTCGGCACGCCGTCGGCTTCGAGCGCCGAGACGGCGACGTCCGCCATCGCGTACATCGCGGGCAGCTCCTCGTAGTCGCAAGGAGGCGCGAAGCGCACGAGGTCCGTGACGCCGAGCTCCGCTGCGAGCGCGCGCAGGCGCGCCTCGTGCACGGCGTCGTCGTCGCGACCGTGCAGCTTGATGACCATCACGCCGTCCCTGGACCAGGCGCTCGCGGCGAAGGCGCGCAGGATGCGGTCGACGTGGTAGTGCGGCTTGTTCTGGCGCGGGCTCAAGAGCACACGCACGCCGGGCGCGATGCCGAGCCGTTCGCGCATGGCGCGCGCGCCGGGCGCGGCCTTCGCCGGATCGAAGAGCGCGCGGTCGACGCCCCAGAAGACGAGCTCGAACGGCGCGCGGGAGTCCTTCGCGCGCGCGCGGGCCTTGCGCAGGAGGGCGTTCGAGTCGGCGGTCACGGCGTCGGCGTGGGCGAGGACGCGGTCGACGGCGCGGGTGACGTGCTTGGGCTTGGGGAAGACCTCGTCGTTGAGGTCGCTGCCCCAGGCGGTCGCGATGTACGGGAGGAGGCCGATCCAGAGCGCGTGCCAGTGCTTGAGCGAGTTCAGGTGCACGACGTCCGCGCCGAGCGCGCGGGCACGGCGGCGCGTGAGCGCGCGGCGGAGGAACATCGGCAGCCGCGGCTGGCTCGACATCTCGGCGCAGCGGTCGGGGTAGGCCGCGCGCACGCGGGCGGCGATCTCGGGGGCGTCGCAGAGCACGATGTGGTGGCCGCGCGAGGCGAGAGCGAACGCGAGTCGTGTCTGCTGGGTGGCAGCGGGATCGCCATGAAGCACGACAGTGAGGCTCATTTTTCGTTCTCGCGGGCTCGCGCTAGCACGTGGCCGCGTGGGCGACGAGCCGCACCTCCGGCCTCGTCATGGCATGAGCGTCGTGCTACGTCGGGGGCGATGCTTTGGCTCGCGTTCTCTTCGAGGCGCGGGCGTTCCGAGGAGAAGGCGCGTTGAAACGGAAGCTCGCGTTCGGTGATGTCTCGCCCAATCTCGAGGGCAAGGTCGTCCTCGTGACCGGCGGCACGGGTTCGTTTGGCACCGCGATGGTGCGTCGCCTGCTCGCCGAGGGATCGCCGCGCAAGGTGATCGTCTTCAGCCGGGACGAGCAGAAGCATTACCAGATGCAGCAGACGCTCGACGATCCGCGGCTGCGTTATTTCGTGGGCGACGTGCGCGACAAGGATCGGCTGCGGCGCGCGTTCGAGGGCGTGGACGTCGTGTTCCACTCGGCGGCGATGAAGCACGTGCCGCTCGCCGAGTACAACCCGATCGAGGCGATCCGCACGAACATCAGCGGCGCCGAGAACGTGATCGACGCGGCCCTCGAGCGGGGCGTCGAGCGCGTCATCGCGCTCTCGACCGACAAGGCCGTCAACCCGGTGAACCTCTACGGCGCGACGAAGCTCTGCATGGAGAAGCTCTTCGTCGCGGCGAACAGCTACCGCGGCGCCTCGCGGGGCACGTCGTTCGCCGTCGTCCGATACGGCAACGTCGTGGGGAGCAAGGGCTCCGTCGTGCCGCTGTTCCTCGCGCAGCGCGAGAAGGGCGAGATCACGATCACCGATCCGCGGATGACGCGCTTCTGGATCTCCATGGATCAGGCGCTCGATCTCTGCCTGCACGCGGCCGCCGCGGGCAAGGGCGGCGAGGTGTTCGTCCCGCAGATCCCGGCGACCGATCTCGCGACGCTCGTCGAGGCGCTCGCGCCCGAGTGCAGGAAGCGCATCGTGGGCATCCGGCCCGGCGAGAAGCTGCACGAGGCGCTGATCACCGCCGACGAGGCGCGGCAGGTCGTCGACACGGGCAAGGTGTACGTGATCGAGCCGAGCTTCCCGTGGTGGGGCGGCGCGCACCACGAGGGCAGCCGCGTGGCCGAGGATTTCTGCTACACGAGCGCGAACGCGCCGCACCGGCCGGGCGTCGAGGAGCTGCGCGACCTGCTCCGCAGCCTGGGTTTCTTGCCCGCGCACTGCGCCGCCTGAGATCCCGCTCATGGGCGCCGAGCTCGATGCAGAGGCCGACAAGCGGGCCGCCGCGGCGCCGCTCGGTTCGAGCATCACGAGGCTCTTTCGAAACGCGTCGATCTACGGCTTCGGACAGCTCGTCGTCTCGCTCATCTCCTTCGGCGCCGACCCGCTGCTCTCGTACCTGCTCACGCGGGCGGACTTCGGCCTGCTCGGCCTCACGCGCACCACGACGAACCTGCTCGCGAACGGATACCGCCTCGGCCTCGACAGCGCCGTCAACCGCATGTTCTTCGACGTCGAGCGGGACCCGGGCGCCCAGCGGCGTGCGATCGGCACCATCAACACGTTCCTCCTCGGCTGGGCGCTCCTGCTCACGGCGGCGCAGGAGTTGTTTGGGCCCGCCATCTACGCCCGCGTCTTCACGAACGTGCCCTACGCGCCGTACGGCCGGTTCGTCGCGTACGCGCTGCTCTGCAACACGCTGATCGCCGTGGCGCAGACGGTCTGGGGGGCGCAGGAGCGCGCGAAGAAGCTCATCGGCGTGCGCATCGTGAGCGCGCTCCTGACGAACGCCATCATGTTCGGGCTGCTCTACCTCTCGGAGCTCGGCGTGATGTCGGTCTACGTCGCGCAGGCCGTGGGCCCGACGATCATGCTCTGGGTCCACCTGCGTTTCGCGTACCGCTCGTTCGGCTTCGCGTTCGACCCGACGGTGCTCGGGCGCGCGCTCGTCTTCGGCTTGCCGATGGTGGTCCACCTGTCGAGCCACTGGGCCCTGGAGGCGGCCGATCGGCTGCTCATCGAGACGTACCTCGGGCGCGACGCGGTCGGCCTCTACACGGTCGCGTACGGGTCGACGACGACGCTCTTCATGATCAACCAGTCGGTCAACGGCGCGTACGTGCCGCAGTTCATGCGGGCGCACGGCAAGCCGAGCGAGGAGGGCTTCGTGGGCCGCGCGATCACGCTCTTCTTGCTCACGGTGTCGGCCGCGACGCTTGGCTTCGTGATCTTCGCGCCGACGGTCGTCCGGACGCTCTACTCGTCCCGCTTCACGGAGGCGGCGCCGCTCACGATGATCCTCTCGCTTGCCGCGCCGATGCACGCCGTCTATCTCGTGCACGTGAACGCGCTCTTTCACGCGTCGCGGACGCGGATCATCCCGGTCCTCACGTTCCTCGCGGGCGCGGCGAACATCGGGCTCAACGTGTGGCTGCTCCCGAAGCTCGGGATCGTGGGCGCGGCGTGGGCGACGCTGGCGAGCTACGCGATCCTGGCGCTCCTCTTCTGGGCGGGGTCGCGGAGCGCGCGTCTGCCCTACGAGAAGGGGCGGCTCGCGCGGATGTTCGTGGTCGCGTCGATCGTGGCCTTGGCCGCGGCGCTGGTCGACGGCAGGTTCTCGCTCGCCGCGGAGCTCGGTCTGAAGCTCGGCATCACACTCGCGGCCCCGGTCCTGCTCGCGGCCACGGGCTTCCTGACGGACGAGGAGCGGGCGTGGATAGCGAACAAGCGCGGCGCGCTGGCCGCGAGGTGGTCGTCATGAGTGCTTTTCTTCCGTACGGCAGGCAGTCGATCGACGACGACGACGTCGCCGCGGTCGTGAGGGCGCTGCGCAGCGATTGGCTCACGCAGGGGCCCGAGGTGGACGCCTTCGAGGCGGAGCTCGCCCGGATCACCTCGGCGCGCTTCGCCGTGGCATTTTCGAACGGGACGACGGCCCTGCACGCGGCCTGCGCGGCGCTCGGGCTCGGGCCCGGGGACGAGGTGATCACGACGCCGATGACGTTCACGGCCTCGGCGAACTGCGCGCGGTACGTGGGCGCGACGCCCGTGCTCGTCGACGTCGAGCCGAAGGCCGCGACCCTCGATCCATCGTGCCTCGAAGCCGCCATCGGCCCGAAGACGCGCATGATCATCCCGGTGCATTACGCGGGGCAGCCGGCGCGGATGGAGGAGATCGGCGCGCTCGCGAAGCGGCACGGCCTCGCGGTCCTGGAGGACGCGGCCCACGCGCTCGGCGCGACCCAGGGAGGATCACCCATCGGCTCGTGCGTGTTCTCCGACATGGCGATGTTCTCGTTCCACCCGGTCAAGCACGTGACGACGGGGGAGGGGGGCGCGATCACGACGAACGACGAGAAGCTCCGCGACGCGCTGCGGCTCTTCCGATCACACGGAATCACGAAGGATCCGACACGGCTCCGCAACCCGTCGCCGGGGCCCTGGTACCAGGAGCAGATCCTCCTCGGGCACAACTTCCGGCTCACGGACATCCAGGCGGCGCTCGGCCGCTCCCAGCTCGGCAAGCTCGAGCGGTTCGTCACGCGGAGGCGCGAGATCGCGGCGCGGTACGACGCGCTCTTCGGGCCCGCGCATGGCGTCGAGCCGCTCGGGCGGCTCGATGGGACGGAGCACGCCTTCCACCTCTACGTCGTGCGGATCGACTTCGCCGGGTTCGGCAAGACACGCGCCGAGGTGATGACGAGGCTCCGCGAGCGCGGGATCGGCACGCAGGTGCACTACGTGCCGGTGCACTTGCACCCGTCGTACGCCGATCGCGGCTGGAAGCCGGGCAGCTTCCCGGTCACGGAGGCCTTCTACGCCGAGGTCCTCTCGCTCCCGATGTTCCCGGACATGCAGGACGCCGACGTCGATCGCGTCGCCTCCACGCTCGTCGAGGTCCTCGGTGCCTGAGCCGCGCGTCGTCGCGATCGTGCAGGCGCGAATGGGGTCGAGTCGGCTCCCCGGGAAGGTGCTCGAGCGCGCCGCCGGACGTCCGCTGCTCGACCACCTCGCGGAGCGGCTCGGCGCGGCGAAGCGGCTCTCGGCGATCGTCCTCGCCACCACGCGGCGCCCGCTCGACGACGTGCTCGAAGGCGAGGCGGCGCGGCTCGGAATCTCCTGCTCTCGCGGCAGCGAGGACGACGTGCTCGAGAGGTTCGTCCTCGCCGCGCGCGCGGCCGAGGCGGACGTCGTCGTGCGCATCACGGCCGACTGTCCGCTGCTCGATCCCGCCGAGGTGGATCGTGTCGTCGGCGCCTTCCTCGCGGCCGATCCTCCGCTCGACTACGCGGCGAACTTCGCGCCCGACGATCGGCGGATCCCGCTCGGCCTCTCGGTCGAGGTGTTCTCCCGCGCGGCCCTCGAACGTGCACACGCCGAGGGCCGCGCGGGTTACCACCGGGAACACGTGACGCCTTACCTGTACGAGGAGAAAGGTCGGTTTCGCACGGGCGTGGTGCACCCCGCCGAGGACCTGTCGCATCTCCGCCTCACGGTGGACACGCCCGAGGATCTCGTCGTCGTGCGCGCGGTGCTCGAAGCACTGGAGGGTGAGCCCGATCGGATGTCGCTCGCCCGCGCGGCGCGCTTCCTCGTGGTGCACCCGGAGATCGCGCGGCTGAATGCCTCGGTGCGACAGCGCTCGTTCCGGGAGAGCGACGGGCCCGCGCGGCTTCACGGCGCCTGGGCGATCTTCCGCGCGGACGCGACGCCCGAGGTCGGCGCGGGGCACGCGATGCGTTGCCTCGCGATCGCGGAAGCCTGGGTCCTCGCGGGCGGTCGCGCCGCGCTCCTCGGCCTCGTCCCCGCCTCGATCGCGGATCGCTTCACCGAGCGAGGGATCGAGGTCCACGCCGTTCCGACGCGCATCACCCCGGGATCCGCCGCCGATGCGCTCTGGCTGCGCACGTCGGCCGAGGAGCGGGGGGCCGTGGTCGTCGTCGCCGACGGCTACGCCTTCGACGCGCAGTGGCTCGCGACGAGCCGCGGCCCGTTCGTCACGGCCTACGTCGACGATTTCTCGCAGCAGGACCTGCCCGTCGACGTCGTGATCGATCCGAACGCCGGCGGGCGCGAGGAGGGGCGGGGCGCGGGGCCGCAGCGTGTGCTCGCAGGCGCGAGGTACACGCCGCTGCGTGCGGAGTTCCGGAGGAGCCCGGCGCCCGCGCGATCGTTCGCGCCGCCGCTCTCGCTCCTGCTCACGTTCGGGGCGAGTGATCCGGCGCGGCTGTCGCTCCCGGCGCTCCGGGCTGTGCTCGCGATCGGGAAGGCCGTGCCGCTGCGGATCACGGTCCTCGCGGGCCCGATGCACCCGGACCTCGAGGCCTTGCGCGCGCTCGCCGCGTCCGTGGACGACGTCGCCCAGAGGCCCGCGATCGTGCACGACACGAAGGACGTGGCCGCGCTCTTCGCGTCGATCGATCTCGCCGTGGCCGCCGCGGGCAGCACCGCGTGGGAGCTCGCCGCGATGGGCGTGCCGATGCTGCTCGTGCCCGTGGCCGACAACCAGCGCGCGGTGATCGACCCGCTCGTTTCCGCCGGCGCCGCCGCGCGCCTGGATCTCGAAGCCGCGAGGGATGAAGCGCGCCTCTCGCGCGTGATCGAGGTCTTCGCCCTCGCGGGCGCCCAGGCACATCTGGCGATGTCGCAGGCATGTACAGGGCTCGTCGACGGACGCGGCGCAGAGCGGACATGTGACGCGCTCGCGGAGATCGTATCCGCCGAGGCCGCGCGGAGAGCCCCGAAGGAGAGAGCATGATGGAGCGATCGATCCCGAGCATCCTCATCGGCCAGCGACGCGTCGGTCTCGACGAAGGCTGCTACGTCATCGCGGAGGCCGGCAGCAACCACAACGGCAGCCTGGAGCAGGCCTACCGTCTGATCGACGTGGCCGTCGAAGCTGGCGCAGACGCCGTCAAGTTCCAGATCTTCCGCGCGTCCGCGCTCTACCCGCCGACCGCCGGCAAGAGCGACTACCTCGGCGACGAGCGCAACATCTTCGACATCATCAAGTCGATGGAGATGCCGCCCGAGTGGCTGCCGAAGCTCGCGGAGTACGCGCGCGGCAAGGGCATCGGGTTCATGGCCTCGGCGTTCGACGAGGCGTCGACGGACCTGCTCGATCCGTACGTCGACGCGTACAAGTGCGCGAGCTACGAGATGACGCACGCGCCGCTCCTCCGGCACATGGCGTCGAAGGGCAAGCCGATCGTGTTCTCGACGGGCACGGCGTCGCTCGTCGAGGTGGGCGAGGCGATCGAGGTGGTGCGCGCCGCGGGCAACGATCAGATGATCGCGCTGCAATGCACGGCCGCGTATCCCGCGCCGCTCGAGAGCATCAACGCCCGCGCGCTCGTCACGATGCGCGAGGTCTTCGGCGTCCTCACGGGCCTGTCCGATCACTCGCGGGACGCGGTCGCTGCGCCCGTGACCGCGGTGGCGCTCGGCGCAGTCGTGATCGAGAAGCACTACACGCTGAGCAACCGCCTGCCGGGGCCGGATCACGCGTTCGCGCTCGAGCCGCACGAGCTCACGGAGATGATCCGCCGGATCCGCGAGGTCGAGCGGGCGCTCGGGACGGGCCGCAAGGAGGTGCACGAGGTCGAGGAGGAGCTGCGCGCCTTCGCGCGACGGACGGTCTTCTCGTCGCGGAGGATCGAGCCCGGTGAGTCGCTCTCGGCGGAGAACACCATCATGCTGCGCGCGGGCAAGCACCGGCACGGGATGTCGCCGCGGCAAGGCGTGGAAGCGTTCGGGCGAAAGGTCGCCCGCGCGATCGAGCCTTACGAGCCCGTGAGCCTCGAGGACCTCGCGCCCGCGCCCACGCGCGCCGCGCCCGCTGTGACCTTGCGCAAGGCCGAGCGTCGCGACGAGGGGCGCGTGTGGGTCTGGAACGACGAGCCGGGCGCGCGGCGCGTGTCGATCAGCAAGGAGCCGATCCCCTGGGAGGCGCACAAGGCCTGGTTCGCCGCGCGCCTCGCCGATCCCGGAACGACGCTGTGGATCGTCGAGTCCGGCGGGGAGGCCGCGGGCACCGTGCGGATCGAGCGTCGCGGCGAGGAAGACCAGATCTCGATCGCGCTCGCGCCCTCGGCGCGTGGTCGCGGGATCGGCGTCGCGGCGATCCTCGAGGCCACCCGGCTCCACGAAGGCTGGCTCGTCGCGCTCGTCTCGTTCGAGAACACGGCGAGCGCGCGGGCCTTCGAGCGCGCGGGGTTTGGCCGGGTGGGCACGCGTGACGTGCAGGGGACGACGGTCGTGGTCTACGCGCGCGCCGCGCGCCCGCCCGCCGCGGAGGCGCTCGATGAGCGGTGACGCTCCCGTCACCATCGTCATCCCCTGCTTCAACCACGGCCGTTTCCTCGCGGACTGCGTCGGGAGCCTGGAGCGCCAGACCCACCGGCGCTGGCGTGCCGTCGTGATCGACGACGCCTCGACCGACGGTGAGACGCCTGCGCTCGCCGACGCTGTCCGGAGCGATCGGGTCGAGGTCGTGCACCTCGCCGAGAACATGGGCCGCGCGGGCGCGCGCAACGTCGGCATCGAGCGAGCCGAAAGCGAGGCCGTGATGAGCCTCGACGCGGACGACAAGCTCGAGCCCGAGCACCTGGCGCGCACCGTCCCCGTGCTCCTTTCGGATCCGCGGTGCGGCATCGTCTACACCGATTACGAATACTTCGGCGCGCGGCAGGGGACGGCGCGGGGAAAACCCTTCGATCGGGATTTGCTCTACGTCGACCAGTACATCTTCGCCGGCAGCCTCTTCCGCAAGAGCGCGTTCGCGAAGACGCCCGGGTATCGCAGCGAGTTCAACATCGGCAACGAGGACTGGGATTTTTGGCTCTCGATCGTCGAGGCCGGGTACACGGCCTCGTACGTCGCCGAGCCGCTCTACGCGTACCGCGTCCACGAGGGCTCCTGGACCTCGCAGCCGACGCTCGCGCGCGCCGAAAAGACGCGCCTCTCGCGCGAGCTGCTCCGCGACATGCACATCGAGGGGTACCGGCGCTCCGGCAAGCTCCGACAGTTCGATCGAGACACGGAGGTCAAGGACGGCCGGCTCCGGCTCCTCGGCGGCGACCCCCACGGCGCGCGGCGGAGCCTCCTCCGCGCGCTCGGTATCGCGCCTCTCTCGCTCGAACCCTGGCCACTCTTGTTTCGCGCGCTCGTCGAGCGCCCTGCCCGCACGGCGGGCGAATCGAGGTAAAAGGACCCCATGAACGAGACGAAGTCCCCGGACGCGCGAGACGTCGAGCGCCTCTTCGCAAGCGAATTCGGCGCGCAGTACACCGATCGCAACCGCGCGATCGATCCGCGCAAGCCTGCGTTTTTCCATGACCTTTTCCGGCGCCACGGGATCCGCCGGGTCCTCGAGTGTGGCTCGAACCTGGGCCTCAACCTCACCGATTGCGTCGGTGATCCCGAGATGGACGTCTGGGGGATCGACATCCAGCGCGGCGCCATCCGCGACGCGTGGGCCTCCAGGGCCGGCGGCAACTTCGTCGTGGGCAGCCTCTTCGACCTGCCTTTCCGGGACGGTCGATTCGACCTCGCGTTCACGTGCGGCGTGCTCATCCACGTCCCGCCGGCGGGCATCCGGGATGCGATTCGCGAAATGCACCGCGTGAGCTCGCGATACCTCCTCTGCGCCGAGTACCACGACGATCGAGACGAGGTGGCCGTGCCCTGGCGGGGCCAGGCCGCGGCCCTCTTCCGGCGCAACTACAAGAAGCTCTTCCTCGAGCTGTTCCCGGACCTCGTGGTGGTGGAGGAGGGCTACAAGGGACAGGAGGAGGGGTTCGATCGAATCACGTGGCACCTCTTCCGGAAGCCCTGAAGCGCGTCGAACCGCGGTCGCTTTCATGTTCGTGAGCAACGCCCATTACGGTCACCGGACGATCCTCAATCGTCACGGCGGAGTCCCCGACGGCACGCCCATCCCCGGGATGGTGGAGCACGGCTGGAACTACGACCTGGGGGCCACGCACGAAGACATCCTCCACCCGTTCCCGGACCCATTTTACGTGTGGTCCGAGCGCAACCTGCGGAATTGCCGCAAGGCTGGAGGGCTCGATCACGTGGTGCCGCTCGGCGCGCCCTTCCTGTATCTCCCTCCGCTCGAAGAGACGATCGAGGCCGAGCCCGGCTCGCTCCTGGTGATGCCCATCCACGGCTGGGAGAGGTCGCGGGTCCTCTGCGACTTCGATCAGTACGTCCAGGATCTAGCGGAGATCGAGCGCCATTTCCGATCGATCACCGTGTGTCTTTATTACTTCGAGCACCGGGAGGAGCGTTTCCGCAGGCCCTTCGAGGCGCGCGGGTACGAGGTCGTCACCTCGGGGCCACGCGACAACAACCCGACCTTCCTGCACGACCTCCGCCGCCTCCTCCTGCGTCACGAATACGTGTCCACGAACCGCGCGCAGACGGCCACGTTTTATGCGCTGCACCTCGGCCGAAAGGTCTTCCTCCACGGGCCGGCGGCCGGCGTCGAGCAGCGTCTGGATCCCTCGGGGCAGCTCTATCAGGCGTGGCAAAGCCTCGAGTTTCCCATGCTGCTCTGGAAAAATTTCAAGGATGAGACGTACCCCCAGATCGGAGCCGACGAGCTCGGCCTCCCTTTCGTGCGGACGAGGCAGGAGCTCCGTGAGCTCTTCCTGTGGCAGCCCGAGCAGCGCCGCGCCATCGACGCGCGCGCGAGCGCCGTCCAGCAGCGGAATCGAGAGCGCATCCGCGCGCGGCGCATTCAGGCCTGGCAAGACGCGTTCGTCGCGCTCCCCTACATTGGACGTCACTTCTCCCGCGTGAAGAAATGAGCGAAACGAGCCCGCCTTCGAGCGACGCCGCCATCGAAGAGGATCTCGACCGGATCCGGCGATTCTACAGGGACAAATTCCTCCCCGAGAACGCGTGGTCGACGCTCCTGCCGCGGCCCTACCTCTACCTCCGCCAGCGCCAGCGCCGTTTACGCGACACGCTGATCGAATGTGGCATCGACACGCCCGAGCGGCTGCGCTCGGTCGACGTGCTCGACGTCGGCGCGGGCACGGGGACGAACCTCACCTGGCTCGTCGAGCTCGGCGCGGATCCTTCGCGGTGCACCGGCATCGACATCATGCCCGAGAGCGTGGCCGTCGCCCGCGAGCGATTGCCGCTCGTCCATTGGTACAGCGGCGATTTCTCCTCGACCGACGTCGGCGGGCCCTTCGATGTCGTGATGCTCCTCGCCGTGCTGACGTCGATCCTGGACCCGTCGCTGAAGCAGCGGATCGTGGATCGATGCTTCTCGCTGCTCAGGCCCGGCGGCGTGCTCTTCTTCTACGATTACATGAGCAAGAAGGAGGTGCGCGGCTCCGAGAACTACAAGCGCCTCTCCTACGCCGAGGTCGACGGGTATTTCCGCGGGCGCACGGCGCGATGGTGGAGACGCGATTACCTGCGCGCGTCCGTCGCCAACCGCATCGTGCCCCGCTTCGGCGTCACCGCCGCCGAGCTCGTGCAGGCGCTCGGCTGGTTCAACATCGAAGGCTCGTTCGCCTACGTCCGCGTCTGATCAGCGGCCTCGCTGCGCGGCTTCTTGCAGGCGAGGAACTTGCGCGGGTGGATGCCGTAACGCGCGCGCGTCGCCTCGTCGAACGTCCGCTCCACGTCGACGATCTCGACCTCGAAGCCGAGCCTGCGCAGCCGATCGGGCAGGTCGCTCCCGTACCGGCGGCGATGCATCGCCTCCTCGGGCCGCGCCCGGCCATACTCCTCGGTGGGCGCGCTCCAGTTCATCGCGTTGTCGAGCAGGCCGACGCCGCCCGGGGCGAGGACGCGATAGAGCTCGCGCATCGCGCGCTCGTCGTCCTCGACGAGGTCGAGCACGTGGAAGCAGACCCAGAGGTCGAAGGACGCGTCCGCGAAGGGCTGCGCGCAGATGTCCCCGCGCACCATCGCGTGCGGCGCGTAGAGGTCGAAGGAGACGTAGTCGACGTCGTCCGGGAAGAAGCGGCGCGAGTTCGAAAGGGGCCCGATGTCGAGCACGCGGCGCCGCTCGGCGCCGAAGAAGTCGGCGAGGATCTCCTGGCAGTAGAGCGGCAGGAGCCGGACGCGATCGGTCGAGCCACACGCGTAGCAGAGCGTGTCCTCGCGGTAGGCGTCGACGTAGTAGATCGGCCCGAAGCGCTCGCCCGTCCAGCCGCAGAGCGTGCAGGCGCGCTCGCCGCCCCGGCCGCGGATCGCGCCGCGGATCTCGCGGCCGAGGGCGCGGAGGGCGCGGACGCCGTTCTCGACGCCGTCGCGGCGGCGGAGCGTGGCGAAGCGGGCCATGGCGGCGCCGATCGAGGCCGCGCGGCCGAGGTAGGCGCGCGCGCGAGAGAGAGGGCCCGGATCGGGCAGGGGTTCGGGGCGAGTCACGGCTCGGCGTCTACCCAATCGGGCGCCGCGCGTCGACGCGTTTCCTCGCGGCTCAGGCGCTCGTCTGCTGCTTGCGCTCCTCGTAGAGGCGCCGCGCCGCCGCGAGCAGGCGGCCGCGCTCGTTCTCGGCCGGATCGTCGGTGACGACCTCCACGAGCGCGCCGAGGATCTCGCCCACGACGGGCCCGGGCGGGATGCCGAGCTCCTTCATGAGCTCGTTTCCCCGGATCGCCAGGTCCTTCGTGCCGAGCGCCGTGCCCGCCGCGAGCAGGCCCGTCGCGCGCTCGCGCAGGCGCTCGATCGACGCGACCTCGCCCGTGGCGTCACGCCCCTTGCCGCGCACGTCCGCGAGCGCGAGGGCGTAGAGGTCGGGCGCGAGATCGGGCGTCACGCGCCGGATCCAGCGACGCACGGCCGCGTCGGTCCAGCCCTCGTCGTAACAGAGCAGGTGGTGCCGGACGAGCGCGCCGATGCGGTCGCGCTCCTCGTTCGAGAAGCGCAGCCGGCCGAGGATCTCCATCGCCATCTCGGCGCCGAGCTTCTCGTGGTCGTGGAACGTGTAGTCCCCGGTCTTGTCGGAGAGCTCGCGCGTCCGCGGCTTGGCGATGTCGTGCAGGAGCGCCGCCACGCGGAGGAGCGGCGCGGGCTCGCTCGCGTCGAGGCACGCCATCACGTGGCCCCACACGTCGTAGGCGTGCCACTTGTTCTGCGCGCACCCCACGCCCTCGAGCAGCTCGGGGCAGGTGATCTCGAGGATGCCGGTGCGGCGCATGGCCTCGAACGCCACGCTCGGGCGCCGCGCGCGCATGCTCTTCAGCCACTCGTCGCGCACGCGCTCGGCGCTCACGCGGCGGAACGTCACGTGCGACCGCGGCTCGCTCATCGCGCGCTCGGTGTCGGGATCGATCGAGAACTCCATCGTGGCAGAGAAGCGCGCGGCCCGCAGGATCCGGAGCCCGTCCTCGCCGAAGCGCTCGCGCGGATCGCCGACCGCGCGCACGACGCGCGCCTCGAGATCACGCGCGCCGCCGAAGGGATCGATCACGTGCCCGTCCACGGGATCGAGCGCGATCGCGTTCACCGTGAAGTCGCGCCGCGCGAGGTCGGCGCTGATGTCGTCGACGAACTCGACCTTGTCGGGGCGCCTGCCGTCGCTGTAGGCGCCTTCGCCGCGCAGGGTCGTCACCTCGTAGTGCACGCCGCGCAAGAGGACCGTGACGGTGCCGTGCTGGAGGCCGGTCGGGATGACCTTGCGGAACATCCGCATGACCTCCTCCGGCCGCGCGTCGGTCGCGACGTCCCAGTCCTTGGCGGGCGCGCCGCGCAGGAGGTCGCGCACGCAGCCGCCCACGATCCAGCCGCGCTTGCCGTTCTCGCGCAGCCGGCGGCAGATGCCGAGCACGTCCTCGGGGACCTTGTCGATGAGGTGAGCGACGCCTTCCACGGCGCTCGGCTTTATCACGCTTCGGGGGCGGACGGCCCTTACTTACCGCCCCAGGGATCCACGACGTCGCCGGTGCCGCCCGGGGTGGTCTTCTTCGAGGTCCCCGCGCCGTGCGGGTTCGTCCCCTTGTTGAAGGTCTGAGGCGGGCGGCCCGCCGCGGCGTCCGTGGTGGCCGGGGTCGTCGCCGCGGTCGCGACGAGCTTGACGGTCTGCTTCTCGAGCGAGCCGTCGATCGTGATCGTCTGCGCGTTGTAGCCCTTCGCCGTGACCTCGACGGTGATGGGTTTGCCCGGCTCGACCTCGAAGTTCGTCGGGAACGTGAGCTGTTTGCCCGCGTAACTCGTCTCGGCGTTCGCGTCCTGCGGATCGACGACGACGAGCACGACCTTCTTCGCCACGACGGCCGTGGGCGGCGCGGGCGGCGCCATCGTCGCGGCCTGCGTCGTGACGGCGCCGGGCTCGGCCTTCGGCGGCGGGCCGTTCAGCAGGATGAGCACCGTGCCGAGCGTCGCGCCCATGACCACCGCGCCCACCGCGACGAACCGGAGCCAGGGCGACCTCCGCGGTTTGTCCGGGAGCGCTTCGGGCACGGAGGCCGAGAGGCCGTCGCGCGTGGCCATCTCCGCGACGGCCTCGGGCAGGTGGCCCTGCTGGAAGCGCTGCAGATCGGCCGCGAGCGAGGCCATGTCGGGGTAACGATCCTCGGGCGCCTTCGACAGGCACTTGAAGATGATCGCCTCGAGCTCCTGCGGGCAGGGCGGCTCCAGGTTGTACTTCGCCAGCGGCGCGGGCGCCTGGTACATGTGCTGGCTCAGGATGCCCATGAAGTTGTCCGCGACGAACGGGAGCTGACCGCTCACCATCTCGTAGAGCATGATCCCGAGCGAGTAGATGTCGGTGCGGTGATCGAGCGGCGCGCCCGCGGCTTGCTCGGGCGACATGTAGTGCGGCGTGCCGAACACCGCGCCCGCGCGCGTGAGCTTGTTGTCGCCGCTCGTCGCGACCTTCGCGATGCCGAAGTCGAGGATCTTGACGAACTCTTTGTCGATCCCGCGCTGGATGATGAAGATGTTCTCCGGCTTGAGATCGCGGTGGATGATGCCGCGATCGTGCGCCGCGGCGAGCCCGTTCGCCATCTGGATCGCGATCTTCGCGATGAGCTCGGGCTCGAGCCGCTTGTCCTTGTCCTCGTTGAGCTGGATGAGGCTCTTGCCGTCGAGGAACTCCATCACGAAGTACGTCGACCCATCCGGCAGATCACCGAAGTCGGAGATGTCGATGATGTGCGGGTTGCCGATGCTCGACGCGGCGCGCGCCTCCTGCAGGAAGCGCTCGAGGATCTCGCGGTCGCGCGCCATGTCGGAGCGCAGGACCTTCACCGCGACCTTCTTGTCGATGACCTTGTGGCGCGCGAGGTAGACGAACCCCATGCCGCCTTCGCCGAGCAATTTCTCGATCTTGTAGCGGTGATCGAAGGTCGTGCCGATGTACGGATCCTTCGAGCCAGGCGCGCGATCCGCGTCGACGTGCGTGGGCGGCGGGATGTCCGGGTCCTGCTCGCCGCGGCGCGACGCGGGCAGGAGATCCTCGTACGAGCGGCGCGAGATCGGCGGCCCGTCCTCCGGGTTCGAGCTCAGCCGGCGGCGCGGGGCGTCGCCATCGGGCGAAGACACGCGGCTGCGGCGCGCCGTCGCGTCGAGCTCGGCCTGCGACTTCGCGATCGCCGCGATCTCCGGATCGAGCGTCGCTTCCTCTTCGTCGATCTGGATCACCGGCGGCGGCGCGGGGATCGACGGCGCCTTCGGCATCGCCGGCGGAGGCACGCTGCCCTTGGGCGGCACGACGCTCGCGGGGCGCGGCGGGTTCGTCGTGGCCGCCACGGCCATCGACGCGGGCAACGCGGGCGGCCCCGGGATCGACGGCTTCTTCAACGAGGGGAGCGTCGCCGGGCGCGGGAGGCTCGGCGCCGCGGGGCGCAGAGGACCGCCGAGGGCCGGCTTCGGCGCCGCAACAGGCGCCGGGGGCGTCGCCGGAGCAGCAGGTTTCCCGCCCCCGGGCTGGGGCGAGCTCCCGGCTGCGACTTTGGGGACCGCAGGCGGCTTGGGCACGGCAGGGGGCTCGTTGTCCGGGGGAGACATGAAGGAGATCGCAGAGAGAGCGGGAAGCCAGGGTCCATCGTAGCAGGACGCGGGGAACACGAGAAGAGCGTGGAGGATGTCTGTCCGGTCCAGGCTCGACGGCGCGTCGGGCGACGATTCAGGCCCGCCCCGAAGGGCCCGCGTCCCTCGCCTTACGCCCTTCGTGTCCTTCCCGAAGCTCGCGCGTGCTGCGGAGCGCGGCCTCTGCTAGAGGTCCCGCGAGATGGGTTACCCCCTCGAGGTCGCGCTCCGGTACCTGGGGAGCAAAAAACGCGCGTTCATTTCGGTCGGAACGGCCTTCGCGATCCTGGGCGTCACGCTCGGCGTGGCTGCGCTCGCCACCGTGATGAGCGTCACGGGAGGCTTCCAGGCGCAGTTCCGCGAGAAGGTCCTCGGGGTGAACGCGCACGTGCTCGTGCTCAAATACTCCACGGATTTCCGGGAGTATCGCACGATCATGGAGCAGGTCGCCAAGGTGCCCGGGGTGCGCGCGGTGGCGCCGTTCAGCATCAACCCGATGATGCTGACCCACGGCGACGCGACGGCGACGGGCGTCTTGCTGAAGGGCGTGGATCCCGCGACGAGCCTCGGCGTGGGGCAGCCGGAGGGGGCGCCGTTCGTCCTGGATCTGCCGAAGCAGGTGAAGGAGGGCTCCCTTGACGGCCTGCGCCGCGCCGGCGCGAAGCCGCCCGAGCGGCGGACGAGCGCGCCCGACCTGCCGCCCGTGCCAGTGCTGCCGGACAAACGCTCGCTCGACGCGGACGCGGGCGCCGACGCGGGAGGGGGGACGCAGGGCTTGCTGCGCGCGATCGAGGAGGACCTCCGCAGGGCCGAGAAGGCGCCGGAGCCCGAGAAGATCGAGCCGAGCGGCGGAGGCATCGAGGAGATCCTCGCGATCGAGGCCGGCAAGCTCGGCGCTTCGGACGAACCCGAGGGCGACAAACCCCGCGCGGACAAACCGTCGGACGAGGAGGTCGCCGCGGCGGACGCGGCCCTGCCCGAGGGCGCGCCCGTCGGCTCCGTGGAGCCGGAGGGCGGCTACGCGAGCGTGCTGCCCGACGACGACGACATCCCCAAGGAGATCGATCCCGATCTCTGCGCCGACCCGGCCGAGGTCGCGAAGCTGCCGGGCATCGTCGTCGGCGTCTCGCTCGCGAAGACGTTGAAGCTCGGCCTCGGCGACTGCGTCACCGTCACCTCGCCGACCATCGGCTACTCGTACTCGGGCGGATCGCTGAAGCCGCCCGTGGCCAAGCGTTTCCGCGTCATCGCCGTCTTCGAGGCCGGCTTCGATCAGTACGACTCGAAGCTCGTCTACACCGACCTCTTCGAGGCGCAGGCCTTCTACGACCAGGGCGACACCGTCACGGGCGTGGAGATGAAGGTCGACGACATCGACCAGGCCAAGGACATCGCCAAGCAGATCAGCACGAACCTGCAGAGCGGCCTCTACCACACGATGGACTGGGAGGAGCTGAACCACGGCCTGTTCACGGCGCTGCTCATCCAGCAGATCCTCATGAGCGGCGTGCTCGCGCTGATCATCGTCGTCGCCGCGTTCACCGTCGTGGCCACGCTGATCATGGTCGTGCTCGACAAGACGAAGGAGATCTCCGTCCTCAAGGCCATGGGCGCGACGGACGGGGAGATCCTGCGGATCTTCCTCTACCAGGGCGGGATCATCGGCCTGCTCGGCACGACGTTTGGCCTCCTGCTCGGCGTGGTCGTCTGCAAGGGCCTGCTCGTCTACGGCTTCCCGCTGGATCCGAAGGTCTACTTCATCTCGCGGCTCCCCGTGCAGGTGCGGCCGCTCGAGTTCGTCATCACGGGCGCCATCGCCATCGTGATCTGCCTCGTCGCGACCATCGTGCCGAGCCTCTACGCCGCGCGCCTCCGCCCCGCCGAAGGGTTCCGAGCGCAGTAGGCGCAGCTCAGACCGGCAAGGTGAACGAGAACGTCGTCGTCTTGCCGGGCTCGCTCTCGACCCACAGGGCGCCGCCGTGCGCCTCCACGAGGCCACGGCAGATGTAGAGGCCGAGCCCGAGGCCCTTGATCGGCGACGCGCCCGAGGTCCCCCGCTGAAACCGCGTGAAGAGCCGCGGCACGATCTCGGGCGCGATCCCCGGCCCCTCGTTGCACACCGAGATCAAAACCTCCCGCGGGCGCAGCCGCAGCCGGAGCGCGATCGGCGTCCCGGGCTTGCCGTACTTCAGCGCGTTCGAGAGCAGGTTTTCCACCACCTGCTGGATCCGCGCCGCGTCGACGAGGACGAGCGGCACGTCCCGGTCCACCGAGAGCCAGACCCGCGCGCGCGCGTCCTCGTCGGGCATGTCCTCGACGATCTGCCGCAAGAGGACGGGCAGGTTCGTCGAGGCGCGGACGAGCTCGAGCTTGTGCGTGTCGAGGCGCGACAGATCCGAGAGGTCGTCGGTCATCCGGACGAGCCGCTCGGCGCTCGCGCGGATCCGATCGACCTTGCGCCGCACGCTGGGCTCGCCGAGGGCGCGGACGAGGTGCGACGCGGTGGCGAGGATCGTCGTCACGGGCTGGCGGAGGTCGTGCGCGACGATGGTCGTCCACTCCTCGCGCAGGCGGACGAGCTCCTTCATCGCCGTGACGTCGAGGAAGAGGACCACCGCGCCGTGGATCTCGCCGTCGTCGTCGCGCACGGGCGAGGCGTTGACCAGCGTGTGGATATGCGCCCCGTCGGGCCGCTTCACGACGAGCTCGCGGCCGATGATGACCTCGCCCGCGAGCGCGCGCTCGACGCTCAGATCACCGGGATCCATCGGCGAGCCGTCCGGGCGGAAGATACGCAGCCGCAAGAAGTCGAGGCTCGGCCCGGGGTTCGGGAGGTGGCCGAAGAGCTGGTCCGCCATGCGGTTTTGCGTGGCGCGTGGCGCGCTCTCGCCCTCCCAGAGCTGGATGCCGACGGGGGAGCAGTCGATGACGGCGCGTAGCCACCGGCGCTCGTCGGCGAGGGCCCGGAGCAGCGCCTCGCGCTCGTGCTCGACGCGGCGAAGCTCGGTGACGTCCTGCACGACGCCGAGCACGTCGATCGGCCGCCCCGCCTCGTCGCGCGTGAGCTCGGCCTCGACGCGTACGATCCGCAGCTCGCCGCTCGGTCGGATGACACGGTGCTCGCACGCGAACGGCACGCCCCGCTCGAGGAGGGCGCGGAAGCCGTGCAGGATCATCATCCGATCGTCGGGGTGGACCACGGCCGAGAGCGTCTGCGGCGGCTCGGGGCCCGTGCGGGGCGAGAGGCCGAAGATGCGGTAGACCTCCTCCGACCAGCACGACGCGCCCGTCTTCGCGTCCCACTCCCAGTGGCCGACGTGCGCCACGCGCTGGGCCCGCGAGAGGCTCTCGCGGCTGCGTCGGAGCTCCTCCGCGTAGCGCTTCCGTGTCGTCACGTCATGGATCCACGCCACGTGACAGCCGGGCAGGACGTTCGCCCGCGCCCGGTACTCGACGTCGATCGTGCTGCCGTCTCCGCGGACGAACGTGAAGTCGCCGATCTGGATCCCGTCGGCGAGGAACTGGCTCCAGCGCTCCTCGAAGCTCCCGAGCGCTTGGCTGGGCGTGATCTGCTGGATGGTGAGTCCGAGCAGGTCCTCGCGGCTCCGACCGAGCAGGGTGCAGGCCGCCGGGTTCGCGTCGAGGTAGCGGCCGTCGTCGCTGGCGACGAGGATGCCGTCGAACGACGCGTCAAAGAACCGCCGGAAGGCGTCGTGCGCGGCAGGGCCGTCCATCCACGCAGGCATCGCTGTTCCGCTTCTCTTGGCCACGTTAGCGGCACTAGTTTGCTGAACGAACGATGACGCTCACAAGGCAAAACAACCGAGGATGATCTGTCCGGATTCGTGGCCGGGGGCGGCGGCTCGACGGGCGCGGTAGGGGTGGGCCTCAGCCGGGTCGGTTGTAGTTCGTGTCTTCGAGCAGGATGACGTTCGTCTTCGAGCGGCTCTCGCCGACGTTGGTCACGTAGACGGCGGGCTTGTCCTGGACGGGGCAGACCTTTTCACAAGCGCCGCAGCCGATGCAGAGCGAGGGGTCGACGTGCGGCCGCTGGACGTGCACGGTGGTCATCCCGGGCTCTTTGCCGTCTTCGCCGGCCATGGGCAGGCGCTTGGGGATGTCGACCTCCTCGACCCAGATGGCCTTGGGCGAGGTCGGGCAGAACTCTTCACAGACGATACACGGCGTGGCCATGGCCCAGGGCAAGCAGCGGCCCTGGTCGTAGAAGGCGGTGCCGATCGAGAGGGCCTTCTGGCCGATGCCGAGCTTCTGGTCCTCGGTGATCTTCTGGATCGCGCCGGTCGGACAAACCTGGCCGCAGAGCACGCAGGAGTGCTCGCAATAGCCGATGCGGGGGATGAGGATCGGGGTCCAGATGCCCTCGACGCCGGCCTCGAAGAACGCCGGGTGCAGGGCGTTGTTGGGGCAGACCTTCATGCATTCGGCGCAGCGGATGCAGCGCTCGAGGAACTCGCGCTCCTCGACCGAGCCCGGCGGGCGGATGACGCGGTGATCGTAGTTGGCGTCGATGACGTCGGCGATACGCATCGCCGGGATGACGACGGCGCCCGCGGCGGCCGAGGCGATGGCGGTGCGGCGGCCCGTGTCCGGCTTCGAGATCGTGCTCTTGCGGCTCGGGAGGAAGCGGAACTTGATCACGTCCTCCGGGCAGGCGTTCTCGCAGTTCAGGCACATGTGGCACTCGTCCTGGCGCCACTTCACGCCCCCCTGCGGCGAATCCGCGCCCTGGCAATGCACGAGGCAGAGGTTGCAATCGGTGCACTTCGCGTGGTCCTTCTCCATGCCGAAGAGCGCGAAGCGGGCGAAGACGCCGAGGAACGCGCCGAGCGGGCAGAGGACGCGGCACCAGAACCGCGGGATCACGCGGTTCATGAAGAGGATCGCGACGAGCAGGATCCCGATGAACCAGGTGTGGTGGAAATAAAACTGCTTCGATTGCCAGACGGTCTGCGCGAGGAAATCCTGGGCGGCGTCGGACGCGCCTTGCACGGGGCGGACGCCGGCCTGGCCCGCCGCGAAGCTCGCGACGCCCGTGATGTATTGCAGGGCCGGGACGACGGCGAGGCCGATGGCGCGGACCGCGACGCAGATCGGATCGAAGAGCCCGCCGATCGCGCTGCCCGCGACGCTCGCCGCGAGGAAGGCATACAGCAGGTAGTATTTCACCTGCTGCCGCGTCGCGGTCTTGTTGGACTCGACGCGCTTGTTCCCGCGCAAATAACGGGACGGGAAGATCCAGCCGAAGAAATGGTGCAGCGTGCCGAACGGGCAGATCCAGCCGCAGAAGACGCGGCCGAAGACGAGCGTGACGGCGAGCAGGCCGAGGGACCAGGCGAGCCCGCGGTAGACCGTGTGCGTCGAGAGCAGCGTCATCGCCGCGACGAACGGGTCGGCGAGCAGGAACGCCTCGACCGGCAAGGGCAGGCGCACCGCGGTCTCGGCGGACGCGAACGTGCCGCGGAAGGCGGTCTGGAAGAGGAAATAAAGAAACAGCGCGAGGAAGCCGGCCTGCGAGACGCGACGCACCCAGACGAGGACGCGGATCGACAGGCGCGCCTCGATGCCCGAGCCGGCGCGTGTCTTCTTTTTCGCCGGGGCCTTCGAGGCCTTCGCGGGCGAGGACGAGGGTTTGGCGGGACCAACGATCGCGGGAGCGGCCATCTCAGACCTCCACCCAGCGCAAATCTCTCCAGTGCATCGTGCCGAGGCCGCGCTCGTGGCCCATCTTGAGGTAGGGGATTTCCTCGGGCGAGCGGCCGACGAGCTGGCAGCCCCACGCGTCGGCCGCGACCTGATCGGTCGAGGCGAGCACGGTGCGCATCTCCTTCGCGTCGGCGATGTTGCCGCCCTGCGGGCCGTTGCGCACGAGCACGCGCCAGGCGTCGACGATCGTGAGCGTCGGCTGCATGAAGGTCGCGAGATCCGCGATGGAGACGTCGATGTTCTGGTGCAGCCGATTGCGCCGCCCGCCGAGCGAGCCGTACCAGTTCTTCATCGCCGCCGTGTACTTCGAGAGGTTGTGGTGCTTGGCGATGGGGACGTTGATGACCTTGTCGGCGTTGATGAGCGGCGTGTAGACGGGCCACTCGTCGAGGACCTCGCCCTTGAGGCGCATGCCGCGGAAGCGGTGCTCCGCGGGCAGGACGACCTCGGCGCCGACGTCGTACGCGGCTTTCCAGATGCCGGAGCGCTGGAAGCAGCGGTTCGGCTCGTTGCAGGAGGCGTCCGTGACCACGACACGCTTGGCGCCCGCGTCGTAGGCGAGCTTGACGACCTCGGCGACGACGCGCGGGTTCGTGTTGGCCGCGTGGATCGGGGTGCGATCCCAGCCGATGTTGGGCTTCACGACGACGATGTCGCCCCGCGAGATGAAGCGGTTCATGCCGCCGAGCGCGGCGACCGCCTTGCGTACGAGCGCCTCGGGCTCGGCCTCGTTCTTCGCGACGACGAGCTTCGGCAGCTCCGCAGGCAGATCCCGCAGCCGGTAGTCCCGCGTCTGCGGCCGATCCGTCGAGGGGCCCGCCTCGATCGAGCCACGATCGTAGCGCGTCTTCGCGAGGGCCGCGGCCCCGCCCAGCACGAGCCCCGCGGCGCCGAGGCGCTCGAGCATCTCACGGCGCGAAATGTTACGCATCGGAAGATTTCCTACGGATAGCAAGGCCGCGCCGGAGGGACAAGCGGGCCCCGTGTGGAAGAGGCTAGTGGGCAGGGCAGGGGGCGTCGACGAGGATCGACGGGCCCGAGGCAGCTACTTGCCGGGAGGCGGCGGAGGGGGCGGCGGAGGGGGCGGAGGCGGCGGAGGCAACGGAGGTGGCGGGGGCGGGCCCACCGAGGCGCTCGCGGGCGCGGGGGGCGGCGGCGCGATGGAGGCGGAGCCCGCGGGGACCGTCGCGTTTGCGGCGGCGGATTTCAGCTCAGCGCGGAGCTTTTCCCTCTCGTCGCTGCACGTCTTCTGCTCGGCGACGCAGCGATCCCGCTCCTCACCGAGCTTCTTCAGCTCCTCGGCCCTCTTGTCGGCGAGGGCCTTGAGCTCTTCGCGCTCGTTGCCGAGGGCCGCGCGTTGTTTGTCCCACTCGGCCTCGCGGTTCTTCCACTCGTCCTCGGCCTTCGTGGCGTTCTCCTCGCAGGTCTGGAGGCGCGCCCTGCCCTGATCGCGGGCTTTTTTGATCTCGATCGCGCAGTCGAGCTCGCCGCCCGACTCGCAGAGGTTCATCTGCGCGTCGAGCTGCTCTTCGTAGAGCTTTTTGTCCTTGCTCCAGGACGCCTTGCACTTGTCGACGTCCGCCATCGCGGTCTTGTAGGAGGCGTTGCAGATCTCGATCTGATCGAAGCGCCGCGCTCCTTCGGCGCGGGCGCGCTCGAGCTCGTTGGCGAGCGCCAGGGTCTCGCGCTTGGAGAAGGCGACGACCGCGCCCGCGGCGGCGAGCAACAAGAGCGCGCCGGCCGAGAGCCGGAAGCCCTGGAGCGCGGCGCGTTGCTTCTGCCGTTGCCGCTCCTCGGCGCGGGCGATCGCGCGCTCCGGTTCGAGCAGGACGTCGAGCTCCTCGGCGAGCTCGCTCATCGTCGGCCGCTCGCGCGGATCGCGCGCGAGCCACCGCGAGAGCGCCCGATCGATCTTCTCGCGCGCCTCGCCCCGCACCTCGGGGAGCGCGCCGTCGGGCAGCGGGTTTTGCGCGCGGATCTCGAGGGCGCGTTCGAGATCCGCCATCGTGTTCGCCGAGGCCCCGGGGTACCGATCCTCGCCGACGAGCGAGACGAGCAGCGTCGAGGCGAGGCAATACGTGTCCATCTTCTCGCTGATGGGCAGCTCGCCGAGCTTGCCCTTCATCGCGAGGAGCTGCTCGGGCGAGGCGTAGAGCGCGGTGCCCGCGACGAACGTGCCGTCCTTCTCCGCCGCGACGCCGAGATCGAGCAGGATCGGGTGCACGCGCCCGCCGAAGGTGGCGAGGTAGATGTTGTCGGGCTTGATGTCCTGATGCCGGAGGCCCGCCGCGTGTAGCGCCTCGAGCCCGCGGGCGATGGCGAGGACGATGTCGTGGGCCTCGCGCAACTCGAGAGGCCCGCGCTCGAGCCGCTCGGCGAGGGTCTCGCCGCGGTAGACGGGCATCGTGAGCCACACGTACTCGGGCGTGGTGCCGTGGTCCTTCATCTGCACCACGTGCGGGTGGCCGACCGTCGCGAGCATGACGAGCTCGCGCTCGACGTTGCGGCCCGCGAAGTGGGATCGCGGCAGGATCTTCAGCGCGACCTGGTGCTCGGGGACGTCCTCGCGCTGGGCGACGTAGACCTTGCCGAACATGCCCGCGCCGAGCAGGCGTTTCAGGCGGTAGACGCCGCCCACGACGTCATCGATGGTCGGCATGACGACGACCGAGGGCGGGCTCTGGCTCTCGTGCGGGAGGGCCCCGGCGCGCTGGGAGTCGTCCACGACGGTCACGGCGTAGGCGTGTACGGTGACGGTGGCGCGGAGGTTCGAACTCTTCACGGCGAGGACGAGCGTACCGCGATGCCTCCCTTTGCCGCGAGAAAGCGGCGGACTCGGCCCTGGCTCGGCGCGTGCAAGCCCTTCGGGGAGGCCCTTTCACCCGCGCAAGGAGGTGCCGCTCGGGGGCTGCCATCGCGCCCGTTTCGGGCCTCACGTGACGTGACGGCATGGACAGCCGACGCGCCCCGCGAGCTCCCTGGTTGCGCGGGCCGGGGTGAGCCTGCAACCTGCGCTCCCCAAACGAAGAGGAGCCGCCATGACGACGAGCGCGAACGTGACACTGCTGGTCCCCATCGACTTCGAAACCGCCTCGATGAAGGCGCTCGCGCTGGCGAAGGAGCTCGCCGCGCGCCTCGGCGGTCAGGTCGTGCTGGTGCACGCCTACCAGCTCCCGGTCTACACGTACCCGGGGCTCGAGCCGACGCTTCTGCCCGGGTTCCACACGGAGGTGACCGCGGCGGCCCAGCGCGCGGTGGATCAACTCGCCCAGCAGGAAGGGGGCCTCAAGGCCGTGCTGCGCCAGGGTGATCCCGCGATCGAGGTGCTCGCGGCGGCCGAAGAGCTCGGCGCCACGATGATCGTCATGGGCACACACGGTCGCACCGGCGTCGCGCATCTGATCCTCGGCAGCGTGGCCGAGAAGGTCGTGCGCAAGAGCCCGGTCCCGGTGCTGACGGTGCGGGCGAGCTGAGCTGCGCCGTCTTCGGGGGGGTTCGGGCGTGTAACGCGGGGGGGGCGTGAATGCCGCAGTATCGTCTCGCTGATCTCGGTCTGTTGCCGAACGTCCTCAGCGCGCTGCGCCTACCGCTCGCGGCGATGTTCCCCTTCGTCGTCGAGGACGTACGCGCGGCGCTCGCCGTGCTCTTCGCGGCCGCGCTGACGGACGTGCTCGACGGCTGGCTGGCGCGGCGCCGCGGGCAACTCACGGGCGTGGGGGCGGTCGTGGATCCGATCGCGGACAAGGTCTTCGCGGTGACCGTGGTGGTCACGTTGCTGTACGAGCGGCGCATGCCCGTGTGGGCGCCGTTCGCCTTGCTATCGCGTGAGATCCTGGAGGCGCCGCTGCTCGCGTGGGTGCTCGTGAGCCGCCGCTTTCGAGGGGCGCGGCGGGCGGGGGCGCGCGCCAACGTGCCGGGCAAGCTCGCGACCTGCGTGCAGTTCGTCGCGGTCGTCACGGCGATCGCGGCGCCCGATCTCGTGGAAGGCGCGCTCATCGCCGCGGCCTGCGCGGGGACCCTCGCGGGCGTGTCCTACTGGGCGCGCGAGATCGAGCGGGCGCGGCAGCTCTCGGGCCGGGCCTCGCGGGGCTCCTGAACCACGAGCCCCTTCGCGCGTGAAGCGAGCCCATGTATCGTGCTCGGCGCGATCCCAAGGCCAGGACGAACGATGCGACCCAAAGTGATCCTCGCGCTCGCCAGCGTGATTCTCGGGCTCCTGCCGGCTTGTTACGCGGGCGCGCAAGCGCGGTCGTACGAGTCGCCGATGGCCTCCACCTACTCGACCGATGGCATCCAGGCGGACGAGGAGCTCACGATCGCCTCCGCGGGCGAGTCCACGGCCGATCTCACGGCCAGCGCGGGAGACGAGGGCGCCTCGTTCGCGAGCACGCCGCAGGGCCTCACGCTGGGCTTGCGGCGCGAAGCCACGCCAAACGACGCCCCGCCGCCCGCGCCTCCGCCGCCGCCTGCGCAGGTGCCTTCGCCGGGCGGAAACGGAAAGAAGAGCGACGCCCCCCCGAAAGAGGCGCCCGTGGGCGGAGAGGCGAGGCCACTCGCGGAGCCGACCGGCAAGCCGCTCGAGGGCGACGGCACCGTGGCCGTCATGCGCGCGCCGATGCTCGTGTACACGGCGCGCGTGAACATGGCCGTCTTCGAGGTGAAGAGCTCGCTCGCCGAGGTCGAGTCGCTCGCGCGTAACCTCGGCGGCTTCCTCGCGCGCAGGAACGATCAGTCCATCACCATCCGCGTGCCGGCCGCCCGCTTCGACGAGGCCATCCGCCGCATCGAGAAGCTCGGCGACATGCTCTCGCGCGACGTGCAGGTCGAGGACGTGACCGAGGAGTACCTCGACACCGAGATCCGCCTGAAGAACGCGCGCGCCGTCCGCGAGCGGCTCGAGCAGCTCCTCGCGAAGGCGACGAAGGTCGAGGAGTCGATCCAGATCGAGAAGGAGCTCGAGCGCGTGGCCGAGACCATCGAGAGGCTCGAGGGGCGCATGAAGTTCCTCCGCGATCGCGCGGCGTTCTCGACCATCACCGTGACCTTCCAGCCCCAGCGCGCGGCCGAGCTCGGCAAGCGCCGCTTCAACCTGCCCGTGCCCTGGATCTACCAGCTCGGCCTCGGCCGGTTGCTCAGCCTGTGACGGAGTGTTCCGTGCGATTCCGACCTGCAGCCATCGCTCTGTTCGCCCTGCTCTTCGCCTCGGGTTGTCGCCCCTTCGAGCCGGCCACGCCGCCCGGCTTCGTCGAGCTCGAGGACCGTTACGGCCGCTCCGAGTACCGCGCGACGACGGCCGACGGCGTGGTGCTCGGCGTGCGCGCGTTCGACAACGAGCCCAAGGGCGAGCGCGCTTTCTGGGTGCGCGCCATCGAGAACCGGCTGCGCGACATGGGCGGCTACGCGCTCCTCGAGAAGCGCGAGGTCAAGGACCGCGCCGGGCTCACGGGGACGCAGCTCCGCTTCGGTCACGACGAGGGAGGCGAACCCTACCTCTACTACCTCACGATCTTCGTGACCGACGATCGCGTTTTTGTCCTCGAAGCGGGCGGGGCGCGGCCGCAGATGCAGCGGCTCGCCGAGCAGATCGACTGGTCGGTGAAGAATTTCCTTCATCACTAGAGGGCTCCCGCGTTGCTTGCGCTCGGCCCCTTTGCTACCCCGCGTCTGGTGCGACACCTGCTCTCGTCCGCCGCGCTCCTCTTGCCCGCGCTCTTCGTGGCCCCGGCGCTCGCGCACGGCGGCGCCTCGTCCTCGTCGGGCCCGCCGATCGAGATCCCGCCGCCGCCCCCGGGGGACGGCGCGACCGCGGTCGGCATCCTGAAGGACGTCGAAGCGAAGGCGCTGGATCCCCGCTCGAAGAAGGCGGTCGCGGACGCGATCTCCCGCGCGCGGAAAGCGCTCGAGCGGGCGCACGGGATGCGCGCGTCGGGGGACGTCGCGCACGCGCGGATGCTCGACGGCGTCGCGCTCGAGTGGGCTGAAAACGCGCGCGATCTGCTACGCGCGGCGGAGGCGGAGCGACGAGCCGCGGCCGTGGCCGAGAAGGCGAAGGAGGCCTCCACGCAGGCCGAGCGGGCGCGCGCGCTCCTCGAAGAGACGCAGGCGCGCAGGGGCCGCGCCGAGGCCGAGCTCGAGCGCGCGATCGCCGAGGAGAAAGAGGCCCGCGAGGCCGCCGCGAAGGCCGAGGACGCGCGCGTCGCCGCGGGCAAGTCCAAGGACAAACCGACCCAGGCCCCGAAGAAGGGCCCGGCCGCGGACCCGAAGAAGGGCCCGGCCGCGGACCCGAAGAAGGGGAAGGGCAAGTGATGAAGCGGATGCTCCTCGTGGCGCTCGTCGCGCTCGCCTCGGCATGCGCGCCCGTGCCGCGACCGCCGGTCCTCTCCGAGGTCGATGCGGTGCAGCAGGGCGCCGCGGCGAAGGAGGCGCGGGATCTCGCGCCGCTCGCCTTCGCGCGCGCCGAAAAGTTCCGCAAGGACGCGAACGCCGCGTACGAGGCCGGCGACCTCGCAGGCTCGCAGCTCCTCGCCGAGCGGGCCCTTGCCGCGTACGCCCATGCCCTCACGCTCGCCCGCGTGGCGCGCGCGGAGACCGACGCGAAGAGCGTCGAGGCCGAGCTCGAAGCGAGAAAGGCCGAGCTCGCGTCGCTCGACGGCGAGCAGACGCGCGCAGCGGCCGAGGTCGCGGCGCTCGAAGCGCGCATCAAGGTCGCTCGCGACGCGCAGCCCGTCGCGCCTTCCAGCCCCGCGGACGCGGCGCGCGAAAAAGCGCGTATCGCCGCGGCGCGATCGCTCGCGCTCGAAGCGCGCATGCTCTGCACGGCGGCGCGCCTCCTCTTGCCCGAGGTCCCCGCTGCGAAGGCCGACGCGCCTCGGCCCATCGGCGCGCCCACCCGCGAGGCGCTCGTCGCCGAGCTCGACGAGGCGCAGCTCATCGTCGGCAAGCTCGACGAGTCGCTCGCCGGCAGCGGCCCTGCGCCGATCGATCTCGCGACGCGCGCCCGCGCGAGTTGCCTCTCCGCGCTCACGGGCATGCGCCGCGCCATGACCCCGGTCACGCGCGCGCCTGGCGCGGGGGACGCGCTGCTCGGCGAGATCTCGGCCACGCGGCTGTTCTCTCCGTCGCGGGACGATCGCGGCATCGTGGTCACGCTGCGCAACGTCTTCGCCGGCGAGAAGCTCACGCCGGCCGCGACCGAGCAGATCACGCGGCTCGGCAAGCTCGCCGCGGAGAACCCGCGTTTCCCGCTCGCGGTCATCGTGCATCAGGAGAAGGAGCCCTCGGCGAAGGAGCAGGCGGCCGTGAAGGCGCGCGCCGAGGCCGTCGCGGCGGCGCTCCGGGCGGCGAACGCGCCGAAGGTGGACGTCGTCCTCGCCGGCGCGGCCTCGCCCGTGGTGGATCCTGCGGGCAGCGATCGGGCGCGGAATGCGCGCGTCGAGATCGTCTTCGTCACCCCCGAGACATTCTAGTAGCATGCACCCGCGCGCTTCTCGTGCGCGCCCGAGGTCCCGATGCGTTCGAGCTCGCTCGCTTCCCTGATCGTCCCTGCCGCCCTCGTCGCGACGCTCCCTGCGTGCGAGGACAACAGCAAGCAGCAGGAGCAGGACGCGGCTTACGTGCTCGACAAGCTCGTGCCGCTCGCGAACGAGGACGCCGCGCAGGTGCGCCGCGGCCTGCCCGAGGGCGCGAAGAAGCTCGGCGAGATCGTCGACGCCGATCCCGGGGCGAACCTCGTCGCGCTGCAGAAGGCCGTCCGCGGGGCGCGCGCCTCGGTGAAGGATCTCGACATCGCGAAGACCACGTTCTTCACCTTCGTCGACACCACGGGCATCGCGCTGCGCAGCGAGGCCGATCCCGACATGCTCGCGCAGAAGTCGGTCCTCTCGTCGTTCCCCGTGCTGAAGAAGGCCCTCGAGCCGAGCGCGGGTGTCGTCGAGGCGTGGGGCGAGATGCAGGAGATGCGCGGCGTGCGCACGGGCCCCGACACGCAGTGGGTCGCCGCGCACCCCGTGAAGGACAAGGAGGGCCAGGTGAAGGGCATGTTCGTCACCGGCTGGTCCTTCCGGCGCTTCGCGTACCACCTCGAGGAGATGGCGAAGCGCGAGCTCATCGACCGCGCCGAGCGCGAGAAGCAGAAGAAGGTCCCCCTCATCTACGTCTTCCTCGTCCGCGAGGGCAAAGCCTACGGCGCGCCCGTCACGCCCGACGTCAACGCGCAGGCCGTCGAGGGGCTCGATCTCGCGAACAAGACGCAGAGCGGCCCCTTCCGTGGATCCATCGAGATCACGAAGCGCAGCTACGGCGTCGCGGCGCAGCGGATGCCCGACCTCGGCGAGGGCACGATCCTCTCCGTGATCACCTCCTCGTTCTGAGCCCGGGACCCTCGTGGCGAGCGAGCCTCCGCCGGCACCTTCGGCCCCCGATCCCGCGGCGAAAGCGCCCTCGAAGGCGCGCTCGCGTCGTCGTCGCACGATCGCCCTCGTGCTCCTCTCCATCGTGCTGCTCCTCGCGCTCGATCAGGTCGGCGTGCGTGAGCTCTCAGGCCGCGATTTTCCTTCGTCCGATCCGCTCGCCCTGGCCCTGCGCGCGCGCGTCGAGCAGCTCGCCGCGCCTGCATGGGGCGGCCGCGTCCCTGGCAGCGAGGGCAACGCCGCGGCCGCGCGTTCCCTCGCCGACGCGCTCGCCGCGGCGAACGTGAAACCTTTCCCATCGCTCGGCGGCTACCTCGCGCCGCTCTCCGAGCCGACCTCGCCGCTCGGGCACAACGTGCTCGGATGGATCCCCCCCGAAGGTGAATCGCGCGGCACCATCGTCCTCGGCGCGCACTTCGATCACCTCGGCATGACCGACGAGGGCCTCCTCCTCGGCGCCGACGACAACGCCGCCGCCGTCGCCGTCCTCCTCGGCGCGCTCCCCTCGATCCTCGCGCAGCACCCGCGCCCTTACGGCGTCGCCGTCGCCTTCTTCAACACCGAAGAATCCCCCTACTTCGGCACGCCGCGGCAGGGCTCGCAGCGCTTCGTCGCCGCGCTCCCCCGCGAGATCGGCGGGCTCTCCGCCGTCCGCCTCGCCGTCGTGCTCGACCTCATCGGCGGCGTGGTTTGGCGCCCCACGGCGGACACCATCTTCGCGTGTGGCGCCGAGAAGGCCCGTGGCCTGCCCGCGATCGTCGACGGCGTCCGCGAGCCTGGCCTCGACGTTCGCCGCCTCGGCATCCACGCGGTCGAGAACATCCCTGGTTACGTGCCGCAGCCCTTCTCCGACTACGACGTCTTCCGCGATCACGGCGTGCCGTTCCTCTTCCTCTCGAGCGGCCGTACGCCTCGCTACCACCGCGCCTCGGATCTCCCGGAGACGCTCCATTACGATCGTATGGCGCGCACCTCGCGCTGGATCGCCGGCCTCGTCGCAGCGCTCTCCGCGGCGCCGCCTGCGCTCTCCTTCGATCCTCGTGGCGAGGACTTCGCGGCCGAGCGCGACACGCTCCGCTATGCGTTCGGCGCGGCCGCCAAGCCCTGGACCTCCATCCCGGGCACGAGCCCGATCACCTGGGCGCGTATCCTCGGCGATCGCTCGCGCCTCGAGGCCATGGCCGAACCGGGCCATACGTGGACCCCCGAGGACGCCCGGGCGATCGAGCGCGCGAGCTTCCGCCTGCAATGCCTTCTCTACCGCTTCCCGGTCTGCTTCACGCTCTGAGGGCTTCGTGGTACGTTCGGCCCCGGAGATAAGTCGAGACGATGCCCGCGAACATCGATCAGATGCTCAAGGTTTGCCGTGAGGTGATCGCGCCGCTCGTGCGCGCGGATCAAGGCGAGCTCTACCTCGTGGCGGTGGAGCCCGATCAGATCACGCTCCACCTCGCCGGGATGTGCGCGGGTTGTCCCGGCGCGAACCTCACGACGAAGGGCGTCATCGAGCCGGCCGTGCACGCGGTCGCCCCCACGGCGCGTGTCGTCGTGACGAGCGGCATCCGCATCCCCGAAGGCGCGTCGCTCGTCACCTGAAGGGCAGGGGATGGAAGACGAAGGGCCCCGGTTGTTCGGGGCCCTCTCGTTGGATCACGTCTTCCCGTTGATCACTTCTTCTTCTTGGGATCGGCGGGAGGCGGCTCGGGCGCCTTGTCGTCGCCGCGGATCGCGGCGGCCACCGCAGGATCGATCTCCTCCTCCTGCTTCGGCTTGTTCGGGCGCAGCGAGTCGAGCTTCGCGAGCGTCGCGTTGTCCTCGTACGCGATCGCGATCGCCGCTTCGCCGCGCTCGATCAGGCGCACGTGCGTGGCCTGGTCCTTCCAGTCGACGACGGTCGAGTACATCCCGAGGTCCGGGTTCGGCGGGATGATCCGGCCCGGCGTGCCGTAGGCCGTGGAGAGCTTGACCGCGGCCTCCTGGAAGTTCGCGCCGAAGGGCCCACCCTTCTGCAGCTTGATCTCGTCGATGATCTTCCAGAGTTTGTCCTGGATGAAGAAGAAGTACCGCGTCTTGCCGTCACGCGTCTGCGACAGCATCCACTCGTTGTTGAGGTAGCTGTACTCGCCGCGGAGCGGCGTGGAGTCGACGGCCACGGGCAGCTTGCCGAACGCGATCTTGCTGCGGCGGAAGGTGTTTTTCTCTTCGAGGAGCTGCGCGTCGAGCGCCCGCATCCTCACGCCGGGCGAGACCTTCTGGTAGAGCGGCTTGTAGGCCTCGTCGAGCTGCTTGTCGATCGCCTCGCCGACCTGCTTCGTCGTCATGCCCCACTTGAGCGAAGCGGGCTCGATCGCGATGGGCTTCTTGACGACCGCCGGGCCCATCATGGCGGGGGCCGCCGCCTTCTTTTTTGCCTGCGCCTCGACGACCATCGGGGTCGCCGTCGCTGCGAGGCCGAACGTCGTCGCCAGGAGGGCTGCCCAAAGCTTGTTCACCTTCATCTCCAAATCCTCCGCCCCGCCGGCCCGCGGCCGGCAACCGGGATCTACCAGATTCTGCGGGACAAGGGGCCCGCCGAGGTCTTCGGGGGCGTTGGACGAAGCCCGAGCCCGATCGATGGAAAACGATCCGCGCGAGGCAGCAGGCTGCCAGCACTGACAGGACCGGGGGGACGTGCTAGGTCGAGGCCCGATGCCGCAGCTCTCGACGCGGACGGCCAAGCAGGCCCTCGCGGTCGCGTTCAGCGCGGCCCTCGGGGGGCTCGTGTCCGGTTGTGGGGCCGCGTCCGTCCAGGGTGACGCGAACACGACCGCGTACCCCACGTGGACGGGGCACGATCAGGTGCTCTTCGACGACGTGGTCGACGCGGGCGCCCTCGGCCTCGGCGCCGATGTCTCGCGTGCGCAGAAGGATCCGCTGCTCAGGGAGCGGGCGCGCGCGTCCGAGCTGGTGTCGCGGGTGCGCGTGAGCACGGTGACGGTGGAGTCGCTGGCCGAGGTCCGCACCTACCGCCTGGTTCTTCAGGTCGTGCCGCCGCCGTTCGGGTCGCCGGCCTTCGAGCAGACGGCCTTCGAGCTCGTCATCGGCCCTTCGGCCCCATCGTACGGGGTCGCCAAGGCCTTCGACATGCGCCTGCGTGGCGCGTCGTTCATCGGCTTCCTCCGTCGTTTCGCGGGCGCTGGAGACGAGCCGAGCAAGTTACACTGGCACCTGTCGCCGGACACCGCCGAGGTGGCGGCCGCCGTGACGGATGCCCTCGCCCTCGCGGAGCTTTCGGGATCGTGAGCAACGTCAGCATCAAAACGTTGAAGGAAGTCGAAGGGATGCGGGCCGCGTGCCAGATGGCCGCGGAGACGCTGCTCGCCGTCGGGGAGATGATCCGGCCTGGCATCACCACCGAGGACATCAACCGCTTCGTGCACGACGACACGGTCCGCCGCGGAGGCTGGCCGGCGCCGCTGAACTACCACGGCTTCCCGAAGAGCGTGTGCACCTCGGTGAACGAGGTCGTCTGCCACGGCATCCCGGGCCCGCGGGTGCTCGAGCCGGGCGACATCATCAACGTCGACGTCACCACGATCTTCAACGGGTTTTACGGCGACACGTCGGCGACGTTCTACGTGGGCAAACCCTCGTCCGCGGCGAAGCACGTGACCGAGGTGTCGCGGCGCTCGCTCGATCTCGCGATCGCGCAGGTGCGCGAGGGCGCGCGGCTCGGGGACATCGGCGCGGCGATCCAGGAGTTCGCCGAGGGCGAGGGCTGCTCGGTGGTGCGCGCGTTCGTGGGGCACGGCATCGGCCGGGTGTTCCACGAGGCGCCGCAGGTCTCGCACGTGGGCAAGCGCGGCACCGGGATGCGCCTGCGCGCCGGGATGTGCTTCACGATCGAGCCGATGATCAACCTGGGCCACCACGACGTGGAGGTCCTCGCGGACAAGTGGACCGCGGTCACGGCGGACGGCTCCCTCTCCGCGCAGTTCGAGCACACGCTCGTCGTGACCAAGAACGGCTGCGAGATTCTCACGCGCCGAAGCAGGAAACTCGCGAACAGCGAGATGTTCGGGGACGTGTTTTCGGTCGCCGCCGCGGCCACGACGCGCTAACGGCCATCGCTCCCATGCCTCTCGACGAAGCTGCGCGCGGCCGGATCGCGCCGTACGTCTCCAGCCTGACCGACGACGTCTTCGCCCTCTCGGGTTTGCCCGAGGAGGTGATCGCCGTCCTGTTCGCCTACTACTCGCGCAGCCGCGACGACCTGCGGACGAACCTCGCGCGCCTGCTCGCCGATCAGGAGCTCGACGTCGGCGAGGCCGCGGCCGCGCGCCCCGCGTTCGGGCTCGCGACCGAGAAGGCGCGCGCGTTCCACGAGAAGTGGGTCGTCGGCTATGGGCACGCGTCGGTCGCGGAGCACGCGGTCGTGCACCTCGCGATCGAGAACGTGAGCATCGTGGCCTCGAAGGTGATCGAGGACCTCCGGCTCGGCTCGTACACCGAGAAGAGCACGCGCTACGTGGTCTTCGATCGGAACAGCTTCGTCGATTTGCCCGAGCTCGAAGGAGCGCTGGGACAAACCTACCGGCAGAGCGCGGAGCGGCTCTTCACGACGTACGTCGAGCTCATGGCGCGCGTGATGGATGCGCTCAAGGTGCGCGTGCTCCGGCCGCCGGGTGCATCGGAGGCGGCACACGCGGCGGCCATCCGCGCGCATGCTTGTGATCTCCTGCGTGGCCTCTTGCCGGCCGGCACGCGGACGAACCTCGGGCTCACGGCGAACGCGCGCGCGCTCGAGGCGCTGCTGACGAAGATGCTCTCGCATCCGCTCGCCGAGGTCCGCGACGTCGCGACGGCGATGCACGCGGCGGCGCGCACCGTCACGCCGACCCTGGTCAAGTACGCGGCGAAGAGCGAGTACCGCGCGGCGCTGCGGGGCGACGTCACGGACAAGCTGCGATCGGTCTACGATCCCGGCCCCTGGGACGTGGGCGCGACGAACGTGGTCGGGCAGCCGGTGCGGCTCGTGCGTCACGACAAGGACGCGCTCGAGCGGATCGTCCTCGCCCTCGCGTACGAGGGGAGCGAGCCGAACGTGCACGCGCGTGGTCTCTCGGAGGGGATGCGGCACGCGACGGCGCGCGAGCTCGAGGACATCGTGCGCGCGTCGGTGCAGCGGCGCGGCGCCTACGATCCCGTGCCGCGCGGGTTCGAGGCGACGACGATGACGTTCGAGCTGATGCTCGACTACGGTGCCTACCGGGATCTGCAGCGGCACCGCATGCTCCTGCCGGCGACGCAGCGGCTCACGTGCCGGCTCGGCTTCGAGACGCCCGCGGAGCTCTCGGAGCTCGAGCTCGATCGCGTCTACACCGATGCGATGGTGGCGGCGTGTGACGCGTGGGAGCAGATCGAGGAGCAGCGCCCGCTCGAAGCGCAATACGCGGTGCCGCTCGGCTTCCGGATCCGCACGCTCTGGACGCTCAACCTGCGCGAGCTCTTTCACGTGATCGAGCTGCGATCGGCGCGGCAAGGGCACGCGAGTTACCGGCGGATCGCGCAGGGGCTCTTCCGCGCGGCGATCGCGGTGCACCCCTGGCTCGAAGGCCTCGTCCGGGTCGACCTCGGCGACTACACGCTCTCGCGCGCCTGATCAGGGAGCGCGGCCCTTGGCGCCGCGCTTCGGGGTCGGAGCCGTCGTCGATACCACCTTCGCCTCGTCCAGGAGCTCGGAGGCCGCCTTCAAGGCGCTCGGGCCGACCTTCGCGCCCGCGAGCATACGCGCCACCTCGGCGACACGATCCTTGCCCTCCACGCGCTTGACCGTGCTCTTCGTGATCGCGCCGTCGACCTGCTTCGACACCACGAAATGCGCGTTGGCGTAGGCCGCGATCGTGGCGAGGTGCGTGATGCAGAAGACCTGGTGGTGGCGCGCCACGTCCGCGATCGCGCGGCCGATCTTGTCCGCCACCGCGCCGCCGACCCCGGCGTCGACCTCGTCGAAGACGTACAGCCCCGCGGGCCCCGACTCCGCGAGCGTGCGCTTGAGCGCGAGCAGCGCACGCGAGAGCTCGCCGCCCGAGGCGATCTTGCGCAGCGGCCGCGGCTCGATGCCCTTGTTCGGCGCGATGAGGAACTCGACGCGATCGATGCCGTCGCGGCCGAGGCGAGCGCCGTCGACGACGAGCTCGGAGCGATCCCCCGAGAGCTGCGCGACGTCGACGATCACCCGCGCGCCGCCCATGCCGAGCTCCGCGAGCTCGGCGCCGATCGATGCGCCGAGCCTCTCGCCCGCCTCGCGGCGCTGCTGCGAGAGCTTCCGCGCGCGCTCCCCCGCCGCGCGCAGCAGCCGATCTCGCTCGTGCTCCAGCGCTTCGAGCTTCGTCTCCACGTTGCCGAGCCCCTCGAGCTCCGCGGCGATCCGCGATCGCGCCGCGATCACGTCCTCGATCGTGGGCCCGTGCTGTCGGAGCAGGCCTTCGAGCCGGTACATGCGGTCCTCGATCTCCGAGAGGCGCGACGGGTTCGCCTCGGCGCGCTCGGCGTACCGATCGACCTCGCGGGCGATCTCGCGCAGCTCGGCGAAGCAACCGTCGAGCGCGTCCGCCGTCTTCTCGAGGGAGGGATCGAGATCCGCGGCGGCGCGCAGATCCTTCGAGAGCTTCGCGAGCTCGTCGCAGATCGCGTGTTCACCCTGATCGAGCCGCGCGGCGGCGTGTTCGGTCAGCTCGCGGAGCCTGCCCGCGTGGCGGAGGCGCTGGCGCTCGGCCGCGAGCTCTTCGAGCTCACCGGGCAGCGGAGACACCGCGTCGATCCCCTGGAGCTGGAAGCCGAGGAACGCCTCGCGCTCGACGCGACCACGCTCCGCTTCGCGCACGTCGCGGATCTCGGCGACGATCTTCTCGAGCCGCTCGACCTCCGCGGCGAGGGCCTCGCGCGCGGCCGAGAGGCGGCCGAAACGATCGAGGTACCCGAGGTGCGTCGAGGGATCGGTCAACGCGACGCTCTCGTGTTGCGAGGCGACGTCGCAGAGCTCCGGCGCGAGCACCTGGAGCTCGCCCGCGGTGCAGAGGCGTCCGTTCAGGTAGGCGCGTGAGCGGCCGTTTTGCTGCACGACGCGGCGGATGACGAGCTCGCCGCCGGAGGAGACGCCGGCCGCTTCGAGGGCCGTGGCGAGGCGCTCGCTGCCCGTCACGTCGAAGAGCGCCTCGACCTCGGCCTCGTCGGCGCCGGGGCGCACCTGCTCGGCGTTGCCGCGGCCGCCGAGCACCAGCGAGAGCGCGCCGACGACGATCGACTTGCCTGCGCCGGTCTCGCCGGTGAGCACGTTGAAGCCAGGCTCGAGGCGAAGCTCGAGCGAATCCATCAGGACGAAGTTCTTGACGCGGAGGGCGACCAGCACGGGGCCGGGAGGATAAAGAACGGAACGAGAGACGTCGACGCGTTCCGCGCGAAGGTCAGCGGATCGTGACCGACTTGCTCACGGTCACGGGTCCGCCGGAGAACGGCGGGACCGAGGCGCTGCGGAACGCCGCGGCGATGCAGCCACCCGTGCGGGTGCCTGCGAAGGGCGGGCCGTTGACGATGGCGCTCGTGGCGCGGCCGGACGGGGCGAACGTGACGCTCACGCGGGCCGTGCCGGCCGGATCGGTGGGCGAACGGCAGCCCGCGGCCCTGCCGGCGGCGGCGCCGAGCGCGGAGGACGCGGCGCTCCGGCTGAACTCGCCTCCGCCGCCCGCGGGCGCCGGGGCGGGCGCGCTCGCCCCGCCCTTGTTCGCCGCGGCCATCGCGGCGGCGAGGTCCTGCGCCTTGTTCCCCGACGACGGCTGCGCCGGCTCGGCCGCCTTCGTATCGGCCGGTTTGTCGGGCTGCTTGTCCGCGCCCCCGGCGGGTTTGTCCCGACCATCACCCTTCGGCGCGTCCGCCTTTGTGTCTCGTTTGTCCGCGGGGGCCTCGGCGCCGCCCTTCGTGGCGGCGGTGTCGGCCGGCGCCGCGGCGGCCGTGTTCGGCGCGGGCGCCTGCGCCGTGTCGGCCGTGCGAAGCGCGGGCGGCGTGTCGTTCGCCGGGTCGTCCGGGCTCGTCGTCGTCGACTCGGTCGCGACGGCGGACGCCGGATCCTCCGGCTTCGTCGAGGCGCTTTGCACGCCGAAGAACACGAGGCCCGCGAGGGCCGCGACGAGCACGACGCCGATTGCGATGCGCTTCCGATCGAGCTTGCCGCCCGCGGCCGCGACGTCGACGTCCACGTCGATCGCGTCGATCGACGACTTCTGCGCCGGCGGCGCGGTGACGGGCGGCGGGGCCAGGAAGAGCGGGTTTGCGGCGGCCGGCTCGTTCTTCGCGGCGGCCGCAGGCTCGGCCGCTTTCGGCGCGGTCGTGAGATCCTTGCCGAGCCCGGACATGCCGAGGGCCGACACGTCGGGCGCGACGAGCGGCGTGAGCGACTGGTTGCTGAAGAGGCTGCTCGAAAGGTTGAACAGGTCCTCGTCGACGATCTTCCGGCTGCGGCTGATCTCGCGCTGGTCCGGGCGCGAGCCGCGCTGGGCCGCCTTGTCCGCGGGTTTTTCCTGGACGGCCTCGGCCTGGGCCTTGGCCGCCTCGGCTTCGTGCCGCTCGACGTCGAAGACATCAAAAAACGAGGGGCGGTCGTCGTCGTCCTTCAACGTCGGCGTGCGCTTCGTCATGGCCGGCACCGGCGTCGGGTTCTTCCCCAGCGCAGGCTGCGACGCGGCCCGCGGGCGGACCGGCGGCGGAGGCGGCGGGATCTTCGGCACATCCGAAGCTGCGTCGAGCGGCGGCGGATACACCGTCACCACGTCGGCCGACACGTCGACGTCGGTGGGGAGCGTCGGCGGCGTGCTCGACCTCATCGTCTCGGGCGGGATCGCGTCGTCGTCTTTTTTGTCGCTCATCGTGTCGGAACCTCGCGGTCGGCGGGTACGGCCGGGTCCCCCGAAAGCCAGTGCTTCTCGAGCCAGTCGAGCGCGACGTCCGCCCCGCGCAGGGCCGCGTCGATGGCCATCACCTGCGGATCCGGCGCGCCGAGATCCTTGGCGTAGGCGCGCGCGTAGAGGATCCACGTCGAGAGCTCGTAGTGATGCAAGAGCGGCCCGAAGCGGTGGCCGTCGAAGCGCGCGATCGTCTCGGCCGCCTCCTCGGCGGAAGGGGCGCGCACGAGCGCGGTGCTCGCGTCGAAGAGCAGCTCGCGCAGATCCTCGAAGGCTTTGTCCGGGTCGCGGGACACCTCGTCGAGCATGGCCTCGAACGCCTCCTCCGGCATGCCCGCTTGCTGCGCGACCTCGGCCATCGCGGGCACCTGCGTCTCGAGGAAGGACGCGTCCGGCGCGTGGCCGAGCAGGCGGCCGACGAGGTAGAGGTCGAACGCGCTCGCGATCGACTCGCCGAGGAAGAGCGCCTCGGGGCTCTGGCTCGACGCCGTCCCGAGGGCCTCGAGGGCGCGGCGCGTGACGTGATGCCAGCCCGCGTGCATCAGCACGTCCGCGGGGATGGCGTCGCCGTCGAGGACGTCGCTCGGCTGGTCGGCCGACCAGAACGTGAGGTTCAGGAAGAGCGCTCGATCCCACCGCGCTTCCGGCGTCCCGGGCTTCGGGACGAGGAAGGTGACGTGATCACGCACGAGCGCGCGCTTGAGCTCGGCGTAGAGCCCGATGTGGCGATACGACCGCTCGTCCTCGATGCGGAGATGGTCGAGCGTCAGACGTTGGAGTCGCACGGGAACCGATGTTCAAGCTACGCGGACATCGGCCCCGGATCGAGGCCCTCCTACGTCGACCACGATTTCCGGCTTCGGCTCGTGGTACCGGCCGAGCTGCCGGTGCAGGAGCAGACGGAAGACGAGGACCACGCCCGCGTCGTCGATCCAGGTGATGAAAGGCACGGCGTCGGGCACGAGGTCGAGCGGCCAGATGCAATAGGCGACCGAGAGGACGACGAGCGCCTTGGCCCAGAGCGCGGCCTCCTTGTCGCGGAGGAGCCGCCACGCCGCGGGCGCGTCGCGCAGGAGCGGCACGAGCGCGAGCCCGCGCGCCTTGCCAGAGACCTTCTTTCCATCGAGGTTCAGCGGACGCGCGTCGGTGGTCTTTTTCACGACGTCCAACATGATTCCGCTGCACGAGGCTGCAAGGGGCCGAGGTGCAGCGGCGCTTGAAAGTCCGTGGCTGTCGGGCATGATGCCGGTCCTGTCGTCGCCCGCGCTTCGCGAGGCGTCGGCGCGTCTTCGAGGAGGCTGTCTTCATGATCCGGCTGCGGTCTTTTCTTCCGTTCGTGCTCGCGCTCGCTCCCCTGGCCCTGGGCTGCAAGAAGGACGAACCGCCTGCGCCTGCGCCGGAGGCGAAGCCGTCGACGGCGGTGTTGCCGAGCGGAAAGGGCAGGTTGCCGCTGCGCAGCCCGATCGCGGCCGTCCCGAAGTTCGATCCGCAGGCGATGAAGGACTACCGCCTCGAGGTCTGTTACTTCGGCACCCTGACGCTGCGTCAGGCGCGCGACGCGTACTTCGCGAGCCTCGGCAAGGACGAGCCGAGCGAGAAGAAGATCCCGAACTTCGGCGTCAGCGGCGGCTCCTTGCCGCACGCCCCGCCGCACGCGCCGCCCACGATCGCGCCCGTGGCCAAGCCCGGCGCGTCCGGGGCGCCTGCGGCCGGCGCCTCCGCGGCCCCCGCGATCCCCGTGCCCCGCAGGGTGGCCGACATGGGCATGCGCGCCCCGCACGAGCGCAACGCGCGGGCCTGCACCGTCGCCGCCGGCCTCAAGGATCCCGCGATGCCCGACGTCGACGCGGCCCTCGGCGCGTTCGCCCCGTTCTCGCTCGAGCTCAGCCGCAACATCGCCGCGGCCAGCGTCTACTACCAGCGCGAGGAGTACACGAAGGACAAGCTCGAGCGCGGCAAGGAGCTGCACAAGAAGCTCGTCGCCGACTTCGCCAAGCTCGACGAGAACTCGGAGAAGCTCGGCGGCGCGCTCGCCGCGTGGCGCAAGGATCACCCCGTCGACACGGCGAAGCTCGACGAGGGCGAGCGGCTCGTGTTCACGGCGTACGACCGGGCGCGTGGGCTCGTCCTCGGCATGATCGCGAAGAAGATCGACGTGGGCGCCTTCAAGGAGGGCGTCGCGGCGCTCGCGAAGGACATCGAGGCCATCAAGGCGTTCGGAACGAACAACACGAACGACCCCTGGGCGAAGATCACCGCTCCGCCCTTCACCACCTTCCACAAGGCGGCGGACGAGGCCCAGGCGAAGATCAGCGACAAGGGGATGGAGCCCGCGGCGTTCCTCGCGATGGTCAACACCTTCACCTCGCTCGTCGAGGCGAAGCACCGCGCCCTCTCTCGCTCGCTCACCGCGAAGGGCCAGGTCGTCGAGCCGAGGAGCGGCCCGGCGGCGCGCCCGAACGTGCATCCGCGGCAGCACATCGAGCGCCCGGACGAGCACGCAGGCCACAAACACTGAGCCTCACCCTCAACCCCTCTCCACGTCGTGAAACGTCGTGGAGAGGGGAGCTGAGGTTCAGCCGCCGCGATGCCGTGAAATCGCGAGCCGATAGAGCGCCTCGTACTGGCGGCTCGCGTAATCCCAGCCAAACGGCTTTTTCATCGCGCGCCGCTGCATCGAGCGGAAATGCGCCGGGTGCGCGCGGTAGATCCACGCCGCTTCGAGCACCGCGTCCGCGAGCACGTGCGGCGAGAGGTCGAGGAACTTGAAGCCCGTCGCCATGTGCTCGACCGTGTCGTCGAGCCCGCCCACCGCGCGCACGACGGGCAACGTGCCGTATCGCTGGCTGTAGAGCTGGTTCAGCCCGCACGGCTCGTACCGCGAGGGCATCACGAAGAGGTCCGCGCCCGCCTCGATGCGGTGCGCGAGCGCGTCGTTCATGCCGATGTGCGCGCGGAATCGATCCGTCGAGTGGCCGAGCCGCGTGAAGAGATCCTCCGCCCAGCTCTCGCCCGATCCGAGCACCACGACCTGCACGTCGTGCTGGAGCAGCGCGCCGAGCGCGCCCGCGAAGACGTCGATGCCCTTCTGGTTCACGAGCCGGCTGATCAGGCCGATGAGCGGCACGTCCGGGCGAACCGGCAGCCCCATCTCGCGCTGCAGCTCCGCCTTGCAGAAGGCCTTGCCTTGCAGGTCGTCGGCGTCGAAATGCGCGGCGAGGTGACGATCGGTCGCGGGGTTCCAGATCTCGTCGTCGATCCCGTTCAGGATGCCGATCACGTCGCTGCCCCGCTCGCGCAAAGCGCCTTCGAGCCCGTGCCCGCCCTCTTTCGTCTGGATCTCCTGCGCGTATTTCGGCGAGACGGTCGAGAGCATCGTCGAGAAGTTGATGCCGCCCTTCAGGAGGTTCAGTTTGTCGTAGGACTCGAGCGCGCGGTGGTGGAAGACGTCCCAGCCGAGGCCGGTCTGGAAGAGCTCGTTTTTGTCGAACCAGCCCTGGTAACCCATGTTGTGGATCGTCAGGACCGACGCGGCCCCGCCGAGGGGCGAACGAGCGTCGAGCGTCTTCAAATAAATGGGGACGAGGCACGTCGGCCAGTCGTGCACGTGCACGACGTCGGGGACGAACCCGAGCGCGCTCGCGAGCCGGAGCGCGCCGCGCGAGAGGAACGTGAAGCGCGCGAGGTTGTCGCGATAATCCCCGTTCGAATCGTTGTAGATCCCGGCGCGATCGAAGAGCTCGTCGTGCTCGAGCAGGTAGACACGCGCCGCGCTCTCGCCGAGCCGCGACTCCCACACCGCGCCCCACGCCTCGCCGTGTCCGACGGGCACGCCGAGCGAGATCGGCAGGCGTTTGGCCGGGTGTTTCTTGGCTACGCGGTAACGCGGCATCACCGTGCGTACGTCGTGGCCCCGCGCGGCGAGCGCGATGGGGAGCGCGCCGGCCACGTCCGCCAGGCCTCCTGTCTTTGCAAAAGGGACACACTCGGAGACGACGTTGAGGATGCGGAGGCGAGGCATGCAGGTAACTGACGGACGGTTACGGGAGCCTACCACGGCTCGCCGCGTTGACGATCTTCACGAGCCGGTCGGTCGAGCGTTCGAGGCCAAGCGCCGAGGTGTCGATGACGTGGGCCGCGCGCTCGTAGAGGGCCCTACGAGCGCGTAGGATCGCGCGCAGCTCCTCCATCGCCGCTGGCCGGCTCGCCATGGGCCGCGCGTCGCCCTGGTCGATCACGCGCTGAAAGTGGTCCTCCGGTCGCGCGCGCAGCCACACGGTCACGGCCTCGCGGCAGAGCAGCTCGAACGTCTCGTGAGCGGTCACGAGGCTGCCGCTCGTCGCGACGATCCCGCGATCGCCCCGCGCCACGAGCCGCTCGAGCTCCTCGCGCTCGAGCCTGCGGAAATACGCGGTGCCGTGCATCTCGAAGATCTCGGTCAGGCTCATGCCGGCGCGCGCCACGACGAGGCTGTCGAGCTCCACGAAGGGCAAACCGAGGCGGACGGCCGCGCGGCTGCCCAGCGTGGTTTTTCCCGCCCCGCGCAGGCCGAGCAGCGCCACGAGCGGGCCCTTCGCCGAGCGCGTCGTCGTCGGCTCGGAGGGCGCGTCCGCGAGCAACGCCGAGGCCGACGTGCCGAGCGCGCGCGCGATCGCGTCGAGGCGAACCACGGACACGTTCGCCTTGCCGCCCTCGACGAGCACCAGGAACCGCTCGCTCACGCCCGACGTGATCCCGAGGTCCCGGAGCGTCAAACCCGCCGCGCGCCGCCGCTCCCGCACCCGCTCGCCGAGCGCCTGGAGGAGGGGCGAGCCTTCGCCTTTTTCGGCGCCCTCCTCGCGCGTCTCGGGCTTCTTTCGGGCCGCCACGTCATGAACTATATTTCATGAAAGAAGGAGCATCAAGCAGTATATTGCTTGACACCCTTCCGTCCGGGTGATGGAGTTTCCGGCGATGGGCATCGAGAGTGAAAGCAGCGGGGCCAAGGCGCCCGCCATCCGTTTCGAGACACATCCGAGCCGCTACAAGCACTGGAAGCTCTCGTTCGAGGGAGCGATCGCGCGGCTCGTGATGGATGTGGTCGAGGAGGCGCCGATGCGCCCCGGCTACACGCTCAAGCTGAACAGCTACGACCTCGGCGTGGACATCGAGCTCGCGGACGCGGTGGAGCGGCTGCGCTTCGAGCACCCCGAGGTGAAGGTCGTGATCGTCACGAGCGGGCAGCCGCGTATCTTCTGCGCCGGCGCGAACATCTACATGCTCGGCTCGTCGACGCACGCCTTCAAGGTCAACTTCTGCAAGTACACGAACGAGACGCGCCTCTCGCTCGAAGAGGCGTGCAGCGAGAGCGGCCAGCACTACGTGGCCGCGCTGAACGGTGTGGCCTCGGGCGGCGGCTACGAGCTCGCGCTCGCGTGCGAGAAGATCCTGCTCTGCGACGATGGATCGAGCGCGGTCTCGTTCCCGGAGACGCCGCTGCTCGCCGTGTTGCCTGGCACGGGCGGGCTCACGCGGCTCGTGGACAAACGCAAGGTTCGGCGCGATCTCGCGGACGTGTTCAGCACGCTCGCCGAGGGTGTGCGCGGCAAGCGCGCCGAGGAGTGGCGCCTCGTCGATCGTTCGATCCCCAAGAGCCGCTTCGATCAGGTGGTGATCGAGGAGGCGAACGCGATCGCCACGAGCGCGTCGGACAAGCAGGGCCCGGGCGTCACGCTCGCCCCGCTCGAGGTGAAGCGCTCGGAGGACGGCAGCAAGTACAGGGCCGAGTACAAGTACGTCACGCTCGTCGTCGACAGGCAGACGCGTGTCGCCGAGCTCGAGGTGCGGGCTCCCGCGGGCGCGCCCGAGACGACGGTCGAGGCGCTGCACAAGAGCGGCTCGGACGTGTGGGCGCTGCGCGCCTTCCGCGAGATCGACGACGCGCTGCTCGATCTGCGCTTCAACCACCCGGAGGCGGGCCTCGTGCTCCTGCGGACGAAGGGGGATCCCGAGGCCGTGCGTGCCGCGGATCGGGCGCTCCACGCGCTCCGTGACGACTGGTTCGCCCGCGAGATCCTGCTCAAGATGCGTCGCACCTTGAAGCGGCTGGATCTCACGGCGCGCAGCGTGTTCTCGCTCGTCGAGCCCGGCTCGTGTTTCGCGGGCTCTCTCTTCGAGCTCGCCCTCGCGGGCGACCGGACCTACATGCTCGACGGCGGCGACGATCCGCCCGTGATCGGGCTCTCGCCGCTGAACTTCGGCCCGTTCCCCATGCCGAACGGCCTCACGCGCCTCGAGACGCGGTTCCTGCACGATCCTTCCGCCGTGAAGCGTCTGGAAGGACAAACCGAGCTCGTCGACGCCGACGGCGCCAGGAAGCTCGGGCTCGTGACGTTCACGCCTGACGAGATGGACTGGGACGACGAGGTGCGGATCGCGGTCGAGGAGCGCGCGAGCCTCTCGCCCGACGCGCTGACGGGCATGGAGGCGTCTCTTCGATTCGCGGGGCCCGAGACGCTGGAGACGAAGATCTTCGGGCGTCTGTCGGCCTGGCAAAACTGGATCTTCCAGCGCCCGAATGCGGTCGGCGAGCGGGGCGCGCTCACCATGTACGGCCGGCCCGAGCGACCCGAATTCGACTGGAGGCGAACGTGAGCTCTGTCGTCAATTCCGAGCGTATCCCGAACAACGTCGATCTCGCGTCCGACAAGAAGCTGCAGCGGGCGCTCGAGGCCTGGCAACCCAGGTTCATCGATTGGTGGAAGGAGATGGGTCCCGAGGGCTTCCAGGAGGACCAGATCTATCTCCGCACCGCCGTGAGCGTCGATCACGAGGGCTGGGCCCATTTCGACTACGTGAAGATGCCCGACTACCGCTGGGGCATCTTCCTCACGGACCCCGTGGCCGATCGGAAGATCGGCTTCGGCGATCACATGGGCGAGCCCGTCTGGCAGAGCGTGCCCGGCGAGTTCCGCAACGTGCTTCGCCGGCTCGTCGTGACGCAAGGAGACACCGAGCCCGCGAGCGTCGAGCAGCAACGGCTGCTCGGCCAGTCGTGCCCGAGCCTCTACGATCTGCGCAACCTCTTCCAGGTGAACGTGGAGGAGGGCCGGCACCTCTGGGCGATGGTGTACCTGCTCCACAGCTACTTCGGCCGCGACGGCCGCGAGGAGGCTGAAGCGCTGCTCGAGCGCCGGAGCGGCAACCCCGACAAACCGCGCATCCTCGGCGCGTTCAACGAGCCCTGCCAGAACTGGCTCTCGTTCTTCATGTTCACGTACTTCACCGACCGCGACGGGAAGTACCAGCTCCTCGCGCTCGCCGAGAGCGGCTTCGACCCGCTCGCGCGTACGACGCGGTTCATGCTGACCGAGGAGGCGCATCACATGTTCGTCGGCGAGACGGGCATCCTGCGCGTCGTCCAGCGCACCGCGGAGCTGATGAAGAAAAACAAGAACGAGGACGCGCGCGCCGAGGGCGGCATCGATCTGCCCACGATGCAGAAGTATCTGAACTTCTGGTACTCGGTGTCGCTCGACCTGTTCGGCGGCGAGATCTCGTCGAACGCGGCGAACTTCTTCGCGTCGAGCCTGAAGGGGCGCGCGAAGGAGGAGAGCTACGAGGATCACCGCGCGGTCGACGGCGCCTATGCGATGGACGTGCCGATCACGGCAGGACCGGGCGTGATTTCGGGGTTCCGTCGTGAGGAGGTGCCGCTGCGCAACGCGATGAACGAGGTGCTCCGCGACGAGTACATCGAGGACGCGCAGCGCGGCGTCGACAAGTGGAACCGCGCGCTCGCGGAGGCGGGGATCTCGTACAAGCTCACGCTGCCGAGCCGCCGCTTCCACCGCCGCACGGGCATCTACGGCGGGCTCTACTTCGACGTGCATGGCAACGTCCTCACGAAGGAAGAGTGGGAGCGCCGTCGCGACGAGTGGCTGCCGACCGAGGCGGACGAGGCGTACGTGAAGAGCCTGATGACGCAGCCCATCTTCGATCCGAAGCAGATGGCCAACTGGATCGCGCCGCCGAAACACGGCATCAAAGGCCGACCGATCGACTTCGAGTACGTGAGACGCCAGGCCTGACCCTCCCTCGGCCCGCTGGAAGAGCTGCGCATCGCGCAGTTCTTCCACCTTCGGTCCAGGCCGTGCCTGGTCCGGATCCAGGGGCGGACAGCCCCGGGGTTTGGGGCGTAGCTCGGCTTGCCGAGCGTAGCCCCATCGTAAACCGACGGGGCCTGGGGCGACGCCCCAGCGCGGCGCCTCAGCTCGTATACGGCCTGACGCCTTGCGCTTCGAAAAGCTCGGCGCGGGCCTCGGAGAGCTCGGTGTTCACGGTGCGCAGGCGCTGCGAGAGGCCCTGCACGAAGCTCCAGAGTAGCTTCACGGCGAGCACTGGCTCGCGTCGCATGACGTTCATCATGTCCGCACGCGTGATGACCATCGTGCGCGTGGGCTCGAGCGCGCGCACCGTCGCCGAGCGCTTCGAGTCGTCGACCAGGCCCATCTCGCCGAAATAACCGCCCGTCAGGATCGAGGTGATCGCGACGTTGTCCTTCTCGACGGCGACGCGCCCTCGCAGGATCACGTACAGGTCCTCGCCAGGCTCGCCTTCGGTCACGATGGCTGCGCCTGCGGGGTAACCCTTCACCTCGGAGATGGCCAGGATCTCGGCCTGCTCGCGGTAGGTGAGGTGCATGAAGAGCGGGATGCCGCGTAGCGCTTCGTGCTTCGTGAGCGCCTCGGGCTCCTCTGCCGTCGCGCCGCTGAACGAGAGCACGATGGCTGTGATGTTGTCCCTCCCGCCGCGCTCGTTCGCGACGTCGATGAGCCTCTCGGCCAGGCCTTCCGGCGCGCCTTCGCAGAGCGTCGGGACCTCCTCGTCCTCGACGTAGCCGTAGAAGCCGTCGCTGCAGATCAGGAAGACGTCGCCCGTCATGATCTCCACGAGCAGCGTGTCGACCTGCACCGACTCCTGCGTCCCCACGGCCCGCGTCAGCACGCTGCGGAGCGCGCTCACCTTGGCCTGCTCCTTCGTCATCGTGCCGTTCTTGATCGAGGCCGCGACGATCGTGTGGTCCTCGGTCAGCCGGTTCGCGATGCCGTCTCGCACGAGGTAGGCGCGGCTGTCGCCCACGTGCCCGACCACGGCGCGATCACCTGCGACGGCGAAGCACACCATCGTCGTGCCCATGCCGCGGAGCTTGGGGTCGTTCTCGGCCATGGCCCAGAGGTCCGCGCAGGCCGCCTGGATGGCGGACGCGACGAGCTCTTGCGCGGCGATGCGGTTCTCCTGGGTGGGGCTCTCGGCGAAGCGGATCAGCACCTCGACCCGGTCGGCCACGTAGGCCCGGGCCACGTCGACGGCGCGGCGCGACGCGACGTCTCCGGCCGCCTGTCCGCCCATGCCGTCGGCCACGACGTACAGGCCGAGGTCGGGATCCACGAGGTGGCTGTCCTCGTTGCGCTTTCGCTTGCGACCGACGTGCGTCGCCGCCTGCGACGTGACCGAGAGGGGCATGGCCCACATCCTAGTCGAGACGCCGTCGGGTGCGGAAGAGCGCGTCGCCGTGGGGGATCCCTCGGTCAAACCATGGGGATGCGACGCTGGAACGGGAGAAACCCGACCGCGAGCGCGAGGCCGAAGATGACGTGCTCCAGGATCGCCGGGCCGACGGGGGCGCTCGCGGCGAGGTCGCCGAGGCCCACGAGGGGCAAGACGAGGCGGTACATCACGAGCCAGACGAATGCGCCGTACGCCGCGCCGAACAGGACCGTGCGCAGCGGGTTCGCGCCGAAGGCGAAGAGGCCGAAGAGCGCGCCCCAGCCGATGGAGATGGCGAAATGGATGATGATTCCGAGGGCCACCACGGCAGCGTCGAAGCCGGGCGCGAAGGCGAGCTCGGGGAAAAACGGGGCCGCGGGGGCCTTGAACGTCAGCCACGGGTCGCCTCCGCGCGCGACCATCGCGAGCAGGCCGTAGAGGGTCAGCACGATGCCGCCGAAAATGCCCGCGATCACGCCGCCCGAGAGGGCGATGACCGTCCTTTGAGTCCCGCTCGCCGCCATGCGGGTCCCGTGGCGCCAAGCGCTCGCGTGTCAACGTGAGGGAATCGTGTCGCAATCGGGCGGGCTCGTCGTCGACCGCCCGGCACGAGCCGCTTGACGCCGGCTGGTAGCCATTGATCATCGGTCCATGAATTCTGCGCTTCGACGTGATATCGTACTCTTGTTGACCCTGGCCTCGGCCGCTGTGCTCGGCGCGGCGGGGGTCTCTTGTTCCGGTGGCGGCAGTGGCAGCGGGGGCGGCTCGTCGCAGGGGACGGGCGGCGCCGGCGCTGCGAGCGGCTCGGGTGGCTCGGCCGGCGCGGGCGGGGAAGGGGGGACGTTCATCGGCAGCGGCCCCAATCCGGACGGACCGTTCGCCGATTTCCCTGCCGGCCCGCAAATCGACATGGGCGTGCCCGCCGAGGCGCCCGGCCTCT